>CAYLQT010000003.1:127469-136138 GCA_964386035.1 uncultured Clostridium sp. | reverse complement strand
ATAAGGCACTGAGAGAAAAGGTTGACGGTGTGAATATCCGTGAAAAGTTCCGTATCCGCTATTATAACAACGACACATCCTTGATTCATTTAGAGAAGAAAAGCAAGGTGAACGGCTTATGCCTGAAGGACAGCGTGGCGCTTACCAAAGAACAGGCACAGGCGATTGCAAACGGCGACTATGCTTGGATGGTAGATAGTGGTGTCCCCTTGGTTCAGGAGTTATATAGTAAAATGATGAGCCAAGGACTGCGGCCTAAAACCATTGTGGATTATTTAAGAGAACCCTTTGTGTTTGCGCCTGGTAATGTCAGAGTGACACTTGACTATAACATTCGCACGGGAATGAATTGCACGGACTTTTTGAACCCCGACTGTGTTACGGTGCCTGCAGGCGATGCCCCCATTATCCTTGAAGTGAAATGGGATGAGTATTTACCCGACATCATTCGGGATGCCGTGCAGCTTCCCAATTGCCGAGTGGGCGCATTTTCCAAATATGCCGTTTGCAGAATTTACGGCTAAAATAATAAAATTATAAGGAGTAAGTATTATGACTTTCAATGACATTTTCAAATCAAGTTTTCTGGAGAATATCGCAAGCGTGAGCATTCTCGATATGGCAATCGCTTTGGTGCTGGCTTTCGGCATCGGTATGTTTATTTTTCTCGTATATAAAAAGACCTATCAGGGCGTTATGTATTCCTCCAGTTTCGGCACGACCCTTGTTGCCCTCACGATGATCACCACAGTTGTTATTCTTGCAGTAACATCTAACGTGGTTCTGTCTCTCGGTATGGTCGGTGCACTCTCTATCGTTCGTTTCCGTACCGCTATTAAAGAACCTCTCGACATTGCGTTTCTTTTCTGGGCAATCGCAGTCGGTATCGTTTTGGCAGCAGGTATGATTCCTCTTGCAGTAATCGGCAGCGTTATCATCGGTGCAATCCTTCTTGTATTTGTAAACAAGAAATCTCACTGCAATCCGTATATCGTTGTTCTTTCCTGTGCCGATGCTATGACCGAAAAGAAAGCGGTCGATTTCCTCAAAGGCAACGTTCAAAAATGCGTTGTTAAGAGCAAGACAGCAACCAAGGGTCTGATTGAACTGAATCTTGAAATCCGTATGGTAAACGATAATACCGATTTTATCAATGCTCTGAGCACTATACCCGGCGTAAACAGTGCAGTTCTTGTAAGCTATAACGGCGAGTATATGGGTTAAGGAGGTACACTATGTCAACACACAAGCATTTTGATAAAATTTGCTGTGTTGTCCTTGCCTTCACGCTGATTTTAACGGTGATTTTTATGAACGCTGAGCATTTCGGAGTTCAAAAAGTCTCAACCGTAATGGGATACGAAAAAACGCTGTTTGACACATCCAAGGTTCATACCATCAATATTATTATGGACGATTGGGATGAGTTTACCGCTAACTGCAAAAGCGAGGAATATTATGCTTGTACCGTCGTGATCGACAATGAAGCATATAAGAATGTTGCTATT
Source organism: uncultured Clostridium sp. (assembly GCA_964386035.1). Lineage (GTDB taxonomy): Bacteria > Bacillota > Clostridia > Oscillospirales > Acutalibacteraceae > CAG-177. Next base: position 134,630 of record CAYLQT010000003.1, on the reverse strand, counting down.
CGTGGCAAAGGTAACACCTCGCTTAGTCAGGTAAATAACGACCGTTACAGTTACAAAATTGAGTTTGACCATTACGACAGTACCAACACCTACTACGGACTTGATAAATTGTGCCTGAACAATATCATTCAGGATAACACCTATATGAAGGATTATCTGACCTATCAGATGATGAACGAAATGGGTGTTGCTTCTTCTCTTTGCAGTTATGCATATATTACGGTAAACGGTGAAGATTGGGGTCTTTATCTTGCGGTAGAAGGCTTGGAAGAAGCTTTCCTTCAGCGTAATTATGGTAAGGATTACGGTGAACTTTATAAACCTGACAGTATGAATATGGGTGGCGGTCGTGGCAACGGCGAAAAATTCGATATGGATGAGTTCCTTAATGATTCCGAATCGGAAAACACGGATACTAACAGCAGTCAAAACGATAACCAAACTCAAAACAACAATACGATTCCGCAAAAGCCGAACGGTAACCAAGAGGCAAATACCAATAATCAAATGCCCGGTGGTATGGGCGGACAGCGTCCGAATGGAAACGGCGGTATGTTTGGTGGAGAGATGCAAGGCGGCTCAAATCCTCCCGAACTGCCAAACGGCGAAACGATGACAGATCCCGATGCAGGTGGCATGCAGGGTGGTATGACACCTCTTGATAACGAAGCAATCACCGACGGTTCTACATCGGATGCTAACGGTCAGACGCAGCAAGACGGTACTGTTCCCGAAATGGGCGGACAAAGACCTGACGGAAATATGCAGGGCGGAGATAAAGGCGGCATGACCAACGGCAGCGACGATGTATTGCTCAAATATATTGACGATGAAATTGAAAGCTATGCCAATATCTTTGATAGTGCTAAAACCGACATTACCGACAGCGACAAAATCCGCTTGATTAAAGCACTAAAGAAACTCAGTAATGGAGAAGATCTTGAAAACGTGGTTGATATTGATGCTGTCATCCGTTATTTTGTAGTGCATAATTTTGTTTTGAATTTTGATAGCTATACAGGCTCAATGATTCATAACTATTATCTCTATGAAAAAGACGGTCAGATGCAGATGCTTCCTTGGGATTACAACCTTGCTTTCGGCGGATTTCAATCAATGGGCGGTGCTACGAGCCTTGTAAACTATCCTATTGATTCTCCCGTGTCTGGCGGCAACGCTGAAGACAGACCGATGATTGCTTGGATCTTCGAAAACGAAGAATACACCGAACTGTATCATAAATATTTCTCGGAATTTATTGCGACCTATTTCGATAGCGGTTCTTTCTCAGAGATGATAGACAACATCAATGCAATGATTTCTCCATATGTCGAAAAGGATCCTACCAAGTTCTGCACTTATGAAGAATTTGAAAAAGCCATTACAACCCTTAAGGAATTCTGTTTGCTTCGTGCCCAGAGCGTGAGTGCTCAACTTGACGGAACCATCGGTTCTACCTCCGACACGCAAAAGAACGATACCCTTATAGATGCCGGAGATATCCAAATCAATGATATGGGTTCTATGAACAACACGATGGGTGGCGGTAAGGATAAGCTTAACGGCAATACTCAAAAACCGCAGACCGATGCCAACGAGAACAGCACGGAATCAACCGATAAAACACCTTCGGGAGAATCAGATGCTACAGAAAATGATACCTCATCCAATAGTCAAGTTCCACAGATGCCGAGTGGACAAATGCCCGGCGGAAACCAAGACGGCTTCGGTGGCGGACAAATGCAAGGAGGCACACCACCCGAACTGCCTGATGGTGAAAATGGTTGGCAAGGCGATTTCGGCGGTCAGATGCAAAGACCCGACGAAAACACTCGACCAAGCAATAACGGACAAATGCAACCGCAAGGACAAAACGCTATGTCTGCATCCTCTTGGATTGTAATAGGCATAAGTATATTAGTTCTTACGTTAGGACTCGTTTTTGCTTTCACTTTCAAAAGACGGAAATAAAGAAAATGGCAGGGGGAAGCAACTTCTCTCTGCCTTCTTTTTGAAAAAGTATTGAATTTTTAGATAAAATCAAATATAATATCCTTGTCAGCGTGGCAACACGATGGCAACAAAAAATCTGATAGTCCATACTTTATGGATAATACAGATGTATGAGATACCACAAGCTAAACCGCCTATACAAAATTGTTTAGGTTATCTTTTTCGGGAGCGAGTGGGAATAAATTGGAAAAGCAAGCTACAGATACCAAAAGGGTACGCCTGTAAAACCCTTGCTATGTATCCCGACAAACACGAATATTGGATATATCATTTACCGCTTGCAAGGCAAGGGAAAATAGATATATTCATCATATCAAGCAGCGGATACGGTATCGGTGGTATCTATTCCAAAGATATGTGTGTAAAGTTTGCCGAATGTATAGAGGGTAGATTGCTGAGCGCCGGAACAAAGGGTGTCCGCTTGGCATTGGAGCTTGACAACCTCTGCTATGGGCGGCGTAGGACACCAACCGAATTGTGCGGCGGGTACATCAAAATAGAAAGTCTATGCCACTATCCCACACACAGGCTATGGGTGGACTATATACAGAAACAAGCAAGGCGGGGATTGCTCCCCGCCTAACTACATTTATTCAATATTTATGTAACAAAAATCATCATCATAGCTTAAAGTTACATATAGGTTATCGTATCGGTATTCAGCAGTAAGATAATCAAATCCTAAAAAATCACAATGCTTTGAAATAACATCTTCCACATCGTCCTTGTACAAATCTTCTACGATTAAACAGTATTTACCCGTGGAAATATCATAAGTCATATTGACTACATTTATTCCGTAAAATTTAATCCCGCAATTATCATATTCCCATATTTCATCGTTGGTTTTGGTCGGTATGCCCATCTGCCATAAGGTAACGATTTTTCCGTTTTCCGTATCAAAATCATTCAATCTTAACTTTGGTGGGGATATCACTATTAGAAACAGAACATAAACAATAACTGCAAATAAGACAATTCCCGATAATATACAGCTTTTCTTATTTGCTTTAATCTTTTTTGATATAGCTTCTTTCATAACATCACCATTTGTATCCGCAATTTTCACAACAAAATTGAGAAACAGCAGTTTTCCGAAAAAACCGAACAAGTGCATATGTGTTGCACGCTTCATTGTAGATATTTTCTTTACTTTCTCTGACCCAATATTCAAATCGTTATAGAGCCGCCCGCATTGAGGACACTTTTTGAATTGTTTAACTTTCTTCATAGCTACATAGCCTTTCCGCACTTTTTATGTTATTATAGCATTTGTTTATTAAGAAATTAACAGAACGCAAACAAGTGTATTGCAGTTAGCAAACCTTTATGGTATAATCTGCTTAGAAAATAGAAAATGGCGGCTGATTTAATTGTGCTCATAAAAAATAAAACAATAGACAATGGAAAAGCTTTTGATTGGGGTAGAACTTCTTTAGATTATGCCCAATACAGAGATATATATCCACAAGAATTTTATGATAAAATCATAAGTCGCAATCTGTGTATCGAAGGTCAAACCGTACTTGATTTGGGAACGGGAACAGGCGTTTTACCCAGAAATTTATACAGATATGGTGCGAAATGGATTGGTACTGATATTTCCGAAGAACAAATTCAGCAGGCAAAAAAGTTGTCTGAAAAAATGAATATTGATTATTACACAACTGCAACTGAAAACATAGATTTTCCGGCGAATTCTTTTGATGTCATTACAGCCTGCCAATGTTTCTGGTATTTTGATCACGAAAAGGTTATGCCCGATTTATACAGAATGCTGAAGCATAACGGTAAATTGCTGATTTTATATATGGCATGGCTTCCTTATGAGGATAAGATAGCAGGAGAAAGTGAAAAACTTGTTTTAAAATACAGTCCGCATTGGAGCGGCGCGGGAGAAACGGTACATCCTATACACATTCCGGAATGCTATAAAGAGCATTTTGATTTAGTTTATCATGAAGAATACAGGTTAAATGTTCATTTTACACGTGAAAGCTGGAACGGAAGAATGAAGGCCTGCCGTGGAATTGGTGCTTCACTTTCGGAGGAAGAAGTGGAAAAATGGGAGCTTGAACATGTGAAGATGCTTTCGGAAATTGCACCTGCAGAATTTGACATAAAGCATTATGCGGCACTTGCTGAATTACAAGCTTTGAAGTGATAATCTATTGAAAAGTAAAAATTGCATTTCAAAGATTTATTAAACGTAACAAGAAAGGTGTTGTTTTCCTCTTTAATATCTATTTTGTATTCGTACAAAATAAATAATATATATAAATGACCGCAGAGGAGCTGAAACTCCTCTGCGGCGTTTTACGTTTACCTTACCACCGAAGAATGACTATAGATATAGAATTCCTCTTGGCTTGGCATCCACTTCTTTTCCTTTTTAGGAAAAGTGGCATCAAAGGCTTCAACTGCAGCAGTGTCCTCACAGCAATCGGCGGCGTTTCTTGGAATATACATCCATTTTCTGCCGTCAAGTGCGTTCGGAACAAGCTCCGATGCTTTTGTCTCAGATATTGTTACGTTCATGTTTTCGCCTCTTTTCGTGAAACGGCGAGCAGATGACCGGATAACCCGATAGTTTCTTCGTGTGTATCTAACATACGAACGCTTTTCATGCGAAATAACAGCTCTTTTTCTCTAACGGTTTTAAAAAATATATAATTGTTCACTCGCCTTTTTTTGAAGCTGTCCGAATATTGAAATTGGCTCAACTCGGCTGTATAATAAAATAAATCGGACTTCCAACGAAAACACGGTGAGGCATGGGAGGCATCTCTATGAGCAAATACGATTGTGGGATTTTGTACAAAGCAGGCAAGAGTCGTCATTTAAGCTTACCTTTGAAGATATACAGGGCATTGTCGGTATGCCGAAAGACCACTCCTTTTTGAAATGCAAAAGGAGCTTGCGGACTACGGATATGAGGTCGGAAAAATATCAATGAAAGAGCAGACGGTAATTTTTAATAAGCTTTACATAGGGGTTGAAAATTGATGAAGAACTTGGTTATCTATATACATGGAAAGGGCGGCAGTGCAGCAGAAGCCGCACATTATGTCTCACTTTTTCCCGAAAGCGATGTTGTCGGCTTTGATTACAAGGCTCAAACACCGTGGGACGCAAGGGCGGAGTTTTCATCGTTTTTCGATCTGCAAAGCCGTAAATATGCTTCCGTCACCCTGATTGCAAACAGTATCGGCGCATTTTTTGCGTTGTCCTCGCTTGCGGACAAAAAAATAGACAGGGCGTTTCTTATCTCTCCGGTAGTAGATATGGATAGGCTGATATGCGATATGCTGCTGTGGGCGAATGTGAGCGAAAAGGAGCTGGAGCAAAGGCGTGAAATAGCCACAGACTTCGGTGAAACGCTGTCATGGGAATACCTTTGCTATGTGCGAAGCAATCCGATAAGCTGGAATATCCCGACCTGCGTTTTATACGGCGAAAACGATACCTTGGTGCCATATGAAACAGTGTGCCGGTTCATTGGGGAAACAGGTGCAAGCCTTACTGTCATGCCGAGCGGAGAGCATTGGTTCCACACGAACGAGCAGATGAGCTTTCTTGACAGATGGATAACGGCTTCAAGACGAAAGGAGGCGTGATTATGGCAAACGAGGATAAAAAAGATTTTAACGCCATGCTCAACAACTGCAAGGATATGCCGAAAACTCAGGTTATCTCGGATGAGAAAACGGTAAAGAAATACGGCGGAGCAAGAATGTTGCTTGCACCGCCTAAGGCTTATGACGAATTGATGAAAAAAGTTCCGTTCGGCAAGCTTTTGACAGTGGCTCAAATGCGTGAGCATCTGGCGAAATGCCACAACGTCGATTTTACCGACCCGATGACAGCCGGAATATTCGTGAATATCGCCGCATGGGCAAGCTATCAACGGGACACGGACATAACGCCGTATTGGAGAACCCTGAAGCCGGACGGCGAGCTGAACGCCAAATATCCCGAGGGAATCGAGCTGCAAAAGCGGCTGCTCGAAGCCGAGGGACACACGATAATATCGAGGGGCGTGAAAAACATAAAATATTATGTCAAGGATTTCACGGACAGCCTGATTGAGCTGTGAGCGATTGACCGGAATCTGTGTGAGCTTTATCGTGTCAAAGGAGACAGATCCGGTTATGAAAAAAAGTAAATCACGGTATATTTTTCTCGTATGGGATATGTTAAAAAGGCAAACTATATTTTTGTCCATCATACAAACTCAAGCTATCTGACCGCCGCCGAGGAAGCAGATTCATTGCTCGGCGTTAAACGCACCGAGCTTGTAAATGTGCGTTGTCGGGCAGGCGAGCTGAAACTGATAGAAAGTGAAAAGGGGCTTAAAACGGAAAATCTCGTTCAGGTTAATTAAGCTGCGTGCTCACCACACGCCATTAGAAATATTCCAGATTTTGAAACATATAAATTTTATGAGAGGTGTAAAAATATGAAGGTTCTTGCAATAAACGGAAGTCCCCGTCTCGGCGGCAACACGAGCATTGCCCTTGACGAAATGGGCAAGATTTTCAATGCCGAGGGCATTGAGTTTGAGGTTGTTCAAATTGGGCAAAAAGATATTCGGGGCTGCATCGCCTGCAACCGCTGTTCGACGCTCGGCAAATGTGTGTTTGACGATATTGTAAACGAGCTTGCCGCAAAGCTTGAGGAGGCGGACGGCCTTGTGGTGGCAAGTCCGGTATACTTTGCTTCGGCAAATGCCACGCTCATCGCCTGCCTCGACCGCCTGTTTTACAGCACCGGCTTCGACAAGACCATGAAAGTCGGCGCAAGCATTGCGTGTGCAAGGCGAGGCGGCTGCTCGTCAACCTTTGATGAGCTGAACAAATTCTTCACAATTTCGGGTATGCCCGTTGCCTCGAGCCAATATTGGAACAGTATTCACGGCCGCCAAAAAGGCGAAGCCGAAAAAGACGATGAGGGCAAGCAGACCATGCGAACGCTTGCAAGAAATATGGCGTTTTTGATGAAGAGTATCGCCCTGGGCAAAGAAAAATACGGCCTGCCCGAAAAAGAAAAGCGTATCAGCACGCATTTTATATGAACAACAGATAATAAATTAACCCAAGCATCGAGCGTATAGAACTCGGAGCTTGGGCTTTTAATATGTCAATAATA
>CAYLQT010000003.1:63698-127369 GCA_964386035.1 uncultured Clostridium sp. | reverse complement strand
AGTATTGCGGATTGCTGTCCGACGGTGGAAATCAAGGAAGTAATAATTCGTCGGACGATTGCACGCATAATACAACAACAGAGCCGACCGAAAAGCAAATCGGTCGGCTCTGATTCTATTTACTTTCTGCCAACTTCCTTTTAAGCCTCGTCAGCACGGTGTGTTCACGCATATACATACTCGCTTTATTCAGGTCGCAGTCGGCACGGTTCGAGAAGAGCTTTATCGCCTCATCAAGCTCCATCCGGCACGGCTCAAGACCGCCCTCAAGCTCAAACGGAGTGAGCACACGCTCGCACTCTCCGATTATCTCGCACAAAAAGTAGTGGGAGAGGTACTCTCGACCGCCGACAAACTCATCCACCGTGAAAAGCAGATCACCGACATTGACTATGTATCCGCTCTCCTCGGAAAGCTCACGGCGGCAACACTCCTCGAGCGTTTCGCCCTGCTCAAGTCCACCGCCGGGGGTCATGTATGTGCCACGGTTTTTCTCGTGCGAGAGCAGAATTTTGCCCTCCTGCACTATCAGCCCACGACACCCGACACGCACTTCCGGCACAGAAACGTCGGCAGTATCGGTTATTTGCGTTATGATCTCCGGTTCTCTCGGCATTAGCTTACCTCCCCTTGTGCGAATATTATAGAATATTTCGGCGGATATGTAAAGTATCCGCAGATTGCCCTGCAACGGTGCAAGTGCCGAACAGTTCGGTTGACTTTTGTGAATAAATCTAAGTTTATTGATTCAACTACTCCGAGACAACTTCCCCAAAGGGATAGCCAAGTTTTTGTTTCGACTTTTTTGAATTGAGAAACAAGCGTACAGAGACAGCCCTTGTGGTTGCCCCCTGTCGGCAACGCAGACAAGACAAGTAAAGCAACCAACGCCGGCTGTTTGAGAGAAAGCGGCTGATTTGCCTTTGATTTATATATCATTCTTTGTAGTTAGTTTGCAAAAGCTCCATATTAAAAGGGTCGTGTATCAGTTGCGATACACGACCCTAAATACTCTGTTTATGCCAAATTAGCACGGTTTTACTTCACATTTCTCCACAGCGTTCTGTCGAGTGAGCGATACTGGACAGCCTGTGCGATATGGTCGGAGTTGACAACCTCGCTGTTATCAAGGTCGGCTATCGTTCGGGCGATTCTGAGTATCTTGTCATATGCTCTTGCAGAAAGCTCCAGCTTTTCAAATACTCTTTCAAGCAGGATGAGGCCGTCCTGAGTCGGTCGGCAGAATTTTTTGGTCTGTGCCGCATCCATTTTTGCGTTGCAGGCGATACCGCTTCCCTTCAGTCGCTCGGTCTGTATCGCCCTTGCCGCATTGACACGCTTTCTTATATCAGCCGAACTTTCCTCCTCTTTCGTCGAGGACAGGCTCGAGAACTCAACGGGCGGCACTTCTATGTGTATATCAAGTCGGTCAAGCAGCGGCCCGGAGAGGCGTGAAAGGTATCTCTGCACCGCCTGCTGATTGCAGGTACATTGACGGGTTGGGTGTCCGTAATATCCGCAGGGACAGGGGTTCATGGCGCAGACTATCATTGCCGAGCAGGGATATGACAGCGATGCCGACACTCTCGATATCGTTATCTTACTGTCCTCCATCGGCTGACGGAGAACCTCCATTGCCTGGCGAGTAAACTCGGGCAGCTCGTCGAGGAAAAGCACACCGTTGTGTGCAAGCGATATTTCACCCGGACGCGGAATCGTGCCGCCGCCGGAAAGTCCGGCAGGCGAGACAGTATGGTGCGGAGAGCGAAACGGTCGCTGTGTCATCAGTGATACGCCGTCGGGCAAGGCTCCTGCAACGGAATACAGCTTCGTCGTCTCGAGACTCTCCTCAAATGTCATATCGGGGAGAATTGACGGCAAACGCTTTGCGAGCATACTCTTGCCCGAGCCGGGCGGCCCTACCATGATGATATTGTGTCCGCCTGCGGCGGCTATCTCAAGTGCTCGCTTTACCTCCGTCTGACCCTTTACATCCTTGAAGTCAGGCGCAAAAGCCGACGGCTCGTAGCTGTCTCTGAAATCGTCGAACCGCACGGGTGATATCGTTTCTTCACCCCGAAGATGCTTTATCAAACCCTCAACCGTCTCCACGGGTATGACTTCAACGCCCTTGACTACGGAGCTTTCCGCCGCATTTTCCGCCGGCACGAAAACCGTCTTTATGCCCTCTTTCGCCGCCGCTATAACCATGGGCAGTGCGCCGGTCACGCCCCTCACGAGTCCGTCGAGTGACACTTCACCGATAAAAGCACAGTCGTTCAGCTCGAAATCGATCTGTTTTCCTGCTTTGAGCAGGGCTATAAGTATCGGCAAATCATAGACCGAGCCTTCTTTTCTCGTATCTGCCGGTGCGAGATTCACCGTAATTCGGCTCACGGGGAACGCAAAGCCCGTATTTTTGATTGCGGAACGCACTCGGTTCTTCGCCTCGTTGACTGCGGCATCGGGCAGACCGACTATATCAAATCTCGGCAGGCCCTGCGAAAGATCCGCTTCCACCTGCACGGTGTAGCTGTCCATGCCGAAAAGTCCCATACTGTTTATGCGTGAAAACATGGCTCTTCCTCCGTTCGGAGATTTTTAAAAAAGTCCCCCGAAAGAACCTTTTCTCTCGGGGGACGGTCTTTTGAGTTGTTATTACTCAGCCTCTGTGGTGGTAACTGAGGGATCGACCCAATTCAACTCATACTTCTCGCCATATGTATAGACGAAAGAGCAGGGAAGAGTACCAAGCTCGGCAAGAGTGCCTTCGCCGGTGATTGTGGTCGTTATCTTCTCGCTTGTTATATACTCAACGGAAGCTATGGTATCGTCTTCTGTGTTGATAACGCAGATTATCTTGCACTCGGTATAGGTCATGGACTCTATATCGGTGAAGCTGATATAGCCGTTAAGCTTTGTTCTAAACTCCTCAACAGCGGCCTTTCTGTTTTCCGCTGAAAGGGGATTGAATGCCTTTGCAACTGTATCTGCGCTCGGCTCAACAATGGTTATTGTCAGCGTGCGCTGGCTGTTGTCCTCGTTTGCCTCAAGCACTGCATCGGAAACCTCTGCGGCTGTGAGCTTGCTCGACCAATCCTGACCGGCGATGGGGAAGATATCTTTAATATCTGCACCATACTCTGTTTCGGCATTTCTGCTCTCCTCAAAAGCACCCTTTACGCCCTTGAGAATATACTTCTTGAGGGTGGGGATAGCTTTCTCGAAGGTTGAATTGCGCTCGCCGTCCTCAACTCCGCATACGAAGTCAGACACGTTCTCGGTGCTCTGTGACTTCTTGACGGCAGGCTTCTTGACCTTGACGGAATTTATCAGTCTGTTGAAATATTCAACCATTGCATCCTTGCCCTCGGGAGCCTCGGTAGCTGCCTTGACTGTGGTTTCCTCCTCCTCTTCCGGTGTGCCGGCATCGCAGGCAGCGAAGGAGAAGAGCATTGCGAATGCAAGCAGGAGCGCACATATTGCATAAATCTTTTTCTTCATAAAGGTTTAGTCCCCTTTCATTTTTAAGCGGATAAAATATCTGCTTTGACCGCTTTTCTTTAGACTGATTTATTATAACATATTATTTCGGAATATTACAGTCAAACTTCATTTAAATCCGAATTTTTGTTATAATCATTGAAAAAAACGGCTCTGTTTTGTTCATAATATACAAACAAATTCTACGAAAGTCCCTTTTCGTCAAAGAGGAATGCAGTTTCAAGTGCTACACCGAGTATCGCTTCAATCGTTTTAGCGTCAAGATTATCCTCTGTGTCAAGTCTTGTGTGGTAATAGCGTGCCGGAGTGGGATCCATGGAGGCTATCGAAACTGCTTTCATACCAGCCTGTGTGACAGCGGCGGCATCGGTTGCGCCGAAGAAAACACTCTTGTAGGGCATATCAATACCGGTGTTCTGAGCTGCCTGCTTAACAAGCGCACAGGCACTCTCATCGTTCTTTACCGTACCTGTCAGGTCACGGGAATATATTGCCATGAAATCGTAGTCACGGATCGTGTCTATGCCGACAAACACGGTCTCGACATCGCTTAACTCATCCTTGTGCTCCTTGCAGAACGCCTTTGCTCCTCTGAGTCCTGCCTCCTCGGAACCTGTGAGAACTACCCACACCTCGGTGTTGTCAAAACGGATGTCATGCTCCTGCATATACTTGACAACTGCCATTGAAATGTAGCAGCCTGTCAGGTTGTCGTTGGCACCCATAACGGGGCGTTTCTTATCTTCAAAGAAAAGTGCGACAAAAAGAATGGGGATCCATGCGAGGAAGACATATCTCATAACATTGAGCACACCGCTTTCGGCAGGCGAGAAGCCGTTGCCTACGGCTATTGCCCAGATGTTGAGAACAAGGCCGAGCAGGATTCCGACAAAGCTCAGTCCGATAATGGGAACTAAGAGCTTTGAGCCGCCGTAATAGGTGAAGCGCCACTCATTTGCGCTGTCACTGTGGCCCGAGAAAATTATACGGCGCTTAACTTCGCCCTTGGGTTTTCTCACGGCAATAACATTGTGCGAGGTCTTTTTGGGGAAGAACGGGTCGAGCATCTTCTTATACAGCAGGAACTCGACTATCGCAAAAATGAGCGAAAGTACACTCAGAGCGAGTGAAATATAGCTCAGTCCGAAGAAGAAAAGAACTATTGCGGCTATCATCATAATAGCATCGGTGAGTATCCAACCGAGGAATGCCCCCGGATGAACCTCAAACGGCTCTACCTTCACGCTGTCACAAGAGGTTTTGAGATCCTCTGCCATCATATTCTGAGCGTTAAGCTCATTTTCACTGCCCGAGGCTCTGGGACCTGCGGTCTTGCAAACCTTCTTTATCCCACGCACCGAATAATTGGTCATTTCACGCAGTGCGGAGGGATAGTTTTTGACACTGTCCTGTGCTTTCATAAAAATTTCTCCCTTCAGAGGTTTCGTATTGCCGAATTTGACACGGCTTTTATATTGTGATATATTTGACTCGATAGAGCAAATATATTTTTGGCTTAAAAGAGGGTAATATAAATGAAGAAAAACATCCGTCTAATTCTGGCGGCGGCGCTGGCGATACTGCTTGTTGCCACTATAGGCGTATACGGCGCACTCAAGCTGTTCTCCGGAGACAAGACTCCGAAAGCCGAAGAAAGCACCTCGGGCGAGCAGACAAGCGAGAGCACGACCGCCGAGGAAACCGAGACGACCGAGCAGACAACAACAGAGAAGCCGACGGAAAAAGAAGAAACTACCTCTTCGAGCAGCTATGCCTATGCTTATGCGGGATTTTCACCCAAGGTTACAAAAATAGACGAGGATAAGTGGTATCTCACCCTTGTCAACCGTGACTATATCTTACCCGAGGATTACACGGTCAAAACGGCGCAGACCGTCATTGACATATACGGCGCATATGATCACGGCCTGCTCGACTACAGAGTAGCTCCGCACTATATAGCAATGTACAACGCCGCACTCGAGGACGGAATCAAGCTCTCGCCCCTTTCGGGCTACCGCTCGATAGCGCATCAGAAACGTAATTTTGAGGCACGTATAAATCTTTATATGAATCAGGGCTACAGTAAAAAGCAAGCCACTGTTATGGCATCCGAAATCATCCTGCCGCCTCAGACGAGCGAGCATAACGCAGGCCTTTGCATGGACATTCTCTCGATATATGAGAGCTTTGAGAACACCAAGGAATATGCCTGGCTCTGCGAGCACGCCGCAGACTACGGATTTATCCTGAGATATCCGAAGGATAAGCAGGATATTACAAATATCACCTTTGAGCCGTGGCACTGGAGATATGTAGGCGTTGAGGATGCAAAAAAAATGAAAGCATTGAATCAATGCCTTGAAGAATATCTCGGCGTGGCGTAAGCCGATGTAACAAATCAAGCATAAAAAATAACCGTTGCCGCCATGTGCGGCGGCGGTTTTTTTCTTTCTGCCGTAGGCGGCAAGAGAGGTTAAACGCAGTTTATTTAAGCGGTTGATTTAACTGCTCCGAGATGCCCTCTCAGTCACCTGCGGTGACAGCTCTCCAAAGGGAGAGCCAAGTTTTTACTTCGATTTTGTTTGCAATGAGAAGTAGCGGACAGGGGCAAGCCCTGTCCTTATGGGGTATAAAAACTTTCAACAAAATTTATTCTTCGTCGTCGTGCTTCATGCCGCCTTCGACTACATCCTTGCCGGTGAGCACGACCCATATGGTGCGGAAGAAAATTTTGGTGTCAAACCAAAGCGATTCTTTTTCAATATATTCACGGTCAAATTCCGCTTTTTCTTCGTCGGACAGGCAGTCTCTGCCATTGACCTGCGCCCAACCGGTAAGACCCGGGCGAACCGAATAAATTCCGTATTCACGGCGAATTTCTCTTATGTGGCTTTCCTCGGGAATGAGCGGCCTCGGGCCGACAAAGCTCATGTCCCCCTTGAGGACATTGAAAAGCTGGGGCAGCTCATCGAGGCTTGTCCTTCTCAGAAGCTTTCCGCTGCGTGTGATGTATTTATCCGACTGCTCTAACTCGGCGGTGGCGACGTTCGGTGCGTCGGTACGCATGGTGCGGAATTTTTTGATTTTAAACAGCTTGTCATCCTTTCCCACTCTGTCTTGAGTGAAAATGACAGGCGTGCCGTTGTCGATCAGTATAATTATACTGATAATAAGCAACAGCGGAGACAAAACAATTATTGCCGCAAGGCTCAGGAAAACGTCTAAAAACCGCTTCATTAAATATCGTACCCTTTCACTAACATGAGAAATATTTTCTCATTAAATCTCCATATATTCAGTGTTTGCTCCAAAAGATGTAATCACTCACAAGCACCGCTCTGACGGGTGCTCCCTCAAGTCCTCCGAGCTTTATCGGGGCGGCAAAGAGAAAATAATCGCCCTCTTGCACATCCTCGAGAGAAAGTCCCTCAAGAACGCAGACTTCAGCTCCGAGAAACGCCTTGTGCGGCGCAACCTGATTTCCCTTTGTTCCGACTGAAAGAGAATCCGTACCAACGAGCTTTACGCCGAGTGCGGCAAGCTCCTGTGCGGCGGACTCCAGGAAATAAGCCCTGCCTCCGCTTTTTATAAGTATTCTCTCACAGTCCTGCGGAAAATTTTCGTTTATGTCCTGACCCGTTATCGGGCCTTCGGGCACTTCTATAACCCTGCACGGGCCTATGAACGGCTCGAGCGGAAGCTCGTCGATGCACGCACCGTCATCTATAAAATGCAGCGGCGCATCGGCGTGAGTGCCCGTGTGGACGCAGGCGAAAACCGTTGACAGGTTGCACGACGAATTTTCATCTATAAAGCTTACAAATTCGGCGTGCGGCACGGGGTCGCCCGGATAAATTTCCGTATTAAGCAAATCTCGGGAAATGTCAATTATCTTCATATCATCAGTCCTGATTCTTTAATGACTCCATTTTGAGATATGCGTTGATGAAGCCGTCAAGGTCTCCATCCATAACGGCATTGATGTTGCCGTTTTCAAAGTTTGTGCGGTGGTCTTTCGCAAGAGTATAGGGCATAAAGACATAAGAACGAATCTGGCTGCCCCAGCCGATCTCTTTTTGATCACCCTTGATATCCTCTATCTTGTCAAGGTGCTCACGCTCTTTGATTTCGAGCAGTTTTGACTTCAACATTCGCATCGCAACCTCACGGTTCTGATGCTGACTGCGCTCTATCTGGCACGAGACGACTATGCCTGTGGGGATATGCGTTATACGCACTGCGGAGGAGGTCTTGTTGACCTTCTGTCCGCCTGCACCCGATGCACGGTAGGTATCGACTCTCAAATCGTCGGGGTTTATTTCAACCTCGATATTGTCATCAATTTCGGGCATAACCTCGAGAGATGCGAATGAAGTGTGTCTGCGTCCGGAGGAATCGAACGGGGAGACACGAACAAGGCGGTGAACTCCCATCTCACCCTTTAAATAGCCGTAAGCATTCTCGCCCTCAACGAGCAAAACAGCGGATTTAAGTCCTGCCTCGTCGCCGTCAAGAAAATCGAGCATACTCACCTTGAAGTCGTGCTTTTCGCCCCAGTGCTGATACATTCTGACAAGCATCTGAGTCCAGTCCTGCGCCTCCGTTCCGCCTGCGCCTGCGTGGAAGGTGAGAAGTGCGTTCTTCATATCGTATTCGCCGTTCAGGAGCGTGCTCAAAGTCTGCTTTTCAAGCTCCTGTTCAAATGCGGTGACACCCTCACGGCATTCGTCAAACATTCCGAGATCCTCTTCCTCGTCGGCAAGCTCTATAAGCACCATCGTGTCGTCAAAAGCGGTCTCAAGTGAAGTATAAGCGGCAACCTTGTTTTTGAGCTGGCTTATACGCTGAAGCACCTTTTGTGAATTTTCTATATCGCCCCAAAATTCCTCTGCGGCGGTCTGTTCCTCAAGCTTTGCTATTTCCTCCTTGAGAGCGTCAAGTCCCAACGCCTCACGAAGCTCATTCAGCTTTTGCTTGTTGTCGTTGAGCTCAAGTCTCAACTCTTCAAATTGCAGCATAGAAAAACCTCGTTAAAAAAATTAGTTTTTTACTCTTAACATTATACAAAAAACCACCTGTAAAGTAAAGCAGAAATTACCTTGAGTTACACAAGTTACCGTAAAAATACGATTTGTTCACATAATAATTGAAAATTATCTCAAATTCGGCTACAATAGTCGATAGTATATGTGATATAATTAAGGTATAAAGGGCAGTATAACTGTCCTGTTGCGGAAAGGAAGAGAGTTTATGGATTTTATCGGTCAAACCTGTCCGGCGTGCGGCAAAACGCTTGAGCCGGATGATGATATAGTAGTATGCCCCGTGTGCGGCACTCCTCAGCACCGCTCATGCTGGGAGGAAAACGGCGAATGTGTCAACAGAGCGCTTCACTCGGAAAATTATTCCTGGCAGCCCGAGGCTCCGAAGTTCGAGCAAGCCGAGCAGGAGAAAAAAGCCGACTCGGGCATTTCTCAGCTTTGCCCCGTGTGCGGAACAAGGAACAGTCAAAATGCACTCAACTGCATAAACTGCGGCGCTCCGCTTGAAAATGGCAATCAGCAGGCATACAATCCGTTTTTTAACGTCGGTTCGGCGGGAAATCCTTATCTTTACGGCGTTACCCTCGATCCGGAGAGCGACATAGACGGTGCAAAGGTCAAGGACATAGCCTGCACTGTTCAATCCGCAAGCTCGAGATATATTCCGAAATTCAAGGCGATGGAGGACAAGAAGAAAAAAGTTACCTTCAACTGGGCGGCATTTTTCTTCACTCCTTATTGGTTCTTCTTCAGAAAGCTTTGGAAAACGGGCCTTATCTTCCTTGGTATTTTCCTTGCGGTGATTTTGCCGTTCACTACCAAAATAAGTGCTTTTTCAGACGCTTATCAACTCTATTCGGAGGCTTTGCTCACAGCGTCCGAGGCGGAAATTGCCTCAGCTCTTCATGCTGCGGCTTCCTCTATTCTGCCGATATTGCCGATGTTCCTGATTCAGTTTGCAATTCGTCTGTTTGCAGGCTTTACCGCAAACGGAATGTACAAAAAAAGTGTTATTTCAAAGGTCAAAACTCTGCGCTCGCAGTTTCCAAATGACCGTGAATTTGAGGTTGTTACAATACGCAAGGGCGGAACTTCGATTTTGCTTGCATTTGCCGCGTATTTCGGGTATGATATTGTATACAATCTGCTTTTAGCTTTAGTGCAGTTTATTATTAAATAAATGAAAGGTTCGGTGCAAAATGAAAGTTAAAAAGGCGATTATTCCCGCTGCCGGTCTCGGCACAAGAGTTCTCCCGGCTTCCAAGGCTGTTCCGAAGGAGATGCTCAACATAGTCGATAAGCCCGCTATTCAGTATCTTGTTGAAGAGGCTGTTGCAGCAGGTATCGAGGACATCCTTATCATCACAAACAGAGGCAAGGGTGTTATTGAGGATCACTTTGACCACGCTTTCGAGCTTGAGACAAACCTCAAGGGTAAGAAGGGCAAGGAGAAAATCTACGAGGACGTTAAAGCGGTTGCAAACCTCGCCAACATATATTTCGTCCGCCAGAAGGAGACTAAGGGTCTCGGCCACGCTATTCTCTGCGGCAAGAGCTTCGTCGGTGATGAGCCGTTCGCAGTTCTCTACGGCGACGATGTTACCGTGAGCGATGATCCCGTTACAGCACAGCTTTGCAGAGCTTATGAGAAGTTCGGCAAGGGCGTTGTCGGTGTTAAGGAAGTTCCCAGCGAGCTTATTTCAATGTACTGCTCACTTGATGTCTCTCCCCTTGACGGCAGAGCGATGAACTGCCACAAGATAGTCGAGAAGCCGACTCCCGAGCAGGTCATGTCAAATTATGCAATCCTCGGCAGAGTTATTTTGCCGCCTGATGTTTTCGGTATGCTCGAAAACGGCCTTAACGACATCAAGCCCGGCGAGGAACTGTTTCTCACCGACGTTATGAGCGAGCTTGGCGCAAGAGGCGACCTTATCGCTTATGAGTTTGACGGCATCCGTTACGACATGGGCAACAAGCTCGGCATCATGAAGGCAAACTGCGAAGTAGCCCTCAAGCATCCCGAGATAGGCGATGAGTTCAAGGCTTATCTTAAAGAGCTTGTCAAGACTATCGACTGATAAAAATTTCGTCTATTTTAAGGCACACTTTAAAAGGTGTGCCTTAATTATATTTTTAACGGTTGATAGGAATATTTTTCAAATTTTAAAATTTATTTTTGTTTTTTTCTTTATTTAACATATTTTTCACTCTTTTTCATTTATTATATTTACTGTTCTGCTGTCATTGACGGTAGAATCTATTTTATTTTTAAGAAGCAGACTGTTTCAAATCAAAACGCAAAACTAAAGGGGAAAAAATGGTTTTAAGAGAAGTTTCACAAAAAGATGTAAATTACATAAGATCTCTTTACAGAGAAGCTTTTCCGGCTGTGGAAAGAATTCCGTTTTCACATCTCGAAAGGCTTCAAAGAAAAGGCGAAATAAAAATGTTCTGTGCTTATGAGAACAGCGAACCGTGTGCTTTGGCTTTCACCTCATGCAGCAGTAAGAGCGTGCTTTTAATGTATTTCGCCGTGGACAGCACAAAGAGAAATCAGGGACTCGGTGCCAAGGTTATATCTGCTCTGTGTGATACATTCCCTCGCCGCAGAATTATAATCGAAATTGAAGAGCCGGATGAAAACAAACCCGACACTATCCGCAGAAAGGAATTTTATAAACGCTGCGGCTTCCATGACTCAGGTGCAAAGGTAAAACTCGTCGGCGTAAACATGGAAATAATGATTAAAGGCGAAGGCGAATTTGATAAGTTTGAGTATTCGGGAATAAACGACAGAACCTTCGGTCATATAATAACAAAGCTTTTCGTTAAGATTAAATAAAAAGATAAACCGCTTGAAAAATCAAGCGGTTTTTTTCATTTTATATTGGAAATACTGTCAACATACTGCGTTCTTTTCAAAAGCGTCTGCGAGGATATTTGCGAGATATAAACTCTGGTTTCTCCGTTTCTTTCACGGCAGACGATAAATGACTTTGGGAGATCGGTACATACATTTGTAACAATGCCGTCTTTTTCGGCCTTTGCGAGATAGTCCCTTGTTGCTTTGGATACGGTTGAGGTATCGAGGTCGAAAATACCCAAAATTTCTTCCATACTCACAACTTTATCCTGACCGAGATGAAGATACATTCAAAACCTCCGTTCATATCTCCGACAGACTGCCGTCCGTCATTTCAAATGCCTTGCCCTTTTGCAGTCTCAAAAGCTGAGACGGATCACAACAGGTGATGAAAACCTGTCTTTTACCGAGTCGCTCCAATAACAGCTCCTGCCTGCCGTCATCAAGCTCACTCATAACATCGTCGAGCAAAATTATCGGCGGCTCACCTGTTATATGCTCAAGAATATCCGCCTCCGCCAATTTAAGCGACAGTGCACATGAACGCTGCTGACCCTGCGAGCCGTAAATTCTAGCATTTCTTCCGTTTATAAAAAACGAAAGATCGTCCTTGTGCGGCCCTGTTCCGGTAAATTGCCTCCTTATATCGGTCTCACGATTCTTCTCGAGAACCTCGAGCATTGTTTCGACTGCTTTTTGCTCATCAAAATCCTTGGCGTTGCAGAATGTATCATATCTGACACTGAGCTTTTCACGCCCTGCGGTTATGCCCAAATAATTTTCAGCCGCCTTTTCCTTTATCATTTTAATATAATCAAAGCGGTATTTCAAAATTCTCGCACCGATTGACGAAAGCTGTGCGTCCCACGAAAAAAACATATCATCACTGACATTGCCTACAGCAGCCTGACGTAAAAGGGCGTTTCTCTCGGAAAGAGTCTTGATATATTTTGAGAGCACACCTGCGTAATTCGGTTTTACAAGGCTTATTGCAATATCAATAAACTTTCTTCTCTCGCTCGGGCCGTCCTTGACAATGGACAGCGTGGCAGGGGAGAACATAACAGCCGGAAATTCGCCTATAAGTCTGCGGGGAGTGTCTTTTTTAACTCCGTTTATCCAAACCGCTTTTTTGTCGGTCAGTTCAATTTCGGCATCCTGTTCTCTATCAAAAGCAAAAAAGCTTATATCAAGCTTACTGCACTCGCAGTCCTCCCGTATAAGCTGTGAATTTTTCCTCGTGCGAAAGCTGTGACAGCCGGTGAAGAGCCAGATGCTCTCAATGAGATTAGTCTTGCCCTGACCGTTTTCACCGAATATTATGTTAATAGTCCTATCCGGTGAAAAGGTCACAGCCTCGAGATTTCTGAAATTTTTTGCGTTGTGTTCGTTCACATACATATTCAGATCACTTTAAATATCTTATGTTCAAATTCTGCCGTGTCACCAGAACGGAGTTTTTTACCTCTCGAGGTACACACCTCGCCGTTTACCTTCACTTCTCCGTCCTGAATGACAAACTTTGCGTGTCCGCCCGTTGCGACAACATCGCAGAGCTTCAAAAAAGAATCAAGGCGGATAAATTCCGTGTCTATCTTCTTTTCGATTACGGGCTTCTCTTTTATTTTAACTTTGATTTTTTTAACCATTTTTATCCTTCTTATTCGCTCTTTATTCTGACAGGCAGGACGAGGAACAGGAAGCTGTCTCCCTCGGGCGGCAGAATGATTATGGGGGAGATGGGGCCGTTTAATTTGAAATTGACCTCATCCGTGTCCGCAACTCTCAGTGCATCGGTGAGATATTTGTTGTTAAAGCCTATCTCAACATCGTCGCCGTCTATCTGTGCTCCTACGCTGTCGCTTGCAGTACCCAGTGATGTTACACTCGAAAGTCTGATCATATTATCTGAGAACACACACTTAATGGGGCTTTTGTACTTCTCGCTGATAATAAGAGATGCACGGTCGATTGAATTTATCATATCACGGGTATTAACTCTCACCCTTGTTGAGCACTTGGCAGGAATAGCGGATTCATAATTCAAAAATTCGCCCTCCAAAAGTCTCGAAACAACGCTGTATGAGCCTATTTCAAAGACTATATGGCGTTTGCCGACTCCGAGCGAGATATTGCCGTCATCGTCATTCATAAGCTTCATAATTTCGGACAGAGTTTTTGCCGGAACTATGAACGAAATATCCTCGCCCGAATAATCTATCTTTTCTTTTCTGACAGCCAATCTGAAGCCGTCTATTGCAACAAGCTTCAATATATCGCCGCTGATTTCAAACTTGACACCGGTGTGAACCACCTTGCTGTCATTTACCGCAACGGCAAATATGGTCTGGCGAACCATATCCTTGAGCATACCCTGATTTATTATAATAGGATAACCGCCCGATACGCTCGGCAGCTCTGGATATTCGTCTGCGCTCATACCTATGAGAGAATACTTTGCATTTCCGCTGACAATGCTTGCAAGCAGTCTTGCATCTGACTCGAACCTTACACTGTCTCCGGGAAGCTTTCTTAAAATATCGCAGAGGATACGGGCGTTGATGATTATCGAGCCTTCCTCCTCAACGGTTGCCTTTATAGTAGTATTTATTCCGAGCTCGAGGTCATAGCCCGTTAAAACGAGCTGACCGCTCATCGCTTTTATGAGGATGCCTTCCACCGCAGGTATCGAAGTTTTTGTTGACACTGCCCTCTGGACATTTAAACAAGCCTCGGACAGCTCTGCAGTACCGCAACTGAATTTCATAAAAGATCCTCCTGTCTGTAATGAATAAATAAATAATATATTTAGTAGTAGTAGTAGAGGGTGTTGAAAGTGAGGAAAAGTACCTCTTGCCCTTTAAAATAAACGCTTTTGCGGTTTCGACTTTTCCACACCCGATGAGGAAAGATTTGCCTTTTCCACACACCTGAAAAATGCAATGTGGAGAATGTGGAAAACCGGTATGTGGAAAACTAAAAGAATGTGGAAAACTTTTCTTTTGCCCCGAGTTTTTTAAAGCTCTTTTCTTCCCTCAATAGCCTTTGTGAGAGTGAAATTGTCCGCATATTCGAGGTCTGCGCCGACGGGAATTCCGTAGGCGAGACGGGAGACTTTAACACCGAGAGGCTTGACGAGTTTTGAAATAAACAGTGCCGTAACATCGCCCTCTGCGGTCGGATTGGTTGCCATAATAAGCTCTTTAACTTCTCCGTCGGAAAGTCTTGCCACAAGCTCTTTAACGCACAGGTCATCCGGGCCGACTCCATTCATGGGTGAAATTAGTCCGTGCAGGACATGATAAAGTCCGCCGTATTCGTGAGTTCGCTCAACCGCCATGACCGCTTTAGGGTCTTCGACCACGCAGATAACGCTCCTGTCTCTCGATGGGCTTTTGCAAATAGGGCAAAGCTCTGCATCGGTTAAGTCACAGCAGACGGGGCAGCGGTGAATTTTGTTTTTTGCTTCAATAATCGAATCAGCAAAGTTCTTTGCCTGCTCGTCGCTCATTGATAATATATGATAGGCGAGTCTCTGTGCGTTTTTTCTGCCGATGCCGGGCAATCTCTCAAACTGTTCGATAAGTCTTGCAAGCGGTGCCGCATTCTTCTGTGCCATATCAGAAAAGTCCGGGGATGGAAAGTCCGCCCTTGGCTCTCTCCATGCCCTGCTCCATAGCGTCGTTTGCCTTTCTTACGCTCTCATTGAAAGCGGCTATGATGAGATCCTCGAGCATCTCCGGCTCCTCGGGGTCGATTACCTCGGGATTCATCTTTATCGAAAGAGCCTCATGTTTGCCGTTGACGGTAACTTCAACAGCTCCGCCGCCTGCACTTGCGGAAAATTCGCTCTCCTCAACCTCCTGCTGAATACGAGCCATATCCTCCTGCATCTGCTGAATCTTCTTCATCATATTTGCACTGCCGCCCTGCTGAGCGCCGGGGATTCTTGCCTTCATAATATTTACCTCCGTTAGCTATTTTTAAATTCATCTACTTTTTTAATAAGTCCTACGAGCGGATCATTTGTCATTTTCGGCTCTGGAGCTTTATAAAGTCCTATTTTATAATGATTGCCTGTGACGGCAAACACTGCTTTGGAAAGAAATGCCGCGTGCATATCCTGCCTGATAAAAGACGAAAGTGCGGAATTGTCGCTCTTGATAAGGATAAAATTATCACGCTGATAGCCCGATGCACCGTTCAACAGACCGACAAGCGGCATATCCGTTTTTCTCAGCTCTTCTATAACCTCTGCCCACTGTGGAAAAACAATGGTTTCGCCGTTGGTGCCCTCGTGCGATTTTTTAATAGGAGCTGTATCGGTTTTTTGCTCATCGACGGTATTTTTGACGGGCGGCTGTTTTAATTCCGGTTCAGGCTCATAAGCTTTCTTAGGATCCGGAGCTGTGATATTCTTCGGTTCTTCAACAGCCTTTTCAACCGACTTTGCGGCTTCGGTCTCCTTAGTTTGCGGTGCGGCCTTATAAGCTTCACCCGAAGCAATTTTTGCCTCAAGTGCGGCAATTCGTTTTAAAAGTGCGTCGCTGTCGGAATCGAATTGCTCGGAGCAGAGCTTGACGAAAGCCATCTCAAGCGGTATACGCTTATTCGAGGAACGCTTTATTTGAGAGAAGGTGTCCTCAATAACATTCAAATCGTAAAGCAGTTCTTCAAGCGGAAACTTTTGTGAAAGTGCTTTTAAATTATTTAATTCCTGCTCGGTTGCAATAAGAATATCGTCTGCCGATTTTACTGTTTTTGCTATCATCAAATCACGCAGATGGAACATAAACTCAGAGCAGAGCTTTTCCATGTCGCAGGAATTCATATGCAGTTCATTTAATATTGAAAGTGCCGAGGCACAGTCCTTTTCAATTATACATTCAGACAGGCGAATGAGATAATCTCTGCCGGCGAGACCTGCGCTCTTTGTCACAACTTCGCTTGTGATATGCTCATCCACGGCACAGCAGCGATCCAAAAGCGAAAGTGCATCACGCAATGCACCGTCCGCAACCTTGGCTATGAGTGAAGCGGCATCGGGGTCGAGCACGATATTCTCCTTTTCTGCGACATATTGCAGTCTCGCACAGATGTCCTCGGGAGTTATTCTCTTGAAGTCGAAACGCTGACAGCGTGAAAGAATAGTCGCAGGGAGCTTGTGAACCTCGGTGGTTGCGAGAATGAAAATGACGTGCTCGGGCGGCTCTTCGAGAGTTTTCAAAAGGGCGTTAAACGCACTTGCCGAGAGCATATGCACCTCATCGATGATATACACACGATATTTTGCGTTGACGGGAGTGAAATTCACCTCGTCACGCAGGTCACGGATATTCTCAACGCTGTTGTTCGACGCTGCGTCTATTTCAATAACATCGAGTATTGAGCCGTTATCTATGCCCTTGCATATCTCGCACTCATTGCAGGGATTGCCGTCAACGGGTGAAAGGCAGTTCACCGCTTTGGACAGAATTTTTGCACAGGTGGTCTTACCCGTTCCCCTTGAGCCGGTGAACAGATAAGCGTGAGCGACTCTGCCGCTTATCAGCTCATTTTTGAGCGTAGCGGTGATATGCTGCTGACCATAGACCTCTTCAAAGGTCTGCGGACGCCATTTTCGATAAAGCACACGGTACATTGAAACTTTCCCTTTTTTTAAAAACTTGTGATAAAGCTAAAACGAGCCTTTATCTTGGTCATGCAGCGGGCAGGCGGACTGTGGCGCACAGTGCAGATCGCTTAATGCTGCTCGGTTCCCCGCCTGACATGGTTCACGGCGCCCCGCCGCACAGGACCCGCCACGCCACATGACCAAAACAAAGCCTCGCTTTGATTTAATAAGGTTATACAAGGTTACTTAGATATTATAATATATATTTGATTCAATTACAAGTAAATACGAACAAAATTTTAAAAAGTGACCCACAGCGGATTAGTGAGCGTATAAACGGCATAAGGGTAGTCAAGATTTCTCTCTTTCGGTCTCCAAAGGGACATTTTGAAATTAAAAGCAAGCTTGTGTATTCCTCTGAGTGAATAGATTATCTGAGCACGGACAAAGCCGCTTTCCGAGATTTTTATATCGTCCTCAAAATTTTCGTTTTTCTCGGCCGTGTGTTCTAACACGATTTTATCGTTGTTGAAAACCTGCAGGGTCATTCCCTTTTTGATATTTCCGGCTGAAATATGAACGGTCATATTTTCCGAAAATTCAACTTCATCGCCCTGAACACAGTCGCCGCAGGATATTATGAGCCTTGAGGCGTTTGGTGAGTCGGTAATGAACGAATTACCTTTTTTGACAGCCGACAAAACAGCACTTTCCGTCAGCTCCTCGGCAAGCACAAAGATTGTGGGATTTGAAAGCATATCGGAAAAACCGTAATCTTTGTGATAATCACTGCCGCCGACTGCAACAATTCTTTTACCCTTTAAAAGCTCGGAGTGCCAAAAGTCTACGGCGGTCATATTGCTTTGGTGCATGAACATGTTCCAGACCTCTAAGGTGTCATAAGGAAAAGTGTCAAGCGGTAACTTCCAGCCGCATTTCGAGCAAAACGGGTGATTTAACGAAACCGTGCAGCCCTTTGCCTTTGCTTTTTCGGCAAGGGTTATATATTCTTCTTCACTCTGCGGTCTTTTACCGTTTTGTGAGTGGATAAAGCTTCCCCACGCATTAAAATGCCCAAAAGACCCCGAATATTCTTCGCCGGAGATAACGAGCATGGAATCCGAAAAATACGACTTTTCCCCTGCCGAATTTTTGTTGTGGTCGGTGAGGATAATAAAATCGAGGTTCTTTTTTTTACACTTTTTTATAAGCTCCTCAGGCGAGTATTTTCCGTCACTCACCGAGGTGTGAAGATGTGTGTCACCCTTAAACCACTGTCTCATATCTTACCCCAAAAATTTCATCGCAAGCTCGGTTAAAAAGACAGCGGCACAGGAGGCGGCGGCAACGGTCAGCAGACTGCGCTCGAAATATGCGAGCACAAGTGCCGCAACGAAGCCTATGACAGCACTCGGCACGCTTGCGGTGGACGAAAAAATCGCAGGTACGGTCATAACCGAGAGTACCGCATATGGAACATAGTACAAAAACGAATTGATGAATTTATTCTCAATTTTTTTCTTGACCAGCACGAGCGGCAACATTCTGACAAGGTAGGTGACACCTGCCGTGACTGCAAGACCCGAGAAGAACGAAGCTAAATCAGACATTTTCACTTACCTCCTTTTCGGTTTTGACAGGGGCGGCGACGGCGAATATCACGCTTGCCGCAACAGCACAGATGATTATTGCAAAGCCGCTCGGAACCTTTGAGAGCAGGGGGACAAACTTAAATGCACAGCTGAAGGCTATTGCAGTCAGCACGCAGAGAGCCGTTGGCAGACTCTTTTTGGCAGGTGGCACGACGATTGCTATAAACATTCCGTAAATCGCAATGCCGAGTGCCGAGACGAGCATATCGGGAAGAATACTTCCTGCGACTGCGCCTATGAGTGTGCCGATGCTCCAGCCGAGATAGGGCATGAGAGTAAGACCGTAGAGATATTTTCTGCCGAGTGCCGTGCCTTTTGAAACGGCGACTGCGAAAACCTCATCGGTGTTGACAAAGGATATTAAAAACCTGTCGATAAGTCTCACGGATTTGTCGAGCTTCTGTGAGAGTGAGACGGACATGAGTGAATATCTGATGTTGATGACAAACTGCGTCAGGGCAAGCTCTATGAGCGAGCCGCTCGATGCGATTATCGGCACTGCCGCAAGCTGACCTGCCGAGGTGACATTTGTCATTGAAATAAGTACAGCCTCCCATGCGGAAAGACCGTTGCCTATAGAAAAGATTCCAAACGCGAACGCAACCGACAAATACCCAAGGCATATGGGCATTCCGTCACGGGCACCCTGTAAAAATTTGTTTTGCGTGTTCTCCATATCATTCTCCGTTTAAAAATCAGACTGTATAAATTATACCACACCGCAGGGATAAATTACAGACGGCAAGAATATAAAAATAGGTGTGCTGAAAAACAAACAAATGGTAATTTTGCCGAAATAGTTGTTGATGAAACGGCTTAAAGGTATTATAATATAAATAAGAGTTTTGAGAAAGGGAGCATGAAAATGAAGCAGGAAATCAAGGAGTTATATGAGCTTTGGTGTGAAAAGACGAAGGGCAATGCCGAGCTGAACGGCGAGCTTGAAGCTATTCGGGGCAAAGAAGATGAAATTTCGGATAGATTTTATCGTGCGCTCGAATTCGGTACGGGCGGACTTCGAGGCGTTCTCGGTGCAGGAACCAACAGAATGAATGTTTTCACCGTCAATCAGGCAACTCAGGGTCTTGCGGATTTTCTTAATTCAAAGTACGAGTCGCCGTCTGTTGCGATTGCTTATGATTCGAGAATAAATTCCGATGTTTTTGCCAAGGGAGCGGCAGGCGTGCTGGCGGCAAACGGCATTAAAGTCTATATTTATCCCGAACTTGTTCCGACTCCCATGCTCTCCTTCGCCATAAGGCAGCTTCATTGCAAGTCGGGCATAATCATCACGGCGAGCCACAATCCCGCAAAATATAACGGCTACAAGTGCTATTCGCCCGAGGGTTATCAGATGACCGACGACGATGCCGCAAAAACTTATGAATTTATCAGCAAGGTTGATATTTTTGAGGATGTCCGCACTCTCGATTTTGACGAGGGTATAAAGGAGGGCAAAATCGAATATATCGACAAGAGCATAAACGAGGCTTTTTATTCGAGCGTGCTCTCACGCAGAGTGAATCCATCCGCCGCCGAGAGCGGACTCAAGGTTATATACACACCCTTAAACGGAACAGGCAACAAGCCCGTGCGTGAGGTGCTGAAGCGTGCCGGCTTTGCCGATGTGGAGGTAGTGCCCTCGCAGGAGAAGCCCGACGGTCATTTTCCGACCTGCCCTTACCCGAACCCCGAGATCCGTCAGGCTTTCGAGGAGGCACTGAAAATAGCGCAGGGCAAGGAGGTTGACCTGCTTTTGGCTACCGACCCCGACTGCGACCGCGTCGGAATCGCCGTGAACACAGGCAGTGACTACAGACTGATGAGCGGAAACGAGGTGGGTGTTCTCTTCACCGAGTATATTCTCTCATCCATGAAGGAAAACGGAACTCTGCCGAAGAATCCCGTTATAGTCAAATCCTTTGTCACAACCTCGCTTGTTGACAGGGTTGCTCAAAATTACGGCTGTGAAATTTACGATGTGCTGACAGGTTTCAAGTATATCGGTGAATATGCGACCGACCTTGAGAAAAAGGGCGAGAGTGACCGTTTCATACTCGGCATGGAGGAGAGCTACGGCTATCTCTCCGGACTTCATGCGAGAGACAAGGATGCCGTGGTTTCATCTCTGCTTGTGTGCGAAATGGCGGCATACTATAAGGCACAGGGTAAGACCTTGGCTGAGAAGATGACCGAACTTTACGAAAAGTACGGTTATTATAAGAATATTCTTCTCAACTTCACCTTTGAGGGCGAGAGCGGAATGGAAAAAATGGGCTCGATAATGACAACGCTCAGAAACAATACGCCCACGGAGCTTTGCGGTCTGAAGATTATTGAGTCTGCGGACTACAAGACTTCAAGGAGAGTTGACATTGCAAACGGCACGGAGAGTGAAATAACTCTGCCAAAGTCAAATGTTCTTGCATATAAGCTGGAGGGCGGTAACGGATTTATTGTGCGTCCGTCCGGCACCGAGCCTAAGCTCAAGGCATATGTAACCGCCTGTGCTTCAGATGAAAACAGTGCGGCGGCTCTCGGTGAAAAGCTCAGTGCAGGCATTGAAGTTCTTTTGGGCGTTTAAGAAAGGGATGTAAAAAATGAAAAGAGGATTATGGACGAGGATAGTTGCAATAGTTCTTGCGGTGTTGATGGCACTGAGCGTTGCGGCAGTCGCAATAAGCGCATTTGCCGAGAGTATAGTTCCCGTTACGGGACAGAATACCGGCAACACGAAGTGGATAGTCATAGCCGCAGTTGCAGCAGTGCTTGTCATAATAGTGTGCCTTATTTTACCCAAGGCGAAGAAAAAATAAAAAGCTTATAAAAGTTAAATCACCTGAAAAGATAAATTCTTCTCAGGTGATTTTTTATATCTGTTATTTTAAGCCTTATTCTTTTTTGTTTTTTTCGCTTTATTCCTCGGAGCGACGGCGGTTATCATCGCAAGACCCGTGTCGGTGACGAGGGTGAGCAGGAGGAAAATAAAGTCTGCGGCGTTGCCGTATATATCGCTCGGGAAGATTAACAGCGACACGGCGTATATTATTATCACCGCAGCCGCACCTATGACTATCTCAAGCACACCTGCACGGCGGAGCTTTTTGCCCTGCTCGCTGTAGGGTCGGCGGTTGAACGCCGAGGACACAAAAATGGAAGCGGGGTTTCCCGTCATTGCGGTGAGTGCTATGTAAAGCGGCCTGCGGCTGTCAGCAAAGCCGTCGTTTTTGAGCATTATAACGCCTGTGCCGATATGACCCGTGACGATAATAAGCTCCGCTAAGATACGCACTGCATCAAACGAGCCTTCAAAATTCATGGCTGTCACAACGGCATCTGCCAAAACAACTGCCGCAAAGCCGAAGAAAAGCACGGGAACTGCCTTTGTTTTGAGAAGCTTATCTTCCGTTTTATTCTCCTTTGCACACAGGACAAATGAGATTATCGCCCCTGCGAGTGTCAGCACGGCAACCGCCCATGCCGAAACGGTTGCGCCGACAGTAAGTCTGTTTGCAAACATCGTCATAGCCGCCGCAAAGAACAGGAAGAAGAAGCCCGAGATGAGATAAAGACTCTTTTTTCGAGTGTTCATGAAAACATCTCCTTTTATTTTTTATAAAATCCCTTTACGCTGACATCGCCGCCGGTCACGGTCTCTTTTGTGCCATCGAAAAAAATAACCCGAAGTCCGAAGTTTGAGTCAATGCCGACTGCCTTGCCACGCTTAATTTCTTTTTCACGCTCTATCGCTATATCCTTGCCGATAACAGCACAGCTTTCTCTGTAAGCCTCGAGATATTCGGCTCTGCCGCTCGGAAAGTTTTCACACAAAAGGTCAAGCTCCTCGAGCACTGCGGCAATAATCTCACAGCGGTCGAAGCTTTTTTTGCAAACTGTTTTAAGCGTGGTTGCAATGCCCTGAAGCTCCTGCGGAAAATCACTCTCGTCTCCGTTTACATTTATGCCGATTCCGATTACGGGGCCTTTTTTTGTCATCTCGGTGAGTATGCCGCAAATTTTGAGATTGCCGCAAACGAGGTCGTTGACCCATTTTATTTTGCAATCGGCGCGGCATATTCTGTTTATAGCTCGGAGCACGGCGACTGCACCCCATGCGGTGATTTCGCTTATCTGCTCGGGAGCGGCGTTGCCGGTTGAGAGCAGAACGGACATATATATTCCGACCTCGCCCCTTGACATGAAGCTTTTGCCCCGTCTGCCTCTGCCGCCCGTCTGACTGTCGGCAATTACACAGTCGCCGGTTTCGGCAAGCCCCTCAAGGCAGAGCGACTTTAAATATGTGTTTGTGGAGTCCACGGTTTCAAGCACGGTTATTTTTCCGCTTCTCGGACGGCTCAGGTGCTTTTCTATTTCGCAGGCACAATAGCTTTTATCCTGCATTTTTTGTGTCCTCCTCGAGATTTCTTCGCCAATGGAAAAGATACTGCTGTGCTATACCCCGAACTCCGTTCGTACACTCGGGCAGACCGTTTGGATAAAGCTCGCTCATTATCCGCTTGACCCACACATCTATGGGGAATGCATCAACACAGCCGAAGCCGAACAGCAGAGTACACTCTGCCACCTTTGCACCGACACCCTTTATTGTGAGCAGTGATTCTCTTATTTCATCGGGCGTGGCGGATTTAAGTGAGTCAATATCCACCTCGCCGTTTGACACCTTTCTTGCGGCATCGATTATGTATTTGTTGCGAAAACCGGCACGCAGGACAGCAAGCTCCTCCGGCTCGAGTGCCGCCAGTTTTTCGGCACGGGGGAAGGTATAGTCTCCGCCCTCGAGCCTTTCACCGAAGTTTTCGCACAGCCTCTCTATTATTCCCTTTATTCTCGGAATATTGTTGTTCTGCGAGATGATGAATGAGCAGAGTGTCTCCCACTCGTCCTGCTTTAAAATTCTGATACCGGGATATTCGGTGCAGGCAGTCATAAGCTTTTCATCCCGACAGAGGGTGTTGCAGATTTTTTGATAATCACGGCGCAGGTCAAAATAATCGAGCCAAGTTTCTTCAACTTCGGCAGCACTTGTGTCATAAAAAACCAGAATGTCGCCCTCCTGCTTTAAGCGAAGCCTGTGTCCGAGGGCGACACCGCTCCAACTGCCGTCACTGTTTTCGCTCCAGCGAAACGCCTGACCGCAATCTAAAATGAGCGGCAGGGAAAAGCATTTAAGCCCTGTTATAACGGCGTTGCCGCCCTTTTGTGAAATTTTGTCATAATCCACCGTTTGCGGTCTCCTTAGTGTGTAATAAGAATAAAATTGTCTGTTTCGGAAAACAGAAATATAACACTTTGTATTAAATTTTGTGTGGAAAAAATCTCTCCACATTGGAAAATCAAGCTTTTTCAAGCGTTTTTTGAGAAGTTATCAACATTTTCCACATGGTTTTCCACATATCACGCACGAAAGTGCAATTACGATGCGTATAATGAACTTTTCGGCAAGCTGCCGAATATTTGAAACCGTAGAAGTCAAAAATACAGACGGTACAATGAACTTAATTCAATGTCGGAGGGGATAAGATGATAAAAGGTGTGAACCGACAGGTCATAGAACTGACACAGACAAAGTGCGAATATTTTGAAAAGGTGCTGTTTTTCATCAAGCCGGAATACGCCGCCACGAGCGAGGGTACTCTCAGGGAGAGGGCAAGCCTGATTGCGGACAGCGCAGGTATTCCGCCGGCGAGCAAATTAAAACGCAGAAAGCTGTTCGAGGCGTTGAAGCTCGGCGGCTCGGCGCTTATCGGTGCGGCGGTGACGGCGTTGCTGTCATTTGTTTTCTGAAAAGTGGCGGCAAAAATCCTTCATCACGCACTCGTCGCACTTAGGGCGGCGAGCGATACACACTGCCCTGCCGTGCAAAACACAGCGGTGGCAAAAATCGTTGCTCTTTTCGGGATCGAGCAGACTTTTGAGCCGAAGCTCGACCTTCAACGGGTCTTTTGAATCGCAAATGCCCAAAAGATTTGTTATTCTGATAAGATGAGTGTCCGCAACGACCGCAGGCTTTGAATAGACATCGCCTACAATGAGATTGGCGGTCTTTCGTCCTACACCCGGCAGGCGGACAAGCTCCTCTATAGTGTCGGGCACATTGGACGAATACTCGTCAATGAGCATACGGCACATACCCACTATGTCCCTTGCCTTTGCACGGAAAAAGCCGCAGGGATGAACTATCTCCTCGACCTGTGACACATCGGCATTCGCAAGGCTTTCGAGAGTCGGAAACCGTTCAAAGAGCACGGGAGTGACTAAATTTACCCTCGCATCGGTACACTGTGCGGAAAGGCGCACGGCAATGAGCAGCCGATAAGGCTCACTTTCGACAAGCGAGCAAACAGCATCGGGATATTCTTTTTCAAGCGCCGCCACAGCTAAGGCGGCTCTTTGCTTTTCAGTCATATTTTACCTCACGGGAACGATCTCTATCCAGTATCCGTCCGGATCTTCTATAAAGTAAATGCCCATTGACTCGTTGACATAGCACACGCAGTTCATCTCGCTGTGCTTTTTGAGGGATTCCTCATAGTCTTCAACAGTCAGTGCAAGATGAAATTCACATTCTCCGAGGTCGTATGCCTGCGGATGGTCACGAAGGCAGGTAAGCTCCAGGGAAAATGTGCCGCTGCCGTCGGAGAGAAACGCTATTGTAAAAGAGCCGTCCTTTGCGCTCTTTCTGCGAATCTCGTTCAAGCCGAGTGCCTCGGAGTAGAATTTTATACTATCGTCGAGATTTTTTACATTAAAGTTAAAATGATTGAATCTGTATTCCATAACCTTCACCTCAATACTTATATGTCAGACCGAAAAGCTCAGTCTCGTTTTTTCTGTCGTTTTTATATATCTCCTTTCGCACGGTTATCATGCCGAGCGTTATATAGCCGAGCTTATGATAGAGTGCGAGTGCCGCTTTATTGTTCGGTGCGGTATCAAGACAGACGGAGGTGTAGCCCTTGCGAGATTTTATTTTTTCCTCGGCAAGAGCGATGGTGCGAGTGGCAACGCCTCTGCCGCGTTTTTCGTCGTCAACATAGATATCCTCTATCCACGCCGCAGAGTCTGTGCGGTAATTGATATGGACGAAGCCGACAGTCTCTTTTTCCTCAACGATGAGATAAAGCTCGTCGTTGCCGTGAGTCCATTCCTTTAAGGTTGTCCTCGCCGCCTTGAGTCTGCTCTCGTCGGGGTGCTCCGTGCCGAAATGCACGCCCGAATTGAAGCCGAAATAGCAGGCTATTCTCTCAACCGTCTCATCCTTATATTTTCCCGTGAGTGTGCCGAATTTCTTGAGCTTTGTCATTTTAAACACCCCTAAATCCTTATAAAAAGATTATAGCATATAAAAACTGAGCCGACAATGCCTCTTTTTGGTATTTGTGAAGCGATTCCCCTTGACAAACCGATACTTCGGCGTTAAAATTGAAATCGATTCTCAATTTCAATTTACTTCGGAGCGGTGATTATGGGCTACAACACAAAACAGGGCGAGCTTATCTTCGGACTTCTGCGTGACAGCGGCGGCAGACATATGACCGCCGAGGATATTTCACGTTCACTCGGGGAGAGCGGTTTCAAGGTCGGCAAGGCGACTGTGTACCGCCATCTCGAAAAGCTTACCGGTGACGGCAAGGTGCGAAAGTTCATTTTGCATGACGGAGAGAGTGCGTGCTATCAGTTTGTGGGCGACAGTGGCGAATGCTGCAATCACTATCATCTGAAGTGCTCGAGGTGCGGAAAGCTGCTGCACGTTGAGTGCGATTTTCTCGACGAAGTGGCGGAGCACATTTTCGAGCACCACGGCTTTACTCTGAGTGAAGAGAATACCGTGCTCTATGGCATCTGTGCCGAGTGTGCTGAGGAGACGAAGAATGAAAAATAAGCTGTCAAAAATTTTATCGCTCATATTCTGTGCGGTGCTCACCCTTTCGCTTTGTGCGTGCAACGGCGGTGAACAGCAAGCGGACGGCGGAAGGCTGCGTATAGTGTGTACTCTGTTTGTGCCGTATGATTTTGTAAGAGAGATAGTCGCAGACAAGGCGGAGGTGTCCTTTCTTCTGCCGCCCGGCATGGAGACTCACTCATATGAGCCGACCCCTGCCGATATAAAAAAAGTGGGCAAGGCGGATCTTCTCATCCGCGTGGGCGAGAATATGGAAACCTGGTCTCAAAAGCTGTTCGACCCCTCAACGGGTGCAAAGAATTATCTCGACATTTCGGAGAAAATGGGACTTCACCTTGCCGAGCATGAGCACCACGGTCACGAACATGAGGACGAGCACGACCACGAGGATGCGGCGGACGGGCATATCTGGACAGACCCGGTTTACGCCGAGGGTATGGTTCGTGTGATAACCGATGAGCTTTGCAGACTCGATGAAGAAAATGCCGAGGAATACAGAAAAAACAGCGAGGCGTATATCAAGGAGCTTGAAAAGCTTGACGAGACTTTCGAGAATATCGTAAGCTCCGGAAAGAGAAGAACGGTTGTGTTCTCGGGACGCTTTGCGTTCAAAAACTTCGCAAGTCGTTACTCGCTCGAGGTTATAAGCGCACTTGATGCCTGCTCTGACAATTCCGAGCCGGGAGCACGCACGGTAGCGAGAATTACCGACACCGTGCGAAACGAAAATATCCCCGTCGTCTTCTATGAGGAGTTGACAGAGCCGAGGACTGCTCGGGTCATCTGCGGCGAGACCGGCTGCGGTATGCTGCTGCTTCACTCCTGCCAGAATGTCAGCGGTGATGAATTTGACTCGGGCGTTACCTATCTCTCGTTGATGAGACAAAATGCCGAAAATCTCAGGGAGGCACTCAAATGAACGGAAAGACCCTGCTCACCTGCCGTGATGTCGTGATAGGCTATGAAAACACGGTTGCGGTAAACTCGGTGAGCTTCAAAATAGAACAGGGAGACTATCTGTGCGTAGTCGGTGAAAACGGATCGGGCAAGAGCACGCTTTTGAAAGGTCTGCTCGGACTTGTTCCGCTGATGAGCGGAGAGGTAAGCCTTGCAGACGGCTTGAGCCGAACCGATATAGGCTATCTTCCACAGCAGACCCAATTACAACGTGACTTTCCGGCGACGGTAAAGGAGGTTGTCCTCTCGGGCTGTTTGAACAAAAGCCGTTCGCCTTTTTATTCAAAGGCAGACCGCAAAAGGGCGCAGGAGAATATGGAACGGCTCTCAATCGATACGCTTGCACGCCGCTCCTACCGTGAGCTTTCGGGCGGTCAGCAGCAGAGAGTTCTGCTCGCCCGTGCGCTGTGCTCGGCAAAGGAACTGATAATGCTCGATGAGCCTGTTACCGGACTTGACCCGATAGTTACCCGTGAGCTGTATTCCCTCATCAAAAGGCTCAACAGTGAATCGGGGATAACGGTGATAATGGTGTCCCACGACATAGCCTGTGCTGTGGAGAATGCGGACAAGATACTTCATCTCGGAGAGAGAGGAACCGAATTTTTCGGCTCTACCGAGGATTACTTAAAGAGTGACGCAGGCAGTCGCTTTGCGGGAAGGGGGAGAGACGATGTTTGATATTATCGGTGAAATGCTCTCCTATTCGTTTATGCGCCGTGCGCTTATAGCCGGAGTGCTTGTGGCGCTCTGTTCCGCATTGCTCGGAGTGTCGCTCGTGTTAAAACGCTATTCGATGATAGGCGACGGACTTTCCCATGTCGGCTTCGGAGCGGCGTGCATTGCAATGGCGCTGAATGTCACACCACTGAAGATTTCCGTACCCGTGGTTATTTTGGCGGCATTTCTTTTGATGCGTATAAACGACAGCGCAAGGATAAAGGGTGATGCGGCGATTGCACTTATTTCGAGCACATCGATTGCAGTCGGCGTTATAGCGGCATCGCTGACAACGGGACTTAACACGGATGTGTCGGGCTATATGTTCGGCTCGGTGCTGTTGATGAGCAGGAGCGACATTGTCGCCTGCGTGATAATTTCGGCGGCGGTACTCGTGCTCTACGCTGTGTTCTATAACCGCATTTTCGCAGTCACCTTCGACGAGACCTTTGCCGCCGCAACGGGAACAAAAACGGGCTTCTACAACACCGTGACCGCCCTGCTCACCGCCGTGACGGTGGTGGTCGGAATGCGAATTATGGGCGCATTGCTTATTTCAAGCCTGATAATCTTCCCTGCGCTGACCTCGATGCGTGTGTGCAAGAGCTTTCGTGCGGTGACGGTGGTTTCCGCCGTCGTGTCGGCAGTTTGCTTTTTTGCCGGACTTACTCTGTCTTATGCACTCAACACGCCTGCCGGTGCAAGCGTTGTTGCCGCAAACGCCGTGTGCCTCCTGCTCTTTGCCGCCGCAGGTGCGATAAAAAGCCGTGTCGGCCGCAGAAAATTTAAATAAACTGTTATCATTTGTTAAATAAATATAAAAAACTTTTACTATTGGATTTTTTGTGATATAATCGGGTTATGTACATCCCAAGTCAAAAATTACGGGAGGAAAAAATGCAGGATATTATTACAGTTAATCATCTGAGCAAATCCTATGGCAATCACCGTGTGCTTGAAGATGTTTCTTTCAACTTCGCACCCGGCCAGATAATAGGTCTGCTCGGCCCCAACGGCTCGGGCAAGTCATCGCTTATCAAGATACTTACGGGACTTATCCACGACTATTCGGGCGAGGTGCTCATTGACGGCGATGCACCGTCCCCGACAACAAAGGCAAAGATAGCTTATCTGCCCGAAAAGTCATATCTCGCAGACTGGATGCGCGCCATTGACGCAATCAACTATATTGCCGACTTCTATCCCGACTTCGACCGTGACAAGGCGCTGAAAATGCTTGACACCTTCAAGCTCTCGCCCAAGCAGAAGATAAAGTCTATGTCAAAGGGTATGCACGAGAAGCTTCAGCTCATCCTTGTTATGTGCCGCAACGCACAGCTCTATATTTTCGATGAGCCGTTGAGCGGTGTCGATCCGGCGGCAAGAGCACAGATACTCGACCTTATCATGAAGAATCATCCCGAGAATGCCACAATGCTCATCTCCACCCACCTCATCCACGATGTCGAGAGTATTTTCGACCATGTGCTGATGATAGGTCAGGGCAAGGTTCTGCTCAATACAAGCGTTGACGAGATAAAGAACGACGGCAAGACGATAGAGGATATTTTCAAGGAGGTGTTCGCATATGCCTGGTAAGCTCAAGAATTTCGGCAAGCTTCTCAAAAATGAGATAAAGATGAGCGCACACACAATGATGAACATCTACCTCGCCGCCGCTGTGACAATCGGCATTATGCTGCTGGCATATGCAGTTGACATCGGCTGGCTGAGTGCGCTTGCAACAATAGCGCTTTTCCTCATTGCTCTCATAGCACTTGTGATAACCTTCGTCGGTGTTATCGCAAACTTCCAAAAGACGCTTTACGGCAATCAGGGATATTTGAGCTTCACCCTCCCCGTGACAAGCGGTGAGCTGTTGGCGGCTAAGGCGATAGTCGCTTTCCTTTGGATGATACTCAGCTATGCCGTGAGCATCGGCATTATGATTTGGATATATGACTACATCACCTCGATGATAGGCGAGAACAACATCGAGCTTATCAAAACGCTCATTTCGATGTTTCGTGATATGCCCGGCTCGAGTGCGATCAAGGGTTATCTTGTACTGCTTGTGCTCTCTGTGTTCATTCAGCTTGTGTTCCTCATCTCCGAGCTTTTCTTCTCGCTGACCTTTGCGAACACAAGGATTATGCAGAAGTTGGGTGCGGCAGGCCCGATAGTCGTATTCTTTGCGATATTCATCGTCACCCAGATACTCAACTTTGTTTTCACCAACTATGTCCCGATAATCGTATCGCCCGGCACGGACGGACTTGTTTTCTCCGTGGGCAAACAGATGTCGGCAGGAAACCTCTCCTTCGGCGTCACGGGAGTCATCTTCGAGCTTCTCGCCTCGGTGGGTCTGTTCTTCGGTACAGGCTGGCTGATGAATCATAAGATAAATATAAAGTAAATCAAATTCTTGAGAAAATCGGCAGTGAATTACCACTGCCGATTTTTTGTCGGTTAGTACAGACGGTTGGTTTTTTCCTGCCGTTTTGCAAAAACCTGCCCTTATTTTAAGAAATTATATCTCATATGGGTGGAAAAATCTCAACGCAGGATATATAATAATGTGAGAATAAAGAGGTGAACCGTATGGAGCAGAGCACTGTTGCGGCAATAGCAACTCCCAACGCCGCAGGAGGAATAGGAATAGTCAGAATTTCGGGCGGCGATGCACTCGCCGTTGCGGACAGGGTTTTTTCTGCCGTATCAGGCAAGCCGCTGTGCGAGGCGGCAGGCTACTCGGCACATTTCGGCACAGTCAGTCTCGACGGTGAACCGATAGATGAGGCGATAGCTCTCGTTTTCCGTGCGCCCAAAAGCTATACGGGCGAGGATACGGTTGAGCTGTCCTGCCACGGCGGAGTGTATATAGTTCGCCGTGTGCTAAGAGCTGTTTTATCGGCAGGTGCACAGCCGGCAGGCCCGGGCGAATTTACCAAAAGAGCGTTCTTGAACGGTCGAATAGATCTTGCAAAAGCGGAGAGCGTTATGTCTCTCATATCGGCGCAGGGCGAACAGGCGGCATCCGCCGCATTCAACACCCTCGAGGGCAGACTCAGCGGCAGGATATCTGAGGTCGCACACAGTATAATAAATGTATGCGCCCATCTGAGTGCATGGGTAGACTATCCCGACGAGGATATTGATGAGCTGTCAACCGATGAACTTGAGGCGGTTTTCTCTTCGGCACAGTCGGAATTGCAGAGGTTGATAAAAGGCTTTGAAAACGGCAAGGCAGTCACGCAAGGTGTTGACACGGTTATTGTCGGCAGACCGAATGTCGGCAAGTCGACGCTGATGAATCTGTTAAGCGGCTGCGAACGTTCGATAGTCACCGCCGTGCCCGGAACGACCCGTGATATTGTCGAGGAGACAGTCAGGGTAGGTGAAAATCTTCTGCACCTTGCCGACACTGCGGGAATACGTTCGACTGACAATGAGGTTGAGAGCATCGGCGTGGAGCTTGCGAAAAAACGTCTGTCGAGAGCCGAGCTGATAATTGCCGTTTTCGACGGCGCACAGCCCTTGACCGATGAGGATATGAAGATAATTGATTTTTGCAGGGGCAAACGCTGTCTTGCGGTTGTAAATAAGAGCGACCTCGAGACGGTTTGCGACATTGAATATATTAAAAACAATTTCGGTGCATATGTTGAACTTTCCGCAAAGACCGCAAGCGGCAGTGAAGATTTTGAACGAGTGCTTTCCGAGCTGCTCGGCACTGCCGAGTTTGACCCGTCTGCGGCGGCACTCACGAGCGAAAGGCAGCGAGCCTGCTGCCAAAGAGCGCTTGACAGTATTATCGAGGCGAGAGCCGCACTGCAAAGCGGAGTGACCCTTGATGCGGTGAATGTCTGCGCCGACTGTGCGGTTGAAGCACTGCTTGAGCTGACCGGAGAAAGAGCAAGCGAAGCAGTCGTAAACGAAGTTTTCGCACAGTTCTGCGTGGGAAAGTAAAGCGGATAAGCGGAACGGTTAATATATATTAAGTCGGGTTCGGCGGCTATGCTTTGCTCGTCGCTTGGTGACCTTTCGGCTTACATTACCGACAACGTACAACCGCAAGGGTTGTTCCTACGGCAGAAAAATTCGTCTACACTCGTAGGGACAGGGCTTGCCCCTGTCCGCTGTCAACGAGAAATTGACACAAAAAGTAAAGTGGGCGACCAAGATAAACCGAGAACGGCAAACCACCCCAAGCCGAAGCGCAATGGGACAAACCGACTGGTATGACGAGGGGACGGCTTGCGGAGCAAGCCGCACTAGCCGACACTTGTTCGAGCTCCGGCGAGTTTGTCGGCGTATGTGCCGAGTACCGAGTGACATGATAGACTGTGTCGTTGTGCGGAGGCGGCGAACAGGGTCTCGGGACAAAGTCCTGAGTTTGCTTTTCTTTTGCCGGCGTTTCCTTTTTCAAACGAAAAGAAAATGCCGAAGACAAGACCAAAAGTAAACATAGAAGTTAACTTGCTAATCCAACTACCCTAATCTCCCTCCGTCATCAAAGCAAAGCAAGGAGAACCACGCCACCGCAGGACAGCACACGGCTGCAATAAATTCTATTTACGCAAAAAGCACTTACGTCTAAAACGGTTTTTTGCCTTTTGTCACATATTGCTAAATCAGAACTAAAACAAATTCTATCCATAAGGGGAACTAAATCGAAATGAAATACAATGCCGGAAAAACAGATGTTGCCGTAATCGGTGCAGGCCATGCCGGAATCGAAGCAGGACTTGCCTCGGCACGCCTCGGATGCGAAACTACGGTGTTCACCGTAAATCTCGATTGGGTCGGCAATATGCCTTGCAACCCGTCCATCGGCGGCACATCAAAAGGACATCTTGTGCGTGAGATAGATGCACTTGGCGGCGAGATGGGCGTGGCGGCAGATGCAAATACATTGCAAATGCGTATGCTGAATCTCGGCAAGGGGCCGGCTGTCCACAGTCCCCGAGCGCAGATAGATAGGCGTGCATACAGCGACTATATGAAACGCACCCTTGAGGGGCAGGAGAAGCTTACGCTCCGTCAAGCGGAAATAGTTGATATTCACCGAGAGGGCGGGGAGTGGGTGCTGACCACTCGGCTCGAAGCGGTTTACCGTGCGAAGTGCGTTGTGCTTGCGACCGGTACGTTTCTCGGTGGCAGGGTCTATATAGGCGATGTTTCATATGAGAGTGGGCCGGACGGTATGTTTCCGGCAACCGAGCTTTCAAAGTCGCTCAAGGCTCTCGGACTGCCGCTTCGCAGATTCAAGACGGGTACGCCTGCCCGAGTCAATCGCCGCAGCGTCGGTTTTGATAAGCTCGAGTGTCAGCACGGCGATGAGGACATTGTGCCGTTTTCTTTCGGCGGCAGGTATAAGGTTGAAAATAAGCAGGATTGCTATATAACATATACGAGTGCCGAGACGAAGAATGTAATTCTTTCCAATCTCCACCGCTCGCCGCTGTATTCGGGCAAGATAGACGGTGTTGGCCCTCGCTATTGCCCGAGCATCGAGGATAAGATAGTTCGCTTTTCCGAAAAGGAGAGGCACCAGATATTCATTGAACCGTGCGGCGAAAACACGCAGGAGATGT
This sequence comes from uncultured Clostridium sp., assembly GCA_964386035.1. GTDB lineage: Bacteria > Bacillota > Clostridia > Oscillospirales > Acutalibacteraceae > CAG-177. The sequence continues at coordinate 93,490 of CAYLQT010000003.1, read as the reverse complement.
ATTTGCAGGGTCTTTCCTCGTCTTTGCCCGAGGATGTTCAGCTTGAATTTTTGCATACGATTCCCGGACTCGAGCATTGCGAGGTCATGCGTACTGCATACGCTATCGAGTATGACTGCATAGATCCGCTTTCGCTCAAACGCAGTCTGGAGTTTAACGGCTTCGACGGTCTTTTCGGCGCAGGGCAGTTCAACGGCTCAAGCGGCTATGAGGAGGCGGCGGCGCAGGGACTTATCGCAGGCATCAATGCCGCACGCAAGGTGCAGGGCAAGCCGTCACTTGAGCTTGACCGAGCCAGCTCCTATATAGGCACACTCATAGATGACCTTGTGACAAAAGGCTGCTCGGATCCTTACAGAATGATGACCTCCCGTTCGGAATACCGTCTGCTCCTGAGGCAGGATAATGCCGACCGACGACTGACCCCGACGGGATATGAGATAGGTCTTGTGTCGGAGGAGCGGTATAAGGCTTTTTGCCGCAAGCTTGAACTGATAGCACAGGAGAAACATCGTGCCGAGACGACTACTGTTCACGCAAGCCGAGAGTTGAATGACATACTTGTTTCACGTGAAACATCTCCGATAGACGGCGGAATAAGACTTTCCGAATTGCTCAGACGGCCGCAGGCTGATTATAAAATGCTCACGCCGTTTGATACGACCAGACCCGACTATCCCAAAGAGGTTTTCGAGCAGGTTGAGATAGATATAAAATATGAGGGATATATCAAGCGCCAGCAGGCACAGGTTGATGAGATGCGCCGCCTTGAGGTCAAGCGCATACCCGAGGATATTGACTATGCCGCACTCGGCGGACTTCGACTTGAGGCGGTCGAAAAGCTTTCAAAGATACGCCCCGAGAATGTCGGTCAGGCATCGAGAATTTCGGGGGTAAGCCCTGCTGATATTTCGGTGCTGCTGATTCATCTTGAGAAGGAGAACAGAAAATGATAGATAAAAACAGATTAAGCGAGCTTTGCCGTGAAATCGGCGTAGCGATAGATGCCGAGGCACTTGAGCGGTTCGAGCTTTTTGCAAGTCTGCTTGTTGAAAAAAACAAGGTGCTCAACCTCACCGCCATAACCGACCCCGAGGGGATAGCAGTCAAGCATTTTGCCGACAGTCTGACCGCACTCAAAATGATCGACCTTACCTCGGGCGCAAGGGTAATCGATGTCGGCACAGGCGGTGGCTTCCCGGGCATACCGTTGCTTATAGCCAGACCCGAGATAAAGCTCACCATGCTCGACTCCACGCAGAAAAAGCTCGCCTTTGTCTCGGAGAGTGTAGAAAAGCTCGGACTTCAGGCAAACATTGTTCACGCCAGAGCCGAGGAAGCAGGGCAGGGCGATATGCGTGAGAGCTATGATTTTGCAGTCTCCCGTGCGGTGGCGGCGATGAATGTGCTGTGCGAATACTGCCTGCCGTTTGTCAAGGTGGGCGGCACCTTCTGTGCCATGAAGGGTGCAAAGGGCAAAGAGGAGTTGGACGACGCAAGAAAAGCCATAGGCATACTCTCGGGCGAGGTGCAAAGAACAGAGACTCTTTTGCTTGCCGACGGCGGCGAGCGTACTCTCGTGAACATCAAAAAAATATCGCACACTCCGACAAAATATCCGCGACCTTCGGCACAGATTTCAAAAAAGCCGCTCATATAACGGAAAAACATTAAAAATCGGCTCGTTTTCTCCCGACCGAAAACATTGGACAACCGCTGTATTCTCTGATAAGCTTTTATCACAGAGGAACGGCGGTTCTTCTATTTTCCGAAAGGAACAGGTGCTATGGAAGTTTCAAAAGTGGGATCGGTTCTGCTGATTCCGACTGAAAGAATAAGGGCAAACCCCGATCAGCCGAGAAAGACCTTTGATCCCGAGTCGCTTTCCGCACTCTCGGAGAGCATACGGGCAAACGGAATTTTACAGCCGCTGAGCGTGCGTGAAAAGGATGGCGACGGCAACTATGAGCTTATAGCGGGGGAGCGCAGGCTCAGGGCGGCGGCAGATGCCGGCTTCAACCGAGTGCCGTGCATCGTAGTCAATGCCGATTCGGCTCAGGCGGCTGTCTATGCGGTTATTGAAAATCTTCAGCGCAAGGATTTGAACTTCTTTGAGGAAGCGCTTGCAATAGAATCGCTCTGCGACAAATATGGCTTTGACCGCAGAGAGCTGTCCCAAAAGCTCGGCAAAGCACCGTCCACTGTATCAAACAAGCTTCGGCTTTTACGTCTGCCCGAGGATATACGGGAAAAGATAATCAAGGCACAGCTCACCGAACGCCACGCCCGTGCGCTGTTAAAGATAGACGATGGCGACAAGCTGCACGCCGCAGTTGACACGGTGATAAAACGCTCACTCAATGTTGCACAGACCGAAAGGCTCGTCGATGCGATTGTTGAGGACACGGTTTCGCACAGACCCAAGGTTATAAAGCTTTTCAAGGATGTGCGGATATTCGTGAATACTATCAACCACGCCGTGGACACCATGCGTGAAGCCGGAATAGAGGCGGAAACTCTGCGAACAGAGACAGACGAAAATATCGAGTTTACCGTCCGTATTCCAAAGGACAGTGCATACAGCCGCTCGGCAGGCTGATTAAAATTGACAACCTCATTACCATATCTTTCTCTTTCACACCCCACATCACGGCAGGGCGGCAGACCTCAAACGGTCTGCCGCTTTGTCGTTTTGCCGATGTTTCACGTGAAACATCGATTGAAAAAAGCATTGTCCGATATTTTATTTGACCTTTGCACCGCAGTATGATATAATTTTTGCAGAAATTTGACAAAGGAGCTATGATTGTGGGAAAGGTTATCGCAATAGTTAATCAGAAGGGCGGAGTCGGCAAGACAACCTCCGCCGTCAATCTCGCCGCCGCAGTAGGCGATATGGGCTACAAGGTTCTGCTTGCAGATATCGACCCTCAGGGCAACGCCACGAGCGGACTCGGTATAAACAAGCGTGAGCTTGAGCAGTCGGCATATGATGTTATGATAAACTCCGTGCCGGCGAAAGAGGTTATTATTCAGAGCGAATATGACAATGTTTGGGTGCTTCCCTCGAATATGGCACTTGCAGGCGCAGAGCTTGAGCTTGTCGATATGGATCGCCGTGAAAGCAGACTCAAGACCGCACTCGCTCCCGTCAAGGCGGATTTTGATTTCATCTTCTTCGACTGTCCGCCGTCGCTCGGACTTATAACCCTCAATGCCCTGTGTGCATCTGACACGGTAATGGTGCCGATTCAGTGCGAATACTACGCACTCGAGGGTCTGTCACAGCTTATGTCCACCGTCAGGCAGGTAAAGAGACTGTATAACCCGATGATAGAGATCGAGGGCGTTCTGCTCACAATGTATGACGGCAGACTCAACCTCACTCAGCAGGTAGTCGATGAGGTCAAGCGTTTCTTCCCCAGAAAGGTATATTCCTCGGTTATCCCGAGAAATGTCAGACTGTCCGAGGCACCGAGCTTCGGCCAGCCGGTTATGTACTACGACAAAAGCTCCAAGGGCACAAGCGCATATAACGACTTTGCGCTCGAGTTTTTGAAGATGAACGGAAAGATAAAATAATTCACTTGATTTTTTCGGCAGGGCAGAGACCTGCCACCTGAGAGGATGAATAAAAATGGCAGCAAAAAAAGGCGGACTCGGACGTGGACTTGATGCCCTGTTTGCAGACAATTCCATTGAGGAGATAGCATCATCGACCTCTGCGGTCAAGCTCAAGATAATGGACATCGAGCCGAACCGTGATCAGCCGAGAAAGATTTTTGATGACGATGCGCTTGCCGAGCTTGCGGACAGCATTGCAAAGCATGGCGTTATTCAGCCGTTGCTCGTTCGCCCGATGCCCGACGGCAGTTATCAGCTCGTCGCAGGTGAACGTCGCTGGCGCGCCTCCCGTATGGCGGGGCTGACGGAGGTTCCCGTAGTCATAAAGGAACTCAGTGACGATGAGGCGATGGCACTTGCACTTATAGAGAATCTTCAGCGTGAGGACTTGAACGCAATAGAAGAAGCTCAGGGCATAAAGGCTCTTATGGACACGCTCTCGCTGACTCAGGACGAGGCGGCAGAGAGAGTCGGCAAATCCCGTCCGGCAATCGCCAACGCATTGCGACTGTTGAAGCTTCCCGACGAGGTGCTTGAGATGGTGTCAAACGGCACTCTTTCGCCCGGACACGCAAGAGCGCTGCTCGGCTTCAAGGACACCGAAGATATGATAGAGACCGCAAAGCTCATCATAGAAAAGGGTATGACGGTTCGTGATGTTGAAAAATTAGTCAAAAAAAGAAATAAAGAACCGCAGAAGGAGCGTCCTGCCGCAAGGCGCGAAAGCTACTACGATGAAGTGGAGCTTGCCCTGACGAACTTCCTCGGCAGAAGGATAAAGGTTAGCACCAAGCCCGGCAAGGAAAACGGTGTGCTCGAGATAGACTTCTTTGATAAAACCGATCTCACACGCCTTGCCGATGCATTAAAAGAAATGGGCGACTGAGACATTATTTTCAACAGGGCGATATCAAGAGAATAGATCCACTCGCCCGACAATACAAAACAGTTGAATCCGACTTGTGACTATATGCACAGGTCGGATTTTTTTAGCTCGATGAGGGCAGGGGCACGGATTGGCGAGGCTGTCGGCAGATATAGGGTGGCATGAGAGACAGACAAAGCGATCAGTGCTTGTTTCAGTTTGCCGTTTTTAACTCGAAAAGTCGAAGCAAAAACAAGGGAGGCTATATAAGGCTCCCTGTGTAAGGAGAACTGTCAGCGTAGGTGACCGGGGGCGTTACGGTCGCTTTTGAATGGTATAGTCAGCTCGCTTTCTTGCACCACGACCAAAACCACCCATCCACCCGAGCCGAAGCACGACGGACAGAGACAGGCTTTCAAATGGCACAATTATCCAAAAGCTCTGGTTAGTCACTGCTAACTATTTGTGTATACCGACGAAAATGGATTGTAGGAGCAAAAAAATGAAAATTTTGCTTGACACTTTCGTCAGGTTGAAGTACCATATACTACGGTTAGCGAGAGCTAACCGATTTAAAAGGCTTTTGGTTAGCCACTGCTAATTGCGTACTCTCTTTTGCGTGCCTGACACGACCGCTTGAATATGCCGTTGATGAGTTCTGCCGTTGCTGAAGACGGCATGGCTTCAAAGGCTCAAGCGTTTGCGATTTTACAGCCACCGCCTTGAGCGGCACGCACTCGCAAATACTTTTCGGTTGCAATACATCGTTTTGTTGCTTGGTGCGTGACTTGAACAAGAGCGTGCACCGCACTGCGGTTAGCGATTGCTAATCAAAAAAGTCAAGCACGTTAATTTTTCGAAAGAAGGATGTTCTATGATGCCGTTAATGCTTGCCAAATCGGGCGAAGAAAACATCATAAGAAAGATAGGCGGAAATTCCGAGGTGAAACAGCATCTCGAAAATCTCGGCTTCGTTGTCGGCGGCAGTGTGACTGTCATAAACTCGCTCGGCGGCAATGTCATAGTCAGCGTAAAGGGCTCGAGGGTCGCCGTAAGCGAAGAGATGGCGAGAAAGATTATGATATAAGGCGCATTGCGCTTGATATATTACAAGGAGAGATGAATGATGAAAACCCTTAGAGATGTTAAGGTAGGCGAGTCCGCTCGTGTGCTCAAGCTCCACGGCGAGGGCGCAGTCAAGCGACGCATAATGGATATGGGACTGACAAAGGGCGTTGAGGTGAATGTCCGCAAGGTCGCTCCGCTCGGTGATCCCATTGAAATTACCGTTCGCGGCTATGAGCTTTCGCTGAGAAAAGCCGACGCCGAAATGATAGAGGTAGAATAACGAAAGAGAGGAAACAGTATGGACATCCGCATTGCTCTTGCCGGTAACCCGAACAGCGGCAAGACCACACTTTTTAATGCGCTGACCGGTTCCAATCAGTTTGTCGGAAACTGGCCGGGCGTTACAGTTGAAAAGAAAGAGGGCAAGCTCAAAAAGCACGACGGCGTTGTTATCACCGACCTGCCCGGAATCTATTCACTTTCACCCTACACACTCGAAGAGGTTGTTGCGAGAAACTATCTTATAGACGAGCGCCCCGACGCTATTCTCAACATAGTAGACGGCACAAATCTTGAGAGAAACCTCTATCTGACCACTCAGCTCACCGAGCTCGGCATACCCGTTGTTATTGCTATCAATATGATGGATGTTGTCAAGAAGAACGGTGACAAGATAAACATCTCGGAGCTTTCACGCCAGCTCGGTTGCAAGGTAGTCGAGATCTCCGCCCTCAAGGGAACAGGCGTTAAAGAGGCGGCTGAGGCAGCTATCGATGCCGCAAAGAACACAAAGACTGTTCCCATGCACACCTTCCAAGGCTCAGTTGAGCACGCAATAGCTCATATAGAGGAGGCCGCCGTTCACTCGTTGCCCGAGGAACAGCAGAGATGGTATGCAGTGAAGCTCTTTGAGCGTGACGACAAGGTTCTCGCAAAGCTGAATCTCGACAAGACTGTTCTCGAGCACATCGAAAGCGACATCAAGGCGGTCGAGGCGGAGATGGACGACGATTCCGAATCTATCATCACAAATGAGCGTTACATATACATCGCCTCTGTCATAAAGGCGTGCTACAAGAAAAAGAGAGCAGGCGGACTTTCCACATCCGACAAGATAGATAAAGTAGTCACAAACCGTTGGCTCGGACTTCCCATTTTCGCAGTGGTTATGTTCCTTGTTTACTATATCTCAATGGTAACAGTCGGCACTGCCGCTACCGATTGGGTCAACGACGGAGTTTTCGGTGACGGCTGGCATCTTTTCGGCATAGGCTCCTCCGCTTACTCCGAGGATGCAGACGACTACACCGCCGCTTCTCAGGCAGTCAGCGCATTCACCGAGATCGATTTCGGTGCAGAGGATTTTGATCCTGCCGCCGCACTCGAGCAGATGAAGTCCTTTGCTCCCTCATCGGACACCGCAACCGTTGAGGTTGAGGATGAGGAGACCCTCGCTGTGAATGAAATGACCGCATATTATTCGGCAGTTCCCGAGGATCTCTCGGACGAGGATGCCGAAGCGACAGTCGGCATGAGCTACACCGAAGCTGTTGAGTATTTCAGCGAAAACGGCTTTGAAGAGCCGGATGCGGCAGACTACGGCGTTTGGGTGCCAAGCATACCGGCACTTGTCGGTGCAGGACTCGAAAAGGTCAACGCAGCCGAGTGGCTCAGCGGACTTATCAACGACGGTATCGTAGCCGGTGTCGGCGCTGTTCTCGGCTTCGTGCCGCAGATGCTCGTGCTCTTCTTGCTCCTCGCATTCCTTGAGGCATGCGGCTATATGGCACGTATCGCATTCGTTCTCGACCGTATTTTCCGCAAGTTCGGTCTTTCCGGCAAGTCCTTCATCCCGATGCTCGTCGGCACAGGCTGCGGCGTTCCCGGAATCATGGCATCACGAACCATTGAAAATGAGCGTGACCGCCGTATGACTATTATCACAACCACCTTTATTCCCTGCGGAGCAAAGGTTCCGTTTATCGCAATGATAGCCGGCGCACTCTTCGGCGGCTCGGCACTCGTTTCGACCTCGGCATACTTCATCGGTATGGCTGCCATCATCGTCTCGGGTATCATCCTCAAAAAGACAAAGATGTTCTCCGGCGATCCTGCCCCGTTCGTTATGGAGCTTCCCGCTTACCATCTGCCCACAGTCAAGAATGTTCTTCGTTCCATGTGGGAGCGTGGCTGGTCGTTCATCAAGAAGGCAGGCACAATAATCCTTCTTTCAACTATCGTTGTCTGGTTCACCACCTACTTCGGCTTTGTTGACGGACACTTCGGAATGCTCACCGACGAGCAGCTTGACTCATCTATCCTCGCTAAGATAGGCTCCGCTATCGCATGGATCTTCGTTCCCCTCGGCTGGGGCAACTGGCAGGCGGCAGTCGCATCTATCACCGGCCTTGTCGCAAAGGAAAACATCGTCGGCACTATGGGCATACTCTACGGTGCTCAGGGCAATGTCTATCAGACTCTTGCTCAGGCATTCAGCGGAAATTCCGGCTATTCGTTCCTCGTATTCAACCTGCTCTGCGCTCCCTGCTTTGCGGCTATCGGTGCAATCAAGCGTGAGATGAACAATGCAAAATGGACTTGGTTTGCGGTTGGATATCAGTGCGGCTTCGCTTATGTTATCTCGCTGATGATAAACCAATTCGGCAATCTCTTCACCGGCAACCTCAGCGGTGCGGTGGATATAATAAGCCTTGTTGCGGCGTTCGTTCTGCTTGCAGGCATGATCTATATGCTCGTGCGTCCCTACAAGGAGGCCACAAAGCTCAAGAGCGATGTCAAGGTCACAAAATAATCTGCTCTCGTGAAAGGAGTTTTTCAAATGCTCACTTGGTTGATGAATAATTCAGCTACGATTATAATTACTCTTGTGCTTGCCGCCATTGTGACAGCGATAATAGCAAGTCTTGTCAAGAACAGGAAAAAGGGCAAATCTTCCTGTGGCTGCAACTGTGCCAACTGTGCAATGGCAGGCTCCTGCCACCCCTCGGCAGAAAAGAAATAACATCTACTCCCTAAGGCAAATTGAAGAAGCAAACAAAAAGTCCGTCCCACTTGGGGCGGATTTTTTTCGGCGTTGCGGTTGCCCTGCGGCAGGCGTTTTGCTCGGGGCAACTCATTGAATATTTGGCTCACTTGTGGTATAATCAAGCAGACAGGGGGGATTTTAATGCAGAGAATCACAAGCTTCTCGGTCGATCACGACTATATCGTGCCGGGAATATACATTTCACGCATAGACGGCGATATAACCACCTATGACCTGCGTACTCGCAAGCCGAATTGCGGCGATTATATGGACAACATCACCATGCACTCCATGGAGCATATGCTCGCAACATTTTTGAGAAACTCCGATGCCGCCCGGGATGTTATCTACTTCGGGCCGATGGGCTGCCGAACGGGATTTTATCTTCTGATGCGTACAGATGACCACGAACGTACGCTTGAGAAGGTCAAGGAGGCACTTCGCAAGACGGTAAACGCCGAGGCAATGTTCGGCGCAGAGCGCAAGGAGTGTGGCAACTACAGGGAGCTTAGTATCGATGCGGCACGCAGGGAAGCCGCCCGTTATCTCGCTGAACTTGAGAGCAGAGAGCAGGACTTCAAATATCCCACCGAATAAAGGAGAGAATACCATGACAGGAATCATAGGCGCAATGTCCGTTGAAATAGACGCACTCAACGCAAAGCTGGAAAACCCCGAAGCAAGGGTTATCAGCGGTATAACATTTACGAGCGGAAAGCTTTTCGGGCAGGAGGTTGTCACTGCGGTTTGTGGTATAGGCAAGGTATTTGCGGCGTTGTGTGCCCAGACAATGATACTCACCTATTCGCCCGACAGGATAATAAACACGGGTGTCGGCGGTTCGCTGAGCACTCGGCTCAATATCGGTGATATTGCAGTGAGCGATTTCGTAGTCCAGCACGACATGGACACGAGCGCACTCGGTGATCCCGTCGGTATGATCTCGGGCATAAATATAGTTGATATTCCGGCGGACAAGGAACTCGGGGACAAGATATGCACAAGTGCAGAGGCTGTCGGCGGCATAACCTGCATCAAGGGCAAAATCGCCTCGGGCGACTGCTTTGTAAGCGATGCGGAAAAGAAAAAATATATAAGCGAGACCTTCGGCGCAATCGTATGCGAAATGGAGGGTGCGTCAATCGGTCATGTCTGCTATGTGAACAAGGTTCCGTTCTGCGTACTGCGTGCAATCTCCGATTCCGCAGATGGCTCATCACATATGGATTATCCCAAATTCTGCGCTATGGCGGCGGAAAACTCCATCGCAGTGCTCTCCGAGCTTTTGAAAAGCGGTGAATAACCGATAAACCTCGGCAAAATCACCGAAAGATTAAAAAAATTTGGGATTTTGCCGATTTTTTTGATTTTGTTCTTGACTAAAGGCTCGATTTGTGATATATTATTTGAGCGTTGAGACGCTGGTGTAGCTCAGCTGGTAGAGCAGCTGATTTGTAATCAGCAGGTCGGGGGTTCGAATCCGTCCACCAGCTCCACCTTTTTTAATTTAACATCTGGAAGAGTTCCCGAGTGGCCAAAGGGGGCAGACTGTAAATCTGTTGTCGACGACTTCGGTGGTTCGAATCCACCCTCTTCCACCAGAAAATCCTCGTTCATATGAACGGGGATTTTCACTTTTTACTATTAACTTTTTACTCTTAGCTCAAACAAGTAGTCATGGGACTTTTCAATTAAATTAACCCTTGTAACTTCGGAAACGGTTTCATGGAAAGCTTTACCGAAAATCTATCGGAGCACACCACTTTTTCAGAGTGTGCCCCGATATTATGCCTATATATTTACTTTAAGTCTCTGCAAAGCATTGTCCGTGAGTGTGTATTAGCCTATCACTTATTTGCGAACAAACAATACTTCATACGGTGCAAGCTCTACCTCGCCGCACAGCGTTGTGCCATGCAAAATATTCTCCATCGGGTGGGGGAGGCGAGCCTTGCAGGTGCTGTCCTTCATATTAACGGCAATTATGTATTCCTCGCCGTCCTTTATGCGAGAGGAGGTGATTATTCCGTCGTCAACATCAAGAAGCGGTTCGATTGAAAAACGCTCCTTTAACAGGCTTGCAAGTGCCTCATAATAGTAAACATCGTTTCCGTCCGTTGCACAGAGTACGGCGTAGCCGTCGCCAAAGGCGTTGAGCGTTACGGCCGGCGTATCGTTAAGCCTTCCGCTTGTATAGGTAGCCAAAGCTTTCGCACCGTTTAGCTGCAGCTTGTAAACCGTGTGCGAAACACTCCGTCTGCTTCCGTTTATAAACTTAACCTCGCTGGGTAAGCCCGTTTGATTTTCAAGCTTTGCCGCCGAAATTTCGCCTATTGCCTCTGCGCCGCACAGGTTTGATAAAAGTCCCGGCTTGAGAAGCTGACGAGTGCGGTTGTGAATATCGTGGATTCCCGAATCTATATTTGTAACGACAATGCCGCCTTGCTTGGCAAAATCCTCAAGCCTTGATGCCTGCTCCTCTGTCATAATGCGGTGATTAGGCAGGACAATTATCTTATAACCCGAAAAATCGTCGTCTATTCCTATGATATCAACATTCGTTTGAAGTGCGTTTTTAAAGCCGCCGTAGGCATTGAAAATCTCTTCGTCGTAAAATCCGTCTACCGTCCAATCGTAACGTCCCCAGCTGCTCTCATAAGAATATACAATCGCAACATTCGACTCCGTGACGGAACCGGCGATTTTGCTATAGTGCTCGGACAGCTCGCCGGTAAGACGGCGTAAAACCACCGCAATGTCCTCGGGAACCTGCTCGTTTAGTGCAAGGATGCCGGGGTATGCCTGCTCTGCGCCGCCGATGGGGCCGCGCCATTCAAAAAAGATTGTGCCAAACGCACCGTGGGCAACATTCAGCCATGTCTGTGCACGCATTACGGCAGGGTCTGTGTTGGCATCCACCCGTGCCTGCTGTTCCGCCACAAGGAACGCCTGCTTGCCGTTACCGAGGCGGCGGTCAAAGCTGTGTTCCATGCTGGCTCTGAGCTGAACACGGTAATTGTCGCCGTTTGGCTGAGAAACATAGTTGTCCCACGCCGCATAGTCCATGTACTCCATGCCCTCAAAGCAGTTTACCGACCAATTTGCACCGGGCCAATTTGTGTAGATAAATCTACCGGGAGAAAACTCCCTTATAAGCTCTGCCTCCATGCGTAACAGGCGATGAAAGGTGAATGAAAAATATTTGCGGTAGTCAAGCTTGTTTTGCAGAGTCCATCCGCCCTCCGATGAGTTTACCGGAATATCGATTTCATCAAAATCGGTATAGCGGTTAGACCATGTCATATCAAACCACGCATCGTTCAGAGCCTCTATTGTTTTGTACTTCTCACGCAGCCAATTTCTAAAGCCCTGATTGCAGCAAGGGTCATAGTCCCAAAAGGGGAAGCCCGGCTCGTTATCAAGCTGCCAGCCGATAATATTGGGATGATCACCGAGCGCTTTTACCTGCTCCTCGGTGATGCGGCGAGCGTAGTGCAAAAACACCTCGCTTGAAAGGCATTGCCCCTTGCGTCCGCCGAAGTCATAGTGTCCTCGCTCGTTTCCGCCCTTAACCTCCGGATACTTGCGATAAAGCCACGGCGGGCAGACGGCGGTTGTTGTGCCCATTATAACTTGAATCCCGTGGCGTTTTGCACAGTCAACCGCACGGCGCATAGGCTCAAAGTTAAATTCACCCTCGCACGGTTCATACCACGACCAGGCAAATTCGCCCATACGCACGGCATTAAAGCCGAGCTCTTCCATTTTGGAAAAGTCAGTTTCCCATTGCTTCTCGCTCCACCATTCGGGGTAATATGATGCACCGATTTTGAATCCGTTTAAAGCTTTTTTAATCATTTCAACACCGCTTTTTTTGGGACTTTTATAAAAAAATCATACCACGATATACCCCATATTGCAATATATTCTTGCTTGAAAAAACAGCAGGGGTCTTTAAAAAATCAATCGGGGCACACCCTTTTTCAGAGTGTGCCCCGACCTTATGCCGAGATATTCTTTTAGTCTTCTCTCTCTGCGAGGCTTCTGCCCATGAGCACGCCCATGACGGATGCCATCATCAGGCCTCTTGTCCAGCCGCTTGAGTCACCGAGGCAGTGGAGACCCTTAACATTGGTGTCGAGGTTCTCGTCCATCTTTATACGGTTGGAGTAGAATTTAAGCTCGGGTGAGTAGAGCAGAGTCTCCTCAGCCGCAAAGCCGGGCACAACGTAATCAACAGCCTGGATGAAATTGATTATGTTGAGCATTGCACGGTAGGGCATGGCGGCGGTGATGTCGCCTGCGACCGCATCGGGCAGAGTGGGTCTGACATTGGAGCGGTCAAGCTCCTTTTGCCATGTGCGCTTACCGTCGAGGATATCGCCGTAACGCTGAACGAGGATGTGTCCTGCGCCGAGCATATTTGTCAGCTCACCGACCTTCTGTGCATACTCAATCGGCTGATTGAACGGCTGATTGAAGTTGTGCGAGCAGAGGATGGCGAGGTTCGTGTTGTTGCTCTTGAGCTCCTTGTAGGAGTGGCCGTTGACAACCGCAAGGTCGTTGTCGTAGTTCTCCTGGCTGACGAAGCCGCCGGGATTCTGGCAGAAGGTACGCACCTTGTTTTTGAACGGCTTGGGATAGCCAATAAGCTTTGACTCATAGAGAACATCGTTGACCTTCTCCATGACCTCGTTTCTTATCTCAACTCTAACGCCGATGTCAACAGTGCCGGGCTGATGTGAAATATCGTGCTCCGCACAGAGCTTTTCGAGCCAGTCCGCACCTCTGCGTCCGGTTGCGATAACCGTGTGGTCTGCAAAAATCTCTATGTTCTCGCTGCCCTTGCGTACAAATACGCCCTTACATTCGCTGCCCTGCAAGATTATGTTGTCGCACTCATAGCCGAAGAGCATATCAACGCCGTTTTCTATGAGATACTGCTCAATAGCATAATATATGTCCTGTGCTTTTTCTGTGCCGAGGTGACGGATGGGGCAATCGACAAGACGAAGACCTGCCTTTATGGCACGCTTTCTTATCTCCTTGACCTCTTCCTCTCTGCCGATTCCCTCAATATGGGTATCCGCACCGAACTCAAGATAGATCTTGTCCGCATAGTCTATTGTCTCCTGAGCAAGGTCAAAGCCGATAAGCTCGGGGAGCTGACCGCCGACCTCGGGGCTGAGGGAGAGCTTGCCGTCCGAGAATGCGCCTGCGCCCGAGAAGCCTGTTGTGATGTGGCAATAGGGCTTGCAGTTGACGCACTTACGAGTCTGCGACTTGGGACAGCGGCGTTTTTCAATGGGCTGACCCTTTTCGACTATCATGATTTTCTTGTTACTGCCCTTGCGGATAAGCTCAAGAGCCGTGAAGATTCCGGCAGGGCCTGCGCCGATGATTACTACGTCGTATTTCATTAAGTACACCTCGTTATTTATTCGGGAAGAGTTATCTCTTCATCTATTTTATCAACGCCGTCGGTTCCGATCTCATGGAGTGCCGGCATAAAGAACAGGCCGGGTGCTCTTCCCGTCGGGAATAGGTCGAGAAGGGGAACCATAACGAACGCTCTCTGCGTTATTCTCGGATGCGGCAGGGTCATCGAAAAGCTCTCGCTCTTGATACCCTCATACAGCAACAGGTCGAGGTCGAGAACCCTCGGGCCGTCCTTTATCGTGCGAACTCTGCCGTAAGCGCCCTCAATTCCGAGGCACGCACCGAGCAGCATCTGAGCCGAAAGCTCTGTCTCCACCGTCACCGCCGCATTGTAAAACAACGGCTGAGGTTCATATCCCACGGGTTTTGTCTCATACACATGAGAGCAAGCCGTTATTTTTGTTTTGGGCAGGCGTGAGAGCGAGCGCACCGCTCCGTTTATATTCTTGAGCCTGTCCCCCATGTTCGAGCCGATCCCTATTACTGCCTGCATACAGTTAGCCATAAAAATCACTGCCTTTCGCTATTTACTTCTTGCCCTTAATTTACAGCTCGTTTCTGTCAACCGTTATACTGACCGCCGCAAAGTCGAAATCCGCCTTCATCGGCGCATCCGGCTTTTTGAGCGTCACCTTCACGCCCTCAAGGGGCGGAAATTCTTCGAGCAGTGCCAGCGCAACTCGCCTTGCCGCTCGCTCAATAAGCTTGTCCTTTTGCTCGGTGAACACACGCCGAGCGCATTTTATTATCTGTGCATAGCTCACGGAATCCTCGAGCGCATCGCTTTCCCCGGCGTTTTTAAGATTCATATACGCCTCGATGTCGAGCACGAAGGTCTGTCCGTCCTCCTGCTCCTCGGGATTTACTCCGTGATAAGCAAACAGCTTTAAGCCGCCGACAATTATTTTATCCATTATGCACCCCCGAGTCAATATTTTTTAGAGCATCGGCACATCTTGCCGACTGAACGGCGGAAAAAACATCGTGTGCCCTTATTACATCTGCGCCGCCGAGAATACTCGCCGTGTGCAGAGCTACCGTTCCGGGGTCACGCCTTGATGGGTCGTTCTCCCCCGAAGAAATGCCGATAACACGCTTTCGTGACACCGCCGACATCAGTGTACTGCCGCCGATTTCCAGTTTGCCGATATTTTTAATGAGCCTGAGATTATCCTCATAGCTCTTTGCAAAGCCGATTCCAGGGTCAAAGCAGAGGCTTTCGGGCAGAATACCGTGCCGCTGTGCCACAGCTCTCGCCTTGAGGAAGAATTCTCTGACAGCCTGCACCACGCCGCCGTCATACACAACTTCGGCATCTGCTCCCGAGGGGTTGTGCATTATAATCCACCCTGCACCGTGAGCCTTAACCGTCTGAGCCATTTCGTCGCTTGCCTCGCCGCTGACATCATTGATTATCCTTGCACCGTGGCAGAGTGCCGCCTCGGCACATTCGGGATAGAACGTGTCAACGCTTATCGGCACGGTTATTTTGTCACGCAAGAGGTCGAGTATCGGCAAAAGCCGCTCGGTTTCCTCACTTGCCGTCAGTCTCGTTGAACCCGGACGGGTGGACTGTGCGCCGACATCTATTATATCCGCACCGAGTGCCTGCATTTCAAGGGCGTGCTCAAGTGCCGCTTGCGGCTTGTTGAATTTGCCGCCGTCCGAAAACGAATCGGGCGTTATATTGAGTATTCCGCACACGAGCGTGTGCTCGGTTGAGTCAAAAACAAAGTCTTTCATTTTCTGCGCCTTACTTTGTCAAAAGTGATATTGCCTCGGCTCTCGCCCTTGCATCCGAGCGCATTGTGCCTCTGAGTGCGGAGGTTCTCGTCTGCGCTCCCGAAGCTCTTGCCCCACGCATAGTCATGCAAAGGTGCTCTGCTTCAACAACCACCGCCACTCCGAGCGGCGAAAGTTCGCTGTCAAGAAAATCCGCTATCTGTGAGGTCAGCCGCTCCTGAAGCTGAGGTCTGCGTGCAAAGGAATCGACTATTCTCGCAAGCTTTGACAGTCCGATAACCTTGCCGTCCTTTGGAATATACGCAATGTGCGCCCTGCCGATGAACGGCAGAAGATGATGCTCACACATTGAATACATCGGAATGTCACGCACAATGACCATTTCCTCGTTTTTTTCCTCGTTGAATATCTTCACATATCTCTTGGGGTCGTCTTCGAGACCGGAAAAGATTTCCTCATACATCCGTGCAACTCTCGCAGGAGTTTCCTGCAAGCCCTCTCTGTCTGGATCCTCACCCACTGCGGCGAGTATTTCTCTGACTGCCGCTTCTATTCTCGCTTTATCCACGCTGTTTCCCCCTGTGTTATATAACAATGAACTCTATTATATAGTGCTCATCATCTGCAATGTAGTTTATCTGCGTTGTCGAAAAGGCGCCCTTGCCTGCGTCGGCAACACTCAGCAGACGGTAGATATCTTCGTTTTTAAACAGGCCGTCTATTGCCGCAGCGTATGCCTTTTCGTTCGTGAAGCTTATCTCGGTCTTGTCGCCCGAGGAAAGGTTTTTGAAGCACTCGGAAATTGCCGAACGGGTGTCGGCATTATAGGCATCGAACTTTCGACCCTGCTTTACAAAGTAATTCTCCGCTGTTGCCGTGCAGCCGGGAGCCGTGCCCTCAAAGGTGTGCGTCTTGAGTATATCCTCATCGGTGACATTGAAGTAGGCATAGCGTCTGTTTTCAATCTCGCCCTCGCCTATGGGATCATCCCAAGTCAGGTCAAGATTATATTTTTCACCGCCGAGGCAGACGATATTCCACATATGCCCCTCGCTTGTGCCGTCCTCACGGGAGGCGGTGCCGCAGATGAGATAATTTTCTATGCCGACCTTGTCAAGCAGCAGCTTTGCCGCCTTTGCGTAGCCCTCGCACGAGGCAGAGCCTTTAACGAGCACGCCGTATGCCGTGCTGTGCATCATATCCTCGGCACTGACATATTCGCAGGTGTTCACGAGCGTGTCATGAATAAACAGTTCCCTGTCAAACTCACTTTCAAGCTCGGTTATTTTCGGTATAATTTCATCGAGTCTCGCCTGAAGTTCGGCTTTTCTCGTCTGATATTCGTTTTTTGTTATGGCATATTTACAGCCGAAATAGAACCGTCTGCCCTCCGAGGTCAGAACACATTCACGCCCGAGCATGATAAGCTCCGGATTGTCATACATCACGGCAAGCCAAACCTGCTCAAGCTCGCCGTCGGAAAGCTGAGGCACCTCTATACGCTCGGGAAAGCTCTCTATTTCAGCGAGAATAGCGTTATAGGCACGCTTTCCGTTTTCGGAGAGGGCAGAAAAATAATGCTTATACGCTCCGAAGTCGCTTACCTCCTGCGAGGAGGGGATGTTTCCCATCGTGATAACCGAGCAGCTCGAAAGAACCAGTGCGAATATCAAAAAAAGTGCCGCCATGCTTATTCGTTTTTTCATTTTCTCTCTCCCTTGCCGTTGGGGTCATTCAGCGTTTTGCTTCGCTCTGCTTCAAAAGTCCGTTTAGACTCACTGCACTGTAGGTGATATTGCCCGTTGCCATTGCCGAGAGCTTGTTCTCACTTCTTGAAAAGTCTATTATGGAAATATCAGTCTCAAGGCCGTCTATTATCTGTGAAAAATAATTTCTGCCCGAGGCAAGATAGGTCTTTGTGACATACTGTGAAAACAGCTCGCAGAGCAGTTCACTCTGCTTATTCGCTCCGCCGCCCTGAGCGGTGAGCATATAGCGGAAATATTTGAGCAGAGTTTCGCCCTTTATATTCTGTTCACCGGGCATGAGTGAAAGGTTGAGATCTTTTGTTTTATATTTTATGCGTTCGGGCACGGTTATCTGTGCTCCCGAGAGCATGTTTATGGCATTTTTGAATTGTGATTCGGTTGAAATGGCATATTTGTCACTCTCGAAACCGCAGAGAGCTTCAACGCCCTTCTTCAGTCCGTTCGCTCCGCTTCGTGTGTAGTGACCCTTTAAGGAATCGGAAATACCGTTCACCGAGGTCTTTTCCTTTGGGTCTATCGCACAGACTCTGACCTCGCCCGAATCAAGATCGGCATAAACCGCCGCCGCAAGAAAAACATCGTCCTTGTCATCGCTGACAACGGCGAGCATAAAGCCTGCACTGCCCTCGAGCGGAACTGAGGTTTCAAGTGTGCTTTCGGAGACATCCTCGGTGGTTTTTTCGGGGAACAGGTCTTTGAGGGAGAGGTGCTGTGACTTAAACATATACAAAGCGGAAACGAGTGTAAACACAAGAATAAAGCTGACAAAGCCCAGCACAAAAAGTCTGAGCTGTCTTGTTTTTTTCTCCTGTGTCGTGTGGAAGGTTATTCCCTTTTTCCTTGCCATACTGTCTCCTTATCTCAAAAGAATCGCCGCAGAGCATCCGTCGAGCGTGACCTCTCTGCCGCTTATGCCGCCGCCCATGAGCACCTTGGCGTTTGCCCAGCACTCGGGCACGGTGTAGGTTATCCCGTGGTCGTTTGCGTTGGCTATTATCATAACACTGCCGTTTTCGTCCGCACGCTCATATGCTATACAGCCCAATGCGGCGGAAATGCAGTTAAATTTGCCCTTTGCAAAGGACGGGCAAGCCTTTCTTATCCTGCCGAGGGCTTTGTAGTGCTCCAAAAGCTCGGTGTTCTCGTGACCCCACGGGAAGCAGGCTCGGTTGAACGGGTCTTCTCCGCCGGAGAGTCCGGCCTCGTCGCCGTAATATATGCATGGCACACCGGGGAGTGTGAACTGAATTGCGGCGGCGAGCTTCAAGAGCCGCACGCCCCTTGCATATTGCTCATCGTTCAATATACCTTTGTCTCTGCCGCCCTCGGGTCGAGGCACATCGCCTCTGCCAAGACGGGTTATCGCCCTGACCGTATCGTGCGTGCCGATATGGTTCATTAGCGTGTCAAGCGAGGCTTTGGGATAGTGTTCAACGATATTCTCTACGCACTCACGCAAATTTTCGGCGTTTGCCGTGCGTACAAAATCTATTATTGCGTTGGCAAACGGATAGTTCATCACGCTGTCAAGCTCTTCGCCCTCAAGGTACGGTCGGCGGTGTCCGTAGCTTATCTTGTCGGTGGCATCCTCCCAGACCTCGCCGTAAATAAACGCATCCTCACTCTCGGCTCGAACTGCCGAGTGGAAACGCTTCAAAAACTCATCGGGCAGCTCATCCGCAACGTCGAGCCGCCAGCCGGATACGCCATAGCGCAGCCAGTGGCGAGCAACTCCGTTTTCGCCCGTGAAAAATTCGAGCACATCGGGGTCGGTCTCATTGAGCTCCGGCAGAATATCCACGCCCCACCAGCAGGCATAGTCATCGGGGTGGCAACGGAAATTATACCACGAGGCATACGGCGAATTTTTGTCGCAATATGCACCCTTGCCGCCGTAGCGAGAGAATTTGTCAAAATATCGGCTGTCCGCACCCGTGTGACTGAACACGCCGTCGAGAATTATGCTTATCCCGTGTGCTTCTGCCGCTTCGCACAGTGAGCGCAGCGCCTCTGCATCTCCGAGCAGTGGGTCAATCTCCATATAGTCGGCGGTGTCATATCGGTGGTTGGAGCGTGCGGAAAAAATCGGGTTTAAATATATACAGGTGACACCGAGCGATTCGAGGTAGCCGAGCTTTTCCTCCACGCCCTTGAGGTCGCCGCCGAAGAAGTCGTATTTTTGTATTTTTCCCTGCTCGTCAGGCTCCCACAACGGCTCCTCGCCCCAATGCTCACGAAGAAGTGCGGCTTCGCCCATTTCGGGCAGGGGAGTCTTGCCCGAGCGATAAAACCTGTCGGGGAAAATCTGATACATAACGCCGCCGCAGAGCCAATCGGGAACTGTGCAGTCCGCCCTTGTAACGGTCAAACGGTAGCTTTCGCCCTCGCCTATGACGGCGTTGCCGCCGCTTTCGAGAGCTATATTTTTCACTCCCCAAGGAGTGTCAATTTCAAAATGATAGCGATAAAGCCCCGACTTTTCGGGCGCTTTTATCTGCAAAGACCACCATTCCTCATTTTCACCCTGCATACGCTCCCAGAAAAACGAGCTGCAACTGCGTTCGCCATGCTCGTTTTCGAGTATGAGCCGTACCGCACTGCACTGCTCATAGCGTGGCAGAACAATTCTGAAAAGCACCTCATCACCCGCACGCACTGCTGCGCCGGGTGAGAGATGATATTTTTTCCTTGAATTGTAGGGAATAAAATGCATGGGGTTCGCCTTTATTTTGTGAGAATATATGTGCTGTCCGCTTTGTCGGCGGCGGCCTTTATTTCGATTACAGTCTTGCCGGAGGGGTAATTCTTCTGTGCATCCGCCTTTGTCGAGCCGAGATCGACCGCAAAAGCCGACGCATTCGCACTCCACAGTGAGCCGTCGTAAAATTCACTGCTTCCGCCGAGAGCCGCATCGCCCTTCATCGTGCAATAAACGGGAGTGCCCGAGCACTCCGAAACGCAGGAATTAACAAAGCTTACGAGTGCCTGATTCCTCGATACAGTGCCTTCTCCGTCAAAGGTTGCAACATTTGACTTGAGGTCGGGGAACTGAACGCCGTCGAGCAGGATTATATCAACACCGAGCGCCTTTACCTCCTTGACGACTGAGAGAATATAGTTCTGCGCCGAGCTTGAATACGGGTTGAGCCAAGGCTTGCCGCCCTTTGATGCTTCGTTATCGAGCCAGATCATGTCAGTCGAGCTGTAATGCACGGCGGAAGTCCTGTCGATTCTCGGCATGAGCGGATCCTTGAAGCAGTAGATCCTCGCTATTACCTTTATGCCGGAGGATTTGAGCTTATCAACGCTTGTCTTTGCGTTTGCCTGAGCCTTCGACGCAGGTTCCTTGCCCTTTACCGCCTCTATCGATGAGGGATAGTAAAGATAGCCCGAGGCATCCTTGAAGTCTATGACAGCGGCGTTTTGTCCTGCGCTTTTGAGCGAGGAGATGAATGAATCAAGTCCGCTGCCGCCTGCAAGCAACGATGTGCTGCTCACACGTGCCTTTATCGCACCGACCTGCTGAGTGTTTGGAACGGCCTGTGTACCCGAGGTGTTGTCCTTGCTGTCCGTATTATTCTGCGTGGAATCCGCAGGGAGAGTAGTCTCGACCTCAGCATCGGAAATGCCGAGCATGGTATCCGTGATGAAAAATGCCGCTGTGAATATGACCGCCGCACCGAATATGCTTGCAAGAACTATGCCGATGATACGGTTTCTGCGTTTTTCGGAGTAGCTCTTTCGCCGCTTTGATGCGCCGCCCGCATTTTTGCTGAAGCCCGTTATGCTTCTGTGTGTGCCAGGGGAAAAGTATTTGTCATATTTGCTTTTGCGTCTTGCCATTTTTTATCATCCCTTATCCGCCGCAGACGGTGACAAACATCTGCGGTTTGGAATATATAATGTATATCACGAGAACAGCGAACTGCCCGAAAATCCCGAGAACGCAAGCGACAGCAATGCCACATAGACAAATGCCGCCGGAGTGCCTCGAAATGCACCGGGGATCTCGTCATCCTGCGAAACAAAGTGAAGACCCTTGCAGATGAGAGTTGCCGCAAGAACGAATGCCAGACCTGCACCGATTCCCGAGCCGATGCTCTCGGGCAGGGAATACGCCGCACTGCGGTTCAAAAGGGGCATTGCGAGCACAAGGGTGTTGAGTGCCGCCATGCCGAGGGTCGCCAAAAACTTCTCGGTAGCACCGAGCGAAAACTTCAATATTGTGCCTGTTATCAAGTAAACGATCAACAGCGTTGCACTGAAAAGTGCAAAGTGCAGTGAGGTCGGCAGAGCGTTGAGCCTCGGGAAAAATTCGAGTGCACGGCAGAGAACTGCGGTGACAGTCGAGAAAAACGCTATCATGCCGGAGAACAGCCACAAGCGTCTCGGTTTTTTGGCGAGCATCATAGCTTCACTCGCCGCATAGCCGCCGTTGAAAACAACATTTTGAATAAACACGGTGTAAAGTGCCGTTGAAAGCAAGTCAAAAAACCAGGTAAACCTCATTTGTCTTCCTCCTTACCCTCGGCGTTGAAATCAGCCGCTTCGTTGAAAAGTCTGCTAAGCTCAGAGCCGAACTCATTGTCGGCACTGTCCGCATCGTCGGGGACGAATATTTCACCGAGCATGTCGGACTTAATCCTCTCGTCCTCATCGAGCGGCGCAAGGTGCTCCAAATCATCCTGCCCGTCTTCCTCGGGAGCAGACTCGGAAACGGCATCGGTCTCCTCGGCTTCTTCGGCTTCTTCGACCTCCACGGTTTCAACCGTCTCGGCTGAGGTGGCCTTGTTTTCGGGCAGATTCTTTTTGCTCACTATAACCGCAGTCTTCTTTATCTCAAGCTCGGTCTCCGAGGAATGTTCGGGGAAGTACTTGTTGATAACAGCCTTGAGCACAGCCGCCAAAAACGCCAGAACCAAAAATCCGCCGAACGGCATAAGGATCGCCGGATAGGTTATTATCATCTTTACGCTCTTGCCCCAAATGGTGGCAGAGCCGACTATCTCACGCACCGCACCGACTAAAATTATCACGGCGGCATAGCCTATCGCCGTTGCTACGGCATCGTAAAAAGCGTGGCGCAGGTCGGTCTTGACCGCAAGCTTTTCACAATGGAGTGCGATTATCGAGTTTGCCGCAGTCAGGAACAGATAAATTCCGGCACCGAGACTGACCTCCGGCATAAACTTTTCTATTCCATATCCGATTGCGGCAGATATTGCCGTGCCGATAAGCAGATACACGGCAACTCTTATCCACCTCGGAACACGCTTGAGTGCGAGGCAGGCGAAAACCTGATTTACTATTATTACGGGGATAAATGTCACCGCAAGCAGAACCGCCGTCTTGAGTGTGGTGGCAACGGCGACTATAGCGCACAGTCCTGCCGCCTGAACGAGCACGGGGTTGTGGATGAATGTGCTGTTGAAAAGTGCATCACCGAAGGAAAACTTTTTATTTTCACTCACGCCGGCTCACCTCCTTTTTGGGCAGAACGAGCTTTTTTCTTCTCCGCTCTTTTTGCGGCCGCTTTGCCCATGAAGCGATAGTAGCCTAACTTGCGAAGTGCACTGTCCGCTATCGGCCACAGGGCGTTTGCGAGCAGTATTCCGAAGCAGGAGCCGTCCTCAAACGCACCGAAATAGCGCATTATCATACACAAAATGCCTGCAAATGCACCGTAGGCGAGGCGTGTTGTGGGCTGCTTGGGGCTTGTTGCCGGATCGGTTACGAAGAACACGCCCGAGAACAGAAGACTGCCTGCACACAGCTCCGCCAGAAGCGATGCCCCTCTTGAAAACGAGCCACGGGGGAAAAGCACTGCAAGCACAGCACAAGCCGCCAAAAATCCGAGAAGATTATAAAGCCTCTTGGGGGCAATGAAAATCAGCAAGGCACACGAGCCCAAAAGTGCTATTGCACAGCAGGTGCCGAGCGCACCCGTGATATTTCCCGAGATCATCGACACCACGCCGACCGAGTTCATGTGATGAACTCCGCCCGAGCGAAGCTGTGCTGCCAACGACTGCGTGCTGAACTTATCAAAGCCGGCAGTCTCGATATCGGGGAATCTAAACACTCTATCGGGGAAGCAGACGGTCAAAAATGCCATGCCTGCTGCCGCCGGAACGAAGGGCGATTTTTTCGCCGTGCCGAACGGAATCTTCGCAACCGCTATGGCAAAAGCCGTGCCGCTGGTGATGAGCCAAAACGGAGCGGTTGCCGGAAGCATCATTGCAATGGCAAGACCCGTGAACACTGCGTGCATATCATAAAGCCCCCGAAGCTCCTTTTTCATAAGCTTGAGAGCTATAGCCTCAAAGACCACTGCACTTATCACGCCTGTGAGTATCGCCTTGAATGCGAGCGAGCCGTAAAAATACCAGCTGACTATCGCAGGTGCGGCGAGCATGACGAGATAAGTGGTGTAGGGACTTCTCGGCAGTGCGATTCTTTTAAATTTTGCCATAAAACCACCCTTTCCGTGGGTCAGCGCCGAGCGCTGGCAAATATTTTGCATTGCACGGCAGAGCCATGCGTAATATTATATAAATGACAGATCAATAAGCGAATTGAGGAGGGAAAATTTTTTGAAAATTCTTGCGCCGAGCGAAAACAGAATAACAATCGAGCTTTCCGCACGGGATATGGACGCACTCAACATAACTTATGAGCAAATGGACTACTCGAACATAGAGACCAGACGGGTTGTATGGACGCTGCTCGACAGGGCAGGTCATGAGCTGCACCGTGACATTGACCCGAGCGGACGGATGCTCATAGAGGCTTTGCCCTCGGGCAAGGGCGGCTGTGTATTGAAATTCACACTCTGTCCCGAAAATGCCGTGGGTACGACCTCGATAACCAAGGGCGAAAAGCTGACCGTATATGAGTTTTCATCGCTCGACGATACGCTCGATGCCGCCGATGCGGCAGGTGTATGCTGCGAAAAGAGCGAGCTGTACCGTCTGGACGGCACCTATCGTCTGCTGATGAGCGGATTTTTTCGTCAATCGCCGCCGTGCGTGCTCAACGATTTCGGTCATGAGCGGACAGAGGCTGCCGCTGCCTCTCACACAAAAGAGCACTGGGAGTGTGTAATAAGCGAAAAGGCACTCGCAAAGCTGGTTGCAAGCTGATTATTGGCAGCTTTTTGCAATATCTTTCATTCGGGCGATTGCCGCCGCAGGAACTTCTGCACCGAAAACGGCTGAACCTGCCACAAACACGTCTGCGCCGCACTCGGCAGGCTCTTTTATCGTCTTTTCGGAAATGCCGCCGTCAACCTGAATCATCATCTCAAGTCTGCGCTTTTTGCACTCCGCTCGGAGTGTGCTGACCTTCGGCATCATGTCAGCCATAAACTTCTGACCGCCGAAGCCGGGTTCAACAGTCATTATCAGCACCATCTCGAGCTTATCGAGATAAGGGAACACCGTTTCAACCGGCGTGCCGGGCTTGACGCTCAATGCCGCCTTGCAGCCGCAGGAATGTATGAGATCTATAGTCTCGTCAACGGGGGAGTCCGACTCAATATGAAAAGTGATGATGTCCGCACCTGCCGCTGCAAAATCCTTGATATATTTATACGGCTCGCTTATCATCAGATGCACATCGAAAACAAGCTTTGTCTTATTGCGTATGCTTTTTATCACGGGTGCGCCGAAGGTGATGTTCGGCACAAAATGCCCGTCCATAACGTCAAGGTGCAGCCAATCCGCACCGGCGTTTTCAATCATTACAGCCTGATTGCCCATCTCGGAGAAATCTCCTGCGAGCATCGAGGGGGCGATCTTTACCATTATCTTTCGTCCTTTCGCAGTTAAATTCAAGGCGAAAATACCGCCGGCATTCTCTTTGTGCCGATTTTTCGCAAAAAAGGCGCAGTATGCTAATTCTATCGTCTTACATTATATCAACTAATTGGCGTTTCGTCAATCGGATAGAAGACTAATGGAGAAGATAATGACTCTTTACAAATTGCTGTTTTTATGGTATTATTCTATCCGTTAAGAGAAAATTAAGCAAACCGCAGTGCAGAGCGATTTGCAAGGAGAGAAAAAAGATGAACGTTTACGATTTTGACAACACGATCTATGACGGCGAGAGCTTTATCGACCTCTTCTTTTACCTGTTTAAGAGAGATCCCTCGCTTGTCAAGTATGTGCCCGATGTAATCAGCGGACTTCGCAAGTACACCAAGGGTACCATCGATGCCGAGGGTATGCTCGAGGAGTATGCCGACATAGTTTCCGACTATTACATGAGCATTGAAGACCCCCATGCGTTTATTACCGAGTTCTGGGATGCAAATATCCACAAGATAAAGCCGTTTTATTTCAGACAGAGGCAGGAGGACGATGTTATCATCTCCGCAAGCCCCGAGGTTCTGCTTGACAATGTTATGGAACGACTCAATATCAAAAACTGCATCTGCTCACGCACCGACGGTATGGGTCATTTCACCGATCTCTGCTTCAGAGGCAGAAAGGTGGAGCTGTTCAAGGAAGCTTATCCCGACACAAGGATAGATAACTTCTACACCGATTCCGTCAACGATACCCCCTTGATGGAGATTTCCGAGCACGCCTTTATCGTCTCGGGCAACAAAATAAAGCAGGTAAAGTAAATAAACACAGGCTGTTCGCACTCTCCGAAAGCGGAGGGTGCGGATTTTTTCTGCTTTCTTTTGCGAAGATGCTTGCACTTGATTTTTATTTCTCGGCGTGCTATCATAATATATATAAAATATCAACACAAAGGAGGGCTCGGTGTGCATTTGCAGGAATCAGGAGAGATGTATCTCGAGACAGTTTATATTCTTTCAAAAAACGGAGTTGTGCGTTCGCTCGATGTTGCGGAGTATATGGGATTTTCCAAGCCGAGCGTCAGCCGTGCCGTCGGACTTTTGAAGCAGGGCGGCTATCTTTTGATGGACAAGGACGGCTACCTGACCCTGACCGATTCGGGTTTCGATGTGGCGAAGAAGATATATGAGCGACACACCCTGCTGACCGAGTTTCTCGTAAGACTCGGCGTGGACAAGGAAACAGCCGTCGAGGATGCGTGCAAAATGGAGCACGACATCAGCGACAAGTCCTTCGAGGCGATAAAGCGCCACGCCATGCCGACGGATAGATAAGCTTGATATGCTGAAAAGTTAATGTATAAACGCACTCGGAGCAATACGCTTCGAGTGCGTTTTTGTTTGTGTGAGTTTCGTTCTGACCTGCGATAAAAATTTCTGTTTTGCGGCTGTTACGCTTTTTGCAAGGCGGCATACATTCCGTATGATTTTCGGGGATAATAAAACAAAGGTGGTGATATTATGGGCAAATTCTTCATCGAGGATGACGGGCTTCGAGCACAGTTCGATTCTCTGCCCGTTGAAGTCCGAAACAAGATAATCGAGAGCGGTATCGAGATAACAAGTGCCGAGCAACTTGCACAGACGGCGAAGCAGGTTCAAAATCTTTCCAAATAAGAATCCCTGTCGCTCTTTATCTTGACTATGTCTGCACGGCGGTGTAAAATAGTGCTGTGCAGACACGGTTTTTGCATATGCAAATACATAGAAACGAGGAAATATTATGATAGTTGACAGCTTTGAAAATCTTTCGCTTTATTTTTCGAGTGTTTCGGGACTTGATAAGGCGGCGAAGTTCCTTTGCGATATCACAAAGGGCGAGATAAAAAACGGCAGATATGACATTGACGGCGATAAGGTATACGCCAATGTTTCAACTTACTCGCCCAAGGAGTTCGGCTCGGATATGCTTTTTGAGGCACACAGAAAATATATCGACCTGCAGGCGGTTATCGCAGGCGGCGAGCGTATCGACTGGGCACCGCTCGGCAGTCTCAAGGAGGAGAGCGAGGAGTATTCAAAGGGCGGCGATGCCGCATTTTATTCGGGCGACGCTCATGTAAATGTCTGCCTCAAAGCAGGCGAATTTGCTCTGCTCCTGCCCGACGATGCACATAAGCCGTGTATACATAGCGATTTCGACTCTGTGACAAAGGCTGTCATAAAAATTGCAGTTGAGGGTTGAGCGTGGTGAAAAACAGGAATGATCGGCTGACGGTTTTTGCCTGTGCCGCCGCGTTCGTGATAAATACCGCCCTGTTTTGCGTGAAGCTCTATGTCGGACTGAGTGCAAACAGCATCAGTATATACTCCGATGCCGTGAACAATATATTTGACAGCGTGTCGGCGTTGGCGGCGTTTGTGTGCCTTTGGGTGCTGTTCGATATGAAGTCGCCAAGGCTCGGGACGGTGGTGAAAAAGGCGGAGCAGTTTTTCACGTTTCTGATGTCCGCAGTGGTGCTCGTTACGGGGCTGTACTTTGCTTATAACTCGCTTGAGCGCCTGCTTTATCCGACTCCGGTTTCGTATCTCAGCCGTTATCTTGTGATGCTGCTCGTCACGGTGGCGGTGAAGCTTGTGATGTACTTTGTCTATCGCGGCGCATATCGCTTGACCGGCTCGCCCGTGATAAAGCTGATGACAGCGGACAGTATTCTCGACTGCTTCATAACCCTCGCCACGGTTATGAGCCTCACCGTGTCACAGTATGTCGAATTTGCGGTGGATGCGGTGTTCGGCATAGCGATAAGTGCGGTGCTTGTGGTATCGGCGCTGAAGTCCGCCCTCGCCTCGGGTGCGGTGATGATAGATTATGTTGACAAAGCGACCCGTGATGCGGTTGATGCTGTGTTCAGCGAGTTTGGCGTTTTCTGCGGCTATTTGAGCTATCGCAAGCTCGGCAGGGAGACGGAGGCGTTTGCCCGCATTGATTTGCCCGAGGGAGCAAATGCGGATGAGTTAAAACGTCAGCTTTGCACTGCGTGCCTTGAAAAAACAGGCGTGGTGCTCAATATATTAGAATAAAAGGAGATCGTAATGAAAGAGAAAAAGACCCAAAAAGGCAAGAAGGCGCTTATTATCTTAGGCTCGATACTCGGCGTGCTGCTTGTTTTCGTCGGCGTTGTCACACTCATAAGCGTTATAGGCAACAAAGCGAACACCGAAAGGGCGCAGAGCTATGACCCCGTGGTGCTTGAGGACAGAATCGTACCCGAGAAGGACGAGAACGGCTATTGGACTTTTACCACCGACAGAGACCTCAAGGTAATGCAGCTGACGGATGTGCATATCGGCGGCGGCTGGATGTCGCTGAAAAAGGACTCCATGGCGATAAACGCAGTTGCCACGATGATACAGGCGGAAAAGCCCGACCTTGTTATCGTCACGGGCGATGTCTCATATCCGGTATTCTTCCAGGCAGGTACATTTAACAACCTTTCCTCCGCCAAGATTTTTGCGGCTCTTATGGAGCGTCTCGGCGTTTATTGGACAGTTGCCTTCGGCAACCACGACACCGAGGCTTACAGCTTCTATTCCCGTGAGCAGATCTCCGATTTCTACGGCAACTCGGGCTTTGAGCATTGCCTGTTCCAAAAAGGCCCCGACGATGTGGACGGCTTCGGCAATCAGGTTATCAATGTCAAAAATTCAAAGGGTATCATCACCCAGTCGCTCTACATATTCGACAGCCACTCCTATACCGATAACGACTACTTCGGAATCATGTGGAAGTATGACAATATCCATGAAAATCAGGTTGAGTGGTACAGAGACAATGTAAATATGCTCAACGCTCAGAACAACGCCAAGCTCAAGGAGCTTAATATGGAGGAAAATTCCGACATTAAATCGCTTGCATTCTTCCACATTCCGCTCACCGAACAGCGTGATGCGTGGTATGAGTATATGGAAAACGGATTCGAGGATACCGAGAATGTCAAGTATATCTACGGCAAGGCAGGAGAGGGCAAAAAGATAATCTACTGCGGCATGGGTCAGGATAATCTTTTCGAGACCATGCAGGAGTTGGGCTCGACCAAGGGTATCTTCTGCGGACACGACCATGACAACAACTTCTCAATCTACTACAAGGGAATCCGTATGACCTACAGCTACAGCGTTGACTATCTCGCATATGTCGGCATATATAAGCGAGGCGCACAGCGAGGCTGTACGATAATAACCATATCGCCCGACGGCTCTTTTGACTGCAAGGCGGAGAACTATTATCAGGATAAGTATCAGGCACAGTTCGACAAAGAGGAAGTCACGATTCAGGATGTCACCGAGGCATCAACATGGCTTTCATAAAAGAATAAAAACAATAACCGCAGGTCTACCGAAAAAAGGCAGGCCTGCGGTCGCTTT
>CAYLQT010000003.1:38136-63598 GCA_964386035.1 uncultured Clostridium sp. | reverse complement strand
TTTTTATGCTCCGAATTGACTTGAATACAGCTCACGGTAAAATCCGCCCTTTTTGAGCAGCTCGTCATGCGTACCGTGCTCGATTATTTCACCGTCGTTCATCACGAGTATGATATCCGCATCACGCACGGTGGAGAGCCTGTGTGCAATTACGAAGTTTGTTCTGCCGTTCATCAGCTCGTTCATCGCCTTTTGGATATGAACCTCGGTGCGTGTGTCAACGGAGCTTGTTGCCTCGTCGAGAATGAGCACAGACGGATTAGCGAGTATCGCTCGGGCGATAGTCAAAAGCTGACGCTGACCCTGCGAGATGTTCTCGCCGTTTTCCTCAAGCATTGTTTCATAGCCGTCGGGCAGAGTGCTGATGAAGTGGTGCACTCTCGCCGCCTTCGCCGCATCGATGACCTCTTCTCTTGAGCAGTCACGGCGGCCGTAGGCGATGTTTTCCATTATCGTGCCCTCGAACAGCCATGTGTCCTGAAGCACCATGCCGAAAACGCTTCGCAGGTTTTCTCTGGGAATAGAGCGTATGTCGTGTCCGTCGAGCAATATTTCACCCGAGGTTACATCGTAGAACCGCATGAGCAGGTTTACGAAGGTTGTCTTGCCTGCGCCGGTCGGCCCGACTATTGCCACAAGCTGACCCGGCTCAACCTTGAGATTCATATTTTCTATCAGCGGATTGTCGGGAGTGTAGCTGAAAAAGACATTTTTAAATTCGACCGCACCTGTCGGCTCCTCAATGCGTGTGTCGTAGCAGTCGGGAACTTCGTCCGGCTCGTCGAGCAGGGCGAAAACTCTCTCCGCACTCGCAAGGGAGGACTGTAGATTGTTTGCGATATTGCCGATGCTCACAAGCGGCTGCATGAACAGCTTTGAGTAGGTGAAAAACGTAGTTATATTTCCCAGCGTAAATGTGCCTCTTATGACATACACGCCGCCTATCACGCAGATGAGCACATAGGCTATGTTGCTCGCAAAGTTCAGGATAGGGCCGATGATGCCCGAGATGAACTGCGCTTTGTAGCCTGCCTTTGTCAGCGCAACATTTATGTCGTCAAATTCTTCAATAGCCTGTTGCTCACGGTCGAATACTTTTATGAGCTTGTGTCCCGTGTACATCTCCTCAATGTGGCCGTTGATGTTTCCGGTCTCGTCCCATTGGCGGCGGAAATATTGCTTGGAGCGTTTTGACACGGCGGCTACCGTGATAAGGCTCGGCGGAAGCACCGCAAGGGTGATGAGCGTGAGCTGCCAGCTTACATGAAACATGAGCGCAAGCATACCCACAAAGCTCACCGCAGAGGTGATTATCTGAACGAGGTTGTTTTGCAGGGTGTTGCTGATGTTGTCGATATCGTTCAACATTCGGCTGAGTATATCGCCCTTTGAGTGTGAATCTATGTAGCTCAGGGGCAGGTGGGTCAGCTTGTTGTTTATCTTCTCTCGAAGGTCACGGACTATCGACTGCGTGACCCCTGCCATGATGTAGTGCTGAACAAAATTCAGCACGGCACTCAGCCCGTATATGCCGAGAATGGTGAGCAGGATTCTTTGTATGCGTGAAAAGTCGAGCTTGCCTCCGGCGAGCTTTATGTCTGCCTGCTCCTTTATGGCGTCTACTATGTCGCCGAGATACATCGGCCCCGTGACGGTAAGCACCGTGCCGATGATTCCGGCTATCAGCACTGTGACAAGTGCCGGAATAAACGGCTTTAACAGCGGCATAAATTTCGAGAGGGTGGCAGACATATTCTGCGGCTTTTCGTTCGGCTTGTTCGCATTGTCCGCATATTGGCGATACTTTTTTCTCAGCGAGGTGTTGCGCTTTCTTTTGAGGGCTTGCATATTTTTCATGCCATTTCCTCCTTTGAAAGCTGAGATTGAGCTATCTCACGGTAAACCGTGCATTTTTCGAGCAGCTCACGGTGGTTTCCGATGCCGGCAACCTTGCCCTCATCGAGGACTATTATGCGATCCGCATCGATTATAGTGCCGACTCGCTGTGCCACGATTATCTTTGTTATGCCGGGCATACGCTCACGCAGGCTCCTGCGGAGTCGAGCGTCGGTTGTGAAGTCGAGGGCTGAGAAGCTGTCATCGAAAATATATATTTCCGCCTTTCTTATCAGCACTCTCGCAATGGCAAGTCTCTGACGCTGACCGCCGGAGAGGTTCTTGCCGTTTTGCGACAGCTCACTGTCGAGTCCGTCCGGCAGATTTCTCACAAAGTCGGCTGCCTGAGCGGTTTCAAGAGCCTCCCACATTTCCTCCTCGGTAGCATCGGGCTTGCCCATACGCAGATTGTCCGCAACGGTGCCGCTGAACAGGAATGCACTCTGAGGGATGAAGCCTATCTTCTCATGCAGAGTTTCCGGGGACATATTTTTAATATCAACGCCGTCAACGAGTATTCTTCCGCCGGATACATCGTAGAATCGGGGGATGAGGTTGACAAGGGTGGACTTGCCCGAGCCTGTTGAGCCGATTATGGCGGTAGTCTCGCCGGGCATAGTCTTAAAGGATATTCGTGAGAGTATCGGTGAATCCGCACCCGGATAGCAGAAGCTCACGCAGTCAAACTCAAGTTCACTGCGGCGATCGCTCTCGGGAGTTATCGGATGTGCGGACTCCTTTATCATCGGCTCGAGGTCGAGGACTTCGTTTATACGCTTTGCGGAAATTTCCGCCTTGGGGAGCATGACAAACAGCGAGGCGGCAAGCGACACGGCGTAGATTATCATTATCATATACACAACGAACGCCTGAAGATCACCGACCGTGTTCGCTATCTGCACACGGTCACGCACGGCATCGAGCATATCTATCTGGTCTGCGGCGACCTTTAAGAGCAACGCCACCACCGCATAGCCGAGCAAAGTGGCGAGCGGCACGAGAAATGCGAAGATACGGTTGATTTTGAGCAGCAGACCGGTCAGCTCATCGTTGGATTTTTTGAATCTCGCATCCTCATATTCGGAGCGGTTGAATGCACGGATAACCCTTATGCCGCTGAGTTTCTCTCGCAGAATTAGATTTAATCCGTCCGTCTTTTTCTGTGCCTTGTCAAACATCGGCAGCACAAGCTTCGCCACGACAAGGGCAATGATGAGTATCACCGGCACGGTCAGGAACATTATAGTCGAAAGGCGCTTGTTCAGCGTAAACGCCATTATCGCACCGCCGACCATAACGATGGGTGCACTGATGATAATTCGTATCATCATCAGTATCATTTCCTGAATTTGGCGTATGTCGTTTGTCGTTCTGGTTATCAGCGAGGGAGTACCTATCTTGTCAATATCGCATTGGCTCAGGCTCTCAACCTTGACGAAAACCGCACGGCGCAGAGACATTCCAAAACAGGCCGAGACCTTTGAGGAATAGTAGCTGCCGACAATAGCCGAGATTATCGCAACACATGACAGCACGGCCATAACAGCACCGATAAGCTTAACCAGTCCCATTTTGCCGCTGTCGAGACCTGTGTTTATCATGGTTGACATGAGTGCAGGCAGAATGAGCTGCATGAGGTTGTTGAACAGCGCAAACAGCAGCGCCGCCACAGTAGCTCCCGTATAGGGCTTTAAGAATTTGATTATCTTTTTCACAAAACACCGCCCTCCAAAATGATATATATATCTTATTTTATCATTCCTTTAGGAATGGTTCAATAAGTTTGGTAAACTTTGAGGAATAAATTGAATATATATTGAAAAAGACTGACTGTGAAGGAGAAAAAGTATGGAATGGTATGCGTTGAGTGCCGAGGAAACAGCCGATAAGCTCAAGACCGACCTTGACAGGGGACTCAGCTTCAGAGAAGCGGCAAAACGCCTTGAACAGGACGGCGAAAATATTTTGACGAGCCGAAAGCGCAAGAGTATAGTTGCCGAGTTTTTTGAGCAGTTCAAGGATTTCACCGTCATAGTTCTGCTGATAGCCGGAGCGGTGTCATTTTTGACTTCGTTTTTGGAGGAGCAGGGAGACCTTGCCGACCCGATAATAATTCTGATAATAGTTGTGCTCAATGCGGTAGTCGGCGTAGTTCAGCAGCGGAAAGCGGAAAATTCCCTGCAGGCGTTGCGTGAACTGTCCGCACCGACTGCCTCGGTCATAAGAGACGGCAAGGAGTGCGAAATACCTGCGGCCGAAGTGGTGTGCGGCGATATAATAAAAGTCAGAGCAGGCGACCTTGTTCCTGCCGATGCACGGCTTATTTCGTCAAGCTCGCTTGCCGCACAGGAGAGTGCGCTGACAGGCGAATCCATGCCGAGCGAAAAATTCGCCTCGCCTGTGGCAGAGGGCAGTCCGCAGGCAGAGCAGAAAAATATGATATTTTCCTCCACAGTCATAACCTCGGGTCACGCCCTCGCAGTAGTTACGCAGACGGGCATGGATACGGCAGTCGGCAGGATAGCACATCTCTTGAACGAGGAGGAAGTGCCCGACACACCGCTTCAGATAAAGCTTGCAAAAATAGGCAAGGTGCTCGGCATAGGTGCGCTGGCGATATGCGGATTGATATTCATACTCAGCCTGTTGAGGGGTATGGGCGTGCTCAGTGCGTTTATGCTCTCGGTGAGCCTTGCGGTTGCGGCAATTCCCGAGGGACTGCCTGCCGTGGTGACGGTCGTGCTCTCGCTGGGCGTGCAGAAGATGGCAAAGAGCAACGCCGTGATAAGGCGATTGCCTGCGGTTGAGACACTCGGTGCGGCGACCTATATCTGTTCCGACAAGACAGGCACGCTCACACAGAATAAAATGACCGTTACCGCCGTATGTACGGCATCGGACGAAATGCCGTTTGACAGTGATGGGGCAAAAAAGCTGCTCTCGCTCGCCGCCCTGTGCTGTGACGCTCAATACGAAGGCTCGGGCAAATGCACGGGTGAGCCGACAGAGGCGGCTATAGTCCTCGCCGCAGAGAAATGCGGCGAAAACACACGCAGACAGCGGAAAAACCAACCCCGAACAGACGAAATACCGTTTTCCTCCGAACGCAGGAGAATGACAGTCACCGTGCGGACGGGCGGCGGCTTTCTGTCAGTCTGCAAGGGCGCACCGGATATGCTTATTGAACACTGCACCGACATAAAAGAAAACGAGACAAAACGGCCTTTTACTTTATCCGACAGGGAGAATGTTCTCGCTCTCAATCAAAAGCTGGCGGACAGAGCTTTGCGAGTCATAGCCGTTGCCGAAAAAACAGTCGGCTCGGGCAAGTGTGACGAGGAGGGGCTTTGCTTTGTCGGACTCATCGGTATGGAGGATCCGCCGAGGGAGGAGGCTTTTGAGGCGGTACGAACCTGCAAAAGAGCCGGAATAACGCCGGTTATGATAACGGGCGACCATGCAGGAACCGCCTGTGCCACGGCGAGAAAGCTCGGTATACTCGGCAAAAACGGAGCCTGTCTTACGGGTGCTCAGATAGACAAAATGGGACAGACGGAGTTTAGCAGTGCCGTTCGCTCCTGTCGGGTGTATGCGAGAGTAACGCCCGAGCACAAGGTCAAGATAGTAAAGGCACTCAGGGCGCACGGCGAGGTAGTAGCCATGACGGGCGACGGAGTCAACGATGCACCTGCCCTTCGAGCCGCCGATATAGGCTGTGCCATGGGAAAGGGCGGCACGCAGGTGGCACAGAATGCCGCCGATATGATTTTAACGGACGACAACTTTGCAACAATAGTCAAGGCCGTTGCACAGGGACGGGGAATATATGACAACATCAGAAAGGCGATACATTATCTGCTCGGATGCAATATCGGTGAGATTTTGTGCGTGTTTGCGGCAACACTTTTCGGTATGCCTGCACCGCTCTTGCCGATACAGTTACTTTGGATAAACCTCGTCACGGATTCGCTCCCTGCCCTCGCCCTCGGCTCGGAAAAATTGGACAGTGCCGTTATGCGACGACCGCCGAGGGACAGTTCGAAAAGCTTTTTTGCCGACAGAGTGGGACTTGACATCGCCCTTGAGGGTATGCTGATAGGTGCATTGAGCTTGTTTGCGTTTGTTGCGGGCGGTACGCTGTTTAAAAATTCTTCGCTTCAGCTCGGCAGAACAATGGCTTTTGCCACGCAGAGCCTGTGCGAAATAGCACACGCATTCAATATGCGCTCACGCCGCTCGGTGTTCAGCATCGGCATATTCTCAAATAAAAAGCTCACCGTCTGCGCCGCAATATGTGCGGCGCTTCAGCTCGCCGTTATGACCGTGCCGACTCTACGAGTGCTGTTTGATGTGTCCGTGTTGACCGCCGCACAGTGGATTTCGGTTGCCGCACTCGCCGTCGCCCCCATCGCCGTGTCGGAAGCAGGCAAAGCACTAAGCCGACGAGAGGGGTGATGACTGCTGTCGAGCAATTTAAAATCCAAAACGACCGCAGGGAGTGACAACTCCCTACGGTCGTTTTTTCGGTATGATATTATCTTTGCATTCCTCGGGTCACGAAAATTCCCTCGTTGCTGACGGTGAGCAGTACACCGCCGCTGTCTGCGGTGGAATAGGTGCGGCGGCCGAATGCGGACATTATATCCACAAGCACCGCATCCGAAACATTGGCAAGGCGGTTTGTGATTATCACCGTATCGGGTCTCAGCTTTTTCATCACGCCCTCGGGCAGGGCACGCTCGCCGTGGCAGGGTGCCTTCAATACATCAACTCTGCCGACGGTTGCGGCGAGGCGAACGAGGTCGCCCGTGTCGTTAACCAAATCGCCCGTGAGCAGCAGACGTTTGCCCTGTGCCTCGAGCAGGAGAGCGAGCGAATTGTCGTTTTCACCGATGTTCTTGTGATAGCCGTCCGGCTCGGTGTTGAAGAATTTCAGCTTCCAGCCGCCGAGAGTAAATTGCTCCTCGGGCACAGCGTCGATGACAGGGATGTTACGGCTCTGCGCCTTTTGGCAGATGCCGTTATACACGCAGTCTCCGTCCTTGCGGCATTTGTCCCAGTCGGCAATGCTTGAGGAGATGAATGGCTTGAGATAAATCTTGCCGATTTTGATGTCCTTATCCTCAAGCAGAGCGTCAAGAGCGCCGATATGTCCAGAGTGGAGGTGTGTCAACGCCAAA
Source organism: uncultured Clostridium sp. (assembly GCA_964386035.1). Classification (GTDB taxonomy): domain Bacteria; phylum Bacillota; class Clostridia; order Oscillospirales; family Acutalibacteraceae; genus CAG-177. Next base: position 56,522 of record CAYLQT010000003.1, on the reverse strand, counting down.
AATTCGAGCTTTATCTTGCCGCCAGCAACACTCTTGAGATATTCGATGGTCTTCTCCGAATATTCGGCACTGCCGCAGTCGAGCAGAGCAAACCTGCCGCCGCTCTCAATGAGTATGCAGTCCGCCCTCGAGCAGGCGAGAAAGTGCACCCTTTCCGCACCTGAGAGCGAAGCTATGTTCGGACTTTCAATAGTCGGTTTTACCGCCGAGCGCAGCACCTGAACGGTGCTCGGTTTGAAATTGTCCTTGGGTGTCAGCTTCCTGATAAGCTCAAAAAGCTCTTTTACAGCCATATTCTCAACCCCTTTGGGATAATTTTTTCTCCCTGAGTTTTTTAAAGAAATCTGTGAGCAGAGCGGCACATTCATCTTTCATAAATCCGCCGATAAGCTCGGGCGAGTGGTTATATTCAAATGAAAACAGATTGTTCACCGAGCCGCAGGAGCCGGCTTTCGGGTCGTATGCACCGAAGACCACTCTGCGAAGCCGTGAATTTATTATAGCACCCGTACACATCGGGCAAGGCTCGAGTGTCACAAACAGCTCGCACTCCCACAGCCGCCAGCCGCCGAGTGCCCTGCACGCCTTGTCAATCGCCTCTATCTCGGCGTGGGCGAGGGCGTTTTTATCCTTTTCACGGCGGTTTCGTCCCGTTGAGACTATTTCGCCGTTTTTCGCTATTACTGCACCGACGGGGACTTCGCCCTCATCGGCGGCTTCCTTCGCCAATGCTATTGCCGCCTGCATAAGCTCGCTGTCAGTCATATGTTCTCCTTGCCGTTACGTCGGCCATGTGATATATTGAGCGGTTGTGTAAACGAGATAGATGAACGCAAGTATCATCGGGATGTTGATGAAATATGCCGCAGTGCGTTGACCCTTGGTGAGCAGGGTCTGCGGCCGCTTGAATTTAAGCGAAACCTTTCTGCACTTGGCTCTGATGACGAATCTTACGGAGCAAACGATTCCTGCGGCGTAGAAGAGCACAAGGAAGATGTAGTAAATGCTGTTTATGGTTGCCTCAGGCAAAAATTCATACAGGACGGAAATGAACACGGAGAAGAAGTTGTTGCAAAAGTGTATCATTACGCCCGTCCACATAGAGCCTGTGACTATGACGAGATAGCCTATGCCTATGCCGACAATGAACGCAAACGGAGCCTGCACGAGGTTGCCGTGCATTATTCCGAAGATTGCGGCGGAGGAAAGGATAGCAAACCAGTCGCCGTATTTTCTCGCAGGCATCATGACAATGCCCCTTATGGCATATTCCTCAATGAGTGCCGGAATTACGGCAACCTGGAGAGTGAAGCAGAATATGCCGAGCGGCGAAGTTGGCGTGGGAGAATCGGGCGATTCAAAGACTATGCCCGTTGCGCTTTCAAACAGGGTTGAGATAAACGAGGTTGCGAAGTTGCCTATCATGCAGACCATCATGCCTATCGGCACAGCGAGGAGCATGAGCCGAGAGTCATACGGCTTGCCGAAGTTGAGGCATTTCTGCCGCTCGCCCTTCAAAAGAAAGCTTGCCAGGAAGAAGGGCAGGAATATGCAGAACACGGACATAAGCGTGCCGATGGCATAGCCCCTGTCGGTGCTCTGTGCATAGTCGTCATACAGATTGAGGAGTATCAGAAGAAATGCGCCGATGAACTGGAACACCACGAACAGCACAAGTGCAAAGCCGCTGATGTTGCCGAGCCTGCGCAAGCGTTTCTTCTCTTTTTGTTCGGCGTTGTATCTTTCCGCCTGACCGAGAGGGTCAAAGCCGTTGTAGATGCCGCCGTTAAAACCATTGCCGTAAGTCATATTTTCACCGTTCCATGGAAATTCTGTTCTATCCACTAAATTATACCCCACCTGCGGAAATTTAACAATAGGCAAAACGGCAAGTTTATATAAAAGGGGAAGTAAGTTTAAATTCGGTTAATATTTATAATAAAACAGCTCCCGAAAATATTCGGGCAGTTCTATTCAACGGTAGATTTCTTCATAAATTTCAGTTATCCTTTGCTTGAGAAAAGTGCGAGATTTACAAAAGAGGTCACACGAGATGAACAAAACATTGCATCTGTTTTATGGAACGCTGAGGCGGCAACTGTTGTTCTCAGAGCTTCGGAAATGGACGACAGGGAAGTTTCAATAGAATATGATAAAGGTTAGCGAAAATCCGACCTATGCTCGTAGTCATAGGTCGGATTAACTGTTTTATTAACTGGAGCTTTAGCTTATCACCGCAGTGGTAATGCTGTTATTCGGCACGTCAATTACCTGCTTGTATTCTCCGTCATAGGTAAGCTCAAGCCCTTTGTCGCCGTAGGTGGTATATAGTTTGAGGTTGTTTCTGCCCTCTATACCGTCTAAGGTGAAGGAGTGGGTGTCGGTAGAGTGATTCACCATAACAACAACGATGCTGTTGTCGGGAGTGAGGAAAGCCGCACAGTGAGTTCTGTAGCTGACATAGTTTGCAAAGGCCTTGCGGTCTCTGATGATATATCTGTCGTTGACATCCTTTGTGCAGGAGATAGCGTGACTGCCTGCCGGAATGAACTTTGAAAAATGTCCGAGAGTGTAGTATCGCTTTGCTATCTGATACTCACTGCAATCGTGATTTGCGATAATCAAACCGTCGCCGTAGTCATCGCCCTCACTGACTGCTACCCAGGCAGTCCACGAGGATGCGTTTGACAAAGCGATATCCTGAACCATAACACGCCCCATAAGAAGTGCGCCGGAGATGGACTGATTCTTGAATCTGGTCGGCAGCTCGCACCACTCGGTCATCTCATAGGTTATGCCGGGATACTTTTTGGTGTATTTTCCCCATGCCTCTTTTGCAAAGTTCAAAGTGTCGTGCCAATAGGAGTGATAGGCATAGGTGCCGAGAACCTCACGCAGCTCCGGGTCATTATAAATATATTTGAGGTAATCATAAGTCTTGCTGGTTATCTTTGAAACCTCGCACATCGACATCTTGACATCGAGACCCCTTGCCTTGATGGACTTTGTAAACAGTCTGTAGACCTGCCACATTTCCTCGGTGTCATAATGGCAGCCCTCCTGCCAAACAGATTCGCCGCCCCATGATACCTGAGGCTCATTTATTGGACTTATGTATTTAATGGGATAGCCCAGATCTATAAAATGCTCGGTAATGTCAAGAAAATAGTCAACATATTCCTGATAGCACTCCGGCTTGAGGTTGTTTTTGTTCTTTTCAAAGCCACCGCTTGCCTGACCTGTTATAGTCATCGAGAAGTGCGGTGAGTTGGAGAAAAGCACAACGGAATCAACGCATCCGTAGCTCATGGCGAGGTCGAGCATTTTCATGGATGCCGCATCCTGCGACCAGTCGTATTCATATTCGCCCGTCTCTTCGTTGTAGACGAGGAAGCTCACGGTGCTCTTCCATGAGTCGGGGTCAAGTCGAGTGTTGGGATTCTGCTTTTCACCCGAGCCGATATTATAGCGATAAATGTTAAGGCCGAGACCCTCTTTGCTGAAAAGAAGCTTGGCAAAAGTATCGGCGTTCTCACTGTTACCCGCAACCTGTGCCCACCATGCGGCGGAGGCTCCCCAACCTGTAATTTCCTGAGCCAACTCGGTTTCATCAATTGTGAGAGTTATGTTGCTCGCATCTTCTTTGTTGGAATTGGAAACGGAGACAGAGCCGACTATACACAGCGAAATAAGAAAAACAAGTACATCATATAGGGTCTTTCTGAGTTTTTCCATAGGTATCCCTCCTGTAGACAAGTTTATCAGAGAAAAGAAAAAAGGTCAATATATAAATAAAAAAGGGCGAACGGTGATGTTCGCCCTTTGCTGTTAAAGTATGATAAGCTCCTTGGGTGCGTGGGTGAGGTTTTCTCTGCCGGAGTCGGTGATGAGCACCATATCCTCGATTCTCACGCCGAAAAGACCGGGGAGGTATATACCCGGCTCCGAGGTGACGAGGTTGCCCGGGGCAAGTTTCTGCTTGGAGGCAGGCGAGACTCTCGGCTGCTCGTGAATCTCAACGCCTACTCCGTGACCCGTGCCGTGGCCGAAAAATTCGCCGTAACCGGCTTTTGCGATAATGTCACGGGCGGCTTTGTCCGCATCGGCGCACGAAACGCCGGGTGCCATACACTCGATTGCCGCTTTTTGTGCCTCGAGCACGGTGCTGTAAATTTTCTTTTGCTCGTCGCTGACCGAGCCCACGGCAACGGTTCTTGTCATATCACTGTGATAGCCGCCACAGACTGCGCCGTAGTCCATGGTGATAAAGTCGCCGTTTTCGATTCTCTTGTCAGACGGAACGCCGTGCGGCATGGAGGAATTTACTCCGCTGACGGCAATAGTCTCAAACGAGAGCGCTTCCGCACCGTTTTTGAGCATAAAATAGTCAAGCTCAAGCTGAATCTCACGCTCGGTGACTCCGGGCTTGATAAATGTGAGAATGTGCTCGAATGCACGCTCGGCTATTGCCTGTGCTTGCTTAACGAGGGCAATTTCGTCCTCGGATTTTACCATCCTTATCTCGTCAATCGCCTTGTCCGCAATGTCCTCGGTGCAAATGTTGACATCGGGCATAATGCGTGTGAACTCCGCAAACTGTGCAACAGTCAGCCTCGTTGTCTCAACGGCAAGTGTATTTACTCCGAACTCCTTCACGAGCTCGGGCAGCTCCTTGGAGAGCTCCTTTGAAAGCCGCACGGGACAGACGGAAATACTTTTCTGTGCCGCCTCGATATAGCGTGAATCTGTCAAAAAAACGCTGCCCTGTCTTGAAATGAGCAGAGCGCCGTCCGATGACGGAAAAGAGGTAAAGTAACGGCGGTTCTCCTCGGACATTATCAATACGCCGTCAAGCTCGGACGGCAAAAGTGAAAGAAATCTGTCAAAAGACATAATAAACCTCCTATGAAGATATAAAGAAAAGCGGCGGAAAATCCCTTTCCCACCGCCTTTGAATGTACAGTTGTACTTTGCAAGTTATTTATACTTGCGCTTGCGAGCAGCCTCAGACTTCTTCTTTCTCTTGACCGAAGGCTTCTCATAGTGCTCTCTCTTGCGGACCTCCTGGATAACTCCGTCTCTGGAAGTCTGTCTCTTGAAACGCTTGAGTGCGCTCTCGAGAGATTCGTTCTCTTTAACCTTTACCTGACTCATGAATATTCCCTCCCTCCGCTGCGTTTGCAAGGGCTAATTAGCGTAAGCTTGCCCTTAATTATACAACAAGCAAAAAGCATTGTCAACCGCTTGGGGGTATTTTTTAATTTTTGCCTTGAATTACTGAGGCTTAACAACGAGGTTGACAAGCTTGCCGGGAACATACAGCTCCTTGATAACCGTCATACCGTCGGTGAATTCCTTGACCTTTTCAAGCTCCTTCGCACGGGCGATGGCATCGGCGGCGGCAATATCGGCAGGGACGGTGAAGCGGTCACGGACTCTGCCGTTGACCTGAACGGCAATCTCAACCTCATTATCGACGCACTTGCTTTCGTCATAGGTCGGCCATGCTTCATAGGCGATGGTGTTGTCGTGACCCAAAAGCTGCCACATCTCCTCGCCCACGTGGGGAGTGATGCAGGAGATCATCTTGATAAAGCCCTCGGCGTATTCTTTGGGGCAGTGACCTACTTTGTATGCCTCGTTGACAAATACCATCATCTGAGCGATTGCGGTGTTGAAACCGAGTGTTTCGAAATCGTCTGTGACCTTTTTGACAGTCTGGTTATATATCTTCGTCAGCTTATCGTCGTTATCCTCGGTGATGTTTTCAGGCTCGGTGAAGAAGCTCCAAACACGGTTGATGAACTTCTTCGCACCCTTAACACCGTCGGACGACCAGGGCTTGCTAACCTCGAGCGGGCCCATGAACATCTCGTAAAGGCGCAGTGTGTCGGCACCGTAATCTCTGACTATGTCGCTGGGGTTGACAACATATTTGGGGAAGCGCTTGCCCATCTTAATGCCGTTTTCACCGAGGATCATACCCTGGTGAACGAGCTTCTTGAACGGCTCTGCCACGGGGGACAGACCGTTGTCATAGAGGAAACGGTTCCAGATACGGGCATACATCAGATGACCTACGGCGTGCTCGGGGCCGCCGACATACAGGTCTACGGGCATCCAGTGCTTGAGCAGCTCCGGATCGCAGAAAGCCTTGTCGTTTCTGGGGTCAATATATCGCATATAATACCATGAGGATCCGGCAGAACCGGGCATGGTTGATGTTTCACGAACACCTTTTATGCCGTTTGCGTTGTACTGCTTCCACTCGGTTGCGTTTTCAAGCGGAGCCTGACCGTTCTTGCCCTTGTAGTCCTCAAGCTCGGGCAGAACAAGGGGAAGCTCCTCGTCGGGGAGGAATACGGTTTCGCCATCCTCTGTGTAAACGCAGGGAACAGGCTCGCCCCAGTAACGCTGACGGGCGAAGATCCATTCACGGAAGTGGTAGTTGTTCTTGCGGCGTGCAACGCCCTGCTTCTCGAGCTTTACGGTGATGGCCTCTTTGGCTTCTTCAACTGTAAGACCCGTGAACTCCTCGGAATTGATGAGCTTGCAGCCCTTGCCGAGATAATCCTGCTTTTCAAAAGCGTGCTCGGACACATCCTCGCCGTCAATGACCTGAATCATCGGGATGTTGTGCGCAACAGCATATTCGAAGTCACGCTGGTCGTGGCTGGGGACAGCCATAACAGCACCGGTTCCGTAGTTTGCAAGAACGAAGTCACCGATGAAAACGGGAACCTCCTTGCCGTTGACGGGGTTAATGGCATAAACGCCCTTGAGGGGGCAGCCGGTCTTGCCCTTGCTAAGCTCGGTGCGATCCATGTCGGACTTCTTTGCAGTCTCGCTTATGTAGGCACGAACCTCGTCAATATTTTCCACTCTGTCAAGCAGGGATTCGGTTATCTTGCCGTCGGGAGCCAAAACCATAAAGGTGATGCCGTATATAGTCTCAATGCAGGTGGTGTAAATGGAGAACTCGCCACCGCCTACGATTTTAAAGTCAACCTCAACGCCTGTGGATTTGCCAATCCAGTTACGCTGCATCTCTTTTGTTGACTCGGGCCAGTCGATGGTGTCAAGTCCCTCGAGCAGCTTGTCCGCAAAGGCAGGCTGATCAATGACCCACTGCATCATGTTCTTTTTCACAACGGGATAGCCGCCGCGCTCGCTCTTGCCGTCGATGACCTCATCGTTGGAGAGAACGGTGCCCAGCTCCTCGCACCAGTTGACAGGCATTTCTATACGCTTTGCGTAGCCTGCCTCCCACAGCTTCTTGAATATCCACTGAGTCCACTTGTAGAACTCCGGGTCGGAGGTGGCAACCTGTTTTGACCAGTCATAGTCAAAGCCCAGCTCCTTGAGCTGAGTGGAGAAGGTCTTTATGTTCTCCTGAGTGAAGCCGTTGGGGTGGTTGCCGGTTGATACGGCGTACTGCTCGGCAGGCAGACCGAATGAGTCATAGCCCATGGGGTGCAGAACATTATAGCCCTGCATACGCTTCATTCGGGACATGATATCCGTGGCGGTGTAGCCCTCGGGATGTCCTGCGTGGAGACCCACGCCTGACGGATACGGGAACATATCCAAAACATAATACTTCGGCTTTGAAAAATCCCACACGTCGGTGTGGAAGGTGTCATGCTCCTCCCAATAAGTGTGCCATTTCTTTTCGATTGCCTTAAAATCGTAGTTTGCCATTTATGTCATTCCTTTCGGAGGTTTCTCAGTCTGTGAGCAGGTCGGAAATATCCACCTGCTGTGCATCGTTCCAAAGTCTCTCGAGGTTGTAATACTCACGCTGATCTTTCTGGAACAGGTGGACAAGCACGCTGCCGAAGTCGAGCAGAATCCAGCCTGTCGCACGGCCCTCGATGTGCTCGGGTGCTGCACCGAGCTTGTCCATTTCATATTCGAGGTCGTCGGCAAGGCTCTTGACGTGGGTGTTTGAAGTACCTGTTGCGATAACGAAATAGTCGGAGACTATCGTCAGCTCCTCGGTCTTTATTGCCGAAATATCTATTGCCTTTTTCTTGTCAAGTATTTTGACAATTTCAAATGTCAATTCCTGAGGTGTCATTTTTATTTGCTCCTTTCGGTTATAAGCTCATTGTAGCAGTCGAGGCTCGACGGGTCGATTATCATTGAGTCTGCGGCAAGCTTTGTGATGCAATATCGCTGAGTGTAGAGCATTGCGCCCTCTATCGATTCCTTTGCCAGCTCACGCACCGTGTCAACATCGGGATATGTCCTGTCCTCGCTGATAAAGTCGGCAAGATAGACTATCTTCTCAAGCTTTGTCATGCCTGCCTTGCCCGTTGTGTGCCAGCGGACTGCACCGAGAATTTCTTCGTCGTCAATATGAAGCTCCAGCTTCAAAAAAGCATAGCCGGCTATTGCGTGCCACAGCTTGCGGTTCAGGGATTCCGACGGAGATAACATTATATCAGCTTTTTTTATCATTTGCAACTGCTCATCGCCCGGGGTGTTCTTCATCACATCGTGCATAAGCCCTGCAAAATAAGCCTTTTCGCTGTTCTCGCCGTAACGTTCTGCGAGGCTTTTGGCACTTTCGGCAACGCCGAGGGAGTGGATATACCTGTAACTGTCAAGCTTGCGCTTCAACAGCTCGTCATATGCCTTGTATTTTTCAGGTACGCTCAAAGGTACAGCCCCTTTTCATCTATATAGTCTCTGACTTCTTTGTTGAGCAGTCCGTGAGTGTCCTCGCCACTCGAAACTTTCTGTCTTATCTGCGTAGAGCTGAGAGGGAAAACCGGAATGGAGATAAACTTAATCTTTGCCGATTCCTCGGGGGTGAATTTTCCCTCGATTGCGGGTACAAAGCCGTTCTCTCTCGAGGCGGCACAGAGGGTGGACATCATGAGAATATCGTGATAGCGATACCACTTCTCGAAGCTTTGGAGCATATCCGAGCCGACGACCAGGAACAGCTCTGCATCGGGATATTCCGCTCTGATTTCGCACAGTGTATCATATGTGTAGCTCTTGCCGACACGCAAAAGCTCCATGTCGGATATGACGAATCGGCTGTCCGAGCCAAAGCACAGGCGGCACATTTCAAGCCTGTCCTCGCCCGAGGCGAGATTCGGAGCTTGCTTGTGCGGCGGAATCGATGCCGGAATTATGAGCACACGGTCGAGCTGCATTTTGTCGGCCATTTCGGTTATCAGCCGCAGATGACCGAGGTGCGGCGGATTGAAAGTTCCGCCGAAAATGCCAAGCCGCATACATCTGCCCCCTTTAATATTCAAGATCGTCCGATGCCTTTGCACTGCCGCTTATCGGCACAGCTTCACCGAGATAGGTCGGCTCGGGCTCGACTATGCACATAACAAAGTCCTTGCAGCGAGCAAGGCTCTCTCGCATGAAGTTATATATCGGCTTGCCGTAGGTGCGCTTGTCCGCCGCTACACCGTAGGCATCAATGCCGAGCTTTCTTGCATTGTAAACAGCACGGTAAAGGTGATATTTTTGCGTGACTACCACGGCACTTTCCACCTCAAAAACATCCCTTGCACGGTACATGGATTCATAGGTCGAAAAGCCTGCGTGGTCGAGAAAAACATCCTCGGGGTCTACGCCCTTGTCAACGGCGTACTGCTTCATGTGGTTCACCTCATCGTAGGATGAGGTTCCGTGGTCGCCGCTTGCGAGTATCTTCCTGCCTGCGCCCGATTCATACAGCTCAATGCCGGTCAGTGTCCTGTCCTCGAGCATATGGCTCAAGGTTCCGTTTGCGTTCACCTTTGCGCCGAGCACGAGCACGCAGTCCGTGTCAAGACCTGCCGCCTCATCGGGAGTGAGGATATATTTGTTTGCACTTATCATAACAACTGCGTTGACAGCACAGGGAACGAGCAGCGCAAGACTCAGCAAAACTGCACAAGCCGTAATTATGATTTTTTTGATGCTTTTGTTTTTCATATTGTTTCTCCTATTTTAAAAGCGGAGCTTCGCCGCCGTCAACACGCACGGCAATTCTCGAAAACGCCTTTGCCGCCGCACTCTGACGGGGGAGAGCCTCACCCCTGACGGCACAGTGCGACACAGCCTTGTCCTCGGGAACTATGCCGATGAGCTGAACGCACACGGCATCTATAACATCGTCAATGTTCAAAAGCTTGCCCTTGCAAACGGCCTTTTCGTCGAAGCGGTTGATGACGAGCCTAATGTCTGCTATATCCTCACGGCGCATGGCCGCCGCAGTGAGATTGACACTGCGAACGCACACTGCATCGGCAGTGGAGACGACAATGCCCCTGTCGGCAGCGGCGCACGCAAGCTCAAAGCCCTCGCCCAGGCCTGCCGGTGCATCGAAGAAGATATAATCATAGTCATTGTCGAGCCTTTCGGCAAGATCGGTAATTTTCTCTTTGGTAAGCGATTTGTCAAGGCGCATGGGTGCCGTCATCAAAAACGGGCCGCCGGCGGAAAGTGCTGCCTGCTCCGGCTCACAGCCGCCGTCGATGACATTGCCCCAGTCAAAGAGCACGTCCTGCTGAACCCCGAATATAAGGTCGAGGCTTCGCAGTCCTATATCCATATCGAGCATAAGCACACGCTTGCCCGTTGAACACAGCGCCCTTGAAAGTCCGGCGGTCAGCGAGGATTTGCCAACGCCGCCCTTGCCCGAGGCGATAACGATTTTTTGAGCCATATTCTCACCCCAAAAGCGTATTCTCGCCCTGCGGAGATGCCGCAGTCTGCGAGCTGTTGAAGTAGTAAGCGAAAACGGTATTTGCAATATCCGCAATAGACGATGAGCCGTAAACGCCCTCGCAGACGATTGCCATTGAAATCTCGGCATCTCTGCTCGGCGCAAAGGTGATATAAAGACCGTTGTTTATGACCTTTTTAACGCCGTTTACGGTTTTCTCCTCCTCGGAGGTACCTGTCTTTGCCGCCGATTTTACATCGACTTTGAGATAATTCTTTGCAATGGTGTTTGCAGTCACATATTCCATACCTTCTATGACCGCATTTATTGATGACTGCGATATGCCCGTCTCGAGCACGACCTTCGGGGTCTTTTCGAGCACGGTCTCGGTGTAGTCGGCAGTCTTTATCGATTTTATAAAGTGCTGCTCGTATCTTGTTCCGCCGTTTGCTATTGTGGCGGTGTAGTTAGCTAACTGAATGGGTGTGAATCTCGTGCCGCCCTCACCGATGGATGAGAGGATGAGATAGCCGGGCAGCCATGTTTGACCGAGGCTTTCACGGTATTCGGGGCTGTCCTGTATACCCTCGGACTCCGTAAGCTCAACGCCTGCTTTAACTCCGAGTCCGAGCATGGAGCGGTATTCATTGAGCCTGCTTATGCCGAGCGATTCGCCGCAGGAGAAGAAATAGGTGTTGCAGGAATCCTGAAGTGCGGTGCGAAGTGTCAGGTTGCGGTCATTGTGGTGGACGTTGCAGGAGAAGGTGTGGTCGAGATATTTGAAGCTGCCTGTGCAGCGAATGATTCTGTCACGGCTTGTAATACCCTCCTCGAGAGCGGCAAGAGCAACGGACGGCTTCGAGGTCGAACCGATTGAATAGGTGGTTCGGAGTGCTCTGTTCCACAGCGGAGTGCGTGAATCCTTGCTCAGGGAGGAGTAGTCCTCATAGTATGTTTCGAGGTTGTAGGACGGATAGCTGACACACGCCAGAATCTCACCCGTGTTCGGGTTGTTGACTATCAGCGCGCCGCCGGCCTCCACGCCGTATTTGTTTTTTGACGATGCCGCATATGCCTCAGTCCAGCTTGCGAATTTGTCCTGAGCGATTTTCTGCATATCTATGTCAAGGGTCAAAACTATCGTGTTGCCGTCTATCGGCTCTTTTGTGACGACCTCGGTGGTGTTGCCGTCTGCGTCAACGGTGATGACCTTCTCGCCGTCGGTGCCTCGCAGATAGTCCTCCATAGCGGCTTCAATGCCGGTCTTGCCCACAATGTCGTTCATGCCGTAGCCCTTATCCTTCAGCTCGGCATATTCCTCGGCGCTGATTTTGCCGGTGAGACCGATTATGTGTGCGGCGAGAGAGCCGTCAACATATTCTCTGTACGGTACAACCTCAACATCAACTCCCTTGAAAGTTGCACTGTTCTCCTTGACCTTTGCAACAAGCAGCTCGCTGACATCCTCGGCAAAGGTATAGGAGTTGCTCATGCCAAAGGCGTTTAAAAGCATCTGATAACGCACGGCGGCTATTTTAAGCCCGTCCTTGAGCGAATAGCTCGGGTCTATCTCGAACAATTCAACCATAGCGTCATAGCAGTTTTGCGCCGTTGCATAGGAGTTGAGGTCGAGCATATCCTTGCTCTTCATAATGCGTATTTCACGCTCGCTGTCCGCCTTGAAAACAAGCTGACCGGAGGTGCCGATAACTATCGGCAGGTCGTTTATCCACTCTGTCTTGTTGGCTTCAAACAGGCGGATGAGCGAAATGATTATCGAGTTTCGCTCGGCGTTTTCGCTCTTTGAGGGGAAAGCGGCATAGTTAAACACAATGGACTTGCCCAGACGGTTTGTGACTATGGGCTTGCCGTTGCGGTCAACAATCTCGCCTCGGGTGGCTTTTATGGTGACGGTGGCCTGTGATGCGGTGCTGACAGTGCTTGCGTATTTTTCACCGTCGATTATCTGAATTTTGACGAGCACGCCCATGAAAACGGCTATAAATGCCACAAGTATACAGGGCAGGGCGATGAGTCTGATTGCAAGTTTTTTGCCGTCCATAGGGCAGCTCCTTTCTTTTATTTTATCTTCTCGCTTCACTCGGAAGTTTGCGGTGAATGGCTCTGATTATCAAAAACCAAATCGGAGTGAAGATTGCAGTGTAAACAACGCTCGGCAGACAGAAAGTGAAAATCAGTCTGCCTGCTCCGGCGGTTCCGGCTGCGGAAAAAATCCAATAAACAAAAACCTGTGTGAGCAGAGCCACGACGGAGAAAATGAGCGAGGTGAATATGTTGTTTCGGAATATGTTGTTGACGAGCAGACCGCAAATGAGTCCAAAGACGGTAAGGATTATTGCGTTTATACCCTGCGTGCCGCCTGTGACATCGAGCACAACGCCTGCCAAAAGACCGAACAGCATACCTGCCGTCTCCCTCTCAAACATGGCGATGCACACGACCATTGCGGTCACGCCGAGCTGATGCAGACCGAACGGCTCGGGGAGCAGCCTCGGTGTATTTTGGATAACTGCCGCAAGAATCAGTAAAATCGCATAGACGGTGCGGCGTATTATCAGTCTTTTCTTTTCTGCTGTAAGCCCCATAGTAAAAATCCTTCGGTTAAATTATTCGGTGACGCTCGAGCCCTGACCGTTGAAGTCGGTTATGATGAAAACATCGGTTATGGCGGAGATATCAACGCCCGGCTCGATGATTGCGGTGGTCGAGATATCCGTGTCGGAGTCGGCAACACGGGTGACGGTGCCGATGATGAGATCACGGGGATAAATTCCGCCGACACCCGAGGTGCATACAATGCCGCCGGGGGATATTGCGGTGGAATCGGAAAGTCCCGGCATGGTGCAAAGCCCGTCTGCCGAATTTTTGGCATCGGTGGTGACAAAGCCAAGCTCACGGGTGCGTATCTCATATGCGCTGACATTGACCGAGGGATTAAGCACGGTCTTTATCGTACACTGTGTGAGCGTAACGGAGGTTACGACACCGACTAAATATTTGCCGTAGATAACCGGGTCATTGACGGCTACACCGTCATTGGTGCCTCGGCTCAGAACAAATGCCGAAAGGGGGTCTGCCGAATCTCTGCCAATGACAGATGCTTCGCAGAATTTATAGTCCTTGTGCTCCTCTTTAAGCTCAAGGAACTCCTTATAAAGGTCGTTTTGATGCTTGAGTGCTTCATAGTCGATAAGCTGACTGCGAAGCTCCTCTATCTCGCCGTTTAACTCATCCACCTGCTTTGAGAGTGTTGCGGAGGACTTGAAATTTATCGAAAAGCCCGAGAATTTCTCCGCAAGGAAGGAGGACGCACGCTGAAGCGGCGAAAAAACCGTGCTTATCACCGAATTCGCAGGGGAAGAATTGGAGTGTGTGGCGGCTGCGGCGACAACGCCGATTATCAGCACCACTATGACGGCTATGAATATCTTGAATTGTTTGGACTTGTAAAATCTCAATTTGTTCACTCCTCGGAGGATTGTATCGTCTAACGACCCTCGGCGGTTAAATTTTAATAAAGGCAATGGATAGAAGTGTAAAAACGGATTCGACAGCACCCGTCTATACAACGCAAAAATCCCGCCGGTTTGCAAAAAATATGCAAAGCAGCTTAGCCCCACACAAAAGTAGGCAAGTGTGCCGCATATCTTTTGAAAGCCTGCGAGAATGCGGGTCGCCTGCGGAAAGCAGAGCGACCCGCAAAAAGGCTGTTATCTGTCAAAAGGATGCTCAAGGCAGGAGCCTGTTCCGTCAACAACGCAGTCGAGAGGACTGTCTGCAATGAGAACGGGGATTCTTGTCTCCGCCGAAATGAGCTTGTCAAGACCTCTGAGCAGAGCACCACCGCCCGTGAGCATTATGCCGTGGTCGATAATATCGGCGGCAAGCTCGGGTGGAGTCTTTTCAAGAGTGGCTTTGATAACATCGAGAACCTGATTAACGGAGTCGGAGAGGGCCTCTCTTATCTCCTCGGAGGAGATCTCGATATTCTTCGGCAGACCGTCCATAAGGTTTCTGCCCTTGATGTTCATGGCACCCTCGCCCTCATAGGGATAAGCGGAGCCGATCTTTATCTTGATATCCTCAGCGGTTCTTTCACCGATGAGCAGGTTGTACTTCTTCTTGATGTAGTTGATGATGGACTCATCGAAATTGTCGCCTGCGACTCTTGCGGAGTTTGAAGTGACGACATCGCCCAGCGATATGACTGCAACCTCGCTTGTGCCGCCGCCGATGTCAACAACCATGCTGCCCGAAGGCTCGGAGACGGGGAGACCTGCACCGATAGCCGCAGCCATAGGCTCCTCGATGAGGCTGACATACTTTGCGCCTGCGCTTCTTGCTGCGTCGTTGACTGCGTTTCTCTCAACGCCTGTAACGCCGGAGGGTATGCAGATCATAACACGGACTCTTGCAAACGGAGAGTTTTTGGTGACCTTCTTGATGAAAGCTTTGAGCATATCCGAGGTGATGTCAAAGTCCGCAATAACTCCGTCCTTGAGGGGACGAACAGCAGTGATGGAGCCGGGGGTTCTGCCGATCATCTCCTTAGCCTCTGTGCCGACTGCGACAACTCTGGGCGGATTGTACTTCTGATCGACCGCAACAACGGAGGGCTCTCTTATTACGATACCCTTGCCCTTTACGAAAACGAGTGTATTTGCGGTACCCAAATCGATACCGATATCAAGTGAAAACAAAACGATTATCTCCTTTCAAAAGTTAAATTTAATTATTTAAACGATATTGAATTGACTATGTCTTCAAGCTTTTTGGGAGAGCTTTCCTTGTCCGAGGTCAGCGATGCCGAGTAAACAACGCCGCCCTTTTCAAAGACAATGTTGGCAATATAAATATTCTTTTCCTGGGTGGAAAGTTTTATTTCGGTCACCGTTGCGGTTTCACCGCAAATGGTTTTTTCTTTAGAAGAGACGTTGGGAGTGTAGCCCTCGTCTACCATGCCGCCCGTAAGATCGGAAACGGAGTCAAGCTTATCGTCAACTGTCTTATCGATGTCATAGGTTATCGAGATGCTGGTGCTTCCCTTTGTCAGCGAAATGGTTGTGCCGTAGACAAGCGAATCATAGCCTGAGGGCAGCTCAAAGGAAAAATATCTGCAATAAACATTCTTGCCGGATTCGATAAGGTCGCTTATGAGCAGGGGAGTTGTTGCCTGCTCGCCGTTTTTGTCCTTGTTGGCGTGACCCTTGGAGTCGGTGTCAACGATAATTACGTTGCCGGCGTCGTCGAAAACGGGGTTTCCGTCTTCATCTGTGACCGCAATACGGTCATAGCCGTTGCTGTCCTTTATCTTCAGACCCTTAGCCTTGGAACAGCCTGCGAACAGGCAGATTGCGGCAAGGACACATATAAACAGAGCGAAAATACTTTTTTTCATTATTGAACCATCCTTTCGTTCTTAAAGTACGAAATTTTTCATACTTCAGTATATCACAGGCACACATAGCTTTTCAAGTGTGCAGAATATGATTGACACAAATTTAAGCGGTTAACCGTTGAGAGCGGCAAAGTTCTCCTTGTTGCTCTTGTAGAGATTCTTGAACACCGCAAAATTCTTATCGTATACGGGCTTGACAGAGGGATCGGGGATAAAGGTCTTTTTTGCGGGGACGAGCTTCTTCGCCTCCTCGATACTGTCAAGCATACCCAGACCGACCGCCGAGATAACAGCCGCACCGACCGCACCGACGTTCTGCGGACTGCCGACGACCTCGACGACTCTGCCTGTGCAGTCAGCGAGTATCTGCGAGGTGACATCGGAGAGAGCGCCGCCGCCGACGAAGCGGATAGCGTCGGAGGTGGAGGCTTTCTTCTCGATAGTCTCAAGGAACCAGCGAAGGTGCATACAGGTGCCCTCTATGACCGCTCTGATAAGCTCGGTCTTGCCAGTCTCGAGGCTGATGTTGAAGAACATACCTCTTGCGTTGGGATCCTCAAACGGGCAGCGGTTGCCGTGAAGCCACGGAGTGAATATAACTCCGCCGCAGCCTGCCGGAATATCCTTTATAACATGGGACATATAATCGTAAAGGCTCGTGAATATGGATTCCTTTGAGGATGCGACATCGGTTTTTTCAAGGAATATGCCGATTTCGTCAAGGGCAAGGTGATCCTTGACCCACTCAAGGCACTTGCCTGCAGTCTCAAGCTCCGCAAAGTAGTTGAGTTTGCCGTTTTGTGCGCCGATTATCGAGGCTATCATAGCACCCGTGTCAACAATATTCTTGTCAACAACGGTCGAAACCCAACCCGAGGTGCCGCAGTAAATGTGCGTGTCACCGAGAGAAACGGAACCTGCACCGACACCGATGAGCGAAGCATCACCGCCGCCGCCGAATACGGGCGTGCCCTCGCAAAGACCCAGCTCCTCCGCAGCGGCATCCGTGAGTCCGCCGACGAGAGCCGTGGAATCGATTATATCCGCCATGTGCTCGGGCTTGACGTTGAACATCTTGAGCATCTCGGGACTCCAACAGCCCTTGCCTGCTCTTACGTCATAGAGCAGAGTGCCGAAAGCGGAGTCACGGGTCATGACAAATTTATCTGTCATGCGGCAGATTATGTATTCCTTAACATCGAGCCACTTGTGAGTTCTTGCGAAGTTCTCCGGCTCGTTTTCCTCAACCCATTTATATTTGTATACAGGATCCTTGACGCTTGCGGAAACGGCACCGGTTATCTGCAAGGACTTGAGCAGCTTTGGAATGTAAGCGCCGGCTATCTGCGGGCCGTATGCCATAAGCTCCTTTATCTGCTTTTTGGCACGCTGATCCATGTAGCTCATCGCCTTACGCACGGGTTTGCCGTCCTTGTCAACGAGCACAAGACCCTGCATCTGCGAGCAGAAGGAGATGCCGCCGATTTCGTCGGCACGCACGCTCGTTGAATTCATGAGTCTCTTCGTGGTGTTGCAGATAGCAGACCACCACTCGTCGGGATCCTGCTCTGCACCGCCGTCGGGATAAACGGTCAGCGAATAGCCTTCCATCTCTGCGGCGATAAGCTTTATCTCATCTTCGACCTCGAACAGGCAGGTTTTAACGCCCGTTGTGCCGATGTCGTAGGATAATACGTACGTTCTGTCACTCATTAGTTGTTCTCCCTTCACGGCTTTGAATATAAAGCCCCAATCTATCTCTAACAATTATATAGCAAAAAATCATAAATTACAATGTAACTGTAAAAAAATTTAAAATTATGTGCAATTTGCCGCCCGAAAGAAAATTTTTCACTCACACACCCCTTTGAAAAGCATCGTACGCCGCCGAAAGAAGAAAAAGTTGAAAAAAATTTAAATTTAAGGTTGATTTTTGAACGCCTTTGTGCTAATATACTATGGCAATCAGATGCGCTGCTAGCTCAGTCGGATAGAGTGTTTGGCTACGAACCAAAAGGTCAGGGGTTCGAATCCCTTGCAGCGCGCCAAGAACAGAAGTGACACCGCAGGTGTTGCTTCTGTTTTTTCTTTTATTCCAAGGGATTCGAACCCTGAGAGGGTGAGCGGCGTAAAAAAAACAGTCCGGTGGACTGTTTTTAGCCGCGAAGTGTGAGGCGGGTACTGCTGCGGAGCAGCGGTCGCCGAGCACGCAAGGCGGCGAAGCCGCCTGTATCCCTTGCAGCGCGCCAAGAACAGAAGTGACACCGCAGGTGTTGCTTCTGTTTT
>CAYLQT010000003.1:2131-38036 GCA_964386035.1 uncultured Clostridium sp. | reverse complement strand
ATCCCTTGCAGCGCGCCAAGAACAGAAGTGACACCGCAGGTGTTGCTTCTGTTTTTTCTTTTATTCCAAGGGATTCGAACCCTGAGAGGGTGAGCACAGCGATATATTGCTACGGGCGAGCTTTTTTCCGTGCATCAGTTTTGCAAAAAATGTCTACTTGACAGGGGGCGTGTCAGCGCAAAGTCCGTTTTATTGGACACACGCTGTTATATAATGGTCTCGTAAAGCAAGATTTTTTGCAAATTCTTTTCTTGTCTTGCGTTCGGCAGGGCTTTCGGGTGTCCGGCTTCGGCGTGTACCCGTGGGGGATATGGGCGGCGGCGTTCGGGCGGGGTGAGTGGTTTTACCACACGCCAAAAATAAAAAGGACTATTTTGCAAAAACCTATTGACATTTGCATTTACTTGTGCTATACTAAATACAACAAGCAAGGAGGTCTTATCTATGCAAACATTCAAAAACGCCATAGGCTATGTTCGTGTATCAACCGAACAACAGGCAAAGGACGATAAGTACGGAATAGATGTTCAAAAACAAGCCATTCTTCTTTATGCCAATTCTAATGGCTATAACATTGTGGATTGGAAAATTGATGAAATCAGCGGTGCAAAGGATGACCGTCCGGCATTGAATGAAATTCTCTATGGGGACAATGTTACCAATCCTCCTTTTGAAGCGGTAATAGTTTTTAAGAATGACCGTCTCGCTCGTGATACCAAACTTTACTTTTACTATCTCTACACTCTCGAAAAGAAAAACATCAAGTTGTTGAGTACCAAAGAGGAATTTTCGGAGGGTAACGATTTCGCAAATATCTATCGTGCATTGCTTCAATTCGTTGCGGAACAGGAGCGAAAGAATATCGCTATTAGAACAAGCAAAGGTAGAAGTATTAAGGCTCAATGCGGAGGATATTCGGGCGGCAGATGTCCTTATGGTTATAAGGTCGAAAGCGGCAGACTTATTATTAACGAAAGCGAAAAGCCGATTGTTGAGTATGTTTTCAAAAGAATTGATGAACACGCTCCGATGCTTACCATTGCCGATGAGCTTAACGATCTCGGTTATCGTACTCGTAAAGGCACGAAGTTTCAAAATACAAGTGTTCGGAGCATTGTTAATAATCGTCCTCTATATGAGGGAATGTATAAGTACGGTAAAGAAATGAATTGGGTAAAGGGTGTTCACGAGCCAATATTGAGGAGCGAACAACTATGAAGTGGGTAAATGTATTGTATTATTTCTGCGTTTCGGTGCTAACAATATTTTTGCTTTTAATGGGTATCGCATTACCTCCTGCTTTGATTTTCGTTATTCCCATTTGTGGATATTTTTACGCTTTCCCAAAATTGAAAGCAAGTAAGTCATTAAACGATAAAGCCTTGAAGAAAGAACGGGAGCATTTTGAACTCGAAAAGCAAAGATACAACAGACAAATACAATCGCTTCTTGATAATGAGCAAAAGTTAAATCAAAAACTGGACATCATTTACGGAAATATCGACAAATACAAATTGTTGCTTCGGCGGTCTGTATCAACTATGGATGGTACAGTTTTTGAACAATATGTCGGTTATCGTATGCTTGAAGATGGATATAGAGATATTCAGTTTACAGCCACTACGGGAGACTTCGGTGCGGATATAATTGCTTATGACAGTGATAATAGAAAAGTTTGCGTTCAGTGTAAGCGGTATTCAACTCCCGTGGGTGTCGAAGCCGTTCAACAAATCACATCAGCAAGAATGTATTATGAATGTGCAAGAGCCATAGTTATTACTAATTCGACTTTCACTATTGCTGCCAAAGAAGTTGCTACAAAAACAGGCATAGAATTGATAGAGAGGTATATGTAATGATTGCTTTACTGATTCCTATAATTGTTCCGATAGTTATTTATTTTATAGTTTGTACTATAGTTTGTACTATAGCTTCAATTATCGCTAAAAAAGATTTGGATAAGCGAGGGTTAAAGGTTGAAAAAAGAGTTCGACACAGAAGAAGAACTTACAATGACGGCTTCGGAAAATACACGGTTGACATAGAGGATGAAGAATATGTAATCGTGCCGAAAGATAAATCTAAATAATTAGACACACGCAACAGGGTGTATGTTTACAGTCAACAGGGACTACTCATAACGGGTAGTCCTTTTCTTTTTGGAGGTATGAAATGGACAAAAAACTGATTTCAAAAATTTTTGCAGAAATAAAAAAGACCCCTACGAGCGTTACCGCCTACGAGGATATGTTCGCTTTGTGCAGGAACATTGAGCCGGAGGACTTTACTCTCGCTCACTCTACGAACGAACAACTACGAAAGGAATTAACGGCAGCGATTAAACGCAGAGTGAATGTTGAGGATTTCTTTGCCCTATACAAAAAGTCATTGCTTTTTGATGCACCACACTTTTTCGATTCCTACTTACTGTATCTTGAAATCAACCGTAAGCCGAACGAGAGATTCTATCAGCCCCGCCGCAGAGTTTTGAAAAGTGTTGTAGATGCTCTACAAGACCTTACCGATAATGAACTTGACGAATTGTTTATCTCTATGCCGCCCCGTGTCGGTAAAACTACAATTCTTATGTTCTTTGTAACTTGGCTTATCGGCAGAAATAGTGAAGCATCCAACCTATATTCCGCTTATTCCGATGTTATCACCAAAGCGTTCTACACGGGCGTGTTGGAAACGATAAACGACCCTGTCACTTACCTGTGGCACAATGTATTCCCAGATGCGAAGGTTGTGCAGACGAACTCACAGGATGAGATTATCAACATCGACAGAAAGAAGCGTTACCCGTCATTGACCTGCCGTTCCTTGTACGGAACGCTTAACGGTGCCTGTGATTGTAATGGCTTTGAGATTTCCGATGACCTTATCGGTGGCATTGAGGAAGCGTTGAATAAAGACCGCCTTATGTCTGCGTGGAGCAAGGTCGATAATAACCTGCTCCCTCGTGCTAAGGAAAATGCGAAGATTCTGTGGTGTGGTACTCGTTGGTCGATGATTGACCCTGCCGGACTTCGTATGGAACTGTTGGAAAATGACGAACGCTTCAAGAATCGCAGGTACAAGGTTATCAACCTTTCTGCTCTTGACGAAGACGATGAGAGCCAATTCGATTACGATTACGGCGTAGGTTTCAGTACAGAGTATTATCGACAGAGACGAGCTTCGTTCGAGCGTAACAACGATATGGCTTCGTGGTTGGCTCAGTATATGGGCGAACCGATAGAGCGTGACGGTGCTTTGTTCTCTCCGGGTGAGTTCCGTTACTATAACGGAGTGTTACCGAACGGAGAGCCGGATAGAATATTTATGGCGGTTGACCCTGCGTTCGGTGGTGGAGACTTCGTGGCATCTCCCGTCTGCTTCCAATATGGTGAAGATATTTATGTTCACGATGTTGTGTATGATAGTGGTGATAAGAGAATCACTCAACCTCTACTCGCAAAAGCCGTACTTACACACGATGTTCAAGCGATGCAGATAGAAGCCAACAAGTCCACCGAAGCCTATAAGGAGGGGAGGTGCTGTTTCAAAAAATAACCAAAATTCATATACCGCTCGGTTCAAATCTTCTTGATTGACGGGCGGTATAATGTTATAATGTCATCGGGACTTTGCGGCATTTGCCGTTTTATAAATTTACAGGAGGTCTATAGATGAAAATTACATTTATGGGTGCGGGCAGTACCGTGTTCGCAAGAAATGTTATAGGTGACTCGATGTGTACTCCGGCACTTAGGGACAGCACATTTGCTCTCTATGATATTGACGCAAAGAGACTTGAGGATTCAAAGATAATCCTCGATGCAATCAACAAGAACATCAACGAATCCCGTGCGACGATTGAGACTTATCTCGGAGTTGAAAACCGCAAGGATGCGCTCAGAGGTGCCTCGTTCGTCATCAATGCGATTCAGGTCGGCGGCTATGAGCCGTGTACGGTTATCGATTTTGAGGTGCCCAAGAAGTACGGACTTCGCCAGACCATTGCGGACACGCTCGGCATCGGCGGCATATTCAGAGCACTGCGTACAATCCCCGTGCTCGAGGACTTTGCGGCGGATATGGCTGAGGTTTGCCCCGACTGCTGGTTCCTCAACTACACCAACCCCATGGCGATGCTTTCGGGCTATATGCAGAGATTCACTCCGATAAAGACAGTCGGACTTTGCCACTCTGTTCAGAGCTGCAGCCGCGGTCTTTTGAAAAAGCTCGATATGGAGGATAAGCTTGAGGGCAGGCGTGAGCTTATCGCCGGTATCAACCACATGGCGTGGCTGCTTGATATAAGGGACAAGGACGGCAACGACCTCTATCCCGAGATAAAGCGCAGAGCAAAGGAGAAGAACGCAAGCGAAAAGCACGGCGATATGGTTCGCTTTGATTATATCGACAAGCTCGGTTATTATTGCACCGAGTCGAGCGAGCACAACGCCGAATACAATCCGTTCTATATCAAGAGCAGATACCCCGAGCTTATTGAGCAGTTCAATATTCCGCTTGATGAATATCCCCGTCGCTGTGTGGAGCAGATAGAGCGCTGGGGCAGAGAGCGTGACGAGATACTCGCAGACGGCAAGGCAACCCATGAGCGTTCGCAAGAGTATGCCTCCTATATAATGGAAGCGATAACCACGGGAATCCCCTACAAGATTGGCGGAAACGTGCTCAACAACGGACTTATAGACAATCTCCCGAGCGAGGCGTGCGTTGAGGTTCCGTGCCTTGTTGACGGCAGCGGAATAACCCCCTGCCATGTCGGCAAGCTCCCGACTCAGCTTGCGGCAATGAACAGCTCGAACATCTATCCCCAGCTTCTGACGATAGAGGCGGCGGTGACGAGAAAGAAGGAGTACATCTATCAGGCGGCAATGATGGAGCCGCACACTGCGGCAGAGCTGTCGATAGACGATATAGTCCACCTGTGCGATGACCTCATAGAGGCTCACGGTGACTGGCTGCCGAAGTACAACTGATTTTCGATTATCTGAAAACTTGCAGGTGAGTCCGATGGAACACAACCGTGAAGAAGTGAAGTCAACATTTATAAAGCTTTTTGCACTCAGAGTCAAAGAGTTCACCGACGATGCCATACTGCGTATCACCGCAGAGGATATAAAAATATAACAAAACCAGTATAAAAAACGCCGCCCGTTTCTTTCGAGGAAATGGGCGGCGTTGCAGTTTGTGCGGTATACACACCGCCGCCCGAAAACTTTCCGGGCGGCGGCTTTGATTTGACTTGATTTAATTATTTATACAGCGGGCCGTAAGAGGCGCAGGCTCTGTAGTCTGCACTCTCGAGGTCCTTTGTTCCGAATGCGCCCCATGCGTGCGGACGGTAGATCTTGTCATCGTCAACATTGTGCATTGCAACGGGGATACGAAGCATACTTGCGAGAGTGATGAGGTCGTTTCCGATGTGGCCGTAGCTGATAGCGCCGTGGTTTGCGCCCCAGTTTGCCATGACGGAGTAGACATCCTTGAATGCACCCTTGCCGGTGATTCTCGGAGCAAACCATGTGGTCGGCCATGTGGGATCGGTACGCATATCAAGCTTCTCGTGAATGTCATCGGGAAGAGTTGCGGTGTAGCCCTCTGCTATCTGAAGCACGGGGCCGAGACCCTTGATGAGGTTGACACGGATCATGGTAGCAGGCATAACAGCTCTTGTTTTGAAGTGCGAGGAGAATCCGCCGCCTCTGAAATATCCGAGGTCAGACGGGCACCAGTCGGTAGCCTTGAGCATTGCGCTGATGTCCTCGTCGGTGACATTCCACCACTCCTTCATGACAGCGTTGCCGTCCTTGTCCTTGCATACGCCGGTAGCATCGAGTGCGGCGGCACCGGAGTTGATAAGGTGGATGAAGCCGTCCTTTGCGACACCCTCGGGACGCTTGCCGCAGACTCTCTCAACTGCATCGGGGCTCCAATATGTACGGACATCGGCAAACAGGCTTGCCTTGCCGGTGAGGAGCTTGCCGAAGAGCATTGCAAGGCCGTTGAGACCGTCGTTCTCGGTTGCGAAGATGAGCGGCTCTTTCTTGCCGTTCCAGTCGAAGGTGGTGTTGAGCATAGCCTCGGTGAAGTCGCCGTTGGGCATGAAGTCAGTCCACTGACGCTGACCCTGGAAGCCGCCGAGAATAGCGTTGCGGCCGAGAGCTTCTTCGTGCCAGCCGTCCTTCGGGCCGGTGTGCTCTGCCTCTGCACCTACGGGGCGAACATCGTTGAGCTTATCGTTGCCGAGCATGATGTCACGGCAGATCATAGTCATCTTGACTACGAACTCCCACTCCTTCTCCTTCTGCTCGGGGGTGTGTCTTATATCCTCGGGGTTCTTGTCGAAGCCCTCGGGGCAGTTCTCCTTGACCCACTTGATTGCACGCTCATATTCCTCATGGTCGTAGATGCCAAGCTCGACACGGCGTGTAACCTCGCACATATCGACCCACTCGGCACGGATTCCGAGATACTCCTGCCAGAAGTCTGCATCGCAGAAAGAGCCTGCAATACCCATTGCAACTGCGCCGATGCCGACATAGGACTTGCCTCTGAGCTGGCCGACAGCGGCGGCACAGCGTGCGAAGCGGAGGATCTTCTCGGCGACATCCTCGGGGATGGAGTTGTCGGTAACATCCTGAACGTCTCTGCCGTAGATGGAGAATGCGGGCAGACCTCTCTGTGCATGAGCTGCCATAACAGCGGCGAGATAAACTGCGCCGGGACGCTCGGTGCCGTTGAAGCCCCAAACTGCCTTGACGGTGAGAGGATCGAGATCCATAGTCTCACTGCCATAGCACCAGCAGGGAGTTACGGAGAGGGTAGCGCAGATGTTCTGAGTTGAGAAGAACTCGGCACACTTTGCCGCCTCAGCCGCACCGCCTATGGTGCAGGGAGAGATGACGCACTCAAAGGGAGTGCCGTCGGAATTGAAGATGTTTTTCTCGATGAGCTCTTTGGCAGCGCGTGCCATGTTCATCGTCTTTTCCTCGAGACCTTCTCTGACTCCGCCCCAGCGGCCGTCAATGATGGGTCTGATTCCAAGCTTTGCTTTTGCCATTTTCAGTCATCCTTTCGGTTTATTTTGCTATTTCTAAAAATTTATCGTATGCCGCCGCCCACTTTTCAGTGTCGGTCGGAGCATATTCACGAAGGTTTTCGCTGCGTGCCACTATCTCACGTGCCTTGCCTATATCGGCAATGTCGCCCGAGCAGAGAAGCTGAACGGCGATGTTGCCGAGCACGGTGGCTTCGATAGGCCCTGCCTTGACGGGTACGGCGCAGGAGCTTGCGGTCATCTGACACAGCAAAGTGTCCTTAGTGCCGCCACCTATGACATGGATAACGGGGAAGTCCTTGCCCGTACATTCCTTTATCATGGAGAAGGTTAGACGGTATTTCATCGCAAGGCTCTCGTAGATGCAGCGCATAATCTCGCCCACGGTCTCGGGGACATACTGTCCCGTCCTGCGGCAGAACTCACGCACACGGCCGGGTATATCTCCGGGCGGTGTGAACTCGGGTGCATCGGGGTCGATGAAGCACTTGAACGGCTCTGCGCCGAGTGCCAAACGCTCAAGGTCGGCGTAGCTGTAATCTTCGCCCTCACGCTTCCACTGGCGGCGGCTCTCCTGAATGAGCCACAGTCCGATTATGTTCTTGAGCAGTCCGGTCTTGTTGCCGTAGCCGCCCTCGTTTGTGATGTTTATTCTAAGCGAGGTGTCATTTACGATAGGCTCATTCAGCTCCGTGCCGAACAGTGACCATGTGCCGCTGCTCAGGAACGCAAAGCTGTCGCTCTGCGAGGGCACGGCGGTTATTGCCGACTGGGTATCGTGACCGCATACGCTTATGACATCAACAGGCTCAAGACCCAGCTCGTCGCAGATCTCACGGCTTAATTTGCCGTTGGGTGTGCCGGAGGGCACGATGTCCGTGAGAATATCGCTCGGGATGCCGAGGCGGTCGAGCAGATCCTTTGCCCAGGTGTGCGTTTTGATGTCCACCATCTGCGAGGTGGTTGCAATGGAGTACTCGGTCTGCATATTGCCCGTGAGCATATATGCGAAAAGGTCGGGCGTGAACAGGATTTTGTCCGTTCGCTCGAGAATATGCGGACGGTACTTTTTGAGCGAATAGAGCTGGAACAGGGTGTTCAGCTCCATGAACTGTATGCCCGTGCGTGAGTAAAGATCTTCTTTCGGTATGGTTTCAAAAACCTCTTCAACAAGTCCTGCCGTGCGTGAATCACGGTAGTGTATGGGGTTCTCCAAAAGACAGCCGTATTTGTCGATAAGTCCAAAGTCAACGCCCCAGGTGTCAATGCCGATGCTGTCAAACCCACCTGCAAGCTTTGCCTTTGTAAGTCCCTGCTTTATCTCGAAGAACAGGCGCAGCACATCCCAGTAGAGTGTGCCGCCGACATTTACGGGGTCATTTGAAAAACGGTGAACCTCCTCAAGGCGAATGTTCTCACCGTCAAAATGACCGAGTATAGCACGACCGCTTGAAGCGCCGAAGTCAAAGGCGAGGACTCTTTTTTCGTTAGCCATAATAACCTCCGTCTTACTTGACAACGCCCTTCTTGAGAATGATGTTGGCGTAAATTGCGGTTTCGCCCGTGGCGATTACGGCGTATGCCTTCTTCGCTCTGTCATAGAAGGCGTAACGCTCCATAAGCTCGAATGACTTTTCGCCCTCGTTGGCCTTGACGATATCCTCGTACTTTTCCCAAATCTCAGGTCGGTCGTCATCCGCACCGTTTTCCATGAGAGCCACGGGGGACTCGACATAGGTGTCAAGCGGCATAAGCTTGAGCACAGCGTCGAGAATTTCGGGCACGCCGTGACCGTCAAGGCGAACAAGTCTCTGTGCCATGCTTGCGGCAGGGAAGTTGCCGTCGCCAATGACTATCTCATCGCCGTGGCCCATCTCCATGAGTATCTTGAGAAGCTCGGGGGAGATTATCGGGGAAATGTTTTTAAGCAATTTATATCAGTCCTTTCGGAAAAATCAGTCTATTGAATACATACTGTAAAGCTCGCTGTAGATGCCGCCCTTTTCCATGAGCTCACGGTGGCTGCCCTGCTCGGCAATTCCGTCCTCGGTCAGAACGACTATCTCTGCGGCGTTTTTGATTGTGGTGAGCCTGTGGGCAATGGTTATTACCGTGCGTCCCTTTGCAAGCTCCTCGAGCGATTTTTGAACAAGGCGTTCGCTCTCGTTGTCAAGTGCGCTTGTGGCCTCGTCGAGAATGACTATCGGCGGATTCTTCAGGAACAGTCTCGCAATGGAGATTCTCTGTTTTTGACCGCCGGAGAGCTTAACTCCACGCTCGCCCACATAGGTGTCATAGCCCTCGGGGAGAGCCGAGATAAATTCGTGAGCACCGGCACGCCTTGCCGCCGCCTCAATGTCCTCGTCGCTTGCGCCGGGACAGCCGTAGGCTATGTTCTCCTTGACGGTGCCGGAGAACATATATACATCCTGCTGAACCGTGCCTATGTTCGCACGCAGAGAGGAGAGGGTGACGGTGCGTATATCAACTCCGTCAACGAGAATCTCGCCCGAGTCAACATCATAAAACCTCGGGATGAGGTTGCAAAGCGTGGTCTTGCCGCCGCCCGAGGGGCCGACAAGAGCAACATTCTCACCCGGAGCGATTTTCAAGCAGAAGTCGGAGAGTATCTTTTTATCCGTACCCTTGTATGAAAAGCTGACATTTTTAAATTCTATCTCGCCCGAGACTTCACCGAGCTCTTTGGCATTGGGCATATCCTTGATGTCGCTCACTTCATCCATAATTTCGGTGAAGCGCTCAATGCCGGTCATACCTCTGTTGAACTGCTCGCTGAACTCAACAATGGTGCGTATTGCGGCGAGCAGGGTCGAGACCATCAAAAGGCTTGCGGAGAAGTCACCGACACTTGTCAGCCCCTTCATCATGAACACCGCACCGACTCCGACGATTGCAATGTACATCAGTCCGTCACACAGGCGAACAGTCGAATGAAAGGTTGCCATATATCTGTAGCCGTTTTTCTTTGAATTGAAGAAGCGGCGTGAGCCTTCGTTGAACTTCTTGCGTTCGATATCCTCGTTTGCAAAGCTCTTAACGACCCTTATTCCGAGCAGGGAATCCTCGGTTCTGGCGTTTATCTCACCGATCTCACGGCGCTGCTGCTTGAATGCCTCACGCATTTTGCGGCGGCTCCTCGAGGTGAGCAGGAGCATGAGCGGCATGAGTGCAAAAACTATCACGGCGAGCCATATGTTCATCGAAGCGAACATGGCAAAGCCGGCGACTATCTTCACCACCGTCATCAGCACATTTTCGGGGCCGTGGTGTGCAAGCTCGGTTATATCGAACAGGTCACTTGTTATTCTTGACATGAGCTGACCTATCTTCGTGTCATCGTAGAAGGAGTAGGACATATCCTGCAAATGCGAGAACAGGTCGTTTCGCATATCCGTCTCGATCCTTGCGCCCATAATATGACCGTAGGATGAGGTAAAGTAGCTTGCGGTTGTATCGATAATGCGAAGCAGAATATAAAATGCGACTATTTTAATGATCAGCGGCAGGGTAATGCCATCGACTGAATCGGCGGCACGGTCGGTTATCTGCCTGACTATCAGCGGCAGAGCTATCTCGCACACCGTAGTCAGCACCGAGCAGAGCATATCGAGAATAAACAGACCGGTATACTTTTTATAATAAGGCAAAAACCTTTTTAACATCCGCCCGTTGCGGCTCGAATAACTGCCTGACACAAAAACACTCCCTCCGGTAAATACCCATAACAAGTAGATTATACAACATTTAATCCACTTTGAAAAGAGAATATACACATAAAAATATTTTTCGCCCGTCGAGTTTTATATCTTGAAAAAAGATGGCGAATTTTGTATACTATCTATACTACTACTCGGAGGGGAATCGCCATGCGCATACTTATATGTGACGACGAGCCGGTGGTCGTAAGACAAATAAGCAGGATAATAAAGGACGCATATCCCGACTTTGAGATTGTTGGGATACACAGCTCTGCGGAACTCAGCCAAAGGCTTGCACAGGAGAGGGAAAAGGTAAGCTTTGACATAGCATACCTTGACATTGCACTCAAGGGTGAGAGTGGCCTATCCATGGCAGAATTTGTGGCAAAGTATTCGCCTAAGACGAAGATTGTATTCGTCTCGGGCAACCAGAATCTGGTTTCGAGGGCATTCACCAGCGTCACTGACTGTGGCTATATCTACAAGCCCATAAATCCGGCCTTTGTTCTCGGCTATATTGACAGGGTTGCCAAGAATAGCGGAAAGAGCGGAAATGAAGAATATTTTGAGTTCTTCGAGAGAGGACGGTTAATGCGGATAGCCGCCGAGTCTATTCTGTTTATTGAGAGCGACCGCAACAGGATAAAGCTTTATTTCACAAGCGGAGAGGTCAAGGAGATACTCTGCCGTTTGGACACAGCGGAAAAACAGCTTGAACGAAGCTTTGTGCGCTGTCACAAGAGCTTTATGGTCAATTTGAAGTATATCGCCAAGTCTTCGTCCACTGCCTTTACGCTGATGAACGGAGAAGTAATAAGGATAAGCCGAGGCAGGCAGGCGTCGGCGGTGGAGAAATATCTGCTTTTCAGAGGGGTTTCGGTATGACATTTTTTGATGCTTTTTGGTATATATTTAACTTTCTTTCAATCGTACTCATGGTAATATTTCTCGGGCTCAATCTGACTCCGAGATTCAACCGTGTTGCCGTGTTCTTTTTGATTCTCATTCCGTTTGAGATCGTCGCACTGAGTCAGCACTATTTTTACGATATTCCGTCGGTGTATTTCAAGCTGCCGGCGTTTGCGTATTTCTTTGTGTCGTCTGTAGTGTTCTTCAAGGAGAAGCTGAGGACAAAGCTCTTTGTCTCCACAATGCTTTTTACCTTTACATACCTTGTCTCCGCTTTGCTTGTTGCAGGCGGTATCGCAATAGGCCTCAACCCCTATGACGATATAATGACCTACATCATCTCCCTGCCCAACACGGTTTTGCTCATAGTGCTTTTTGCCGGCTTCACATATTTCAGATTGAAAAAGCAGGAGAAGATGATACTTCCGAAGGCACAGATGCTGACCTTCTCCGTGTTCCCGTTGAGCCAGATCATTCTGATGATGGCGGCAATGATGATAATTTCATATTACGGCTGGTTCAGAGACAAGAACACTGGTCTTCCGTTTATGAACGACCCGACAAAAGGCCCGATGATACTTATATGCGTTGCGGCGGCGCTGTGCATATTTGCGGATGTCATTCTCTTCTATGTTATGCTTCGCTCATCTCAGAATGAGAAGCTGCAAGAGGAGCTGAGATACAAGGATTATCAGAACTCGCTGAACCTTGAGTATTACAGAGAGGTTGAGAAAAACAGCATCGAGGCGAGAAAGATACGCCACGACCTTGCCAATATTATTCAAACCGCCTGTGAAATTGTCGAAAACGGCAACGATACGGACAGGGAGTCGGCGCAAAAGATATTTGAGCAGCTCAAAGTTGATGTTGCAAAGCTGAAGATAGAGCGTTTCTGCGAGAATCCGCTCGTCAACGCAATAGCAGCCAACAAAGCAGGCGAGTGTGCAAAGCACGGCATTGAATATGACTTTGAGCTGACGGTGCCCGAAAAGCTCGATGTAGAGGAGCTTGATGTCTGCAAGGCATATGTCAACATCTTCGACAATGCGATAAACGCCGCCAAGGCAAGCGACGGCAGCAGATATATAAAGGTTAGAAGCTTTATAGACAAGAACGATGATATGCTGTATATCACGAGCGAAAACGCCGTTCCGAATGACTATGAGGACAAGAAGAAAAATCGAGTGGGCGAGCATGGCTACGGCTTGAAGATACTCGACTCCACCGCCGAGAAGTACGGTGGACATCTTGTGACGCAGGAGCTGGACGGCAACTTCAATGTTGTGTTTGCAGTGAGGGCGTAATCACCGCCGAGCGATTAAGTTAAAGAAAATCCCGAGTGAGGCCGACAGGCTCCGCTCGGGATTGTTTGTTTTGTTTTATCAAAAATTCGGTGCGGCGTTGTGCCGACAGGTGGGCGAGAGTCAGCTGTTGCCGTCTCCGGTCATCTTCTCCTGCTTGACTTTGTGATCTATAATGTGACGGGAGGCAAGCTCACGCCTTACATCGTCAACGGAAATGCCCATTTCGACCATCATGACCATAACATGATATGCAAGGTCGGCAATTTCATAGACAGTCTCCTTTTTGTCGTTTGCCTTGCCTGCGATTATGACCTCTGTAGACTCCTCACCGATTTTCTTGAGGATCTTATCGATTCCCTTTTGAAACAGATAGGTGGTGTATGAACCTTCGGGTAACTCCGACTTGCGGCTTTGCAGCAGCTCATAGAGTCCGTCCATTGAAAAATCAGCTTTCCCTTCGTTTATATACAGCGGTGATGTGAAGCACGAATCCGTACCCTTGTGGCAGGCCGGGCCGTCCTTCTCGACCGTCACCACCAAAGCGTCAAAATCGCAGTCTGCGGTTATGGAGACGATGTGCTGATAGTTGCCGCTGGTCTCACCCTTGAGCCACAGCTCGTTTCTCGAACGGCTGAAAAAGCAGGTCAACTGCTTTTCGAGGGAAATTTCCAGGCTCTCTTTGTTCATATAAGCCAGTGTAAGGACTTTTTTGGAGAGTCTGTCAACAACTATTGCCGGTATAAGTCCCTTTTCGTCAAATTTCAAATCGTTGATATTGATCATCTTTTACACCCTCACTGTGATATTGTTTTGCTTTAAGGCTTCTTTCAGCTCTTTTATGCTGACCTCACCGAAATGAAAAATCGAAGCGGCGAGACCGGCATCGATATACGGAATTTCTTTGAAAAGTGTTACAAAATCCTGTATGCAGCCGGCACCGCCCGAGGCTATGACGGGAACCTTTACGGCATCGCAAACGGCTTTCAGAAGCTCGATGTCAAAGCCCTTTTTAACCCCGTCGGTATCTATGGAATTGACAACCACTTCTCCGGCTCCCAAATCGACACATTTTTTAATCCAGCTTATAGCCTCCAGCCCCGTGTCCTCGCGGCCGCCTTTGGCAAAGACACGAAATTCGCCGTCTACTCGCTTGATGTCGCAGGAAATCACAACACATTGATTCCCGTATTTCAAAGCGGCAGTCCGTATCAGATCGGGGTTTCTTATTGCACCCGAATTGACGCTTACCTTGTCCGCTCCGCATTTGAGCACACGGTCAAAATCCTCAACCGTGTTTATTCCGCCGCCTACTGTCAGCGGAATGAAAATATTTTGTGCCACCTCTGTTAAGATGTCGGTGAAAAGCTTTCTGCCGTCTGATGAGGCGGTGATGTCATAAAAAACAAGCTCGTCTGCGCCGCAGTCGCTGTAATATTTGCCAAGCTCTATCGGGGAAGAAACATCGTTTAAATTTTCAAAATTTACTCCTTTAACAACTCTTCCGTTTTTGACATCGAGGCACGGTATGATTCGCTTTGTTATCATTTTGCCGCCTCCAATGCTTCTTTTAAGTCAATGGCACCGATGTAATACGCCTTGCCGATGATTGCACCGTAAATTCCGAGAGCACGCAGCGCTTTTATGTCGCTTATGTCGGAAACGCCGCCCGAGGCAGTGATATCAAGTGAAAACCGCTCGGAGAGCTTGCTGTACAGCTCACGGTTAGTTCCTTTCATTGCACCGTCCTTTGAAACGTCGGTGCAAATAAGCGTTTTGACACCCAGATTCTGCATCCTTTCGCAAAACTCAAAGCAGGTGTATTCGGATTTTTCCATCCAACCTTTAATTGCAACAAAGCCGTCCTTTATGTCCACGCCGACGGCGATTTTTTCGCCGTATTTTTTGACAGCCTCCGCCAAAAAATCGGGGTCATTCACGGCGGCTGTGCCCAGAATTACTCGGTCAATGCCGTTGCTTAAATAGGCCTCAACAGTTTTGAGATCTCTTATTCCGCCGCCGACCTCGCAAAAGAGATGCGTGTTCTCGGCAATCTGTTTTATAATATTTATATTCGGCGTGGTGCCGTCCTTTGCGCCCTCCAAATCAACTATGTGGATATACTCCGCACCCTTGCTTTCAAAGTCGAGTGCGATTTCTATGGGATTCTCGCTGTAGACGGTCATATTGTTATAATCGCCTTTGTAGAGACGGACGGCCTTGCCGTTATATAAATCTATCGCAGGGAAAAGCTTCATTTTTTACTCCATTTCGCAAAATGCTTTTAAGATGTTAAGCCCCACATTGCCGCTTTTTTCGGGGTGAAATTGACAGCCGAAAACATTATTGTCCGCAACGGCGGCGGTCAGTTCCTTGCCGTATTCGGTGGTGGCGATAAGCGCTCGGTCGCAGTCCGTTGCATAATAGGAGTGAACAAAATAAACGCAGTCGCCGTCGTTTATGTATTTAAAAAGCGGACTTGCGGCTTTGAAATGCAAAGCGTTCCAGCCGATATGAGGGATTTTAAGCTTACTCGGCAGACTTCCGTCCATGGGAACGACCTGACCCTTTATAAGCCCCAGACCGTCATACTCGCCGTATTCGAAGCTCTTTTCAAACAGCATTTGCATACCCAGACAAATTCCCAAAAGCTGTTTTCCTTTTTGCACCTCTTCGATAATCGTCTTGTCGAGCGAGGAGGCACGGAGCTTTTGAATGGCATCTGCAAATGCTCCGACTCCCGGCAAGATCAGCTTGTCGGCTTTTTTAATAATTTCGGCGTCGCCTGTAACCACCGTCTCATAGCCTATCGCCTTAAAGGATGAGGCGAGGGAGAAAAGATTGCCAACGCCGTAATCAACAATCGCTATCATCAAAGCACCCCTTTGGTGGAAGGAATCTCATCCTCGAAGTCGCTGTCAATGCCGACTGCCGCCTTGAGACTGCGGGCAACGGACTTGAATGTGCCCTCGATGATATGGTGTGAGTTGGTGCCGCTGAGTTGATTTATATGCAGGGTGATGTCGGCATGGCGGACGAAGCCACGGAAGAATTCCTCTGTAAGCTCCGTGTCAAAATCACCGACCTTGTTTGACGGTATTTCGAGGTTGTAGGCAAGATGGCTTCTGCCCGAAATGTCAACAGCCGAAAGGATAAGGCTTTCGTCCATGGGGAGAATAAAGCTGCCGTAACGGGTGATACCCTTTTTGTCGCCCAATGCAAGGCTGAACGCATCACCCAAGGCAATGCCGATGTCTTCCACCGTGTGATGGTAGTCAACCTCTGTGTCCCCCTTGCAATAAACCTCCAAATCGAACCTCGAGTGACGGGCAAGTAGAATCAGCATATGGTCTAAAAAACCGCAACCCGAATTTATGCTTGATTTTCCGCTGCCATCCAGATTGAGCTTCAATTTTATGTCTGTTTCGGTCGTCTGACGTGCGATTTCTGCTGTTCTCATAATTTTTCACCTATAATCTCTTTAACTTTTGAAATGAATATCTCCATTTCTTCACGGCTTCCTATTGTGATTCGGTTGAAGTCCTTGATTCTTTCATTTGTAAAATGGCGAATAAGCACACCGTTTTCCTTCAGTCTTTCGTAAAGTTCGGCACCGCCGATCTTGTCGCTTTTGGCAAAAAGAAAATTCGCTTTGGAGTCAAGCACCGTAAAGCCCAACCCCTCAAGTTCTTTTTTGGTAAACTCACGATTTTTTATTATTTGCTTGCAGTTTTCCGCATAGTAGCCGCTGTCGCAAATTGCCTTTTCGCCGGCTATCTGAGTTAAACGGTTGATGTTATAAGGGTTGGTGGAATACTTGATTTTCTCAAGGTCTGCAATAAGCTCGCTGTCGGCTATGCAAAAGCCGAGCCTTGCACCTGCGAGACTTCTCGATTTTGAAAATGTGCCTACGCACAGAAGATTTTTATATTCTCCGACAAGCTCCACACATGACGTGCCTCCGAAGTCAACATACGCTTCGTCTATCAAAACGATGCTCTGCGGATTGCTTTGCAAAATCTTTCTTACGGAGTCGAGCGAAATATCGAGTCCCGTCGGTGCATTGGGGTTTGCTATCACCACCAATTTGTTCTGAGCGCAAAAGGCATCCGTGTCAAGCGTGAAGTCGTCTTTTAAGGGGATGATTGTCGGCTCTATGCCGTAAAGCTCGGCAAAAACACTGTAAAAGCCGTAGGTTATATCGGCAAAGGCGGCACCGCTTTGCCCGTATGCCATGAAAGCGAAGTTTAAAATCTCATCCGAACCGTTGGAGAGAAAAATGTTGCTTTCGTTTACCTCATAAAGTTCTGCCATCGCACTGCGAAGCTTTTTGCATTCAGGATCGGAGTAAAGCCGCAAATCCGATATCTCCTGAGCGTTGATAGCATTTATCACGCTTTCGGATGGCGGAAAAGGGGATTCGTTTGTGTTAAGCTTTATGTATTTTTTGTCCTGTGGCTGTTCGCCCGGAGTATAGGCTTCTTGACGCTGTAATCTTTCGTTTAAAAACTTGCTCATCGTTTATCCTCAAATCTGACTGTGGCGCTTCTTGCGTGAGCCGAAAGACCTTCCTTTTCGGCAAAGTACGCAACATCCTCAGCCACCTTGAACAAAGCCTCCTTTGTGTAATATGTGTATTGCGATTTCTTAACAAAATCGTCTACAGACAGCGGACTTGAAAATCTTGCGGTGCCCGAGGTAGGCAAGGTGTGATTGGGGCCTGCAAAATAGTCGCCCAGTGCTTCTGGGCAGTATCTTCCCATGAAGATGCTGCCTGCGTTTTTGATTTTGTCAAGATAATCGAACGGATTGTCAACACAAAGCTCCAGATGCTCCGGAGCGATTTCATTTGAGACATCGATTACATCGGAAATGCTGTTTGCCACTATAATTTTGCCGTTTGTGTCAATGGAGACTCTCGCAATTTCCCTGCGAGGCAGCTCGTCTAACTGCTTTTCTATCTCGAGACTTACCTTTTGAGCCAAATCCATGCTGTCCGTAACGAGCACTGCACTTGCCATTTTGTCATGCTCCGCTTGAGAGAGCAGATCGGCGGCTACGAAACGAGGGTTTGATTTTCCGTCTGCGATAACGAGAATTTCACTCGGCCCGGCTATCATATCGATTGAAACAAGTCCGAATACCTGACGTTTGGCTTCCGCAACAAATGCGTTGCCGGGGCCTACGATTTTATCAACCTTGGGCACGGTTTCGGTGCCGTAGGCGAGAGCCGCAACGGCCTGTGCGCCGCCGACCTTGAAAATCCTGTCCACGCCTGCAATCTTCGCCGCCGCTAAAATGACGGGATTTATCTTGCCGTTGGCACCGGGAGGAGTTGTGATGC
Source organism: uncultured Clostridium sp. (assembly GCA_964386035.1). Lineage (GTDB taxonomy): Bacteria > Bacillota > Clostridia > Oscillospirales > Acutalibacteraceae > CAG-177. The sequence goes on along the minus strand of CAYLQT010000003.1, from coordinate 19,691 downwards.
AAATTTCACGGCAGCCCGCGATTTTTGCCGGAATACTGTCCATAAGAACGGTGGACGGATAAGCGGCCGTGCCGCCCGGCACATAGAGACCGACCTTTTCGATCGGAGTTACCTTTTGACCTGTTACTACACCGTCCTGCTCGTTTATGATGAAGCTGTTGCGAACCTGCTTTTGGTGAAAGTTGCGGATGTTTTCCGCCGCTTTTTCGAGAATCTCTATAAATCGAGGTTCAACCAACGAAAAGGCTTCTTCGATTTCAGCCTCGCTGACCTCTAAGGAGGAAAGCACGGCCTTGTCAAATTTTTCGCAATATTCAAAAAGTGCCTTGTCTCCGTTGACTTTAACATTGTTTATAATGTCGGTTACGATATCGCCCACATCAAATGAGGTTTTACCCCTTGCGAAGATCTCCTCTTTTGAAATTTCGCCGTATTTCATAATTTTAATCATTTTTCATTACCTCTGCTAAAAGACCTTTTTTGATTTGTTCGATTTTTTCCAGCTTGAAGCCGAAGGAGGCCTTGTTGGAAATAAGCCTTGCACTGATGGGGATTATCGTTTCAAATGGAACCAAATCGTTTTCGAGCAGTGTGCTGCCGGTTTCAACTATGTCCACAATAACATCGGACAGGTCTAAAATCGGCGCTATTTCTATTGAGCCGTTGAGATGGATAATATCAATATCACGGCATTTCTCGTTGTAATAGTTCTTTGCGATGTTTGAAAACTTCGTTGCGACACGGAGCGTTTTCGATGTGTCATCGCAGAAATCTTTTTTTGCGGCGACAGCCATTCGGCATTTGCCTATATTGAGATCAAGAAGCTCATAAACATCGGGCGTGTACTCAAGCAAAATATCCTTGCCGGCAACGCCGATATCTGCGGCTCCACGCTCAACATAAATCGCTACATCGGAGGGTTTGACCCAGAAGAATCTCAGCCCCTTTTCCCTGTTTTCAAAAATCAGCTTTCTGTTAGCGTCCTTAATTGAGGGACAGTCAAAGCCGGCTCTTTCAAATATTCCGTAAACCTTTTCTCCGAGCCTGCCCTTCGGAAGCGCTATGTTTATGAACCCGTCATCCTTGGCGGTTTCGTTTATTCTCTCGAGCGTATCGAGATAGACTGCAAAGCCGAGTGCCGAGGCGTTTTTACCCATACGCTTCATCAGCTTGTCATACTGTCCGCCCGAAATCACACGTGAGGCGATACCGTTGATAAAGCCCTTGAAAACGATTCCGCTGTAATAACCGCCGAAGTTTGCAATGGAAAAATCAATCTGTATCTTATCGCCGTAGCCCTCGCTTTTGAGGGTTTGGCATACATTTTCCAGCTCGGACAAATATTTTAACGCAACCTCGCTTTTCGAGATTTCTCTGACCGCCGCAAGGGTGTGTTCAAAGCTTTTATAGGTTTTTGTGAGGCATTTGAGTGTTTCAAACTGCTCGTCGGTCAAAAGTCTTTTCAGCTCACCCGAGTTCTTCTCGTTTATCGCCGTGTAGATTTTCGACCTTATCGAAAACTCCACCGAATTTTCTTCAAGCAAGGTGTTTATAAGTCCGATGTGGCAAAGACTTAAAACGAAGTTTTTTTCAATAAGCTCGAGACTTTTCACCGCAAGAAGTGTAACCTCAAAAACCTGTTCTTCCGCAATATCGCCTATGCACTCAAGACCCGTTTGCATAATTTCCTTGTATGTATGCGAGGTCTCGGAGATACGATAAACATTTTCGTTATAATAGTATTTTTCGGTTATTCCTTTTTGACCCTTTGAATTTTTGATAATTGAGAGGGTAACGTCGGGCTTCAGAGCCAAAAGCTTTCCGCCGACATCGTTGAAGGTTATAACGCCGTCGGACACCAGGAAATCCTTGTTTTCGGAATAGAGGTCGTATTCTTCAAACTTGCTCATTTTAAACTGACGATAGCCGTAGCCGGAGTAAAGGCTGCGGAGCATAAAGACCGCTTTTTCTTCAAATTTTAAAATACTCTGATCAATCTGCATTTTCCCATGACCTTTCATGACTGTTTTGTGACCGTTGTTCCCCAAAAAAGCAAGCGGCTTGTGCGGATATCGGCATACAGCTCCCTGTATAAAACCACTTTAGCATTTTATCACATCACCACGCAAAAGTCAACACCGACTTTATTAAAAAACGAAGCTGTAAAAAAGCTTTCTAAAAGGAGCTTTTAATAAGATAAGGCGAAAAACGGACGGTAGCTTCACCGTCCGTTTTGCTGTAAATATAAACATCTTTAACATCTTGAGACGCACGGCGAGAGTGCGCTTGTCGCCGTGGTGGTCTTTTAAGCTAAGGATATTTGACCGTTGGTGAAGCAAAAGTTTCTCATTCCTCTGCCGCTGACCCTGTCTGCCGGTATAGCTGCCTCAATGCGTTCAATGTCCGCCTTTGTAAGCTCGATTTTCAGTGCATCAACAGCACTCTGCAAATGCTCGGGATTGGTCGTTCCCACAAGGCTCTGCACATTGCCGTATTTTGCCAGCGACCACGCAAGAGCGAGCTGTGAGAGGGTCATACCCTTTTGGTCGGCAATTTTTTTGACCGCCTGTATCATCGGCAGGTTTGTGCTTCTGTGCTCGGGTGAAAGCATACCCCGTGCCATACGGGGATTATTCACGGCGTTGTCGAGAACATTGTCGGCAAACAGACCGTGACCTATGGTGCCGAAAGCGAGCACACGCACACCCAGCTCCTCTGCGGCGGCGATAAGCTCTTTTTCGATAGATCTGTCAATCAGCGAATAGGACATTTCAACAGTATGTATGGGATGCACCTTGCAGGCACGGCGAAGTGTTTCGGCATCCACCATCGAAAGTCCGATGTGACGCACGAAGCCTGCCTCAACAAGCCTCGATATTTCACCGACAACCTCCTCAACCGGTATTTCGGTATCCTGACGGGCAGGCTGATATAAATCCACATAATCCATACCCAGTCTGGAAAGCGAATAGGCGAGGTGTCCCTTTATGTTAAACGGGTTGTTGTCAAGGCCGTATATACCGCCGCCCGTCTGCGGCAGCACGCCGAACTTGACCGAAAGAAAATAGCTCTCTCTTTTCACGCCCTTGAGAGCCTCGCCCACGATCATCTCACTTTCACCGGCACTGTAAAACTCACCGGTGTTGAAAAGCGTAATGCCGCAGTCAAGTGCCTTGCGGATGGTTTTTATCGATGCGTCGGGATTGCGGCGGTAGGACATACCCATACAGCCGAGTCCGAGTCTTTGTATATCTGTCATAACGCTCTCCTCCGTATTATTTTATATATTCGGTTTTGATGCGGTCGGGGGCGATTTCACGCAGCTCATATTCACCGTCGAAGCGACCGAGTGCGATTGCACAACAGGGTGCCATCCCTTCCGGCACTTTCAGTGCATGGACAAGCTCTGCATCGCCGCCGAGCACGCTGACGGCTCCCCAGATGTGGCAAGCACCGATGCCAAGCTCAGTGGCGGCGAGTGCCATATTCTGCACGAGTGTAGCGGCGTTTGAATAGTTGACATTGCTCATCTGTGCCGAAGGCATTGCGGAGGAGACAAGGATGACGGTGGGTGCGCCGTAAAATGGGTGCAGATCTGGATTGTTCGTGACGGTTGCCATAAGCTTCTCCCATTTGCCGAGCAGATCTTTGTTGCTTATGACCGATATGCTCAGGCTGTCGTACATGGCTCGACCGACAGGTGCGGCGTATGCCGCTTTGAGTATCTCGTTCAGCTCGCTTTCGCTAAGGCTTTCGCCGTTGAAGCTGCGGACGGATCTTCTGCTGTAAATGGCTTCTAAAGCGTTCATTTTTTTAGTTCTCCTTTACAGTTTAAATAATTTTTCGGCGTTTTTATACGCAATCAGTTCCTTTTCGTTTTGAGCAAGAGGTGCGTTCTCAATGAAGGCGGCGGCACCGCTGTTGCTGATAAACGGGCAGTCAACCGAGTGAATAATGCGGTCTGCTCCGAGCACCTCTACGCAGAATTTGAGTTGCGGATAATCGAAAATGCCACTGGGTGTAACATATATATTTTGCTTGAAGGTGTCTGTCACCGTGCGGTTCAGTCCCGTTACTGCCTGCGGCAAGGATTGATCGACTCGTGACAGGAAAAACGGCAACATTTCGCCCCAATGTCCGGCAATGAGCTGAAGGCTCGGAAACCGATCGAATCGGCCGGCGAGAATAGTGCGAAGTATTTGGATACCCGCCTCGTTATGCCAGCCCCATCCGTGCAGGGAAAGTCTTGCACTCACCTCGTCACCGAGTCCGCCGTAGTACGACCTCTGCACTGTTTTGAGCGGAGCGCCCGGATGAATGTAAATTGGCAGCTCCAGCGCTTCGCACGCTTCCAACACAGGCAAAAACTTCTTGTCATCAAGAAAAGCGTCGTCGCCGGAGGCTCTGCCGCTGAGGAGGATGCCGTGAAAGCCAGCTCTTTTTATGCGCTCGGTCTCTTTTACACACGCCTTGGGATTTGACCAGGGCAACAGAGCAAAAGCACCGTAGCGGTCGGGATGCCTTTTCATGGTATCTGCTAAAAAGTCGTTGGTTTCGCTCACTATCGCAGGAGCTTCATCTTTCGGGAGCAGCTGAGACTTAGCAGGGCAGGACAAAATCTGAACCGTGATTCCGTTTTCGTCCATGTCGGCTATACGGCATTTGTCCGTGTCACCGAAAAGCTGAGGGTCGGCTTCGTATGGACGACCACTGACGTGTGCCGCCGACATATACGGTGCGTCCTGTGCTGAATATTTTGCAAGATATCGGTCGATGGGTGCGCCGGAAATATGCTCTTCTACGGTTATAATCTTCATAATATCGATTCTCCGTCGATTCGGATTTGTTTGATTTTAGCGGTGTTTGATATATTTTTGTCGGCTCTTCCATTGAGCAGCAGCATTGTGGCGCGCTTGCCCTCGGCGATATGCCCGAGTCCGGCGATGCCGAAAACTTCGGCAACCTTGCCGGTTGCACCTGCCAAAACCTCGCAAGGTGTCAGCCCTGCGTTCACGAGCAACTGCATCTCACGGTGCATGGAGGTGCCGTATTCCACGGGCGGAGCGTAGGAGCCGTTGTTTGCGTCTGTGGCAACGAGAATTTGCACTCCTGCTTCGTGAAGCAGTCCTACGGCGTTTTCGGCGTTTTGATAATTTTCCGGCATATAGCCGTTTCGGTGACTCTCGGCAAAGGTCTGCATCATCACGAGAGTGGGTGCAACGGCAATTCTCTTTTCGGCAATTTCTTCGGCAAGCTCTCTGGGAAAAGATTCTTTCATCGGAACGTGTATTAGAATATCCGCCGAACAGCTCACGGCCAACCGCACCGCTTTGACGGTAGTTGCGTGAATAGCAACCTTTATGCCGTTTTCGTGTGCGGTGTTGCAGATGCTCTTCAAAACGCTCTTCAGCATGAGGTTCGGCTGTGTAAGCAGAACCTTGATATATGCGGCACCGTTTTCTATGGCCCTGTTCACATAGGCACTCCCGTTAAAGCATCCCATCGCCATTCCGGCAGAGGAGATCAAGGTGAACAGCTTGGAGCGTTCGATAAGCGAAGGGGATGCCGAAACATCACAGGAGGCGGTAACGCCGTTTTGCAGCATAAGCTCCGTTTGAGCATCGGTGCAGATATGTGTGTGTGCATCGATAAGTCCGGGAATAAGAAAACAGTTTGTATCAACACTCTCGCATCTGCTCACGGAGGTGATAATACCGTTCTCGATCGTGACCGACGCATTTTCAATAACTTTTTCGCCGTCAAACAGCGGATAATTAAGAATAGTTTTCACGGTTTTGCCTCCCTGTTAATAGTTGCATAGCGATGCTGTGAGCACGGCTTATAATATTTTGTGTCACTGCTTTGCGGCTCAAACCAGCTCGCTGTATTTCATGACCGTACCGTAATGATTGCTCATAACAAGGTAGTTCGCACGAACCGTTACGGTGTCTCCGACGCTGACTTTGCTGTAGTGCTCGTCGGTCGGGAAGATAACGAGGGCGTAGGTCTGACCGTCCATGCAGTCGGAAAGTTCGATGGACGGCTTGTTGTGAATGTCGGGGCCGACCTTTTTGGCAATGCCTGTAACGCAGAAACGCTTATCAACATATTTTTTGTAAAATCCGTCGGCATCGGCGGAAAACTCATCGCAGAGTGCCTTGACTGCAAACGGGGTCGTCTGTGCAAGCAGGGGCATTGCGGCTGTTTCTATCCTGTGAGTTTTTATGTTGGACGGATGCTTCGGATAAAATTCAAGTCCTGTTTTGTTCATCTGCTTCTCCTTAACAATGTGTCCCGGTAGTGCTCTTCGGAGTGTCACCGTATATCATTTCCAATTCGTGCTGGATTTCCTCGGCACGGGCGATCTGCTCATTCAGCTTCCATTTGCCGATGTTCACGCCGTCACGCATGAACATTGAGCCGCACTGGTGAAAATAAAATTCAATGTTTCGCTCCTTTGCCTCCAGATAGAGATCACGCACCCATTCCCACATGATCGGACGAACTTCTCCCTTGGGCGACATCTCGCCACCGACATTTACGCATTTTATCAGACCTGTATCAAGATATTTGCCGAGCCTTATCGGCGCAATAAGCGGAGAGCAGAAAACCTCACGGTGTTTAAGCGGAGCGTTTAAAAAATGCGGCAGGCGTTTATCTGCCATCTCCTGATTTTCAATCGAAATGCTCAGATGAAAATGCTCCCAGCCCTCGCCCCAATCGGCAGGAAGGCAGTCCTTGATTCTTTCGGGGCGTTTTGTCGTGGTGACGAAAATGCAGTCTTTGCGTCTGCGGATAAAATCCCAACAGCCGTCACGCCACTCATCCGCCTCCTCAATGAAAAAGTCGGATGAAAAGCAGAGCTTCACAAGAGAACCGGGAGGGCAGTCCTTGTCCTTGAGCTCATATGTGGTTTTACCTTTTGTGATAATAGTGGTATCTCTGCCGTAGCGTCTGTCCATTTTATAAACAAAGCAGTTTTTGCAGCCGGGACTTACTTTTTTGCAGCCGTGCCAGGGGTTCCACGCCACAGCCTTGTTGATTTCATTGTTTTGCATATTACATTCCTCTTTCGTTTTCCAGTATAGGCAGAGCTTTGTCGAGCAGGCAGATGAGCCTGTCAAAATCATCTTCACCGAGCGTTTTCTCGATTTTCTTTAGATATTCGGCTTGCTTTGTGTTGAATTTATCGGTTAGCCCCAGAGCCTTTTTCGTGGGCAAAACATAAAAGCTGCGCTTATCCTCCGCAGAAGGTTCCTTGCGGATATATCCCTTTTTCAAAAGGACTTGAATGTGCGCCGTGATCATCGGCTTTGATACGCCGAGCAGCTCCGCTATCATCAGCGGAGTGTAAAGCCCGTCCCTCTGTGTGATGATGTTCAGCACAGCCATTTCGCTCGGTCTTATCGGCAAGTCCTTTTTTAGTGCCATATAGCTTCTCGAAAATTTTGAAAAGACTATGTTTGCATTCATATATTTGTCCATTGCTGTTGCCTCTCTATATTTCTCTTTTCGGGTTTGCCTTGAAAAAGCGAATTATTATCGCCATCACAACGGCTCCCACAATCGGAAAAAAGGAGGATATGAGCATGCCTGCTTGCAGATTTATCTTATCCGCAATGATACCGAAAAGCTGCGGCGCAACAGAAGCACCGAGGTCGCCGCCGGCCGCCATGAGAGCATATGCCGCCACCCCGACTCCGGCTATCTTTTCTTCCATCAATATAAGCGTTCCGGGCCAAAGCATTGAGGTGAAAATACCCGTTAAAATGCAAGCGATAAAAGAGGGGACAATGTGCGTGGACAGGCCTGCGACAAGATAGCAGATTGCCGCACCGATCATACCGATCAACAACATTTTCGAGATATTCCTGCCCCATTTCGCATAGCAGATTCGTGTAACACCGAGCAAAACCGCAAACATCGCCATGCCGAGAATATCGCCAACTGCCTTGTCAACATGAAGCTGTGCTTCCATATAGCTCGAGATCCAGTTGGACATTGCGTTTTCGGCACAGCTTCCGAAGAAAATGCAAGCGATGCAAAGAAAAATCCCGAGCGCCTTTTTGCCGGATTTTGCACCGGACGGCGACGCCTCGCTTGTGCTCATATCGGGCATGGGCGAAAGCATGAATAAAACGGAGGCAATAATCGGCAATGCCGCAAAAAACATAGTCAGATACATCCAATTTTCCGAACCGATGATTTTCAATACCGATGTGCCTATCACAACAACACTTAACACACCGAAGGCATATAGCGAATGAAGCACGCTCATATCCTTTTGCGGATTCTCGGACGGAATCGCCGCAATTGTCGGACTCAGCAAAACCTCGGAAAGTCCTGCGGAAACGGAAAAAATAACTGTGCCTATCAGCAGACCTACATATGCGAGGTCGGGAAAAAGCATCGGGAATATGGCGTAAACCAAAAAGCCGAGCGAGGTTATCAGCGGCATGATTTTAACGACCTTAGGTATGTTGAATTTTTTTGAGAACACGGTGAAAATCAAATCTATTGCAAACTGTGTGCAAAAATTAGTCAAAACCAAAGTGCCGAGCAGCGTCCATGAGACATTGTACATTTCGTGGAATGTGACAAATAACAGCGGCGGCAGACAGGCGACCGAGGACATCGTAAAATATGCGGTGTAGCATGCGAATTTCGTTCTTTTAAAATTTGAAGTATTCATAAAGGCACTCTCTCAATAAAAATTTTTAAAGCTTAACGGTTTCTGTGCGTTGATTGGTGAACCACTGCGCCTCAAAGCCGGTGAACTTCAAGATGCAGTAGTCGGGGTCGTTGACACCCTGCTTGTAAAATCTCGTGAAAAACGGTTTCCAAAAACGTCTCTTGGTGGGGGCATCCGTAAGCACCGCCATCTCTCCCTTGATCTCAACGCCTGAAAAGCTTCTGCCCTTTTCATAAAAATAGACGCAGGCTTTCGGGTTGGCACGGTAATGCGACACCTTCCTTGACGAGGTATAGGTGGCAAAATAAATGTCATTGCCGTCAATCAAAACCGGCTGAATCAGGGCACGGGTTGCGGGATAGCCGTCGTCCCCGACAGAGGATATAACAGATGTCTTTTGCCGCTTTATAAATTCGTAGATACCTGCCTTGGTCATAACGAGCGTCTCCTTGCATTTGTATTTTAAGTTAATCTGCATTAACTATTATAGTTTGTTTGTGTTAACTTGTCAACAGTTGAAAGCTCTCCGCAAGGCCGGTGAAAGCCGATATATGAATATGACGAGCTTTTGCAAAATCCTGCAAGACAATAAAAACACCTGCGATCTCTGATGTTCTAAAAAGCAATTAAAATAGATTTGTTTTCAAAAAGTATAAAACCCTTTAATATACAGATAATAACGTTGATGTTTTTACAAAATCAATCAATTGAAGGGTGATTATATAATGAAAGCAACAGGAATTGTCCGCAGAATCGACGACCTCGGCAGGGTCGTCATCCCAAAGGAAATACGCCGCACAATGCGTATCCGTGAGGGCGACCCGCTCGAAATTTACACCGATGCGGACGGCGAGGTTATCTTCAAAAAATATTCGCAGGTGGGGGAGCTGTCCTCGCTGACGGCTCAGTATGCCGAGGTTCTCTACAAAAACACGGGGCTTCCCGTCATAATAACCGACCGCGACAGGGTTATCTCCTGTGCCGGCATACCGAAGAAGGAGACGGTAGAGCGTAGAATAACTCATCCGCTCGAGACAATAATGGAGCGCAGGAGTGCGTATATTTGCGAAACCGACGGCGATAGATTCCGCCCGATAGAGGGCGTTGACAGAGATGCCTCGGTTGCCTGTCCGATAATCGGCGCAGGCGATGTGTCGGGTTGCGTTGTTCTGCTGTGCAATGACGATACACCTGCACCCTCGCACACGGATGTGAAGCTCACGCAGGTTGCGGCATCCTTCCTTGGCAGACAGATGGAGGAATAATTTACTCTTGACAAATGTGCCCCTTTCGCTATAGAATATTTCGGTAATCCGATTGACGGGTTTGGGAGAGAGCTGTTCATTCAGCCACCGAAGGGGCGAAACTCTCAGGTAAAAGAACCGAGCCGGGACGGACCTCTGGAAAGGCACTTGCACCGACGAAGCAATCCGCAATGCGGAGAATCTTTCAGGTAAAAAGACAGAGTACACTGCATAGCGGTGTACTCTATATTTTTTGCTTCGGAGGGCTTATGGGAATACTGATTTTTGTTTTTGAGATAATCGGAACCGTGGCGTTTGCCGTTTCGGGTGCGATGACGGGTCTCAAAAAGAAGATGGACATTTTCGGCGTGATGATACTCGGGGTTATAACCGCTGTCGGAGGTGGAGTTATCCGTGACCTAATTCTCGGCATAACGCCGCCGGGTATGTTCGGTCAGCCTGTCTATGCGGTGGTTGCGACGGTCACGGCGGTGATAACCTTCCTTCCGGCTGTCCGCAGGTTGCTGACTAAAAATCAGCGAGTGCATGATTTTGTTTTGCTCATTCTCGATTCGCTCGGACTCGGCGTGTTCACGGTTGTCGGCATACAGACCGCCTACAGAGCCTCCTCGGGTTACGGTGCGTTCCTCATAGTATTCGTCGGAGTCATAACCGGAGTCGGTGGCGGTGTACTGCGTGATGTGCTCGCAGGCGAGCGGCCGTATATATTCGTAAAGCACATCTACGCCTCCGCTTCGATAGCCGGTGCGATAGCGTGCGTGATACTGTGGCGATTCAACAGCACGGCGGCAGTCATAGTCGGTGCTGTGCTGATATTCGTTATTCGACTGCTCGCCGCACATTTCAGGTGGAGCCTGCCCAAGGCGGAAATCGAGCAGGAGACCGAGGAAAAGGTTGCAAATTAAAAAATCCCCTTTAACCGTAGAAGTTCGGTTAAAGGGGATTTTTTGTATGATGACTTGTGAGAGTTGGGTGCTTCATCCGATTTGTTGCGATAGCAGAGAGACATTTGTTTTGTTGCTTAATGAATGTTATCTGCGTTGGACGAATGTTGCGTGACATAGAACAAAATAAAAAATATTTCCGATGAGAAATGTCAAAATGGGATGCGGTTTTTCCTGTACAAAAAAACGGACAGTAAATTTTGTGCGGAAAAAATTACTGCTATTTTTCTTGATTTAAACATTATTCTCTGATATACTGACCTTGATAATTCCCGACAGGGAGTTACAAAAAATGCGTTGAGCGACAAAAAAATAAAGGACCTCACTTAAGAAGTCCTCGGTGCACACCATGTGCAGTCGGTCAAGCCGACGATTTGAGTAAACTTTTATTTGAACTCAACAGTGTAATTCCATAGGGGTCTACGAACTACGGTATTATATTACCACAGCGAAAGGCGGTTGTCAATATGCAAAATAAAAAATATTTTCTCGGTCTTGATATAGGGTCGGACTCGGTGGGATATGCGGTTACCGATGAAGAGTACAATGTTCTGAAATTCCACGGTAAGCCTGCGTGGGGCGTGACGTTGTTTGATGCCGCAAGTCTGAATACGGATAGACGTGCGTTCCGTACTGCGAGGCGCAGACTTGACCGTAGACAGCAGAGAGTTCAACTCGTTCGAGAATTATTTGCCGAGGAGATAGCGAAGGTAGATGAAAAATTCTATGTCCGACTTCAGGGCTCGGCACTTTTCAGGGAGGATGCCGGTGAGAATTACACGGTGTTCAATGATGCGGATTATACGGACAGAGATTATTATAAACAATATCCGACAATTCATCACCTGATCTTCGAGCTTATGAGCAGTACCGAAGCACATGATGTTCGTCTTGTGTATTTGGCGTGTGCATGGCTTGTAGCACACAGAGGACATTTTTTAAGTAATATCGGCACCAATGAACTCGACTCGTTTAAGGATTTTGATAAGATTTACAGTGCTTTTGTATCCTTTTTTATTAACAATGGATATGACTTGCCCTGGAATGAGTGCGATACTGAGAAGTTAGGACAGATACTCAAAAAGAAGTCTACCGTAACGGCAAAAAACAAAGCACTGTGTGAACATCTTTATGCAGGTAAAAAGCCGTCAAAAGAAGCAAGTGAAAGTTTCCCGTTCAGCAGAGATTCTATTGTCAGGCTTTTGTCGGGTGGTACAGTCAAACCGAAAGATCTGTTCCAAAACGATGAATATGATGAGCTCGAAAGCATAAGTCTCGGTATGGATGATGAAAAATTTGATATACTTTTGGAGGCGATTGGGGACGATTATGAGCTTATCAACGCAATGCGTGCCGTCTACAATTGGGCACTGCTTGTTAATATTTTAAGAAGCGGTTCATGCATATCCGAGGCAAAAGAGGAGGTGTATGAGCAACATAAGAGCGACTTGCGGTTGCTTAAAGATATGGTTGCAAAGTATGCACCCTCGAAATATAACGAGGTGTTTCGTGCAACAGATAAAGACAATTATGCCGGATATGTTCATCATACCGATGAGAAGGTAACGGAAAAATTCAAGACAAAGAATAAAGAGGATTTTTCAAAATATGTAATGGGCGTGTTCAAGGGAATAACACCCGAGGAGGCGGACAAAGAGCGGTTTGATGATATGATTGCGAGGCTTGAAGCACGCACGTTTATGCCCAAGCAAAAGGATACCGATAACCGTGTTATACCGCAACAGTTGTATTGGTATGAGCTGCATCGTATTCTTGGAAATGCAGCGGAATATCTTCCGTTTCTGTCCTCAAGGGATAAAAACGGTTTGAGCGTTGCGGACAAGATAGAGTCTGTTTTCTCTTTCCGTATACCGTATTTTGTCGGCCCGCTTAATCCCAATTCTCCTAAGGCATGGCTCGAGAGAAAAGCCGGAAAAATATATCCGTGGAATTTTGAGGAAATGGTGAATCTCGATGCGAGCGAGCAGAATTTTATTACCAAACTGACCAACACCTGCACGTATTTGCCGGGTGAGCCGGTGCTTCCCAAGGATTCTTTGCTGTATCACAAATTTGCCGTGCTCAATGAGATAAACAATCTGAAAATAAACGGAGAGATAATTTCCGTTGAGCTTAAGCAGAGGATTTATACCGATGTATTTATGCAAAAAAAGAAAGTGACACGCAAATTCCTGCTGTCATATCTTGTTTCAAACGGATATGTGGAAAAGGGCAAAGAGGATAGCGTCAGCGGTATAGACATAAATATAAATGCGAATCTTTCATCACAAATTGCTTTCAAGCGCCTGATTGATTCCGGAGTAATATCACAGGATGATGCAGAGCGAATGATCGAACGCTCGTCGTATGCCGAGGACAAGCTGAGATTTGCGAAGTGGCTCGAGCGAGAGTATCCGAACGTGGATGCTGCAGACCGCAAGTATATCTGCTCACTTAAATTCAAAGATTTCGGAAGACTTTCCCGTAAGCTCCTTGATGGAATAGAGGGTGTCAGAAAGGAAACGGGCGAGGTTATGACGGTCATCTCGGCTCTGTGGGAGACACAGTATAACCTTATGGAGATAATCGCAGACCCGAATAGATTTACTTTCAAGGATGATATAGAAGAGCTGAAGAAAGAATACTATTCCGAGTTTGCCCCCACGCTTGAAACCCGCCTCGATGATATGTATATATCAAATGCTGTTCGCCGCCCGATTTACAGGACATTGGCGATTGTCAAGGATGTAGTGAAGGCTTTCGGTGAGCCGGAGAAGATCTTTGTGGAGATGACAAGAGGGGCCACGCCGGATCAGAAGAATAAGCGCAGCAAAACGAGAAAACAGCAGATCCTTGAACACTATGCGAAGTGCAAAAATGAAGATGTCCGTATGCTCGAGCAGCAACTTGAGGATATGGGACTGGCGGCAGATACGATGCTTCAAAGCGACAAGCTTTTCCTCTACTATATGCAGCTTGGCAGATGTATGTATACCGGCAAGGCGATAAGACTTGAGGATTTGGGCAATAAGCTTTACGATATTGAGCATATCTATCCGCAGTCATATGTAAAGGACGATAGTATAATCAATAATAAAGTGCTTGTATTAAGTGAAGTCAACGGAGCAAAGAGCAACAGCTATCCCATATCTGCGGATATAAGAAGTAAAATGCACGGCACATGGGAGTACTTCAAAGCCTGCGGATTGATAAGCGAGGAAAAATTTAAGCGTTTGACAAGGGCGACCCCCTTCACTGCCGAGGAAAAATACGGCTTTATCAACCGCCAGTTGACCGAAACTTCTCAGTCTGTAAAGGCGGTGGCTACGTTGCTCCACGAGAAGTATCCCGAAACGGAGATAGTTTACAGCAAGGCCGGCTTGGTGTCGGATTTCAGGAAAGAGTTTGAACTGTACAAATCCCGTACATTCAACGATCTTCACCATGCGGTTGATGCATATCTCAACATAGTCGTCGGAAATGTCTATAATATGAAGTTTACACGCAGATGGTTCAGTGTGGACAAGAATTACAGCATTAAAACAAAGACCCTGTTTACACATCCCGTTATCTGCGGCGAAAAGACAGTTTGGGATGGCGCAGATATGCTTGCAAAGGTGAAAAAGACTGCGGTGAAGAACGATGCCAATCTGACAAAATTTGCGTGTTTTAAGCGCGGCGGTCTGTTTGATCAGAATCCGGTTACGGCAAGAGAGGGTGTAACTCCGCTCAAAAAAGATTTGCCTACTGAAATGTATGGCGGATATAACAAAGCCGCTATTATGTTCTTCATACCTGTTAAATATAGGATAGGCAAGAAAACGGATATACTGATTATGACGGTAGAGCTGCTGTTTGGCAAAAAATTCCTTGAGGATGCAGATTTTGCAAGGGAATATACCGTCGGCAGATTGGAGCATATTCTCGGCAAGCCTGTGGATGAGTTCTCTTTTCCGCTCGGCATGAGACCGTGGAAAATCAACACCATGCTTTCGTTTGACGGCTTCAGAGTGTGTATAACCGGAAGTGCCGGCAAAGGAAAAAATTTAATAGCACAAACAGTTGTACAGTTCTCGGCAGGTAGCTTCTGGCAGTTCTATCTCAAGAAGCTTGAGATGTTTGTTGAAAAATCTTCTCAGAATCCAAACTATGTATTCAGTGAGAAGTACGACAAAATATCCGAAGAAAAGAATATAGAACTTTACGATATGTACATTGACAAGCTGGAAAATTCAATATATTCAAAGCGCATAAACAGACCGACAGAACTTCTGAAAAACGGCAGAGACAGATTTATTGCACTTGATATCAAGGAGCAGGCGAAGGCGTTGCTTAACATTCATGCCGTATTTGGCAGGCTTTCGAGCGGATGCGATCTGAGTGCAGTAGGAGGTACGGCGAGAGCTGCATCAACAGTTGGATTAAACTCCAATATATCCAACTGGAAAAAGCAATATAAGGATGTTCGTATAATAGATTCCTCGGCATCCGGTCTTTGGGAGAGCCAATCGTGCAATCTCCTTGAGCTGTTATGAGTTGGCGCACGGTAATAATCTCCGGACGGGCAAAGCTTGACTATAAAATGGGTCTCATGGTCGTCCGTGGAGAGGAAACAAAGCGAGTAGTTATAGACGAGATCGCCGTGCTTGTTATAGAAGATCCGGCGGTCTCTCTGACCGGTTGTCTCGTCGAGGCGTTGATAGAAAAGAAGGTCAAAGTGATATTCTGCGACTCAAAACGCAGCCCGACTGCGGAGCTTGTTGCACATCACGGAAGCCACGACAGTTCGGCCAAAATACGCACTCAGGCGGCGTGGGATGATGATGTCAAAGCTGTAATATGGCGTGAGATAATCACGGAGAAGATCCGAAAACAGTCCGAATTTCTTCGTGAGCTTGAAAAAGACAAGGAAGCGGATCTGCTGACTTCGTATATCGGAAGTGTGGAGCTTCTCGATGCGACCAACCGAGAGGGTCACGCCGCAAAGGTGTATTTTAATGCACTGTTTGGCATGGACTTTACACGCAGTGCAGATAATCCTGTCAATGCTGCGTTAAATTACGGCTATAGTCTCATTCTGTCCTCATTCAACCGTGAAGTTACTGCTAACGGATATTTGACACAGTTGGGAATATTCCACAACAATATGTTCAATCACTTTAACCTGAGCTGTGATTTGATGGAACCGTTTCGCATTATCGTTGACCGATTTGTTTATCAAATGAAACCTGTGGTATTTGATAAGGATGAAAAACACACAATGTGGCATATTCTTGAGCAAAAGGTCAGAATGGACAACTCGCTCAGGAGTGTATCGGATGCGATAAGAATTTATACACGGAGTGTGTTTGAAGCGATAAATGACGCAGATGCCGCACAGATAAAGAATTATCTGCTTGCGGACGACGGTTATACAGTCGATTATTAAAATGAGTAGTTTTAGGTTTATGAGAATCATTGTGTTTTTTGATCTTCCGACTGAGACAAACGAGGATAAACGGGCATATCGCAAGTTTAGAAAAGCACTCATTAAAGACGGATTTATTATGATGCAGGAATCTGTATACACCAAGCTGATGACAACGCCCTCGGTTGAAAATTCCGTGAAAAATCTTATTCACAAGAATAAGCCCGAAAAGGGGATAGTCCAAACTTTGACTGTTACAGAAAAGCAGTTTTCAAAAATGGAGTTCGTTGTCGGAGAGTATCATTCCGATATAATCGATTCCGAGGAACGGCTGGTGATATTGTGAAATTTGTTTTTCCCGAGATAGACTTTATTTTTGATACCGAATGTGATAAGATAAATACGTTGGTAGTTGAGAATCCCTATCTTTTGTGCTCGTTACTCGGTGACGTTATCGATCAGCTTTCGGGACTTGACGGAAAGGCCGTACTTTCAAATAACAGTAAGATACTGCCGATCTCCAAGAACATGGAGCTTTTGGATCGTTTTGTGCCGTTTGAACTGAACACAAAATCGCTCATAACAAAAATCAGTGCAGACCTTGAAGGCAAGGCTGTTTCGGATGCTTTTTATGCACAGACATTGCAGGCTGTCGGCGGCATTGAAGCCTTGCTTAATGAGCTTGCTTTTGAGTACGACTGCGATATTGATTTTACCAAGGTGAATATAGGCGCTTTTATTAAAGCCGCCGGAGTTGAAGTCAGAAGTGCCCATGCGACACTTGCCGAGAAAATTCTGGATTATTTTGAGTTGGTTACGGAATTTGTCGGCAAAAAAATGTTTGTAACGGTTAATCTCCGTTGCTATATATCCGACGAAGATTCAAATTTGTTTATGCAGTCCGTTCTCATGCACGGTTATCATCTTTTGATGATAGAAAGTTTTGAACGTGAACATCTTGAGCATGAGAAGAGACTTGTTGTAGACAAGGATCTTTGTCTTATCGGCTGAGCTTTTGACCCCTCAGTTCTCACCTCAGGCAATTGCAGGTTGCTATATCCGAGATTTTGATTTTGGATTTGAGGTTTGAGAGCAGTGTAATTTCATAGGGGTCTCAAACAATTTTCTTGCTGACTTGTTGTCTTATGCGGTTTGAGAGCAGTGTAATTTCATAGGGGTCTCAAACTTAACCACTTTTCCCGAAGGCAAGGCAGTCGTTTGAGAGCAGTGTAATTTCATAGGGGTCTCAAAC
>CAYLQT010000003.1:0-2031 GCA_964386035.1 uncultured Clostridium sp. | reverse complement strand
TCCCGAAGGCAAGGCAGTCGTTTGAGAGCAGTGTAATTTCATAGGGGTCTCAAACGTTATTTGTGGCTAATATCAAGTATATAGCGTTTGAGAGCAGTGTAATTTCATAGGGGTCTCAAACATCACGACCGATATTTTGGCATCACCGACCGTTTGAGAGCAGTGTAATTTCATAGGGGTCTCAAACCACGCTTCACGAGACCTATGCAAGCGCCCACGTTTGAGAGCAGTGTAATTTCATAGGGGTCTCAAACATAACGAACGCCCGAAGGAACCTCATAGCTGGTTTGAGAGCAGTGTAATTTCATAGGGGTCTCAAACCTCAATGCCTGACGGCATGCCTGAGCAAATGTTTGAGAGCAGTGTAATTTCATAGGGGTCTCAAACGCGGCACGGAACACTTATAATTGACCCCTGGTTTGAGAGCAGTGTAATTTCATAGGGGTCTCAAACGACGGGAAAGGGTTCAATCTCACTCGCCCAGTTTGAGAGCAGTGTAATTTCATAGGGGTCTCAAACTGTTATTTGTGGCTAATATCAAGTATAGCGTTTGAGAGCAGTGTAATTTCATAGGGGTCTCAAACAGGCTGTCGCCTGTTCTGCTGTCTCTGCCTGTTTGAGAGCAGTGTAATTTCATAGGGGTCTCAAACCTTATGACGACGTACAATACGGCAGAACGGGTTTGAGAGCAGTGTAATTTCATAGGGGTCTCAAACTTCTATTGTATCGAATTGGAATCCACCTGGTTTGAGAGCAGTGTAATTTCATAGGGGTCTCAAACCCGGCTTGATGAGACCCATCTGCACCATGCTGTTTGAGAGCAGTGTAATTTCATAGGGGTCTCAAACTACAGTCCGACAAGATTAAATAGATTGAATGTTTGAGAGCAGTGTAATTTCATAGGGGTCTCAAACCAAGACCCCGTGTGCTTTGACTTTGTGGATGTTTGAGAGCAGTGTAATTTCATAGGGGTCTCAAACGCATCGCCGCCGGGCGTGTTCCATTGTTTCGTTTGAGAGCAGTGTAATTTCATAGGGGTCTCAAACGTAAAGCCTTTTCTCATCGGTCATATTCTCGTTTGAGAGCAGTGTAATTTCATAGGGGTCTCAAACGCGGCACGCCGTCTCAGAAACTTGTATCAGGTTTGAGAGCAGTGTAATTTCATAGGGGTCTCAAACGCCGCCTGTCCCGTCGCACCGGACTGCTTAGTTTGAGAGCAGTGTAATTTCATAGGGGTCTCAAACAATCAAAATCAAAAACAACAGGGACAACAGGTTTGAGAGCAGTGTAATTTCATAGGGGTCTCAAACAGAAAGCTGCGGTTGTTTGGTGCGTTCTCGTTTGAGAGCAGTGTAATTTCATAGGGGTCTCAAACTTTAAGAGTTTTATCGTCCTACAGGCGTTCGTTTGAGAGCAGTGTAATTTCATAGGGGTCTCAAACTTTATCAATCGCTAAGTTTATCATTGCTACCGTTTGAGAGCAGTGTAATTTCATAGGGGTCTCAAACTATGGGCGGCGGCATAGAAACTCTCAGCGGGTTTGAGAGCAGTGTAATTTCATAGGGGTCTCAAACTATATTCGGTCAGTTTGAATACATAACAGCGTTTGAGAGCAGTGTAATTTCATAGGGGTCTCAAACGCAGTCTGGGCGTTAAGCTTGTCAAGCTCTGTTTGAGAGCAGTGTAATTTCATAGGGGTCTCAAACGGTATAAGCCATTTAATAAAAGTTTCGTAGGTTTGAGAGCAGTGTAATTTCATAGGGGTCTCAAACCATAACGCCTGTTTTTCTGCCAACATTACCGTTTGAGAGCAGTGTAATTTCATAGGGGTCTCAAACTGATTCGTCTCTTGGGAAATTAGGGGATAGGTTTGAGAGCAGTGTAATTTCATAGGGGTCTCAAACGGGAAGCGAACACATCAAATCAAACAATGCAGAGAACAAAAGCACTTTTGCACACAAAAAAAGTGCAAATCTGTTTTTCCTGTACAAAAAAACGGACAGTAAATTCACAACGGCGATTTTGGACGTG
>CAYLQT010000002.1:0-211401 GCA_964386035.1 uncultured Clostridium sp. | reverse complement strand
GTTTTTCCTGTACAAAAAAACGGACAGTAAATTCACAACGGCGATTTTGGACGTGTTTTTTATTGATTTATATATTTTTCTCTGATATACTGGCGTTGAGAGAAGCGGATAGGGAGCTGGATTTTTTGTGTTGCGAGCGCGCCGCAGCGGTTAAAACCAGCGTAACCTTATCATCTCTCAAGCGACCGTAATACAATTTGTTGGATTGACGGAGGGATGTATATTTGTTCTTGCTGTATATAATCATAGTTGCGATTTTGGTGTGCAAAAACCCGATTTTGGGAGTGCCGGGAGTGGCGTTGTGCATTGGAATACATGTGCTGAAATCTATTGTGTTCGATGGCGAAAATGATGCAGAAAAACAAAACGGCAAAAAAGAACCCGAATATGATGTGTTTGACTGTTGGCAAGATAATCAGGGATTTTGACAATCTACACAACAGGTTGTACGCTTATATTGTGACTGCAAACAAAAAACTGAAATTTCGATTTAATTAAAACAAGAAGAAAATGATTTATGGGGCCCTTGGGATTAGTCTTGGGATTAACAGCTTGCGGCGTGTATTTTGCGGGAAAAGGAATCAAGGACTTGCCTGCAAAGATGGAGCAGGAGCGAAAGATAGCCATGTCGAAAGACCTTGCTCCGATTGAGGTTGAGAATAGAATCAGAGACGACTTTATTGACGACTGGAATGCCGGTAGAAGAGATGCCTTTCCTGCGTGTTATATGGAAGCGTTCGAGGATGACGACAATTTGACCTTGCGTTATATTGAGTTGATGACACAGCAAAAACTTGTGAAGATGGGGTACGACGACTATTGGTGTCATTTTAACGCCAACCGTTTTAGGCTTGAATACGCTGAGTGGAAGAGAAGACACGACTGCAAACAATAAACTGTAACTTCATATGATAATTGACGGTACATGGTATAATTTGCTGTCCGAAAAACGAGCGAGATCATATCTCGCTCGTTTTCTTCATCCTGCACAAAATTTTGAAGATAATTGCGGCTTTTCTTGACGACAGAGGGTGGATGTGTTATTATCTAACCGTATCAGTTACAAAAAATATGTGGAGGTGTTTTTATGGGTCTTGAAAATTTTAAGGAAAACGGCTTTATGATAGGACTCGGACTTTTCGTCGTTGTCTTTGTTATAGCACAGTCGTTGTTCTTCCTTATCAAGGCATGGAAACAAGGTAAAAAACTCGGAATTTCAACAGATACACTTAAAAATACGGTCGTTTCAAGCACGGTGTTCACAATAGCTCCGGCTATTTCGATTCTTGCAACCGTTATCGTTCTCGCAAACTCGTTGGGCATCATTCTGCCGTGGATCAGACTTTCTGTCATAGGCAACCTCGCTTATGAGAGCGTTGCGGCAGAGGCGGCTCTGGGCGTATTCGGTCAGACTCTTTCGCAGAATGTTACCGATCCTCAGGTGTTTGCAACAATAGCTATCGTTATGACAATAGGCTGCATCCTGCCCCTCATTCTCATCATCTTCGTTATGAAGAAGGTTCAGAAGACCATGGGCAAGGTCGCAGACAAGAACTCGAAGCTCTCCGATGTCCTTTCCGCATCGGCTTTCATCGGTATTATTGCGGCATTCGTTGCACGCTCCATTGCGGGCGCAGGCAAGGCCGGCGACAATGCCCTTTACGGTGCAGAGTTCGGTGACGGCGCAGGCTTTATGTCCGTGTGCGTGCTCCTCGCCTCAATGCTGTTCATGACAATCATAACCTTTATCTGCAAGAAGTTCAAGATAAAGTGGCTCGAGACCTTTGCCATGCCGATAAGCATGTTCGCCGCCATGGGCGTTGCTATTCTCATAGCAAAGTTCTGCCCCGAGGGACTTGCATATCTCGAGTGGAGAGGCTGATAAGGAGGGAAATGAAATGAGCAAAAAATATTCCGATAAGCCCTACAGTGAAAAAGTCCACGTTTGGGGAAAAATTTCGTCAATAACCGCTATTGCGGCGCTTATGTTCGTACCTGTCGCTATCAGCGCACATTATAACGCATGGCCTGAGTTTTCAAAGCTCTTTGACGCAATGAAGGTCGTCATTCCCGTTTACTGGATCTCGGGTATCGCAGAGGTTTTCACCTATGCTCCCATGCTCGGCTCGGGCGGAACATACCTGAGCTTTGTTACAGGTAACATAACCAACCTCAAAATGCCCTGCGGACTTAACGCCATGCACAATGCAGGTGTCCGTGCGAACTCCGAGGAGGGTGAGGTCATCTCGACCATAGCAATCGCATCCTCCGCTATCACAACTACCGTGATCCTTGCTGTCGGCGTTCTCGCATTCAAGCCCGTGCTTCCCATGCTCAGAGAGAACGAGCTTATCGCTCCTGCTTTCAACCAGGTTCTGCCCGCACTTTTCGGTGCTCTTGCGGCAACCTACTTCTCACAGCATTGGAAAATATCCATCTTCCCGATCCTTGTCGGCGTTATCACCCTTCTCTTCGCTTCGACAATGGGTGTCGGCACACTGATATTTGTCACCATAATCGCTTCGATAATCGGCGCATTCGTGATGTTCAAGCTCGGTCTGCTTGATACAAAGGAAGAGAAAGCGGCAAAGAAAGCCGTAAAAGATGCAATCAAAAAAGCCGAGAACAAATAAACTCGGATATGACAAAAGGCTCTGCTTCGGCAGAGCCTTTTAGTTTGTTCTTTTGAGTGGCGAAGCTTACAGTTTTTTCATCAGCGTTTCTTTGGCAGAATCGTATATTTCCTGAGTTATAAGTCCTTTAGCCAGTTGGCTGTCAAGTATCTGAAGCTCCAAGGGTCTGTTGTCCTGATTGTTTTTGAACGATTCTTCTGAGGATACAAACCTGTCGGTGGTGTCATTGATTGATGCGTGATATTCCTTGTATTCGTTTTCATTGAGTGTTTCTTTGCCGGCGATGATGGCGCTGTTTTCGACGAGCTCACCGAAGCCGTAAAGGACGAAAGATGAAACCCACGAGAGCAGAGCACCGAGAATCATGATTGCAAAGCCTGCAAGAATCAAGTCCTCGTCGAGCGCTGCGACGACAATTCCGATGATTATGCAAAGAACGATACCGCCGAAGCATATGACGGATGCCAGCCCTTTGATTTTTGAGCCGATGTTGTTGAACATAAAAATTCCTCCGTTAAAAAATTGTGTTATTTTGAGAATAACACAATTCTATATTAGACAAAACAATGGCGAATGTCAACGAGATTTGCAAAAAAATTCCACATTTGACAAAAATCAGCTTGCCCACTATGCGGCGGCACTCTCGAAGCGCAGAATACATACTTGACAATCTCTATAAAAGTTATATAATTAGACTGTTCAATTTTGAACTATTTTATTGCGGAGGGGCTTTTATGCTGAAATTTACCGCTGCGGATATTTCCGGGCATTTTCGACGGATCGACCGAGCGTATACTGCGGTTATGCAGCCGCTTTGTGAGCAGAGCGGACTTGCACAGACGGCGCTCGACATTCTGCTGTTTCTCGCCAACAACCCGGGGCTTGATACTGCCAAGGACATCTGCACTTACCGCAACTTAAAGCCGGGCATAGTTTCGCTCTATGTTGATAAGCTGGTAGGTGACGGCTATATAGAACGCCGTGCCGTACCCAATGACAGGAGAAAAATCTCGCTTGTCTGCACCGCTAAGGCGCAGCAGATAATAGACTGCGGACGGGAGTATCAGGAGCGCTTCGTTTCACGGCTGACCGAGGGTCTGAGTCGGGCGGAGATAGATGAATGTTTGCGTTGCTTTGAGGTTTTTGATGAAAATCTTCGCCGCATATCGTGCGGTGACGGGACGGAAAGGATGAATCAAAATGGAGAAGGATAAAGCATTCCTCGGCACTCAGCCTGTCGGAAAGCTGCTGTTTAAACTGGCGGTACCCACCGTTATAGCGCAGATAGTCAATATGCTCTATAACATCGTTGACCGAGTATACATAGGGCATATGCCCGAAAACGGCAGCCTTGCATTGACGGGCGTTGGCGTGTGCCTGCCGGTGATTATGATAATTTCGGCTTTTGCCGCATTTGTCAGCGCAGGCGGTGCGCCCCGTGCTTCGATAGCCATGGGCAAGGGTGATAACGATTCCGCTGAGAAGATACTCGGCGGTTGCTTTGCCATGCAGATAGGCATATCCGCAGTTCTCACCGCTGTGCTGCTCATTTGGGGGCGCGACCTGCTGCTTGTGTTCGGCGCAAGTGAAAATACGATAGGCTATGCCGCCGACTATATGAACATCTATGCGATCGGCACGGTGTTTGTACAGTTGACACTCGGCATGAATGCGTTTATCACCGCACAGGGCTTTACAAATATCAGCATGGTGACGGTGATGATAGGCGCAGTTGCCAACATTGCGCTTGACCCGATATTCATCTTCGGCTTCGATATGGGTGTCAGGGGTGCGGCGCTGGCAACGGTTATTTCTCAATGTATTTCGTGCGTATGGGTCGTGCTGTTCCTCTTTGGTAAAAAGACCGTTTTGCGTCTGAAATTCAAGAATTTCTTCTCGGCTCCGAAACTGATACTTCCTTGCCTTGCGCTCGGTCTGGCAACATTTATCATGCAGGCGAGCGAGAGTGTTATTTCCGTTTGCTTTAACTCCTCCTTGCTCAAATACGGCGGCGATGTTGCAGTCGGTGCAATGACGATACTCACGAGCGTTATGCAGTTTGCGATGCTTCCGCTTCAGGGCATTTCGCAAGGCTCTCAGCCGATACTCAGCTACAATTACGGCGCAGGAAACAGCGACAGAGTGAAAAAGACCTTCAAGCTCCTGCTCAAGGTCTGCCTTGTGTATTCGTTCCTGCTGTGGGCGGCTATTATGATATTCCCGCAGGGCTTTGCAAAGCTGTTTAGCTCCGATGCCGAGCTGATAATATTCACCACGGGCGCACTCAGGGTCTATTGTGCAGTGCTGTGCCTGTTCGGAATACAGATGTCCTGCCAGATGGCGTTTGTGTCAATAGGCAGTGCCGCCTGCTCGATAGCCGTTGCGGTCGTGCGTAAATTCGTGCTGCTCATTCCGCTGATATATATTATGCCGCAGCTTATCTCCGACAAGGTGATGGGCGTTTATATGGCGGAGCCAGTTGCCGATGTTATTGCGATAACCTTTACGGCGATTCTTTTCTCGGTGCATTTCAACAAGGCGATGAAAAGATTGGAGAACGGGAGAAAAAACGGAGCTGATGAAAATGTTTGAGAAGATTCGCACAGCCACTCCGGACGATGCGCCGAGACTGCTTGAAATTTACGCACCGTATGTCAAAAACACTGCGATAACCTATGAATATGAGGTGCCGAGCGAGAGCGAGTTCAGGGGAAGAATCAGCCGAACGCTTGAGAGATTCCCTTATCTTGTTATTGAATCGGACAGTGTTATCGTCGGCTACGCCTACGCCGGGCCGCTACATTCACGCCCTGCATATGACTGGGCGGTGGAGACCTCGATATATCTCGACAGCAATGTGAGAGGAAGAGGCCTCGGTGGAAAGCTCCACGATGCACTTGAGTCTGTTTTGCGTGAGCAGGGCTTTCTCAACATGAATGCCTGCATTGCCTATCCCGAAACGGAGGATGAGCATCTTAACAAAAACAGTGCCGAATTTCATGCTCATCTCGGCTACCGAATGGTGGGCGAGTTTAAGAAGTGCGGCTATAAATTCAACCGCTGGTATGGCATGGTATGGATGGAAAAACACATCGGTGAGCACCTCGAGAGTCAGCCGCCGATAACGCCTTTTCCCGAGATACGAAAAATAATCTGCGAAAAATATTCAATAGAATAGCCTTTTTGCCTCCCTCACGCCGCTGTGTGCCGGAGGCTTTCTGCTGTCCGAGCGGTGACAAAAAACGCAATGCAAACTTGACTTTTCGGTATATTTAATGATAAAATATTTTCATACTATTGAAACGGAGGGATTCGGTGAGCAAAGAGGGAAAGAGCGGCGAGCGCATACGCTGTACAGTCTGCGGATGTGTTTTTGACGCAGATGCCGAAAAATGTCCCAAATGCTCGGCTCCCACGGCACTTTCACAGCCTGTTGAGGAGCAGAAGAAAGAGAGAAGAAAGCCTGTTTTCGTGTGCACTATCTGCGGATATGTTCATGAGTGTGACACAGCCCCCGAACGCTGCGAGAATTGCGGAGTCGGCGGCGAGCTGATAGAGGAAAAGCGTCCTGTGCTCACAAAAAACTTTGTCTGCACGGTCTGTGGACTTGAGGTCAAGGGCGAGAATGCCCCCGATAAATGCCGAAAATGCGGTGCGCCGCAGGAGCTTTTTACGGTTGAGAAGGACGGCATCGCCCGTATGCGCTGCTCGATATGCGGCTTTGAGATAGAGGGCGAAACTGCGCCCGACCGCTGTGAAAATTGCGGAGTCGGCGGCGATATGTTTGAGCCTGTTTCGGTCTAACGGTGAAGAATATGAACGTACTTGTAATTGACGGTCAGGGCGGCGGAATAGGCAGGCTGCTCGTGAGCGAAATAAAGGAAGAATATCCCGAAATTACTGTGATGGCTGTCGGCACCAACACAATAGCCACGACCGCCATGCTCAAGGCAGGTGCAGACTTTGCCGCAACGGGCGAGAATGCCGTGTGCGTAGCGTGCCGCAAGGCAGATGTTATCACAGGGCCGATAGGCATAGTTATTGCCGATGCGCTTTTGGGCGAGATAACCCCGAAGATGGCGGTGGCAGTCGGTCAGAGTAACGCCCGGCGTGTGCTCGTCCCCGTCAATCATTGCGACAATATCGTGGTAGGCGTGCCCGAAGCTTCGGCGGCCAAATTTGTCCCGGCGGCGGTTGCGGAAATCGGCAAAAGGGCTTGACCTTGAGCACCGATATGGTATAATACATTCGGCTTCATGAAGGAGCCGTGCTCTCAGAAGAGAGAAACGCTTTTAAAAATATTTTTGAACATTGCCGTGAGGGTAATTCTGCTTTCAGAAGAGAGCAAAATTGCTCTCGCTTTTTATTTTTCGGGAGGTACTATGACTGACAAAAACTCATTCACGCTCAGAAAAACCGTAACAGCCGCACTTTGCGTTGCACTGTGTATAATTTTACCGCTCGCCTTCCATTCCGTGCAGAATGTAGGCAAGGTGTTTTTGCCGATGCACATACCCGTGCTGTTGTGCGGACTTGTCTGCGGCTGGCAGTATGGACTCGTTTGCGGTATCCTCGGCCCTCTGCTCTCGTCACTGCTCACGCAGATGCCGCCTGCGGCGACGCTGCCGTCAATGGCGGCGGAGCTTGCAATATACGGCACAGTTTCGGGCATAATGATGTGTGCGTTCAAAAACAAAATCTCTTATCGCTCACTTTATGCGAGCCTTGCCACGGCTCTCATCTCGGGCAGGGCGGTGTCGGGAATACTCAATGCGCTGATTTTTTCGGTCGGCAGGTATTCTTTCTCGGTCTGGTTGACCGCATCGTTTGTCACCTGTCTGCCCGGACTGCTCATTCAGCTCATATTGATACCCACGCTTGTCAGGGCACTCGGCATGGCGAGACTGTTGCCGCAAAATCGTGCTTGACTTTGATTTTTCTGCGGTATATAATACTTCTATATTCCAAAGGCTGTGACGAAGAACACAGACTTTCAGGGACGATCAGAGAGAGAAACATTTGCTGTGAGTTTCTTTCGTCCGCAAAGTCTTTTCCGCTTTTGAGCCGCAGGGCGATGAGCTCTGCCGCTTAGTCCCCGTTAAGGACTGCGAGTGAAAAACCAAGGTGGTACCGTGCTTATCGCACCCTTGAGGCGGCTTGTGCCGTCTTGAGGGTGTTTTTTTAGTAAATTATTGCAGGAGGAGAATAAAATGTTAGATCTCAAGTTTGTCAGGGA
The DNA here is from genome assembly GCA_964386035.1 of uncultured Clostridium sp. Taxonomy (GTDB): domain Bacteria; phylum Bacillota; class Clostridia; order Oscillospirales; family Acutalibacteraceae; genus CAG-177. The sequence goes on along the minus strand of CAYLQT010000002.1, from coordinate 203,532 downwards.
GAATCCCGACATTGTTAAGGAAAACATCAAGAAGAAGTTTCAGGACAAGAAGCTTCCCCTTGTTGATGAGGTTATCGAGCTTGACCGCTTGAGCCGTGCCGCAAAGGGCGAGGCAGATGAGCTTCGAGGCAGCCGCAACCGCCTTTCAAAGCAGATCGGCGCACTCATGGCACAGGGCAAGCGTGATGAGGCTGAGGCGGTCAAGGCTCAGGTCAGCGCAAATGCCGCACGCCTTGCAGAGCTTGAGAAGCTCGAAGAGGAGCTTAGTGAGAAGATAAAGAAAATAATGATGGTCATTCCGAACATCATCGACCCATCCGTGCCCATCGGCCGTGACGACAGCGAGAATGTCGAAATTCAGCGCTACGGTGAGCCTGTCGTCCCCGATTTCGAGGTTCCCTATCACACTGAAATAATGGAGAAGATGAGCGGCATAGACCTCGACTCTGCAAGAAAGGTTGCAGGCAACGGCTTCTATTACCTCATGGGTGACATTGCAAGACTTCACTCCGCTGTCATCTCCTATGCCCGTGATTTCATGATAGACAGAGGCTTCACCTATTGCGTGCCGCCCTATATGATCCGCAGTGATGTTGTCACCGGCGTTATGAGCTTTGCCGAGATGGACGCTATGATGTATAAAATCGAGGGCGAGGATCTCTATCTCATCGGCACAAGCGAGCACTCGATGATCGGCAAGTTCATCGATACCATAATCCAGCCCGAAACTCTGCCCCTGACCCTCACGAGCTATTCTCCCTGTTTCCGCAAGGAGAAGGGCGCACACGGCATCGAGGAGAGAGGAGTTTACCGTATACATCAGTTTGAGAAGCAGGAGATGATAGTCGTCTGCGAGCCTGAGGAGAGCAAAATGTGGTTTGACAAGCTCTGGCAGAATACCGTTGACTTCTTCCGCACGCTCGATATTCCCGTGCGTACCCTCGAGTGCTGCTCGGGCGACCTTGCAGACCTCAAGGTGAAGTCCATAGACGTTGAGGCGTGGTCCCCCAGACAGAAGAAGTATTTCGAGGTCGGCTCTTGCTCGAATCTCGGTGACGCACAGGCACGCAGACTCAAGATAAGAGTAAACGGCAAGGACGGCAAGCATTTTGCCCACACGCTCAACAACACCGTTGTCGCACCGCCGAGAATGCTCATCGCATTCCTTGAGAACAATCTCAATGCCGACGGCAGTGTAAATATCCCCGAGGCACTCAGACCCTATATGGGCGGCAAGGAGAAAATCGGCGGCTGAAAATAAAAATTATCCCCTCCACTCGGAGGGGATTTTTAAAATCGGGTGAAAATATGCACGGTGCCATGTCTCGGTATGATGGGGCGGCGACAATAGGCATAATCGGCGGAGCGGACGGCCCGACTGTTATAACCGCTCTCCCGGACAGCGACAACCTCCGAACGGCATGCTCAAGTGTTACGGCAAGTGACGGACATAAGGCGGATTGGTTCATTGGATTTTTCACAGAACCGAAAGAGGATATAGTGTTAAAAATAAGGTTAAGCACAGAAAAAAGGCGTTCTCAATCGAGAACGCCTTTTGTTATTATTTTATTCCGGTAGGGAATCCATGTAGTTCTTGTAGTGAGCAAAGACTATGCCCGGCTCCTGAAGATCGGGGTTCCAACGCTTGACCCACTCAAGGGAATAGAAGCCGTCAAAGCCCGAGCGGTCGAGCAGATTGACCGCATCAACTACAGGCACATCGCCGTAGCCCATCATGCGATACTCAACTCTTGAGCCACGCATTACGGAATCCTTCAAGTGAACGTGCTTTACATAGCTGCCGATTGCGGCAAAGGTCTCCACGGGGCTTTCACTGCCGAAACGCACCGTGTGATGCACATCCCAAAGCACGCCGCAGTTGTTGCTGCCTGCCTTGTCGAGGAAGGAGAGCATTGCCCCGGAGCTTGAGAGGTCGCCGTTAGTCTCGATGAGGGGAGTAACGCCTCTCTTCTCGCCGTATTCGCAAAGCTGTCTGTAAAGTCCTGCACCGAGCTGAAAATCACCGACGGTTATATGCGGCTCGCCCGTGCCCATGACACGGATGTACTTTACGCCGAGAGCCTGTGCAAGGTCGATATAGTCGCAGGCCTCGAAGAACGACTCCTGTGCTCTGTCACGCACTGCGAGCGTTGCACCCGAAGTCAGTGAAGGAATAACAAGTCCCGTGTTCTTTATCTTTTCCGCTGTTGCGTCGATGTTTTCCTTGGAAAACTCGGGGATTTCGAGAGCGTTTATCTTGTCACCGATACCTCTGATCTCAACGCCGTTGAAGCCGAGATCTTTTGCTGTGGCGACTACCTCGTTAAATGTCCAGCGAGGGCATCCGAGGGTCGAAAATGATAGTTTCATCAAAGTCATTCCTTTCGTGTTATTTTATGCAGTCTCTATTGAGTCGTCACTCTGGAGCGAATACTTTTCAACAGCCCTATCACGCAGCACGAACTTCTGAATCTTTCCGCTTGCGGTCATGGGGAACTCGTCCATTATCCAGACATATTTGGGTATCTTGAAGAATGCGACATTCTCCTTGTAGTATGCCTTTATCTCGTCCTCGCTCATATCCTCGCCTTCTTTGAGGATAACGCAGGCGCAGACCTCCTCGCCATACTTCTTGCTCGGTACGCCGATGACCTGAACATCCTTTACACGGTCGTTGTGATAAAGACATTCCTCAAGCTCCTTGGGGTAAATATTCTCGCCGCCTCGGATTATCATATCCTTGAGTCTGCCTGTTACCTTGTAATATCCGTTCTCGTCGCATACGGCAAGATCACCGAAGTGCAGCCAACCGTCCGAGTCGATAGCCTGAGCGGTTGCCTCGGGCATCTTGTAGTAGCCCTTCATTATATTGTAGCCTTTGGCACAGAATTCACCTATCTGACCTGCCGGCAGGGTTTCACCCGTGTTCGGGTCAACTATCTTGCATTCAACGCCGGGGAACGCCTTGCCGACGGTGGCACAGCGTGTCTCAAGCGAATCCTCTGTGGTGGTCATCGTGCAGCCGGGAGCCGCCTCGGTCTGACCGAAGACAATAACAATGTCACGCATATTCATCTTTTCGCTGACATCGTACATTGTCTTTATCGGGCAGGGGGAGCCTGCCATAATACCTGTACGCATATGCGAAAAATCGTACTTGTCAAAGTCGGGATGCTCAAGCATGGCAATGAACATTGTCGGAACACCGTGAACCGCAGTACAGTGCTTTGTCATAAGTGCGTCCATGACCTTCTTGGGATTGAACATATCAATGGGAACAAACGGAGTGCCGTGGGAGATGCAGGACATGAGTGCAAGCACCATGCCGAAGCAGTGGAAGAACGGAACCGTAATGCACAGCCTGTCATCATGTGTGAACTTCATGCCGTCACCGATGGTCTGTCCGTTGTTGAGAATGTTGTAGTGGGTGAGCATAACGCCCTTGGGGAAGCCGGTCGTGCCGGAGGTATACTGAATATTGACGACCTCGTGGCAATTACACGAATCTCTGACAGCCTCAAACTCCTCAACAGGGGTCTGCTCTGCGAGAGTGTAGAGGTCTTTCCAGTCCACCATTCCTGCGGGACATTCGCCGTCACCTGCATATATAACGCTCTTGAGCAGCGGAAGTCTGCGGCTTTGGAGCTTGCCCGGCTCGCAAGTCTCAAGCTCGGGGCAAAGCTCGTTGATAATATCTATATAGCTTGTGCCCTTGTAGCCGTCGATTAGGACGATAGCCTCGGAATCTGACTGCTTGAGCTGATAATCAAGCTCAAACACCTTATAGCTCGTATTGACGGTGACAAGAATACCGCCCATTTTTGCACTGCCGAAAAAGGTTAGCAGCCATGCGGGCACGTTAGTGCCCCAGATGGAAATGTGTGAACCCTTTTTAAGGCCTAGTGCCATAAAGCCTCTGGCGATCGTCTCACACTCGTCGTTGAACTCTTTCCATGTTCTGGAATAGTCTCTGTCGGTGTAGTCGATCATGTTGTCATCGGGATACTTTGCCGCCATATCGGCAATCTGCTGACCCAATGTTTTCTCGAGAAACTTCTGCTGCATTGAAATCGATCCTTTCTTTAAAATTCGGCTTGTGCCGTGAATATATTCTGACCGTCAGTGACGGAATCAGGCTTTAATATGTGTGGTCGCAAATCTCATTTATCTTGTCACGGAGTGCGATGAAATCCTCGAACGCCTGCGGCTTCTGGTTCGGGTTGCGAAGAAGTGCCGCCGGATGGAAGGTGCCCATATATAGTATGCCGTTCTTTTCATAGAACGCACCGTGCTCCTTGGTGACACGGAAATCCTTGGAAATGTATCTCTGAGCGGAGATTCTGCCGACGCAGACGATGATTTTCGGGCGCATCAGCTCAATCTGCCTGTCGAGCCAGTCGGAGCACGCCTCCTGCTCCTCGGGGAGAGGATCACGGTTCTGCGGCGGACGGCATTTGACGGTGTTCGCTATGTAAATGTTCTTGTCTCTGTAGAGATCCACCGTTGCCATGAGCTTGTCGAGAAGCTGACCGCTTCTGCCGACGAACGGCTCACCCTTGAGATCCTCCTGCTGACCGGGGCCTTCACCGATGAACATTACTTCGGCGTTTTCGTTTCCTATGCCGAAAACGACATTGGTGCGTGTGTTGCAAAGCTCACACTTGCGGCAATTCAGACATTCCTGCTTGAGCGTTTCCCAACTGTTCATCTACGGCTCCTCCGTTTCGTAGTGAATATTTCTTGATTATACTGCTAAACGTTAAAATATAATTTAAATGAAAGAATAATTATGCAAAAAATGTGAATTTTATGAATATTTAACTGAATTTGTTGAATAACTACTTAAATTTTTTACCCTGACGCACATTTTGCGAGATGATTGCACGGTTGATGCTGTTTAAAACATCCTTTTTGTCGGCAGACCAAAGAGGCGAGACGAGCAGTTTTTTCGGTGCATCGCCCGTCAGTCGGTGAATGACTGTGCCCTCGGGCAGGGCTTCTATACTGCGACACAAAAGGTCGATGTATTCATTCTTTTCGAGCGTTTTAAATTCGCCATTTAAATACATTTCTTCGAGTCTCGTGCCTTTGAGCACATGAAGCAGTTGAAGCTTCACGCCGTCCGAGCCGACAGCACCCACATGCCTCACGGTTTCGAGCATTTGCTCCGGAGTTTCCCCGGGCAGTCCCAGGATGATATGGGTGACAACGTTTATACCCAGTGAATGTAAATCCTGCACAGCTTTTTCGTAAACGGGCAGGGGATAGCCTCGGTTGATAAGCCTTGCGGTGTTCTCGTGTGCCGTCTGCAAGCCGAGCTCGACAAAGACGGGGATTTTTTCGTTCAACTCACCGAGCATGGCAAGGATCTCGGGCTGCAGACAGTCCGGACGGGTGGCAATCGAAACAGCCCCGATGCACGGATGAGCGGCGGCGGAAAAGAATATTTCACGAAGCTTCTTCGGGTCTCCGTAGGTGTTCGTATAGCTTTGAAAATAGGCGATATAGTGCTCGCCCTTGAATTTCTTTGCAACACGGATTTTGGCACGCTCTATCTGTACTGCGATGCTTTCATTATAGCTCTCGGCAAAATCGCCGCTTCCGCCCTCGCTGCAAAATATGCAGCCGCCTGTGCCAACGGTGCCGTCACGGTTCGGGCAGGTGCAGCCCGTCTCAAGCGAGAGCTTATACAGCTTTTCGCCAAAACGGGAGAGGAGATATTCGTTGAGCGAGTAATAATAAGGTAGCATTTTTGTCACCTCTATAAAGAAAATCCCGACCTTTAAGGGTCGGGATCTCCTTTGTATAAAACGGGGGCAAGAAGATGGTAGGTGTCTGATTTATTCGGCCTGCTTTGAATACTTCTTGAGATATATAACTCTCATAAGCAGGCACTCGACGGCGTTGATAGGCTTGCACTTCTCAAAGAGGTTGGAGCCTATGTAGGTGAGACAGCTCTTCTCTGCGATCATTTCAACCGCACCTGCGTTGCTCTCATTTGAGCCGCAGCAAAGAGCGCCGCCGTCCTTGACAAGAACACAATGACGACCCTTGAGTGCTTTAACTACATTCTTCGGTGAATTCTTAGCGCACTTTAGGCTTCTGCCGATTATCTGAGCACTGTCGTCAAGCTGAGGCTTAACGGTCTTGCCCGTGGCGGCAACTGCGAGCACCTCGGGTGCCTCGGAATAGAGGATTGCGTTTATGTCATCACGGGATGCATAAATTGCACGGTGAAGCTCTGCGGTGGGAATTGAACCCTCGCCGCTGACTGTTGAGGTCTTGGGATCAACAGTGATGGTGTGCTCCTTATCGTCTGCCGAATAGAAGACGATGTTGCCATTAGCATCCCTATAAGAGTTATTATAGCATATGCTGTCAGCTTTTACAATAGTTTTTCCGTGCTTTTGTGCCCATGCGGAGCACATTTCGTTAAGATTTGTCAACTTTTGACCGAATTTTCTGTCGAACTGATCGAGAACATAGAGGGCGCTTTCGCGTTCAAGGGTTGCGGCGACGTTGAAGGCCTCCTCGCTGTCCTTGCCGAAGCAGACAGCTCCGTGGTGAGCCATGATAACAGCCTTGCTGTTCATGTCTGCGGCGACAGCCGAAGCAACGCCCTTCTTGAGCTTCTTGGTTCCGGGCAGACCGTAGGAGCCGAGGAGCACACGCTCACCGATTATCTCACGGCCCTTGTCGCTCAGAGCGGAAATGCCCTTGCTTGTTGCGCTGATTATAGAAGCGAACTTCTGGTGAGTATGGATAACGAAGCCGACCTCGAGATGAGCCTTGTAGACTTCGGCATGAACGCCCTTTTCGGACGAAGGCTTAACATTACCCTCGTAGCTCAGAGTGTCTATCTTTACTTCAACGATGTCATCGGGGGTGAGTCCGTCATAGGGCTTGCCGCTCGGAGTGATGACGAAGCTGTTCTCGTCAACACGGCAGCTTACGTTGCCCCAGGTTCTCGCTATAAGGCCGTTTTCGACAAGGCGCAGACCCGCTTTGATAACCTCGTTTTTTGCCTGTAAAATATCCATTAAAACCGTCCTTTCACAGAAAGCTTAAAATGTGCCGCTGAACAATTTTGTACTGCAGTTCAATTATATATCAAACGGCTGACAAAAGTCAACAAGCTTTTGTCAATTAGTCTCGCCGTCATCCTCAACGGCGGTCTTATCGCCGTCGGCGCTTTCCGTCTCCTTTTTTACCGCCTTTTTTGTGTTGCGCCAGATGCGTATAACGCCGTCGTCATTGAGAACCTTTAAGACGGTGATTAGTATGGGCATAAGGAAAATGCCGATGAAGCCGAAAAGCTGCAGACCGATATACATTCCCATAATGCTGACGATGGGGGGGATGCCGAGATTGTTTGCGACTATCTTAGGCTCGATTATCTGGCGGATAACGGTGATGCACGCATAGATGACGAGAAGTCCTATGCCCAGCCCGTAACTGCCTGTGATAAAGGAGAACACCGCCCACGGAATGAGCACAGTACCCGTGCCGAGAATCGGCAGAATGTCAACTATTGCCGTTATGACTGCAATGATGAATATATATCCGCTTTTGTAAACGCCTATAAGCTTGAGCGCATAAAGTCCGACGGACATCTCAACAAAGGTGACAAGCATAATGAGTGCATAGGACTTGATGAGCTTGCCCAGGGAGGAGAAAACTATCTGCTTTGTCCTCGAGAGGGTTCTGCGTTTTTGCGGACTGAGCTGGTTTTTAATAAAGCTTACCGTTTTGTCATAGCCCGAGGTCAAGAAGCACGAGGCTATGATGAAAAGAAGTATTCCGACGAGCACGGAGGGGATCTGTTTTGCGGTTGACCAAACGCCGCTCAGGGGAGTTTTGAGGATCGAGAGATCAAAGCCGAAGCCCAAAGAGGAATCCGCTTCGGGTCTTGCCGCCTCAAGTGCGGCTCTCTCCTCGGAGGAGAGCAGTATCTTATTCGTCACGGATTTCACCGTTTCCTCAAGCGAGCTTCTGAGTCCGTCGGGTAGCTTCTTTGCAAAATTCAGCAGCGAGACTTCTATGCTTTTCACATATTTGGGCAGCTCCTTGAGCCATGCCATAAGCGAAGATGAAAGACCCTTTACCTCGGACACGACAGTGGCACCGGTCAGGGCTATGATGGTTACAATAACGGCGACTATCAAAAGAACCGCAACAACCGAAACAACACTCTTTTTGATGTGCGTCTTTTTGGCAATGAAGTTTATCGGCCTTTGAAGTATGGAGGCCAGCAAAAACGCAAACACAAACGGTGCCACCGTCCAGAATGCGTATTTCATAAACAGATAGAATGCACCGAGCAGCAGGGCAATGTACGCAGTGTTTATAAGCACCGCTCTTCTCTTTTCCACAGTTGCAGTTGACATTGTTACACCTCGTCGATTTAACTTCTTAATTCATTCAAGTCTCTTTGTTCATCTAATAATATATACTATTTTAGTATAAAACTCAAATCAATTTAAAAAATACTTCACAAAAATATAAAAAAGTTTCTCTCGGGTCTTTATCGCAGGGACAGTTTATGATAAAATACTACAAAAAGCGGTTAAGGAGAGATGATATGTATATAGCAATAATGGGCTACGGCGTTGTGGGAAGCGGCGTTGCCGAGGTTATTAACACAAATCATGAAAGCATCGTCAGGAAAAGCACTCAATCCTCGCTCGAGATAAAGTATATTCTCGACCTCAGAGATTTTCCCGGCGACCCCAACGAGAGCCTGATGATAAAGGACTTCAATATCATCGTAAACGATCCCGAGGTTGAGCTTGTGGTTGAGACCATGGGCGGACTTCATCCGGCGTTCGAGTTTGTCTCGGACTGTCTCAAGGCAAAAAAGAGCGTTGTTACATCCAACAAGGAGCTTGTTGCGGAAAAGGGCTGCGAATTGCTCAAGCTTGCCGAGGAGAACAATGTCAACTTCCTCTTTGAGGCATCCGTCGGCGGCGGAATCCCGATAATCCGCCCGATGAGCCAGTGCCTTGCGGCGAACGAGATAAAAGAGTTTGCCGGTATTTTGAACGGTACAACAAACTTCATCCTCACAAAAATGATAGCGGACGGTATGGCATTCTCCGATGCACTTAAGCTTGCACAGGATAACGGCTATGCCGAGCGTGACCCCTCTGCCGATATTCTCGGCTTTGATGCCTGCCGCAAGGTATGTATTCTTGCCTCGCTTGCATTTGGCAAGCACGTCTATCCCTCGGAGATACACACGGAGGGTATCACGGAGATAACCCTTGAGGATGTTGAATACGCAAAGGATTGGGGCGGAGTTATAAAGCTTTTGGGCAGAGCATGCAGAAGTGAGGACGGCGAGCATATTTCGGCTATAGTCAGCCCTGCTTTTGTAAACAGCCACAGCCAGCTTGCAGGTGTTGACGATGTGTTCAATGCCATACTTGTCAGAGGTGACGCAGTGGGTGATGTTGTGTTCTATGGCAGAGGTGCAGGCAAGCTTCCGACTGCGAGTGCGGTCGTCGGTGATGTCATAGACTGCGCCCGTCATATGGACAAGCAGAAGTTCTTCGGCTGGGCAGACGGAGAGAACGGCTATGTTGCCGATTATCTCGATGCCCCGACCTCTCTGTATGTCAGAGCACGTGCCGAGCAAAAGGAGCAGGCTGTATCGGCGGCGCAAAACGCCTTCGGTGAGATAAAGCTCCTCAGCCGTGCAAACGCTCCCGAGGACGAGCTTGCTTTCATCACTCCGATTGACTGCGAAAGAGAGCTTCGTGCAAAGCTTGATTCTCTCACCTGTATGGAGGTTATTTCAACCCTCAGAGTCACGGATTATTGATTTAACTGTTTACCCGATTAACAGAATAACCCCATTGTACATTTAGGTACAATGGGGTTTTGTCAATTATGCAGCTCGATTCTAAGCTCTGCTATTTCAATATGCCCTGTGAGCACATCGGCATATTGAATTATATAATTTTTCGGTGTGCCGCCGCTGTGCTCCTCAATTTGGAAAATATGCGGATACACGCCCTTTATAATCACTGGCTCGTTTGACAGGGTGACACGGGGATTTATCATGGAAACGTTCATATGGATGTTCGGGTTCGTTTCATACAGCCTTTTAATTTCGGCTCTTATTGCATCGAGTGAAGTCATAACAGCCTCCCAAAATCGAAAAAATCAGCCGCCGCTCGGGCGGCTGTCTGTGTACCGCGGAATTACTAAAAGTATTCGGAAACATCTGCCTTGTCGTTGTACTGCTTTCTCAGATGAACAACGATAGAGCCGTCCTCCTGCTCGAGTCTGTCGATTATCCGGTACTTGGTTCTTGCACGCTCAAGACCTGCCTTATAGTGCTCGACCTCTTCTCGGTTGAGCTCCAAAGAACGCTCCTTGCTGTAACCCATCTCGGGCTTCTGAGCAAAAACGAGGGTCTGAAGTATGCAAGCGGCTTTGACTCTCTTCATAGCTGGCACCTCCCTTTGGCACGAATACATTACGGCAGAAGCATCAGACCAATAATGCAGAGAGGTGATTAGCGTAATCCGTGTGTGATTAAATATGACGGCTGCCGTCATCATATCAGGCTGAAATACACTCCCGTGACAGCTTTCGCTGTACTCAAATTATAGCATATTTTGAAGAAAAATCCACGCACCGATTTTGAAAAAATTTAAGACCGCCTGCCTGAAAAAGCAGACGGTCAAGCTTGATTTAACCCATATTTTCGAGTGCGGTCATAAATTTGCGGTTGCTCGGGATGAACATATAGTTGAGGAAAAGCACCTCATCTATGGAGTTGGTCTTTACAAAATCAGCAAGGTTCAGCGTGAGCAGCCTCGGGTCGAGAACGTATACATTTTTGTAGTTTGCACACAGCCACGGAGCAAAGGCGTTGCCGAAACTCTCTTTAATAATGACAATGCTCTTGTCGCTTTGTGCATCGGTCGTTATCTTGACAACTCCGTGGTCGCCGCCGACAAAGGCTAAGTATTTGTTTGATGATGTGGTCTCGGTGTTGACTACCTTTACGCTGTAGCTGTTTGACATGGCGGCATCCGTGTCGGAGGCTATGGCAGTAGTGTTGACCGACGGCAGGAAGTATTCCACATAGTCGGGATTATTTTCGAGAGAGGCACTCTTTGTGTATCTGTAAAGGGAGCCAAGAAACGGCGAGAGCTTGCCTGTTTGCAGGGTGTCCTTATCGACAGGCGTAAAAGCGGCAACCTTCGCAAATGCACGGTATGCGTAATATGCGCCCCTTGCCGTCCAGTGGTGATCGCTTCTGAAATACAGATACTCATTTGTATGAGCCGCAATCTCCGAATAAACATTGACGGGGATTATGTCCTTGAGATTCTCGTAAATGTAGCACATACCCTCATACTGCGATTTCGACAAGCCTGCATTGTACTTGTTCGGGGCGTAAAACTCAACGGCAGTCGGTGCCATGAGGCAATACACCTTTGTGTCGGGCATGGCAGTCTTGAGGGAGTTGAGCGTATCGGCATAGGCCTTCATGTTCTTGTATGCGTTGCCATACGGCTCCATGACACGGTCGCCTATTTCGATGACCGATGTGCCGCTGAAGGTTTTTATTTGAACGTCATCCGAGACAGAGACAGCGTTTTTCGGCTTGACAAGGCTGCCGTCCTCGTTGGTTGCCGGTTCTGTGGACGGCTCCTGAGTGGTTTCGGTTTCGGACGGCTCCGAGGTGTCGTCGCCACCGTTGTCGTTTACCGTACAGCCTGCAAATGACAGCAGTATAGCGAGTGCCAAAAGCAGTGCGAGCAATCTGCTTTTTTTCATAATCACATTTCTCCTTTTGATTTGGATTACAAATATATAATAGCACACTTCAGCGGAAAAATGTACAGGTTTTGATATTAAATTTTTTCGGTGAAAGCTATAGCTATAATAGCTCGACAGCTCCCCTTACACAGGGGAGTCTGTTATCGCTTCAATTTTTTACAGTTGAGATCATGAGAGTTGATGCAAAAGCAAAGTAAGCGACCGTAACACCCTCTCAGTCGGCTGCGCCGACCGCTCTCCCAAAGGGAGGCCAAGGATGTGCTCCGAATTTGTTGGCAGTGAGAAGCGGCGGACAGGGACAAACACTGTCCCTACGGATGTGTGGCGGTGTGCTTACCGCAATGCTTCCGAACAGAAAAATACCGCCCGACTTTTGCCGAGCGGTATTGATTTTTATTTTACGCCGTTTTGATAGGCCGAGTTAATCAAGCTCGAACTGACCTGTGTAGAGCTGGTAATACTTGCCCTTTTGCTCGATGAGGTCGTCGTGGCTGCCTCTCTCGATTATCTCGCCGTGCTCGAGTACCATTATGGCATCGGAGTTGCGAACGGTCGAGAGCCTGTGGGCGATAACAAACACGGTTCTGCCTGCCATGAGTCTGTCCATACCAAGCTCGATGAGATGCTCTGTTCTTGTGTCGATGGAGCTTGTTGCCTCGTCGAGAATGAGTACGGGCGGATCGGCTACTGCCGCTCTCGCTATTGCGAGGAGCTGTCTTTGACCCTGACTGAGGTTTGCACCGTCGCCGGTTATCACGGTGTCATAGCCCTGCGGCAGACGGGTGATGAATGAGTGGGCGTTTGCAAGCTTTGCAGCCGCCTCGATCTCATCCTGTGTCGCATCGAGCTTGCCGTAGGCGATATTTTCTCTTACCGTGCCGGTGAACAGGTGTGTGTCCTGCAACACCATTGCAAGAGAACGGCGAAGATCATCCTTCCTTATCTTCTTGACATTGATGCCGTCGTAGGTTATCTTGCCCTCCTGAACATCGTAGAAGCGGTTGATAAGGTTTGTTATCGTGGTCTTTCCTGCACCGGTTGAGCCGACAAAGGCTATCTTCTCACCCGGACGGGCATAGAGAGAAACATCCTTGAGCACGGTCTTTCTGCCGTCATAGCTGAAGGTGACATCGTGGAATCTGACGTCGCCCTTTAACTCGACATAGGTAATCGTGCCGTCGTGGTGAGTGTGCTTCCAAGCCCAGAGACCTGTCTTTTCTTTACATTCGATAAGGTTGCCGTCCGAATCCTTTTTTGCATTGACGAGCACAACATAGCCGTCGTCCTCCTCGTGCGGAGTGTCGATTATCTCGAATATTCTCTCCGCACCTGCGAGTGCGGCAAGGATTGTGTTGAACTGCTGTGAAAGCTGGCTTATCGGACGGAAGAACTGCCTTGTATATTGCAGGAACGAGGCGAGCAAACCGATAGTCAGCGGAGCGGACAAGTGGGTGATACCCCATGAGCTTGAGCCGCTGACCATGATGAAGGCGCCGACGATTGCGGTTGCGGCATAGTTGATATAGGAGAGGTTGCCCATGATAGGCATGATGATGCTGGCGTAGGTGTTTGCGTTTGTGGCGGCATGGCGAAGCTCACCGTTTATTGAAGCGAAGCCGTGCTTTACCGCTTTTTCGTGGCAGAAAACCTTGACGACCTTTTGACCCTCGATAAGCTCCTCGATATATCCGTTGACAGCACCTACGGCCTTCTGCTGCTTTCTGAAGAAGTTGGCACTCTTGCCGCCGATGAACTTGATGATAAAGAATATCAGGAAAAGGGTAACTACTATGAGTGCAGTGAGCTTGAGGCTGATGACACACATCATGACAAAGGTGCTCACTATCGTTATCGTTGAGGAGACAGCCTGAATGAAGCTCTGGCTTATGCACTCGCGCAGGGTGTCGGTGTCGTTTGTGAAGCGGCTCATAAGCTCGCCGTGGGTGTGGGTGTCGAAGAATTTTATGGGCAGATCTTGCATGTTGTCGAAAAGGTCACGCCTGATAACATTCAATGTGCCCTGTGCAACAGTGACCATAACTCTCGAATAGGCGTATGATGCCGCCGCACCGCAGAGATATATCACTGCGAGGGTGAGAAGCCTTTTGATAAGGGGAATAAAGTCGTTGCCGGATGGCACAGTGCCTATGAGCGAGACTATTCCGTTGTCGATTATGTTACCGAGCAGATACACGCCCGCAACATCTGCGCCTGCGGTTATGCAAACCATTATGAACACTGCGATGAGGCGGAACTTGTATTTGCCGATATATTTTATCAGCCTGCCGAAGGTCTTGCCTGTGTTTTGCGGCTTTCTGCCGCCGGGTACTCCGCGGCCGCCGGGGCCTCCTCTTTGTGCCTGAGGTTTCATTTATTCCACGCTCCCTTCCTGCTGAGAGGTGTAGACCTCTTTGTATATTTCGTTGCTTTCAAGAAGCTCCTCGTGAGTGCCTATTGCATCTATTTTTCCGTCGTCGAGGACAATTATCTTGTCTGCGTGGGAAATGGAGCTTACACGCTGTGCGATGATTATTGTTGTGACGGAGTCGAGATTTTCCTTGAAGCCGTCTCTTATTTTTGCATCGGTTGCAGTGTCAACTGCGCTTGTTGAGTCGTCGAGGATGAGTATCTTCGGATTCTTGAGCAGTGCTCTTGCTATGCAGAGTCTCTGTTTCTGACCGCCCGAGAGATTGACGCCGCCCTGACCGAGGTCAGTGTCGTAGCCGTCGGGGAAGCTCTCAACGAAGTCGTGCGCCTGAGCTATCTTGCACGCATTTTCAAGCTCCTGCTGAGTGGCGTTTTCGTTGCCCCAGCGAAGATTGTCTGCAATGGTGCCGGAGAACAGGACGTTTGACTGCAAAACCATGGATACAGAATCACGCAGGGTCTTTATCTTGTAGTCCTTGACATTTCTGCCGCCGACCAAAAGCTCGCCATCGGTGACATCGTAAAGTCGGGGGATGAGCTGAACAAGCGTTGTTTTTGCAGAGCCTGTGCCGCCGAGTATGCCGACAGTCTCGCCCGACTTTATGTGCAGGTCGATGTTGTCGAGAACATTTTTCTTGCCGTCCTTGTTGTATTTGAAGCATACACCGTTCATGTCAATGCTGCCGTCGGCAACCTCTGCGTCGGGGTCTGCAAGGTCGTCGTTGATGTCGGGCTTTTCGTCTATGACCTCAAGGATTCTCGAAACAGCCGCCTTGGAGGTGACTATCATAACGAACATCATCGAGATCATCATCAGCGACATCATTATCTGGTTGATGTAAGTGATGAAGCCCATGAGCTCACCGGTCTGCATCGTGCCTTTAATGACGAAGCCGCCGCCGAACCAAAGCACGGCGATAATGCAGGCATAGACGCACAGCATCATGATGGGGTTGTTGATGATAACAAGTCTCTCTGCCATAACCGAGGCGTTCATCAAAGCGTCGTTGGACTTTTTGAAACGCTCTTTTTCATGATCCGAGCGAACAAACGCCTTGACCACTCTCACTGCGATAAGATCCTCCTGAACGGTGGCGTTGAGGTTATCGTAACGCTTGAACATCTGCTTGAAAAGCGGAAAGGCGTTAGTCATGATGAGTGCCAGCGAAATGACCAGCACAGGCACAGCCACGGCAAAGACGGTGGAGAGCTTTGCACTGAAATTGACGGCATAGATTATTGCCATGATGAACATGATGGGGGAGCGCACGCACATACGAATTATCATCATGTATGTGTTCTGCACTGTGTTTATGTCCGTGGTGAGTCGTGTGACAAGCGAGGCGGTGCTGAACTTGTCGATGTTGGCAAATGAAAAATCCTGCACTTTGCCGAACATAGCCTCACGCAGATTTGAGCCGAAGCCCATGCCGGCAAGTGATGCAAAACGGGCGGAAAGTGCGCCGCACAGGAGCGAAGCCAATGCCATTATTATCATTTGCAGGCCCTTGTTGAGGATATAGTCCGTACCGGCATTGCCGTTTATGCCCGTATCCACTATATCCGCCATGAGCATGGGTATTCTGACCTCGAGCACGACTTCACCGATTATAGTCAGCGGAGCAAGCAGCGAGCACCAGATATATCCGTGCAGATATTTTGAAAGCTTTTTTAACATTTCTTATCCTGTCCTCCTTCTTCGTCTTCCTTGCCGATCCCTCTGCCGAGAATTGAGTGCATTTCCTCGGGATCGACCTTATCGACCGAAAGATTATCATAAATGCGGCGCAGAAATTCCGAAAACTGCCCGAGCTCCTCCTCGGAGAAGCCTGTGAACATTTGCCTGTCGATGCTGCCAAATTCCTCACGGCAGGCACGATTAACGGCCTCGCCTTTGGGTGTCATTTTGATTTTGTTGAATCGAAGGTCGTTCTCGTCGGCGGTTTTTTCGAGAAGTCCTGCCTTGACCATGCGCTTGACGCTCACGGCGACCGAAGCGGGCGAGATTCGCAGAGCATCTGCAATATCACGCTGAGTCGATTCCCCGTGCTCGGTCAGATAATCCATAATCGGCGGCTGACCGCGGTATACGCCGCAGTTGCTCGAAGCCTTGGAGATGTAGTATCTGTGTACGCATGAGAGCAGGTTGAATTGCCGTATGATATTCCTGAGGTCGTAATTCATAGTATTCCCTCCTCTGAACAGTTAGGCGGTTAACAATTAACCGATTAACTATTTACGGTTACAAAGTATAACCCCGTCTGTGTGTTTTGTCAAGTGAAACAGCAAGGCAAATTCAATTTCGTCACTCTGCTGTAAAAGTATACCTCGTTCGTGGGCGTTTTCGGCAATAAAACACCTCCGAAGCGTCAATACTTCGGAGGCTTAACGGGTTTATTTAACTGTCTCGCAGGTGTCCGCATTTACGATATGTTGGAAAACCGCAACGTGTGAGGAAGAGATGAACTTGTCTATGTGCATTGAGCCGAAGAACCAGTGCTTGTACTCGCACGCCGCACCCAGCTCCTCAAAGTATGTATTGAGACCCGTAACACGTACGGAATCCTTCTCCTTGAGCTTCAAAAAGCCTTTTATCTTCATAGGCGGCTCGTGGGTGATGATTATGTCAACCTTGTGATTGAGCATTTTAAGATTCTTCGCACCCTCTGTCAGCTCGGCCTCGGTGGGTATCTCGTCGCCCGACCAGGAGTTGAGATCCGAGCGAATGTCGATGTCAGGGCTTTCTCCGCCGCCCATGGCAAATACGGTGGTGCCGTCAAAGTCATAGGTCTGACCACGCATAAGGTGATAGAGGTTGCCCGAGATATGGTGAACCAGTCCGCCCATGAACTCAGTGACCTCGTAGCTGTTGAGCCGCTCGAAGTTCTCATGAGTGCCGTCGATGAAGCAGATGTTGTACTTGTGCTTGCCGATTTTCTTGAGCAGCTTTTCCTCAGCCTTGGAGCCGTCCCAGATAAAGCCGAAGTCGCCGCAGATGAACAGCGTGTCGCCCTTTTTGAGCTTTTTGAGAGCCGAGCAGGTAAAACGCTCGTAATCTCCGTGAGTGTCGCCCGTAACATAAAGCATAAAATTTATCCCCCTTGTTACAAAATACGAATTAGCTATTTATTTTACGGATAAAAACTGATATAATTCAAATGTACAAAATCAGAACCAAAAATAAGTTCTCTATATATAATACAACATTCGGCGGTGACTGTCTATGAAAAAAGCCATAAAATTTTTATTTTGTTTTGCACTTATTTTTTCCATCCTCGCATCTGTGCCTGCATATGCAAACTACAATGCCGTGTTTGAAAAGAGCCTGACGGACAGCGGCGATGACCCGGTATATGCCGAGATATATTTGCTTGTAAACCTCGACAGTGATACGGTGATATTTGAAAAAAATGCGGACAAAAAGGCGGCACCTGCCTCCCTGACAAAAATTATGACCGCTACTGTAGTTCTCGAAAACTGCCAAAATCTCGATGAAGAGGTTGAGGCAAGCTATGAAGCAATACATTTGCTCGACGGTACGGGCAGTTCGGTTGTCGGACTTGAGCCGGGCGAGAAGATGAGCGTCAAGAACCTGCTCTACTGCCTGCTTGTGCGAAGCGGCAACGATGCGGCCAATGTTCTTGCCATGCACGTCGGCGGCTCGATTGAAAACTTTGTCAAAATGATGAACGACAAGGCTGCGCAGCTCGGTTGCAAGAATACTCACTTTGCCAATGTTCACGGTCTCGATGACGATAATCATTATACGACTGCGAGAGACCTTCTCACCATAACGAAGCACGCTCTTACTCTGCCCTATTTCCCCGAGATAACCGCCACTAAGATATACAAGGTTCCTGCCACAAACAAGTGCGAGGAGCGCACGATAAGAAACACCAACAATTTGATGAACAGTGCATATGCGGATTACTATTCGCCCTATGCCACGGGAATAAAAACCGGCTCAACGGATAATGCCGGACGCTGTGTTATCTCAAAAGGCTCGGGCAACGGATACAATTATCTGTGTGTTATTATGAAGGCTCCTATGCAGAACATCGATAACGATGAGCCGCTTGAGAACTGTGCCTTTGTCGATTGCCGCAGAATGTTCAATTGGGTGTTCAACAACATTGAGCTTAAATCCCTCGCAAGCCCAACGCAGATAGTCACCGAAGTGCCGCTGAAGCTCTCCATGAGCACCGACCACCTCTCGCTTGTGCCGAGTGAGGAGGTGTTTGCCCTCGTACCCTCGGGTGCGGATGCCGGCAGTGTGCTGATAGAGCCGATAGCGGAATCTCTGCCCGAGAGTGTCGATGCTCCCGTCAAAAAGGGTCAGGAGATAGGCGAGGGGAGAGTGCTCTATGCAGGCGAGGAGATAGCGAGGATAAAGCTCGTTGCAAATGAGGATGTTTCGAGAAACGGACTTCTCTATGTCGGTTCACTGATAAAAAAGACCGTCACGAGCACCGTGTTCAAGATAATCGCTTCGATAGCCGTGCTGCTTATAATCGGCTATATAGGACTGTTTGTTTATGAAAATTACAAGCGCCGCCAAAAGCGCAAGCTCAAGCTTGTTCGCCCGAGCGTAAAGGATAATGAATACACAGAAAAGCCGAAAAAGAAGAAATAATCCTTGCAAGACTCTATAAAGGAGGCTGTGAGATGGCAAAAGAAAATAAATCAAGCTCATTGGAGATTATATTGGCTGTTGTCAGCACGGTTTTTATAATAGCCTTTTTCAGTGTCTTTGCGGTAGAAGTGTACAAAGGTGGATACAGCGACGCAAGGGTAGAAGAACAGCAGAAGGATCATCCGCTCACCGTCGTGCAAGACGAAGAAAAACGCCTGGTAGCGGCAATAGATGCGGAATGTAAAAAGAGCGGCTACAAATACGGAATATCCTCGAGCTTTAAGGAAATAGAGTATAGCGGATGGAACCCCCGTGACGAAGGTGATCCGCTTTACCGTTTGAACATATATGCAATGCTCCCCAATCTGCAACAGGTCAAGGATATAAAACAATACTATGATTTAATAAGGCGGCTTGAAGATGTTGCCAAGAGCGAATTGGACGATGTAGAGGTAATCTTTATTACGAAAATGTTAAGCGGCATCGATGTACCCGTACCCATCTCTGCCGAAGAGGACAAATACGGATTGATGTATATATCTAATATCTGGACCGATTTATGCTATATTGGCAAGAAAGAGAACGGAGTTATAAAGCCGCTGTCCGAGATAATGCCGTATGTTGGGATGCGAGAGGGTGCAATAAATCTTACAAAGCTCGGTGCGGCAAACACCGTGAAAGATGAGACAAAAACAACACCGAAATATTACTATTGGCACACGAAAGACGCAGGAGGTGTCTCGGTTTCCTTTCGGTACTATGCTCAGATAACGGTGCAAAACGGCGTAGTAGAGGATATCTCTTTGAAACCCGAGAATAAGAACTTCAAGTATAGCAGTAGCTCCTCAAGCAGCTCATCCTCGTCCCATTACTATAAACCGAGCAAAAAAGACGAAGAAGAGACCACGAAAAAGTTTAGTGATCCGTATAATGTTCAGGACTTCGGAGATCCCGAGGACTTTTATGACTATTGGTATGACGACTTCGAGGACTACGAAGAAGCATACGATTATTATTACGACCACTATCCGTATTAAACCAAATGAAAACCGCCCCTGTACTCAAACGGTACAGGGGCGGTAAAGCTTTACTTTTTATTCGTCGCAGTCGCAGTCATCGCCGCAGCAGCAATCGTCGAAATCAAACTCGAGCAGTTCGCCGCAGTTGGGGCAATCAATGCTGCCGTCCTCGAGAATCTCGTCATCAACGCAGATGATCTCGTGGCATGCGGGGCACTCGATCTCGTAGCAATCGCAGTCGCAGTCATCGTCGCAGCAGCAGTCGTCATCCTCTTCATAGACATAAGTCTCGAGGTCTGCGAGATCCTCGTCGATCTCATCAACCTGCTCGCTGACAACATCCAAACCGTCCTCAAGATCGGAAACGGTCAGAGCCATATCGTCAAGAAGCTCAATAATAGCCTTGATGACCTTAACTTCGTCCTTGTCGTCGTCAAGCTTGAGACCGTCAACAAGACCCTTGATATAAGCAACCTTCTCAGTAACTGTCATTTTGCTTTCTCCTTTCAAAACAGCCGTAGCTTTTGAATGTTCGTGTCTTACGCTCTGCTCAGATACTCGCCTGTACGGGTATCGACAATAACCAGCTCGCCCTCTTCGATGAAGAGCGGAACCTTAATTTCTGCGCCTGTCTCAAGCACTGCGGGCTTGGTGGCGTTGGTAGCGGTGTCGCCCTTGAAGCCGGGATCGGTCTGGGTTATCTCAAGAGTTACGCTTGTGGGCGGCTCAACGCCGAAAACATTGCCCTTGTAGGAGAGGATCTTGCAAACAGTGTTCTCCTTGACAAACTTGAAGTTGTCGGAAAGGTCGCTCTTGTTTATCGGGATGAGCTCATAGCTTTCGGGATCCATGAAGTAATAGAGATCGCCGTCGTTGTAGGAATACTCCATCTCCTTGCGCTCGATGTAAGCGGTGGGGAATTTTTCCGTGGGGTTGAAGGTACGCTCAACGACAGAACCTGCAATAACGTTTCTTATCTTAGTTCTGACGAAAGCGGCACCCTTGCCGGGCTTAACATGCTGGAACTCGATGATCTGATAAACATCGCCGTCCATTTCAAATGTCACGCCGTTTCTGAAATCGCCTGCTGAAACCATATCTGTATCCTCCGATATTTTAGACTTACATATTTATTTTATACTATTCGTCGATATATTTCAATACTTTTTTGATAATTGATTTATTCGGACAGTTTAAGCTGTTCTCCCGGCAGGACGGCATACGGCTCACGTAGCCGATTTATGCCGATTATTGTTCGCACAGGAATGTCCGTTATCCGTGAAATGCAAATTAAGGTGTCTCCTGCACGCACTGCAAAGAACTGCCCCGACTTTTCTGCGGACGGAATTTTAAGCACCTCGTCGGGGCAGATGAGAGAGGACGTTTTTGAATTGATGTCTTTTATTGCCGATACGCTCACCCCGAATCGTCCCGAGAGGGAAACGAGTGTGTCAAACGGGCGGACGGTGTAGCTCTCCACGCCCTTTTCACGGGCAGGCAGAGTTATTTTAAACAGTCTGTCGGAAAATATAAACGGCGAAAACGCCATTCTCACACTCTCGATGTCCTCGGGTCTTGCCCCGTATTTCCTAGCGAGCCGCCTAACGGTGTCGAACGGTCTTGAGCGGACATAAACAGTCTGTGTGCGTGAACGCCTGTAGCCTCGTCTTTCGCCTCTGACCCGTGCGGTGTCGGTGAGCAGAATACCGTCGGTGAACAGGTCGAGGTCAACATCGCCGTAAATGCCGCCTACTCGACCCACATCGGAATACTGAAATCCGACCCAGCTGTCCCACTTGCCGTTGTCGTTCGGATCGCTCGCACCGTATTGTGCCGCCCAAAGCGGATATTCACGGGCAAGCTCGCTGTCAAAAACCCGAATGGCGTTTGATGTGTCCGAGTAAATGACCGCCTCTTTTTCGGTGAGTGCCGTCAGCTCCTCGAGATAGGCCTTGGAGATTTGATTTATTTCACGCACGGACAGCGAGCCGAAATATTCAAAATCCATCGCAAGGCGCAGCTCAAGCTCACGCCCTGCGGCGAGGGAGGCGAAGAACCGAGCCTGCCGCCGTCCCTCGTCAACGCTTCGTGCGGTGACATAGTGATAAAGTCCTACCTTCAGTCCTGCCGCCTTTGCCTTATCGTAGTTCTCGTTAAAGTACGGGTCCGTGTAATTCGAGCCAACACCTGCACGGATGTAAACCGCCTCTGTTCCGTCTCGGTGTACCCTGTCAAAATCTATATCGCCCTGAAATTCACTGACATCAATGCCCCGAAAAACACGGTCGGATGAGGGCGAGAGGGCACGGGCATCCAAAATCAAAGCAAAAAGGAGCACTGCAACGCTCATAATAAGCACCGCAATGCTCCGGACAATACGCTGTCTTGTGTTCATAATATCACCTCTGATTATTATATGCCAAAGAGGTGACAGGAGATAAAAAATTCCCCCGAATCAACGGGGGAATCCTTTGTTTTGTTAAGCGGCAACGCCTGTGTACATCTCAATGCTCTTTTTGAGCAGGGTCAGTACCATATTGATATAGAATATAACTCTGTTGCCGGTTGCGTTGAAGGCGTTGGTGAGGTTCTCTATTCTCGAGGTGTTTGCACCGTAGCCGCCTATCTCGCCGTTGAGGTTGTTGAGAGCGTCGTTGGAATTGATGTAATCATAGAGATACGGTGAAACAATGGCGAGTGCGAGATACTCTATCGAGCCGACTATGTTGGCAGGGAGCTTAACTCCTGCCGCTGTTGCGATAGCCTTTGCTATGGCATAGAGGGTGCTGTCTGTTATGTTCGATGCGGACATATGGATAGCGGTCTCTACTGCGCCGAGAACTATCTGAATTTCGGGGCTGTCGAAGTCATACTTTCTGTCGCCTGTTACGATATCCTCATAAAGCTCCTCGGCAATCTCCCATGCGCTCTCATAGTCGCTCTCGGGGATTGAAACGTTGTACTTCGCCGCCGCAGACGCAATGCTGTCCTCGCCGTAGATCGGCTTGTCAAGCAGGGCGTTGAGATTGTCGGTTATCTTCTTTGCAGGTGCATAGAGTGCGCTGTCCTCCTCGATTCCGAGGCCCTCGGGGGTTATCGAACCCTTAACGGCTTTGATTATTCTGCCGACATAGTGTTCCTTGACAAACTGCTTGAAGTTGTTTTCGAGCAGGTCAAGCTCATGCTCCGTGTAGCCGGTCTTGACTACAGAGGTCAGTGCCTCAAAGTCGATGCTGTCTATGGTCTTTGTGCTGTATACCATCTTCTCGTCGTTGAGCTTGAAGGAGAGATAGTTCATGGGATACTCGTTGAGCGAGCCGCCGCAGAACTCATAGATCATCTTGCCTGTGGGCGAGGTGAAAACTTCGGCATCGTTTATGTGAGTATGGCCCGAGAAAACGAGCTTTATACCCCACTCTGCGAAGAGGGAAGCGAAGGTTCTGGGGAAGGAGACGATGAACTTATCGTTTGTGATAAGCTCGAGCGGCTGATGCTCGAGGAGGTTGTGGTGCATGATGACGATGGGATACTTGCCAAGCTCCTTTGCGTGCATGGCCTGCTCCTTGACCCAGCTCAGACGGGCGGAGTCAACGCCGCTTGCGAGCATATAATTCTCATTGAGGCTGTCGAGAGCTATGAGCACATACTTGTCATTAAGCTCTGTGGCATAGGAACAGCAGGTCTCGTCAACTGCGAATGCGGTGTCATAGCCGAACTCGTGATAGACTTCCTTGAAGCGCTTGCTGTCGGTTGCGGAGTCGAGTCCGTTATCATGGTTGCCGTTGATAACATATACCTGCTTGCCGGTCGTCTCTTCAAACTTCTTGAACTTTTCCGCTATATCGTTGTGGTCGGTGGGACGGTCTCTGCCGTAGGTTACAATGTCACCGGGGATAAAGACGAAATCGCAATCGTCGTCCTCGGCGCACTGGCGCAGGAACTCGTCGATGATGAAGCCGCTCTCGTTTTGCAGATTGCCGTTAGAGCCGAATGTCATATTGGGGTTGGTGTCACTCCAACGGGCATTTGCATCGGAAAGCGGATGGACATAGTGGAGATCGGTCGCAACGGCAAAGCCGATGTCGTAGCTGTCTTCCTGTGCGGCAGATGCTGCAAGAGCCGCAATGGGCATGAGCATAAGCACAGCGAGGACTACAGCCGTAATCTTCTTGAACATTGATATATCCTCCTTATTTAATATCCTTATATATTTCACACGCTCTGGCGGAAAGCGCCTCCCGTGTGTTTTTTGTTATTCCGTCGATAACTTCATCGAGCAGTTGAGCGAGCACAGCACCGAGCTGCCTGCCCGGGGGAATACCGAGGTCTATGAGCGTTTTGCCGTTTATCTCGAGAGACTTCAGACTCAGACAAGGCTTTTGAGCTGCAAGCTCAACACATTTTTGCCGAGCTGATTCTATCTGCTCAAGCCTGAAAAGATACTCGGGTGACTGAGCCAAAACATCGGCACGCATAATTTTGAGCAGCTCGAGCACACCCTGCTCACCGAATTTTGAGAGGTATCTCGGCATACGGTCGGTGTCGTCATACAGTTCCCAGCGGTCGTGGTTGCTCACAAGAAAGAGCACCTCGTCACGAAGCTTGTTTGAGGTCTTGAGCCGTGATAATATTTGAGCGGCAAGCTCACTGCTCCTGTGCTGATGAGCATAAAAATGAGCAATGCCGTTTTCGTCGAATTTTTTGCAGTCGGGCTTGCCGCAGTCGTGTAGCAGTGCGGCAAGGCGAAGAGCGGGTACGGGGTCTATGTTTTCCACTGCCGCCAATGTGTGCTCGTAAATATCATAGCAGTGATGAGGATTGTCGTGACTGTTTTTATACATCGGCAAAAGCTCGGGCAATATCTCGAAAACGATCAGCGCAAAATCCGAAAGAATACGCCTTGCGCCCTTGCCGCAGATAATCCCCAAAAGCTCTTTGAATATACGTTCCTCGGAGATGTTTCGGAGAAGATGGCGGTTGTTCACCGCACTTTCGGCGGTTTCTTTATCTATCTCAAAATCGAGCGACGATGCAAAGCGCAACGCCCGAAGTATTCGCAGAGCATCCTCGTTAAAGCGCCTGTCGGGATCACCGACACAGCGTATGATGCCTTTCTCGAGATCCTCTTTGCCGCCGAAGAGATCGACCGTGCCGACTCTCGGACTGAATGCCATGGCGTTCACCGTGAAATCACGGCGGCTCAGATCCTCCCTGAGGCTTGATGTAAAGGTGACGTTTTTCGGATGACGGTTGTCCTCATATTCTCCGTCGAGCCGAAATGTGGTTATTTCGAGCGGCTCGGAGTCGATAATGACGGTGATTGTGCCGTGCTTTATGCCCGTGTCGATGCAGTGAAAGCTTGCGAAAATTCGCTTCATATCGTCGGGAGCCGCAGAGGTGGTTATGTCCCAATCGTTAGGCTCTTTGCCCAAAAGACTGTCACGCACGCAGCCCCCAACGGCGTATGCTTCGAAGCCCGCCGATTCGAGCAGGCTCACCGCAGTTTCAACATTTTCGGGAACACACAGCATTGCAATCTCCCTTCTTTACAACAAAGCTATTTTATCATATAATTACCTTAGGTTGCAAGCAATATTACAGTATTATGGGAGCGAAATGATGAACATACAGATTTTCGGCAAGGCAAAATGCTTTGACACCAAAAAAGCGGAGCGTTGGTTCAAGGAGCGCAGAATAAAATATCAGCTCATAGATATTGCAAAGTACGGCATGAGCAAGGGCGAATATGCGAGTGTCAAAAAAGCGGTCGGCGGCATGGATGCACTCTTTGACGAGAAAAGTAAGGCATATGAACAGCATTTTATAAAATATCTTGCATACGATGAAGCAAAGGAAGAAAAGCTCCTTGAAAATCCCGAGCTTTTCAAAACTCCGATAGTCCGAAACGGCAAGCAGGCAACTGTAGGCTATTGTCCGGAGATTTGGAAGGATTGGGAATAATCGACCGAAAGGCGGTAGAATATGGCGGTAATTTATGCTTTGGGTGCGATAATTGCTCTGCTCATAATTCATTCGGCTGCTGTCATTACGGCGGCGATAATTACGGCACGAAAAAGTCGGGGCGGCTCACCGTGTGAGGTGCTGATAATTCTCGGCTCGAGGGTTGACGGGGATGTGCCGTCACCGGACTTATCTTCGAGGATAGCTGCGGCGGCAGAGTATATGAAAAAGTACCCCGACTGCGTTGCAATAGGCACGGGCGGCTGTTTTCGAGAGGGTCAGCTTAGCTCGGAGGCACAGGTGATTTTCAACGGACTCACGGCTCACGGCATAGCGTCGGAGCGAATTTTTGTTGAGGACATGGCACGCACCACCTATGAAAATTTCACAAATTCCGTCGGGATAATCGATGAGAGCCTGAACGCAACGAGGGACATCGGAATACTCTCGAATACATATCATCTTTTCCGTGCGGGGCTTATCGCAAGGGATTCGGGACTGCATGATTTCAAGCTTGTTGCCGCCCCGTCACCTAAGCCGATAAACGGCTATCTGCGAGAGAGTGTCGTGATATTCGAGGTTTGGTTTAAAAGGATAAAAAGAGCACTGAAGGCTCATTAAAAAAACGAAAGGATGACAAAAATGAAGCGTGGTGTGAAAATCCTCATTGCGGTCGTGGCTCTGCTGCTCGTCCTGATCATAGCCGCAGGATGTGCGTTGTTTATCTACTATCCGCACTACAGGAAAAATGAACATACCGCACAGATAGCGGACACCGCCCTCGAACAGGGTGAGGTCAAGGTGATGAGCTGTAATCTGCGCTGTGCGAATGTTATGGACTTTGGCAAAAAGAGCTGGTTTTACCGTGCGGATCTGATAGTCAAAAATATCGAGAGCGAGGCTCCGGGCATAATCGGCTTCCAGGAGGCGACAAAGTGGCAGTATGCCTATATGTGCCGCTCACTTCCCGATTATGATTCCGTGATAACCTACAGAGACAGCACCACAGCCTCCGAGGGTTGCCCCGTGTTTTACAGCACAAAGCTCTATGAGCTTGTTGACAAGGGTTCGTTCTGGCTTTCAGAGACACCCGAGGAAATGAGCAAGGACTGGGGTGCGGCGTGCTACCGCATATGCAGCTATGTTATTCTCAAGGAGAAGCAGACGGGACTTGATTTTGTGGTGTTCAACACGCATCTCGATCATGTCAGCGACACGGCGAGAATAAACGGTATCGGCGTAGTGCTCGATAAAATAGCACAGTTCGGCTCACTGCCTGCCATGATAATGGGCGACTTTAACGCCAAAGAGGACAGCGAGACCTATCGCAGTGCCACGGCGAACTTCCTCGATGTCAAGCATCATACCGATAATACGGATTCGGGCTGTACATATCAGGATTGGGGAGCACAGCTTGACAGGGAGTGCATTGACTACATAATGATCTCAAAGACGGGCTTTAAGGTGAACAATTATCACATTGTTCGCAACACCTATGACGGCGTTTATCCGAGCGACCACTTCCCCATATGTGCGAGCCTCACATTAGAAGAAAAATGACAGATAACGGTTGCAGGGCATATACCTTGCAACCGTTTAATATTTCACATGATTTTCGTGTCGGCGTTCAACTGTAAAAAATCCGAAGCAAAAAAACTTGGCTCTTCCTCCGGGAGAGCTGTCTGCGAAGCTGACTGAGGAGTTGCTTCGGGGCGAGTAAATCAACAAGTTTAGACTTACTCATAGAAGTCAGCCGAACTCATTCGGCATTTTCTTTTTGTTTGAAAAAGAAAACGCCGGCAAAAGAAAAGCAAATCAGGGGTGTTACCCCTGAACCCCTCGACCGCCTACGCACAACGACTGAATTGTTGCTGTCACTCGGTGCTCGGCACATACGCCGACAAACTCGCTGTCGCTCAAACAAGTGTCGGCTAGTGCGGCTTGCTTTGCAAGCCGTCCCCTCGTCACATCAGTCGGTTTGTCCCGTTGTGCTTCGGCTTGGGGTGGTTTGCCGTTCTCGATTTGCTTGTGATGTTGCTTGGTTTTCGTGCGACGTTACCGACAACGGACAACCGCAAGGGTTGTCCCTACGGCAGAAAAAATCCGTCTACCCTCGTAGGGACAGGGCTTGCGGTTGTACGCTATCCCCTCCGTATAACCGAAATCGAAGCAGCCACAGGCTCCCCTGCGTAAGGAGAGCTGTCGGCGTAGGTGACTGAGAGGTTGTATCGAAGCAGTTAAATCAACAAGTTTAGATTTACTCGCAGAAGCCGGCCAATCTGCTTCGGCATTTTCTTTTTTGTTTGAAAAAGAAAACGCCGGCAACAAAAAATCGGCCTGCATCATAACCGCAGGTCGAATTTTTTTGATTTATTCATTTCATCTTTCGGTATGACCAAATTCGAGTATGTCAGCAATTCTCTCGCAAGCGTGGCCGTCGCCGTAGGGATTTGCCGCATGGCTCATCTTTTCATACTCGTTTTTGTCCTCAAGCAGGAGCTTGAAGTTGTTGTAAATAGTCTCCTCGTCCGTGCCGACAAGCTTCAATGTGCCTGCCGCAATACCTTCGGGGCGTTCCGTGGTGTCACGCATGACGAGCACGGGCTTGCCGAGGCTCGGAGCCTCCTCCTGAATTCCGCCGCTGTCGGTGAGTATCATATAGCTGTTTGCGAGGAAATTGTGAAAATCCACAACATCAAGCGGCTCGATTATCTTTATCTGCTCACAGCCACTCAGCTCCTCCTGTGCCGCTCGGCGCACAACGGGGTTCATATGAATGGGATATATCGCCCTTATATCGGGGTGCTCCTCGACTATTCGCCTTATCGCACGGAACATATTGTGCATCGGCTCACCGAGATTCTCTCTCCTGTGTGCGGTTATCATAATCAGTCTGCCGTCCGCCGCCCAATCGAGCCATTCATTTGAATAGCCCTCTTTGACTGTTGTGCGAAGTGCATCGATAGCCGTGTTGCCCGTCACAAAAACGGTGCTCTCCTTTTTGCCCTCTCTGAGAAGATTCGCTTTTGCAGTCTCGGTCGGGGCAAAGTTGTACTCTGCCACTATGCCGACCGCCTGACGGTTAAACTCCTCGGGGAACGGCGAATGAATGTCGTATGTGCGTAGTCCTGCCTCAACATGACCTACGGCTATGCCGAGATAATAGCAGGCAAGTGCCGCCGCAAAGGTGGTTGTGGTGTCTCCGTGGACAAGGACGGTGTCGGGGCGTTCCTTTTCGAGCACGGGCTTGATTTTCTCGAGTATATTGACCGTCACATCAAAGAGCGTCTGCTTGTCCTTCATTATGCAAAGATCATAATCCGGCTCAACGCCGAAGGTGTGAAGCACGCTGTCGAGCATTTGGCGATGCTGACCCGTTACGCATACAACTGTCTCTATACCGTCTCGGGTCTTCAGCTCCTTGACGAGCGGACACATTTTTATCGCCTCGGGGCGTGTGCCGAACACGAGCATTACTTTCTTCAAAAAATCGCCTCCTACTTGGCTTTGTGTCAATTATAACCTTTTCGGTTATTTTCGTCAATATAAAAACAAATGCACCTGACTGAATGAATCAATCAGGTGCGATCTCTCCCCAAATAGGCACTGTGCTCGCGGTGCACAGTAATAAGCTTCTTTTTTCAAGTAGTATTATAGACCTATCGGCGGAATAAGTCAATCATTTCTGCTTATTTAAGGCTCTGCTCTCTGAGCTGTTCTGCGGAAACAGGCGTATGGGGGCAGCTTATCTCATCGATTATCACTTCGGGAGCCGCCCAGCGGACAGCGTTTGTGATTATCTTCTGTATGTCGGGAATATTGTAGGTGGGGTTGCGCTCATGGCCGGGCTGGAAGTAGAACACCTTACCCAGACCCCTTCTCCAGCAGCAACCGGAGCGGAACACATCTCCGCCTGCAAACCAGCCCATAAAGACAAGCTCATCCGGCTCGGGAATATCGAATCTCTCGCCGTACATCTCCTCAACCGGTATCTCGATATATTCACCGATACCTCTTGCAATCGGGTGTGCGGGATTAACCGTCCACAGACGCTCACGGTCATCGTCTCTCCAATGCAGAGAGCAGGAGGTTCCCATAAGGCGTACAAACGGCTTTGACAGATGCGCCGAGTGAAGGGCGATAAAGCCCATGCCCCTGAGCACTCTGTTGCATATTCTCGCAACAAGCTCATCGGGCACCTCATGGTGCTTCATATGTCCCCACCAGATGAGAACATCGGTATTCTCGAGCACCTCGGGCGGCAGACCGCAATCAGGCTCACGCAGAGTCGCTGTACGCACCTTGATATCCTCGTTTGTCGAGAGGAATCTCTTGATAGTTCCGTGGATACCCTCGGGATATATGGCGATTATCTCCTCGTCCTCGACATCGTGGATGCCTTCGTTCCAAACGGTTACTCTTATCATTTTATCAATCCTTTCAGAAAAAATTTTCCGTCTTTAGTATATAATTTACGCTCGGATATGTCAATGAATTTCAAGCGTATTGCAAAAATCTCCGTGCTTTGATATACTTTAGTAAAGCTTTCACGAGGTGATATTTTGCTTCTCAACAAAAACGATGATATTGAACTTAATATAGATTCCGTTTCACTGACAGGCAGCGGAGTCGGCAGATTTGAGGGTCTTGCCGTCTTTGCCGCCGCCACCGCTCCCGGCGACAGGATAAAGGTACACATAATCAAGGCGAAGAAGAATTATGCCGTCGGCAAATGCACCGAGGTCTTAGCTCCCTCGCCCGACAGGATAGCAAACGACTGCCCTGCCTTCCCCGGTTGCGGAGGCTGTTCGTTCAGGCATATGAGCTACACCGCAGAGCTTCGGCTCAAATACGATGCGGTTCGTGACGCATTCGCACGCATAGGCGGCATTGACATAACACCGAGCGAGATAATCGGTGCGGATAGCGTTGACGGCTATCGCAACAAGGCGCAGTACCCTGTCGGAATGGAAAACGGCAAGCTGAAAATCGGCTTTTATTCACGCAAATCTCACCGAATAGTTGACTGCCGTGCCTGCAAATTAGCACCGCCCGAGTTTGAAAAAATCCTCGGCACTGTTGCCGACTGGATTGAAGAATACAAAATTTCTGTCTATGATGAGACCGAAAAGACGGGTGCGGTTCGGCACATCTATCTTCGCAAGGCCTTTGCTACAGGTGAGATAATGCTGTGCCTTGTCTCGGCAAAGGAAAAGCTGCCGCACACAAACGAGCTGCTGTCGGCACTCGAGACATATAAAGAGATAAAAAGCGTGCTGATAAACATAAACAGTGAGGACACCAACACTGTCCTCGGAGAAAAGTGCATCGTTCTCAAGGGTGACGGTTGCATAACGGACATTCTCTGCGGAGTAAGGGTGCGAATATCGCCGCTGTCGTTCTATCAGGTCAACCGCACGCAGGCACAAAGGCTCTATGAAAAGGCCGCCGAATACGCACAGCCCGAAAAAGTCGGACTTCTTCTTGACCTCTACTGCGGCGCAGGCACAATAGGTCTTTCAATGGCGAACAGAGCAAAAGAGCTTATAGGCGTTGAAACAGTTGCACCGGCTGTTGAAGATGCACGGCGAAACGCCGCCGCAAACGGCATTGAAAACGCACGGTTCATCTGTGCCGATGCAGGTCAGGCGGCACAACAGCTCTCAGACGAGGGCAAACGACCCGATGTGATAATTCTCGATCCACCTCGGAAAGGCTGCTCCGAGCAGACGATAAACGCCACAGTCGAAATGTCGCCCGAGAGGATAGTCTATGTCTCCTGCGACCCCGCCACCCTTGCCCGAGACTGCGCTGAGTTCAAAAAGCTCGGCTACGAAGTAATCGAGGTCACTCCCGTAGACCTGTTCCCGAGAACAGCGCATGTGGAGACGGTGTGTCTCCTATTCAAAAATTAAAGTCAGCATTATCGGCAGGTGGATAATGTGTTAAAAACAGAAAGATTGATATTGAGAAAATGGACTGAGGCAGATGCGGAAAGCCTGTTTGAATATGCCAAAGACCCTGCTGTCGGCCCGATTGCAGGATGGCAACCGCACAAATCGGTTGAAGAAAGTCTCGATATAATCCGGACTGTATTTAACGGTACAGAGTGTTATGCAATATGTGAAAGATGGAACGAAAAAGCGATCGGTTGCATTGAACTGAGGCTCAACGGGCATACAGACATGACCGACAAAGACGATGAATGTGAATTGGGATATTGGCTCGGCAGACCGTTTTGGGGCAGAGGATATATGCCCGAGGCGGCAAGTGAAATACTTCGCCACGCATTTGAAGATATAGGCATGACGACCGTCTGGTGCGGCTACTATGACGGCAACAGCAAATCCAAAAGAGTGCAGGAAAAGGTGGGCTTTGTTTATCATCATACCTGCAACGATGTTCCCGTTGTGCTGATGAACGAGACTCGGGTGGGGCACACGAACATTATGACCCGAGAGCATTGGTTGGAGATTCAAGATAAGTGAGCGATACAGTTTTTTCTCGACAATGAAAGCAATATATTTTATACAAACTTATACAAACGCAAAAGCGGACACGGTTTCACCGTGTCCGCTCTCTGTTTAATTCTTGTTTTCGGCTTTTGCCGTCAATCACTTAATAAGTGAAGGTGTACTGCTGCTGCCATGTGCCTGTGAAGTCAGCATCGATGGAGAGACCCATCTTAAGCTTGCAGACAACATTTGCAGGCTCGCTGACATTGATGCTGGCTATTGTTCCGTCTGCATTGAAAACGCAGGTGAATGTGCCGCACTCATAGTTTACAGTGGTGCTGACAGGCTCAAAGGGCTTGAAATCGTCGGGAGTGAGCGAAAGAGTATCGAAGCAAGCGCTGTGATACTTGGGAACAAAAACGAGTCCCTCGCCGCTCTCTCTGACGAGAGTAAAGGTTACCTTCCAGCCGCTGCCCTGCTTTGTGCAGGATGCGGACTTGACGCCTGCTACATCGACCTTGTAGCTCGAACGATCCTTTGCGGGCATGAAGCTTGACAGGGTTGTGCCGTCGGATGCCTTGCCACCGTTGAAAGTCTTTGTTGCGTTCTGCGGATAGTCGTTGGGAAGCAGAGGCTCTGCGACATTCTTGATGGCGTCGCCGCCGGTTATCTTGTTGATCTTCGAGGTTGTGCCCTGAACTCTCTTGACTGTGACCTTGCCGGTGTAGCTCTTCATTGCGGAGGCATACTTGTTGAAGAATGTGATGACCTCTGCCTTGCTGCCGCCTACGGGAGCGGTGATTGCGGTTGAAGCGTTGCCGCCGTCGGGCTTTGCGGAGGAAGTAGCGGAGCTGTTGCCGCCCTCTGTCTGAGCCTCACTGCCGCCCTCGGAGGGAGCTGTGCCGTCCTCGCCGCCGGTGACATCGGTCACGTCACCCTCGTCATTGCCGTCCTGAGGTGCATCGGCATCGATGTTGGCATCGTCCTGCGAAGCATTTGTTGTTGTGTCGCTGTCTGTGTCCTTGTCGGATTTGCACGCTGCAAATGCAAACATCATTGCAAGAGCGAGCAAAAGTGCGATAAGCTTTTTCATAAATTTTCTCCTTTCTTCATGCAGATAGTTCTGCCTTTCGATCTCAGTTTACTTTACCGTGAGTGCTTTGTCAAGAAAATTAAAATATTTTTATATTTTCAAGTTGCTAATAAAAAACGGTTCAATGGGCAAAATATCCGAAAAGGAGTTGATTTTATGGATAACAGCAATGATACCCTCGAACTGTTGCGTGAATGTGACAGCGGCGTTAAAATGGCAATAAGCAGTATCGACGATGTGAGCAGTCACATAAAGGACACTCAGCTCAAGGATATGCTCGAGAGCAGCAAGGAAAAGCACAATCAGCTCGGCGGCACGATCCGTGAACTGTTGAGTGAAATAGGCGACGAGGGCAAAGACCCCGGTGTTATGGCAAAGAGTATGTCGTGGATGAAAACCAATGTAAAGCTCGGCATAAACGACTCGGACAAGACGGTTGCCGGACTGATGACAGACGGGTGTGACATGGGTATAAAAAGTCTGACAAGGTATCTCAATGAATACAAGGGTGCTGCCGAAGCTTCACGCTCCGCCGCTCGCAGGCTCATCGGAATCGAGGAGGAGCTTCTCAGCGGTCTGCGGCCGTATCTTTAACAGAATCACCGCTCGGGGATACTCGAGCGGTGTTTTTTGTCTCTTTTTGCCTGCTTTGCTCTCTTGCAAATTCGGCTATTTTATGATAAAATGATTTTGAAAATAACCGAAAGGACTGAATTTTATGGGAAAGAAAAATTCGTCTGATAAGCTTGTCATAGCCGCCGCTTCGGCAGGTGCGGCACTCGGTGCGGCATATCTTGCCGTCGGAAATGTCATTTTCGACAAGACTCTCAGCCGCAAGTCGGTCGCAAAGCAAACCGAGGACAAGAAAGAGAATTATGAGGGTATCACCCGTGAGGGCATGGAGTGGTACGACTCAATGAATGCAGCCAAGGTGAGAATCGTCTCCCCCAAGGGCGGATACATTCACGGCGAAATAATCCTCGCAGAGAAGCCCACCTCAGTTTGGGTAATAGTCAACCACGGCTACACCGGCAGTCCGAGACGCATGGGCTCCTTCGGCAAAGAGTTCCACAATATGGGCTACAACTGCCTGTTTCCCCACCTTTGCGGTCACGGCGAGAGCGAGAACGACTATGTTGCCATGGGCTGGGATGACAGAATCGATGTCAAGGCATGGATAGAATACATAATCAACGAAGATCCTAACGCAAAGATAGTGCTCTTCGGTCTCTCGATGGGTGCAGCCACCGTAATGATGACCACGGGCGAGCCGCTTGAGTCCAATGTTGTGTGTGCTGTTGAGGACTGCGGCTACACCTCTGTTTGGGACGAGTGCAGAGTTAAGATAAAGGATATGTACAATCTGCCCACCTTCCCGTTCCTCTCTGCTGCAAGAAGCGCTACTATGCTGCGTGCCGGCTACGACCTCAAGAAGGCATCGAGCCTTGATCAGGTTGCCCGTTCGGTAACGCCCACACTTTTCATCCACGGTGACAAGGACGATTTCGTGCCCTTCTGGATGCAGGAGAGAGTTTACCGTGCCGCCGCCTGCGAAAAGGAAAAGCTCGTCATTCCCGGTGCGGCTCACGCAGAGGCCTCAACCGTTGCTCCCGAGCTGTATTGGTCAACCGTTGATAAGTTCATTAAAAAGTATATCTGATTTGATACATAAAAACGCTCCTTCGTCCGAAGGGGCGTTTTTTTACGGCAAGTTTGGTTTGTGGTGCGAGGGAGAGCGGACAGGGGCAAACCCTTGCGGTTGCCCGTTGTCGGCAACGCCGCACAAAGACCAAGCAACACCACAAGCAAACCGAGAACGGCAAACCACCCCAAGCCGAAGCACAACGGGACAAACCGACTGGTGTGACGAGGGGACGGCTTGCGGAGCAAGCCGCACTAGCCGACACTGTTTGAGCGACAGCGAGTTTGCCGGCGTTTTCTTTTTCAAGCAAAAAAATGCCGAAGTAGGTCGGTTGATAAAGTAAACTTGTTGATTCACTTGTCCCGAAACAACCCCCTCAGTCGGCTACGTCGACAGCTCTCCCAAAGGGCGAGCCAAGTTTTCACCTCTATTTTGTTCGTAGTGAGAGGAACGAGCGGACGAAGGCAAGCCATGTCCCACTACGGAAACTGACACCGCTGTAAAAAATCTCCTCTCACGGCAACAAATCCAAAAATACGAGTTGCAATTTGCCGCTCAAATAAAAATCACTTCCGACTATGACCGGAAGTAATTTTTATTATTTATTCGCTGTGTTCATGAGCATAAGAACCTTTTCGAGCAGGTCGAGCATTTTGTCCTGCGGCATGATTTTGACCGCTATGTGCGGCTTGCCTGCGGCACTGACGGTAACTCTGCCGGGGAAGCCGGCGGCTATTGCCGAGATCTCCTGCATATTCAGCTCATCGATATATAACAGCAGTCGGTCGTTTTTGCGGCCTATTTCATAGATGTTGTGCTGTGCCGAGTATGCTCGGAGCAGGGAGGTTCGGATAAGTCCGAGCACAGGCTCGGGCGGTTCTCCGAAACGGTCTATCAGCTCGTCGGTCACATCGTCCGCATCCGCACGGGAGCCGATGTCCGCAATTCGGCGGTAGATGCCGAGCCTCTGCGGCACGCTTTCGATATATGTGGGTGGAATGTGTGCGTCTATAGGCAGATCCACAAGACATTCCTTCTTCGGCTTTTTGACAGTCTCGCCCTTCTCCTCGCTTATCGCCTGTTCGAGCAGCTGCAGATACATCTCATAGCCGACGGCCTCCATGTGCCCGTGCTGTTGTGCACCGAGCACATTGCCCGCACCTCGAAGCTCAAGGTCACGCATGGCTATTTTGAAGCCTGAGCCGAATTCGGTAAATTCTCTTATTGCATCGAGGCGGCTTGTCGCTATTTCCGTCAGCTCCCTGCCGGGTCGGAAGGTTAGATATGCACTTGCCCTGCGTGCCGAGCGGCCGACTCTGCCCCTTATCTGGTGGAGCTGTGCGAGTCCCATGCGGTCGGCATCCTCGATTATCAGGGTGTTTACATTGGGCACATCAACGCCGGTTTCGATTATCGTGGTGCATACGAGAATATCTATTTCGCCCTCGAGCAGTCTGCGCCAGACCTCACTCAGCTCATCCTCGCTCATCTTGCCGTGAGCAATGCCGACTACTGCATCGGGGAGCATATCCTTTATCGCCGTTGCCGTGTGTTCAATGCTCTCAACACGGTTGTGCAGATAATATACCTGACCGCCTCTGCGAAGCTCGGCGTTCATCGCCTGTGCGAGCATTTCGGGGTCGTGCTCCACAACATAGGTCTGCACCGGCGAGCGGTCATGCGGTGCCTCCTCGAGAATCGACATATCTCTGATTCCCGACAGTGCCATGTTGAGTGTTCTGGGTATCGGCGTTGCGGTGAGGGTTAAAACATCGACATGGGGATACATTTCCTTCAGCCGTTCCTTTTGCGCCACGCCGAAACGCTGTTCCTCATCTATGATTATCAAGCCGAGGTCACGGAACTCCACATCCTTTGAAATGAGCCTGTGTGTGCCGACGATTATATCGACACTACCTCGCTTCAAGCCTTTGAGATTTTCTTCTATCTCTTTCTTCGAGCAGAAGCGTGAGAGCATTCGAGCCTCTATCGGGAAGCCCTCAAAGCGTTTTAAAACAGTTTGATAGTGCTGATAGGCGAGAATGGTGGTCGGCACAAGGATAGCACACTGCTTGCCGTCTGCAACGCATTTGAATGCACCTCTGAGTGCAACTTCGGTCTTGCCGAAGCCGACATCGCCGCACAGCAGTCTGTCCATGGGACAGCTTTTTTCCATGTCACCCTTTATTTCGTCTATACAGCGAAGCTGATCCGAGGTCTCGTCAAACTCAAATCTGCGTTCAAAATCGTTTTGCATATCCGTGTCGGGGGAGAACGGATGACCCTCTATCTTGAGCCTGCGTGAATACAGCTCGGTCAGCTCCTTTGCCATATCCTTGACGGCACTGCGGACACGGGAACGGGTCTTTTGCCAGTCCTTACCTCCGAGCTTGTTGAGCCTCACAGGTTTGTCGTCTCCCGATGGGCCGATATATTTCGACACCTGATCAAGCTGAGTGACGGGGACATAGAGAATGTCCCCCTTGTCGTAGCGGATTTTTATATAGTCTTTTATCGTGCCGCTTGCCTCAAGCTTGTTTATTCCCTCGAATATGCCTATACCGTGTGCCACATGGACAACATAATCGCCCCTATGCAGCTCGTCAAGGCTGTGGAAAGCGTTGGTGTTCTTGCGTGCTGTCCTCTTTTTCTGCGAAACGGCGGCTCTGCCTGCGTGGGTTATGACGGTGAGACGAGCCTTTTGATATTCAAAGCCTGCCGACAGACAGCCGGGCACGACAGTCAGCACACCGGGAGTAAGCTTGTCGGGAAGCTCATCGAGATACAGCGTGTGATAACCCTCGTCGGTGAGGTCTCCTGCGAGTGCCTGTGCCGCCTTGTGAGTTCCTGCGAAGATAACGCAGGTGCGTTTGTCCCTGTCCGAGAGAGCGTCAAGGTCATCCTTGAGCACGGAGAATGAGCCGTTCCAGCCGCTCATCTGCCTTGCACTTACGCCGATAAGCTCCTTTACGGGCGTATCAAAGCTGCCGCGGGGAAGGTTATCCATATATATTGCGCCCATGCGCTCATAAGCACGCACGAGGTCTGAGAAGTGCAATGAGAATCTGTCAAGTCCTGTACACAGCTCGCCCTCCTCGAACATCGCTTTTATCGAGTTGTTCGTAAGCTCGAGCGATGCGTTGAAGCGTTCCTTGACTGAAAAGCTCTCGCTGACGCAGAGAATATAATCACTTGCATAGTCGAAAATAGAAGCCACATCATAGAGCAGTGGCATATATTTGTCGGTGGATTGAAGCCGAAGTCCGTTTTTGATGCGGTCGATGTCCTTGTCAACACACTCTCTCGCCTTGACAGCACCCTTGCCGTGTATTTCCGAGCGAAAACGCTCGAGAAGGGCGATGAATTCGTTGGTGTCGGGCGGAAGAATCTCATTTGACGGGGCGATTTTGATGCTTTCGATATTGTCGGTACGGCGCTGAGTTTCGGTGTCAAAATATGCCATGCTGTCTATTTCGTCGCCCCAAAGCTCAAGGCGGCAGGGAAATTCCTCGCCGGGCGTGAAGAAGTCGAGCACACCGCCCCTGACGGCATACTGACCCACGCCGTCCACCTGTGCGGAGCGTGAATATCCGGCACGAAGCAGTGCCCGAACTATGTCATCAAGCGGAATTTCGTCTCCGACAGACAGAGTTATCGTGCGACTGCGAAGCTCCTCGGGAGGCAGTGTGAGCTGAGAAGCCGCTTCTGCCGAGCAGACGACTGCCTGTGCCTCACCCCTGAGCATCTTGTCGAGCACGCCGAGTCTGCGGTGCTCATATTCTCTCGACTGACTTTCCGTTGAGCGAAAAGCGAAGTCACGGGCAGGGTAGAGCAGGGCATGACAGCCGAGAGTACACATATCGAGTGCCAAACGGGAGGCCTGTGCCTCATCGGCAGTGATAATGAGCACGGGTCTGCCGCAGTCCGCATTGAGTGCGGCTGCAAAATGTGCCTTGTGTATATGGGAAAGACCCGTCATGCCGATGGGCAGACGGGTGTTATTGACACAGCGTAACAGCGTGTTGTATTCATCGAGCTTTTTGATACAGGCGATAAGACCGTTCATTGTGTATACCCCCAGTCTTATAGGTTTTGTTTGCTCCAAAAATTTATTATACTATGACGGGAGCAAAAATTCAATGACACGGGGAAACTTTTTTCAGTCGGAAAGTCCTGCCGTTTTGCAGTTTTTCAGATGCTCTGCGTAAGTTTTCGCAAAGTGGTAGTTGCCGTCGGAATCGGTGACGAAGAAGAAATATTCCGTCTCATCGGGGTAGAGAGCGGCGTTTATTGCGGCTGTGCCGGGGTTGGTTATTGCACCCGAGGGCAGACCGAAGCAGCCATAGGTGTTGTAAAATTCATCGTATTTGTCGGCGTTTTCCTCGCTGAGATACGGTTTGACGCTGTTTTTTAAATAGAGATAGGTGGCATCGCATTGAAGACGGGGATATGACGGGGATTCGAGACGGTTGTGGAGCACCGAGGATACCTTTGCCATGACCTCGGGTGAAGCCTCCTTCTGAATTATTGAGGCGAGGACTATTATCTCATCCATGCTCATGCCAAGCTCGTCCGCACGGCTGTACATATCATCGGTGAGCTTCGCTTCGGCGTTTTTCAAAAATCTGCCGAGTGCTCTTTCGGCACCCTCACCGACATAAAAATCATATGTGTCGGGATAGATATAGCCTTCGAGCAGATAAGGGCGTTCTTCGGGGTTTTGAATGGCTTCGACAAATTTGCTCTCCCTTGCGGTATCGTTCACTGCCGAGACAAACTCGTCCTTTGTGCAAACTCCGTTTTCCTCGAGCTTCAGCGCCGTTTCGATGACGCTCGTTCCCTCAGGAAAGGTTATTCTGACGGTTTCGGGAGCAGGCTCGGATTTGAATCTGCCGAGCAGAGAACACGAGCACATACTCAGAGATAAAACTAAACAGAGCAAAATTGCCGAAATTTTTCTTAATGCTTTCATAGCGAACTCCTTTTCGGAAGAGCTGATATTTCAATTCTATCAAAGATAACCGCAAAATTCAACTTTATACTTCAAACTTTGAGGACGAATATATCCGCACCTCGGCGGAAAAATAGAAGCGAAAGGCGGTGAGTGAAACGGATAAACCCAAGAAGCAGAAAAAGATAATCGAAGTTCCGCAGTATAACGACCCGATGAACAGCAAGGATGATATTCCCACAGACGTTCTCGGCAGTTATTCGGGCACGCCGCTTGACGGCACAGAGCCTGTGCAGGATGCGGATGACCTGTGAAAATAAAAAATCCCCCATAAAAAAGTTAAAGCCGAATGTGTGCAGCATTCGGCTTTAGCTTTGGGGAAAGAGAAAATAAAAATGAAAAAAGAAGTTGACAATTATCAAAACCAGATGGTTGTAATCTTTTTGAGTACCTCTTGGGTACGGTTATAGGATACAGTGTCGGTATTGCATCAAGTGTACGCAAATATGAACAAATTGTAAATATTGTCCAATTTATGATACTTTGCGTTGTTTTTGGTGAAAAGTGTTGAAAAAGCGAGCCGATACCCGAAAATTCTTTCCCTTTAAAAGCCGATTTTTGCCCGTATTCGGTTGTATTATTTGCACTTTGGGTATAAAATATATCTGTTATACTTAATTGTATCTCCAAATTCAGAAAGGCTGATAAGTTAAATGGATTATTCACTGACAAAGAAGGCTGCTCAGGAGCAGATAACGGCGAAGCTTTCGCATTTCTTCGGCGTAACTCCCGATGAAGCCAACTACGAGCAGTTTTACAAGGCTATCGCAATGATAACCCGTGATATGCTCAGACAGGGCAGACACGAATTTGAAGAGCGTTGTGAGGAGAAGGGCACAAAGAGAGTGTACTATCTTTGCATGGAATTTCTCATGGGCCGCTCGCTCAAGAATACGCTTTATAATCTCAATCTCACCTCCGTTATGGAGGAGGCGTTGGCAGACTTCGGCATAAAAATCGACAAGCTCTATGACTGCGAGCCGGATGCAGGTCTGGGCAACGGCGGTCTGGGTCGCCTTGCGGCCTGCTATCTCGATGCTCTTGCAACTCAGGAGTATCCCGGCATGGGCTATTCGATTCTCTATGAATACGGAATTTTCAAGCAGAAGCTTGTTGATGGCTGGCAGACCGAGATGCCCGATTTTTGGCTGCCCGGCGGCGACGTTTGGCTCGTTGCCCGTGAGGAAAAGAGCGTTGATGTTTCCTTCGAGGGCGAAGTGGTTGACCGCTGGGATGAGGGCTATCACAGTGTTGATATTGTGAATGCAAAGACTGTCCACGCAGTGCCCTATGATATGATGGTTGCCGGCAAGGACGGCAAGGGCGTGAGCGTGCTCCGCCTTTGGAGTGCGAAAAGCTCCGAGATAGATATGAATTCGTTCAATCAGGGCGACTATATGCGTGCTATGGAGCAAAACGCAATGGCGCAGGTCATAAGCAAGGTGCTCTATCCCTCCGACAATCACCCCGAGGGCAAGAGCCTGAGACTTCGCCAGCAGTATTTCCTTGTTTCCGCATCGATTCAGGACATAGTCAACCGCCATCTTCGCAAGTACGGCTCACTTGAGAATATCTGCGACAAGACGGCGATACACATCAATGATACTCATCCGACCCTCGCCATCCCCGAGCTTATGCGCCTGCTGCTCGATGAGTGCGGTTATAGCTGGGACGATGCGTGGAGCGTTGCGACAAAGGTGTTCGCTTACACTAATCACACCGTTATGAGTGAGGCGCTCGAGTGCTGGAGCGAGGAGCTTTTCCGCAGACTTCTGCCGAGAATTTATCAGATAGTCAAAGAGATAGACAATCGCTTCCGCCACAGTGTTTGGGAGCAGACTCTTGACGCAGACAAGGTCGAGCGAATGGCTGTTATCTCAAACGGCGTTATCCGCATGGCGAATCTCTGCGTTGCGTGCTGCCACAGCGTCAACGGTGTTTCCGCTCTCCACAGCGAAATACTCAAGGACAGCGTGTTCCACGATTTTTATACCCTCACTCCCGATAAGTTCTGCAATGTCACAAACGGTATTGCTCACCGCCGCTGGCTCTGCCAGGCGAATCCTCGCCTTACAGCACTTCTCGATGACCTCATCGGCGGCGAATTTGTCTATGATGCC
Source organism: uncultured Clostridium sp. (assembly GCA_964386035.1). Classification (GTDB taxonomy): domain Bacteria; phylum Bacillota; class Clostridia; order Oscillospirales; family Acutalibacteraceae; genus CAG-177. The sequence goes on along the minus strand of CAYLQT010000002.1, from coordinate 161,372 downwards.
GAGAATCTCGCAAAGCTCTCCGCATATAAGGATGACAAGTCCGTGCTTGCGGAAATCGAGCGTATAAAGACTGCGAACAAGGCGGACTTTGCAAAGAGCGTCAAAGCAAAGACGGGCATTGAGCTTGACCCGAATTCCATCTTCGATGTTCAAGTGAAGCGTCTGCATGAGTATAAGAGACAGCACCTCAATGCGTTAAACATACTTGCAAAGTACCTTGCGATAAAGGCCAATCCCAACGGCGAATTTACGCCTCACACCTATATCTTCGGTGCAAAGGCGGCGAGCGGCTACTTCATGGCGAAAAAGATAATCAGCTTTATCTGTGCTCTTGCCGACCTTATCAATAACGACCCCGATGTGAGAGGCAGGCTCAAGGTCGTATACATGGAGGACTACAATGTTTCCATGGCTGAGTTTATGATGCCTGCCGCAGATGTCAGCGAGCAGATATCCCTTGCCGGTACAGAGGCAAGCGGTACGGGCAACATGAAGCTGATGATGAACGGCGCAATAACCCTCGGCACGCTCGACGGTGCAAATGTTGAGATACGCAACGCCGTGGGTGATGAGAATATCGTGATTTTCGGTATGACCACTCCCGAGGTAAACGAGCTCAAGCGCAGCGGCTATGTTCCGATGAATTTCTACAGCAACAATGCGGAGCTGAGAAATGTTATAGATTTCATCAACTGCGGCTTCAACGGCAAGCAGTTCCCCGAGATCGGCGGCACTATCGTTCATCACGATCCGTATATGGTGCTTGCGGACTTTGCGGATTACCGTCACGCACAGAACAGACTCGATGAGCTGTGGGCAGACAGAACCCGTTGGAACTCGATGTCGCTTATGAACACCGCCTGCTCCGGAATTTTCGCCGCAGACAGAGCGATAAACGAGTATGCCGAGAATATCTGGCACACAAAATCGGCAAAGTAAAGTGACTGGTCTACACGACCTATATAAAACCTCCCGAGGGAAAGTCCTTCGGGAGGTTTTCTGCTTGTATCGGTTCTGCGCACTCTCTATAGTGGTGCCTCTGCACCTGTCCGATGTCAATGGCGAAAAGAGCAAGCGACCGATAAACCGAAGACGGTACGCCCCCGAGCGAAGCACAACGGCGCACGCTCACCGATCAATAAAAAGCAAAATCGGAGACCGTTTTTTTGCGGTCTCCGATTGGTTTATTCGTTTTATTTGCCAAGTTCTTCCTCAAATATCTGCCTTGCTGTTTCGGCATCGGCGGCAATCTGCTCACCGAGAGTGTCGAGGGAGTTGAAAACCCGCTCGGGTCGAATATATCTCAGAAGCTTTACCTCAACATTTTTGCCGTAAAGATCGCCCGAAAAGTCCATAATGCAGGTCTCGCTGCGTAGATCGTCGCAGGTGAAGGATGGGCGGCGGCCGATATTTGTAACTGCGGCGTGAAGAACTCCGTCAATCGGCACGGCGGCGGCATATACGCCGAATTTCGGCACAATAAAGCCGTCGGGGAAGTGTTGATTTATAGTCGGTGCACCGATGAGTCTGCCTCGTCTGTCTCCGCTGACTACAGTAAAATCATAGGAGAATTTACGCCCGAGCATGGCGTTGGCGTTCTCAATATCTCCGTCTGCCAGAGCCGCCCTTATTCTCGTTGAGCTGACAGCCTCACCGTTAAAGATCGTCTTTTCGGCAATGGCACATTTTATCCCGTTGGCTGTGCATATTTTTTTGAGTGTGTCCGTATCTGCGGCGGCGGATTTTGCGAATCTGTAATTGTAACCGCAGCAGACAGCACCTGCGTGAAGCTCATTGATAAGTATTTCGCTGATAAACTGCTCTGCCAACATATCGACAATTCTCGAAAAGGAGACTTTCTTCACCGTTATGCCCATATCCTCGAGCATTTTGTCACGGCTTTCAGCCGTCATAAGTTCGGGAGGAGCACCCTTGCCGATTACCGAAAGGGGGTGCTCGTCAAAGACGAGAGCACACGGCTCAAGTCCCTCCGCTTTGAATGAGAGAGCGAGGTCGAGCACTGCCCTGTGTCCCAAATGGAGACCGTCAAAGCTGCCCAATGCCACTGCGTACATTTCATTCTCTCCCATCTTTTTGGATTATTTTCCTCTGAACTGCTGCTTCAGGCGCTTCTCTTTTGAGAGAATACGCTTTCTGAGTCTGAGCGACTTGGGCGTTACCTCAAGCAGCTCATCGTCCTTGATAAATTCCATGCACTGCTCAAGGCTCATCTCTGAGTGCGGAACAAGTCTGAGTGCATCGTCCGAGCCGGAAGCACGGGTATTTGTCAGGTGCTTGCTCTTGCAGATGTTGCAGACTATATCTTCATTCTTGGCACATTCACCGACTATCATACCCTCATAGACCTCAACGCCTGCTGGGATGAACAGTCTGCCTCTGTCCTGCGTATTGAAAAGGCCGTAGGCGGTGCTGACACCTGTTTCGTGAACAACTATCGAACCACGTTCACGGGTGACGATCTCGCCCTTGAAAGGCTCGTAGCCGTCAAAGAGCTGGTTCATAATGCCGTTGCCGTTGGTGTCAGTCAGGAACTCGGCACGGTAGCCGATAAGACCTCTTGACGGGATGCGGAACTCCAGATGCGTTGCACCGCCGTCCCTTGTGCCCATGTTTATAAGCTCACCCTTGCGGCCGCCTAGCTTTTCAATGACCGCACCGACATACTGCTCGGGAACTTCAACTATGAGCAGCTCCATCGGCTCGCAGGTTTTGCCGTCGATCTCCTTTAAGATGACCTTCGGGCGTGATACCTGGAATTCGTATCCCTGGCGGCGCATAGTCTCAATGAGTATTGAAAGGTGAAGCTCGCCTCTGCCCGATACCTTGAAGGTGTCGGTAGAATCGGTCTCCTCAACTCTCATGCTGACGTTTGTCTCGACCTCTTTGAAGAGCCTGTCTCTGATGTTTCTCGAGGTGACGAACTTACCCTCACGGCCTGCGAACGGGCTGTCATTTACTATGAAGTTCATTGAAATTGTAGGTTCGTCTATCTTGATAAACGGCATAGGCTCGATGCAGTCGGGTGCACAGGCTGTCTCGCCAATGTTTATGTCGCTGATACCCGAGATGCAAACGATGTCGCCGGCTTTTGCGGATTCAACTTCGACTCTCGCCAGTCCCTCGAACTGATAAAGGCGTGACACCTTGACATTCTGCTGAGTGCCGTCGGTTTTGCATAAAACGATGGATTCGTTTTTCTTCACGCTGCCTCGCTCAACTCTGCCCACGCCGATTCTGCCGATGTAGTCATCGTAATCAAGGGAGGTGAAAAGAATCTGAAGCGGCTCATCGACATCGCCGTTGGGAGCTTCGATATTCTCGAGTATTGAGTCGAGCAGGGGACGCATATCACCCTGACGGACATTCGGCTCGAGCGAGGAATAGCCGTCTCTTGCCGAGGCGTAGACAACGGGGAAGTCAAGCTGATCCTCGTCCGCACCGAGGTCAATGAACAGGTCGATAACCTCGTCAACAACCTCGTCGGGGCGTGCGTTGGGTCTGTCTATCTTGTTAATGACAACAAGCACTTTCTTCTTGAGAGCAAGTGCCTTCTTGAGTACGAATCTGGTCTGGGGCATACAGCCCTCAAAAGCGTCAACAAGCAGCAAAACGCCGTCAACCATCATGAGTATGCGCTCAACCTCGCCGCCGAAGTCGGCATGGCCGGGAGTGTCAACAATATTTATTTTAACACCGTTGTAGTGTACGGCGGTGTTCTTTGAAAGTATTGTGATTCCACGCTCACGCTCAAGGTCGTTGGAGTCCATTACTCTGTCCTGAACCTGCTCGTTGTCTCTGAAAATACCGCTCTGCTTGAGCATTTCGTCAACAAGGGTGGTCTTGCCGTGGTCAACGTGTGCTATGATAGCGATATTTCTTATGTCCTCTCTCTTTGCCAAAAGAAATCACCCGTTCCTTCAATAAAAATTCTACAGGGCGGCTCGGAATGGTTGTTTTTCCGTCAGCACGCACAAAAACGGAATGCAGAATTTGTAAGTCCTGACGAAAAAACCGCCCGAAAACAGCCGCCGAAACCGAAAAAATTACTCTTTGTTCGGCAAAATTAAAAGCTCTTAAAAAGCACTATTTTCGGCGGAACTTCAGTGTTCCGCCGAAAATTTACAGCTATGATTATTCGCCCTTCATCTCAAGAAGCTCAACCTTGCCCTCATAGGAAGCAACGCTGACATGGATGGAGTCGGTGATTGCGGCCTTGATATCGTCCTCGGTAGCACCAAGCTCATTGAAAGCGATCTCGGTGGGCATGAAGAGATCAACATCCATAATCTCTGCAAGGCCCTTAGGCTCGATACCGCTCTCTATGCCTCTTTCGGCATAGTCCTTGATGATACCGTTCATGCCCATCTTCATCATCCACGGGGGAATGCCGATAACCTTTCTGTTATCGCCCATGCCTCTTGCGGCGTAGACTATCTTGAGGAACGGAGCCCACTTCATATTGTAGCAGCTGATAGGCCATGCCTTAGCGCCCTTGCTGCGCTCTGCTGCGCCGACAATAACCTCACCGACCTGACGGACTGTGAGCATTGCGGTGCCTCCCTTGGGATAAAAGGTGCAGGGGAGCTTGTCCATTCTCTTGAGCTGCTCAATGAGGATGACCCAAACGGGCTTTCTGCCGGGCTGAGTGCCGAAAATGTAGGGCAGCTCGAGAACTGCAACATCGAAGTTGTCATCAGCATAGGAGAAAGCAACCTCCTCCTGATCGACACGGCTCTTGATATAGGGATGGTGGTCGCACAGGTTCATATCGGGACGCTCTTTGGCGAGATATGAGAAGTACGAGCCGAGGATAACTGCGTTCTTGTAGCCGAGCTCCTTGCAGATGGGAAGGAGTCTCTTGAGGGGAGCTATGTTGTACTTGTAGTAAGCATCGTAGACAGGAGCGGGGAACTCAACTCTCTCGTCAACACCTGCGGCGAAAACGAAGCAGTCGCAGCCTGCCATAAGCTCTTTGATCTCATCGTCGGTCTTTTCGTAGATGTTGCACATCACGATCTCCATCTCCTCGGGGATGGGAGCACCCACGGGAAGGGGCGGAAGAGCAACAGACTTGACGCTGTGACCTCTGTCAATGAAAATACGTGCTGCGGCACTGCCGAGAAGACCGGTGCCACCAATCATAAATACCTTCATTTTGTTTACCTCCAACTGAAATGTTTATTGACATTAGCGTTTTAATTATACTTTTAATAACGATAATAGTCAAGCGATATGAAACAAAAAACTGTACTAAGGTACAAAAAATAAACAGTGAAATTTGTTGAAAAATGAAGCTTTGCAGTGGAAATAATTTTTGAGCTTGTCATTTTCGGTCATAACAAACCCCGTTTTGCCGTAAAACATAACACTCCGCACAGGAAGTGCCTTGTCTTTAAGGCGAAACGGAGCATAGTGGTGGTATGTCGATAGCCGTTACGGAATTTTCATGTCTGCGGCGGAAAAATCTCCCCCAACCTTGCAGTCGGGGGAGATCGGTTTAGCTGTTAAGCCTTAATTTATGCTCGCTCTTTCTTTTTCTTAGATGTGCAGCAGAGAACGAATGCGGCACCGGAAAGGGTGATGAGAGCAACGGGTGCAACGGCACCGGTGTTTGGAACCTTGCTTTCCTCGTCGGGCTTGTTTGTCTCGGGCTTTACCGGAACGCTCGGGCTTGCCGGATCGGAGGGATCGAGCGGCTTGCTCGGATTTATCGGATCCGCGGGAGCCGAGGGATCAACGGGCACGGACGGATCATTGCCGTCATCGGGCTCGTCTGTGTCGGTAGACTTCTCGGCCTTGGAGATCGCAAAGGAGTCGATTCTCTTTGCACCGTCCTTGGCGGTATCGTCAAGCATATAAGCGTCAAAGTACAGCGAGCTGCCATCGATGGTGATAGCGGCAAAGACTGCGTTATCGGCATCGTAGAGTGCCTCTGCTCTCGGGAAGAGCTTGTCGGTATCCTCAACATCCTTGGTCTGATAGTCCTTGACACCTGCACAGGCGCTGATGACATAGACTGTGCCCTCGGGATTGAGCTTTGCGGTATACTCTCTGCCGCCGAAGGTTATCTTCTGCTCCTCTGCCTTGACTATCTCATTGTTGTCCATAACATCGGTACGCAGATAGACATGATCGTGGCCCTGAAGAACAACGTCAATGCCGAGATCGGGAAGAAGTCCGCAGAGCTGGTCACGCATAGCCTTAACATCGGAGTCATCATAGTGAGAGCCGTTGGAGTAGAGAGCCTTATGAAGCACGACTATCTTCCACTGGGCATCGCTTGCCTTGGCATCTGCCTTGAGCCATGCGAGCTGATCATCGCTGAGTGCGTCATCATCGCTGAGGTTGTTGGTGTTGAGGACGATGAAGTGAGCGTTGTTGTAATCATAGGAGTAGAAAACGCCGCTCTCTCTGTCCTGATCTGCCGTATCGGGCAGGAGGAAGTTCTGGTCGAGCATATAACGGCTGTCCTCATGGTTGCCGGATGCGGGCATAATGGCGGTGCTCATAATGTTCGACGATGCGTTGAAGAACCACTGCCACTGCTTGAAGTTTCTGTCATAATCGACCTGATCGCCGGCACTTGCGAAGAACTTGCCCTGCGGGAACATCTTGAATGCGGTGTCAACGATCTTGCCCCATGTCTGATACTGAATGGGGTTCTGCGACTGCTCGTCGCTGACGTGGAAGAAGGTGAATGAGTCGGAATTGTCAGCCGTCTCAATAACGCCTGTCTTGCTCCACCAGCCGTACTTTGCACTGCCGACTCTGTAGCAGTACTTGGTGCCTGGCTTGAGGCCTGTTACGGTTGCGGTGTGGCGGTTGACGTTCATATCAACGAAAAGCAGACCTATAACGCCGAGATCAACGCCGGGATATTCTCTTGTGACAAGCTCCGAGGAGGTGGAAACCTTGACACCCTTGGGCAGCTTATCGGAGAACTTGGGATTCTCGGAATACTCGGTTATCTGAATATCGGAAGTGGTGAGGCTGTATTTTGTGTACCAGTTGATGCTTCTCTCTGTTGATGCATTTCCGGTGAAAGTGGTGCCGATGTTTGAGGGCAGGCGCATATTGTCCTGAGTTACTTCAGGCTCAACGGGGCCGTCATAAACGAGAGTTGCATTGAGGTCGGACTTAACATTGGGGTTAGTGTCCTCAACAAGGCTGCGGATCATTCTGCCTGCGGTGTAGCCGAGGCTGTCATACTGGCTCTGGGTCATATATTCATCGATAACAAGAGTATCGAGAATATTGCGTATGCTGCTGTAATCCTCGGGGAGGAGGTTGAGCACGCTGTAGATGACGTTCTCATAGCTCGGATCGCCTGCATAGAGTATATTCATGAATATGTCAAGAACAACTCCGATGGGGCTTGTGACACTTCCCTCGGGGAAGAGCTTGCCGGGATTGAACTTGAGGGTTGAAAGAAGCTCGTCTTCGATAATATCGTTAAGAAGAACATCGAGAAGCAAATTGAACAGGTCTTTCATACCGTCTCTGTTCTCAAGATAGTCAAGAGCATCCTGCATGAATATATCGTCGCTGATATCCTCGTCTGCGTTGTAGAGAGTATAAAGAACCGTGTAAGCGGCATCCTCGAGAGTGCCCTTCTCGTTTTTGCTCTCCATGCCCATTATCTCATAGAACTTGGTGCATTTGTAGTCAGAGACCCGGAAGTTCATAAGCTTTGTAACAGCAGCGTCAATGACCTCCATGAGATGTTCGGGGTCATTGATATAAGCGTCGTCAACCTGAGCACACAGATCCTTGATGAAGCTCATAAGGTTGGTGCTGACAGTGAGAATTTCAACACTGCCTATCTCAAGGCCGTTGGTGCCCAGAGCATCAATGATTATCTGCTCAAGGTCGATGCCGGAGGCTACAAGATAGTTGTAAAGTCCGCCGACATCCTGGATATCGTCAAATACACCTGCGAGACCGTTGTTGATCATGGTCATGATGAAGTTGTGAATATCGCCGGGGCCGTAGCTCTTGAAGAATGAGAAGCTCTTCTTATAGGGCTGCTCGTAGGTGACGGAGGTGCCGTTGGGATAGTTTACGACTATCGGCTCGTCCTCGTCAACCTCGTGAGATTTGACATCGCAGACAACCTTGTCGCCGTCTGTATTGTCAAAGGTTACTGTTCTGAACTTATTCGGGAAACCGGAGAGAGAGGTTGTCTCTATATCATAGAGAGTCTCGCCGTTGTCGTTTACATGGGAAGCGATATCGGGAGTGTGAAGATGACCCGTGAACACATAGTGCATACCTGCATCGGCAAGGGTCTCGGTACGCTCCATCCAATCGTCAAGTACGAATGCGCTGAATATTTCCGGCTCGATAGTCATGTGGGGGACAAAGTTGTGGTGACCCATACCGATTATGGTTTCGCCGTTCTTCTTTGCCTTTTCGCACTGCTTGAGCACCCACTGCATAAGCTCATCGGTGATCGCACCTGCGGTCTCCTGAACATCGTCGCCGTCTGCTGTGACATCTGCGGAATACTTGTTGGTATCCATGACGATGAGTCTGTAGCCGCCCTTGAGGCTAATTGCATATGAGAGCTGACCTGCTTCGCCCGTGGTGGGAGTGAAGATATCCTCGTCCTCGTCTGTAACAAGGTCACGGCCGAGGTTTGCATAGATCTCACGGAAATCGTCAGGAGTGGTTATCTCGGCAGATTCCTTGACACCGTTTTTGAAGGTGAGACCTCTGTAGTTGTTGACATCGTGGTTGCCGTTGACAACTATTACGGGAATACCTGTCTCCTCCTCGAACTTCTCAAGGGTTGCGGCAAGCTCCTCATGGCCGGCCTTTTCGCCGTTGAGGGTAAGGTCGCCGGGCAGGAACACATAGTCGCTGTTCTCCTTGGCGGCTTTTTTCAAAGCTGCCTTGAGCAGTGCGGCTACCTCGTTGTGCTGGCGAGAGCCTGCATCGTTCCATTCGTTGTAGGCTTCGCTAAAGCCGTTTTTTGTGGCATCGCTTTTTCCCTTTGCGGAATCAGCGAAGTAATGAATGTCGGAGATAGTAGTGATTTTAAGCTCGCCCTTTTCAACGGCAAACGCACTGAAAACTCCGGTCGGGAGAGCGGCGAGAACGAGCGTCATGCAAACAAGAATCGCAAGAGCTCGTTTTACAAGTCTTCCTTTGATTTTCATTTCGTTTCCTCCTTCATAAGATATGTATTGCCATTAAACGAAACAATGAAATTATTACAGCTCACTCTCGGATGACGAATCCTCCGTTATTCCGAGATAAGCGTCGGCTTCGGCGGCATCCATGGAATCAATTCCCTTGAGCTTGCCTGCCATAATGCGGTTTCTGTCCTGTGCGGCAACGAGGGTGCGGCCAGCCTCGTCTATCTTCTTCTTTGCCTTGTCGAGCACATCACCGAACTTCTCATACTGTGCCTTTGCAACCGAGAGCAGACGGCGAACCTCATTCGCCTTTTCGTTGATAGCCACTGCCTTGAATCCCATTGAGAGGGAAGTGAGCAGTGCGGTTATGGTGGTGGGGCCTGCTATCATGATGTTGTATTCACGCTGGATACGCTCCGATATGCCTGAGTGTGAGGAGGCTATCTCCGCATACAGTCCCTCTGTTGCGAGATACATTATCGCAAACGGAGTGGTCACGGGAACATTTATGTACTTTGCCACGGCCTTGGCCTCGCTGATAACTCTGTCCTCAAGTGCCTTTCTCGCACGGGCAACCTCGGCAGCATCGGCACTGTCTGCGGCGGCGCAAAGGCGCACATAGTCCTCCATGGGGAACTTTGAGTCGAGGGGCAGGAATGCGTCCTCTCCGCCGTCACCCGAGGGGATGCGGATTGCAAATTCAACACGCTCGGCGCTGCCCTGCTTCGAGGCGAAGTTTTTGACATACATATTCGGAATAGTCTGATCGAGTATGCCCTCAAGCTGCACCTCCGCCCATGTACCTCTTGCCTTGACATTTGTGAGCACACGGTTCAGGTTTGTGACATTTGCGGTGACACCGGTGGACAGCTCCTTCATCTCACCGAGAGATTTGTAGACATTCTCAAGCTGTTCCGAAACGGTTTTAAATGAGCTGTCAAGCCTTGTTGTGAGGGTTGAGGAAAGCTTTTCGTCAACCGTTGCACGCATTTCATCGAGCTTCTTTTCGTTGCTCTGCTGCATTTTTTCAATGGATTCCGCAATAATTTTCGACTGCCTGTCGTTTTGTTCTATGTTGTTGCGGCGAATCGTCTCGAGTGATTTCGAGAACATATCGGTAAGCTCCTGCTGATGCTTAAAGTTAGCCTGAGTCATCAGCCCGAGACGCTCATTCATCTTGTCGAGTGATTCCGTCATCTCCGCACGCATATCCTTTTGAGTGCCTGCACTCTCACGGCGACTGCGTTCAAACTCGTCACGAAGCTGACCTTCGAGAGAATTTATCCTGCTTTCGAGCCGGCGAAGCGTTTCCTCCTCTTGTGCAGGGCGGTTGAGCTTAGCGAGGATTATTGCAAGGATTACAAGGCACAGCACGGAAACTGCGGCTGTGATATATATTGCTATTTGCATAATTCATCTCCGATTTACCCTAAAACATGGGCACTATGATAGATAATTGTAACAGATTGTACAAAGGATTGCAACAAAATTAAAATAATTTTATTTGTTATCTCAAAATCCGTGGAGAGAAACATAAAAAATATATACAACTTTGTGCCTGAGTGTTGCGAAACCACCTGTTTTTGTGCTACTATATAATGTATAAAAATCTGAAATATCTGTTGTCCGGAGGAAAAGGATGAAACAGTTCAAAAGAATAATCTGCATACTTCTTGTGCTCGCCGCCGTGCTCATGCTTGCCGCCTGCGGCTCCGACGGCTCGGGGGCGACACTTCAATATCCCATCGATGCCGACCCGGAATGTCTCGACCCCCAGATTGCCGAGGGCGCAGAGGCAAAGACGGTTGTGCTCAACTGCTTCGAGGGACTTGTCAGACATTCATCGGACGGTAGTATTGTTCCGGGCGTTGCCGAGAGCTGGAGCTATAATCCCTCCACGCTGACTTATACCTTCAAGCTCCGTGAGGACTCTCGCTGGGTTATCATGAAAAAGGCGTTCACACCGATTCTCGGTGAGGGTTTTGCGGAAACCTTTGACAACCGTGTTACGGCATCGGATTTTGTTTTTGCCCTGCAACGTGCCGTATCACCGAGCACAGCCGCACCCGAGGCACTGACTCTCGCCTCGATAAAAAATGCAAAAGCGATAATAAGCGGAAAAAAATCCGTTTCGGAGCTGGGTGTCAAGGCGGTGGGCGATTTTACGCTTGAGATAACGCTTGAGACTGCCGTTGACGAGCACAGCTTTCTCTCTTTTTTGACAAAGAGCATATGTATGCCCTGCAACGAAGAATTTTTCAACGCCACCAAGGGCAGATACGGACTGAACTATTCCACTCTCATGTGCAACGGGCCTTTTTATCTCTCATATTGGCTTGAGGACTCGAGCCTTACGCTCAAAAACAATGATGATTACACGGGTCAGTCTGCCGCAAAGCCGGCGAGTGTCACACTGGTTATAGACGATGATTATTCCGAGCGTCTTGAGCTGTTGCTTGACGGATCATACTGTGCCGCACAGCTCGGCACGGTTGAACCGAACTCGGATGATTTTACCGTTACAAAAAGCTATGACACGGTTTGGGCGCTGTGCTTTAACTGCTCGTCAACCACTCTGTCAAATGTCTCTCTCAGGCGCGCACTCTGCACGGCTGTCGATTACGATTCCCTGAGCCTTGAGAGCAGCGATATGCAAAAGACATATTCTGTGATTCCGCCGTCCTGCTTTGTCGGAGAGGGCTTTGAGCTCAACAGCGAGGCTGTCAAAATACTCGGCTACGATGTAAAAAAATCGGCAGCTTATTGGCAAAATGCATCGGAAAAGCTCGGCGGTACGGTGAAGATAGAGGTGCTTTGTCTCCCCGAGCACGAGAATGCCATGCGCCGAATGATACAGGGCTGGCAAAGGATAACCGGTCTCTCAGCGAGCTTCTCGGTGACGGTGCTTGAGCGTGAGGAGCTGGATGAACGGGTGGAGTCGGGCGATTATCAGGTTGTGCTGACTTCCCTCACCGCAGGCGTTACGAGTGCGACGGATTATCTCAATTCGCTCACCTCTGGCGGCAGCAGGAATATCTTTGCATATAAAAACAGCTCGTTCGACTCATCTGTGAAAAATCTTAAAGCTCTCGACGGAACACAGCTTGTCAAGGCTTGCAGGAATGCGGAGGGCAAGCTTCTGACCGATGCGGCGGTGCTGCCGTTGTTTGTCACACCGAGCTATTTTGCGCTCGGAGAGGATGTTTCGGGAATAAGTGTGGACTCCGAGACTTCCGCCGTGGATTTTGTGTTCGCATTAGCTGATTGAGAAGGCGATTGAGATGAAGAGAATAAAAGTATTGCAATATATTTGTCCCCAAAACGAGACAGCACGCAGGACGCTGGCTGTCTTGTTTTGGTTATTGAGTGTTGCCTGCGCCGTGTGCATTTTTTGGCTCTCGGGCAGGGATGGCACGGATTCCGAGCTTATGAGCAACGAGATGAGGGGATTTTTGGCAAAGCTGCTCGGTTCATTGCCCGGCAGCTTTATAGTCCGCAAGGGCGCACATTTTCTTGAATATACCGCCCTCGCATTTTTGATTTCAAGTGCCATGTTTATAACTGCACGGCGTTTTATGCCGACGGTGTCGCTGATAGCTTCGGTGCTCTACTGCGTGAGCGATGAAATTCATCAGTATTTCGTCCCCGGCAGAGCTTGCAGAATATTCGATGTCGGCGTTGACACACTCGGCGCTTTGACGGGAATTTTGGCGTTTGCGTTGGCGGTCGCTGTAATCAATTCGGCGGTGCTCAGACACAGCCAAAATTTTCCGGAGAAAATTTAGCATTTGTATTGTCGTTTTATGTAAGTATATGATATAATACCAATAATATAGAGATAATATCGGAGAGGTACATTCATGGATCATAAAGAGGGTCTTATAGTCGGGCGCAACGCAGTTCTTCAGGCGCTCGAGAGCGGCAGAACCATTGACAGCGTGACCGTTGCACAGGGTCAGCGAGGCGGTCAGGCAGGCAGAATAATAGACATTTGCCGTGAGCGCAAGATCCCCGTTAAGTTTGCCGATTCACGCAGGCTTGACCGCCTTTGTGACGGTGCGGTGCATCAGGGCGTTGCGGCGTTTGCGGCGGCGCATGAGTATGCCGAGCTTGACGATATATTTGACCTTGCCGAGAGCAGGGGAGAAAAGCCGTTCATAGTTGTTTGTGATTCGCTTGAGGATCCTCACAATCTCGGTGCGATACTCCGAAGTGCGGAGGCGGCCGGAGTTCACGGCGTTATAATTCCCAAGAGGAACTCCGTTACCCTCAACTATACCGTTGCCAAAACCTCGGCAGGCGCAATCGAATATGTGCCCGTGGTCAAGGTCGCAAACCTCCCTGCCGCAATAGATGATTTGAAGTCGAGAGGCGTGTGGATATTCGGCGCAGATATGGACGGCACGGATTATACAAAGCTTGACTACTCCGGCAGTATAGCTCTTGTAGTAGGCTCGGAGGGCAAGGGCATAGGCAGACTTGTGCGTGAAAAATGCGACTTTATCGCTTCCCTGCCGATGAAGGGAAAAATAAATTCCCTCAATGCCTCGGTTGCCGCAGGGATACTGATGTTTGAAGCGGCGAAGAGCAGATGAATTTGAAAGCAACTTCAGTTTATTATAAATGGGGTGAAGAAAGTGGAAAACAAGCCTTCCGAAAGAAGCCGACTTTCACTTGACAGAGTGCTCAGCGAGATAGCCGAGCTTGAAAACAGCCGTGGCGAGCCGGAGCGAATTTGGTCGCTCGGTGATATAGATGAGCTGCTCGAGAGCACACAAAACGGAATACAGCCAGTCCTGGAGGATGAAACAGATCTCCTTGCCGGAATAGAATATTATGAAGATAGATACTCTGACAGCGGCGTTGAGCCGGAGCCGGAGTATTCGGCGTATGACGATAAGCCGTCCGAGCCTGAGCAGGCAGAAGCAAAAACTGTTGACATTGAACCTGTCGAGCCCGAGCAGGGCGAGAACGAGCCTGCCGAAATCGAATCAGAGCCGACCTTTGTCCCCGAGGAACATACGGAAGAACCCGAGCAGACACAGGACGCATCGTGCGAGCAAGAGACGAAAGACGAGCCTGCAGACAATGTGCTTTCACTGGTTGCCGATGACGAGAGTGTGTCCAAAGATGAATCGTACGGCGACGCTGACGAAAACGGCGACTCGGTATTCACCGCCCCCGAAGAACCCGAGGATAAGAAACCAACCGTGGCAGAGCTTTTCGGCACACCTGCGTCAAAATATTTCGGTGACGGCGCAGCGCAGGAGGAGCAGGAAGAGAATCAGGGAATACCCGGACTTTTCGATTCCGATACAGTGATATTCAGCTCACTTTCCTCTGCGGTAACACCGCCCGAGGGAGACAAGAAGGACGACGAATATAAAACAAAGCTTATTTCCGCAATAGGTGCGGTGAAAAACACAGGCTCCGAGCCGATAGAAAAGCCCGGCGTTATCCTGAAAAGAGGTCCTCTCTCCGAGACCTCCGGACTTGAGCCGCTGCCCCAGGTCATACCGGCAGAAGAGTTTGTCGGCGGTGAGCGGATAAACGAAAATCAGCCTTTTACCGATCCCGTGGCGCAGCAGCCCGAGGAGGAGCAGCTTGTTTTCAGCGGCTTCGGTGATGAGCCTGAGCCGGAAAAAGTAGACGAGGATGCTCTGCGTGACGAGCTTGACAAAAAGCGTGAAGAGAAGAAAAAGAAGTTCGTACTGCTGAGTAATTTTGACGGCGAGGATGCAGACAAGGACGTTGCCGCTGAGACGGAAAACGAACCCGAAACGAAAAAGCAGTCAGAGAAAACGCAGGAAGAGAAGATAAAGGGCGAGCTTGAATATGAGACTCCCGAACAGCGTGGTCGAGTTTATTCGGCACTAAAGGGTCGTGTCACCCAATTCAAAACCTCGGTTGTCGGACTTTGCGTTATCGAAGCGGTCACATTGTTGCTCCTACTTGTGCCAAAGGTTTTAGAGTGGTTTGCCCTTGATACTCCTGCTTTCGGCTACGGCGGAGCAGGTCTTGCGGTGGCAAACATAATTTTCCTCATAGCATCGGTTTATCTCGCGTTCCCGAGCATCGCTTCGGGAATCAAAGCCCTGTCAAAGGGTCGGGCAACGGGCGACTGTGCGGCGGCGATTGCGGCACTGCTTGCACTTGTTCAGGCAATAATATCGTTTTTCAATAAATCTCCCGAGGGTGCGGCAGGCAGCTTCTATTGCTCGGCGGCTGTGTTTGTTCTGCTTCTGAGCACTGTCGGCGGCTATCGCAACGCCGCAAGGGTGATGAGAAACTTCCTGTTCTGCACGGCAAAACGCCGCTCGGGACTTTATGCAATAAGAAATATCGAAAACGAGAAGGATGCCTTTGAGGTCGGAAGAGCACTGAAAATGGGCAATCCCGATATACTCTATTCGGGCAGGATTGACTTCCCGAGTGAGTTTATAAAAAGCTCGGAGGCAAATTCCTCCGCTGACGGCTGCGTGAAGCTCGGACTGATAATTTCGTCTGCTGCCTCCGCTTTGCTTGCGATCATCGCAGGAATAATGACCAAGGATGCTTTCCAGGCAATCGGCGTGCTGACCGGTGCGTTTTGTCTGACCGCTCCCTGCGCCGCAGACCTCGCCATGACTGCCGCACTCTGCATAGAGGGCAAGACTCTCAATGATGACGGCGGCATGGTGGCAGGCTATGATGCCGCACTTGAGTGCTCCGAGGCTGTAGCCGCAGCAGTGGACAGTGCGGATCTCTTCGACCGTGCCGCTTGCGAGATGCACGGTATGAAGGACTTTAAAACCGTTCGTATAGACGATGTTTTGCTCTATGCTGTTGCTATGGTCTTGAAGTCCGGCGGCCCTCTGACCGATGTGTTCAACCGAATCATCAGCGGATCAACTGAGCTGCTTCCCCCTGTCAGGGATATGATATATGAGGACAGACTCGGCCTTTCCGCAACGATATACAATCAGCGTGTTCTGCTCGGCAACCGTAATCTGCTCACGCATCACAATATCGAGGTACCCTTGAAGTCTGAGGAGGACAAGGTCAAGCGCAACGGCCGCAAGGTGTTGTATATAGCTATCGATTCGCAGGTGGCGGCAATGTTCGTTTTCAACTATGTTGAGGATGAGTCGCTCAAGGATTCGATAAACGAGATGTCCGACAACGGCTTTAGCCTTGTTGTCCGCACGGACGACCCGAATGTAACGGATGAGCTTATTGCGGCACGCTTCGGTATTCTTCAAAAGGATATTAAGATAACCTTGTCTCAGGGTGCAAGGATCTTCAGCGCTTACAGAGACAGTGTTACGCCCCAAGCCCCTGCAAAGGTGCTTCACGACGGTTCAGCACGCTCTTACTTCAAGAGCATTGCCGCCTGCGGCAGACTCGCAAATTTCGTTTCGCATTGGAATGTTTTGTCGCTTGTTATTCAGGCGGTTATAGCGGTCGGTGCGGTGATAAGCGTTGCACTCAAGGCGTTTTCGCTCATTTCGCCCGCTGTTGCCGTTGTGATTCAGGCGGCGGTTGCGGTGCTCGGTATAGTGGTGGAAAAGTACAGAAGATGAATTTTTTCGGGAGCTTGCCGTTGCAGGCTCCCTTTTATAAGGAGCTATATATATGACAGAGAATTTAAAGGCAGAAAAGACAAAAATAGACCTTGCGAACAAGGTTGTGTTAGTCACCGGTGCGGCAGGCTTCATAGGTTCAAACCTCTCAAAGAGACTTTTGACCGATGTGCCGAGCGTGAAGGTCATCGGACTTGATAATATGAACAACTATTATGACCCGAGGCTCAAAGAGTCGAGACTCGAGGAGCTTGAAAAATTCGAGAATTTTTTCTTTGTCAAGGGCGATCTTGCCGATAAGGAGAAGATAAATTCCGTCTTTGCACAGTACAGACCCGAGGTGGTGGTGAACCTCGGAGCACAGGCAGGCGTGCGCTATTCGATAACAAACCCCGATGCGTATATAGAGTCGAACCTTGTCGGCTTTTATAATATTCTCGAGGCGTGCAGACATTCTTACGATGAGGGGAATACTCCTGTTGCACACCTTGTCTACGCCTCAAGCTCGTCTGTTTACGGCAGTAACAAAAAAGTGCCCTACAGCA
Source organism: uncultured Clostridium sp. (assembly GCA_964386035.1). Lineage (GTDB taxonomy): Bacteria > Bacillota > Clostridia > Oscillospirales > Acutalibacteraceae > CAG-177. Next base: position 144,104 of record CAYLQT010000002.1, on the reverse strand, counting down.
CGGAGGACAAGGTAGATAACCCCGTTAGCCTTTATGCCGCAACAAAGAAGTCGAATGAGCTTATGGCACACGCCTATTCAAAGCTCTATAACATCCCCTCAACAGGACTTCGCTTCTTCACTGTTTACGGCCCTGCCGGCAGACCCGATATGGCATATTTCGGCTTCACGCAGAAGCTGCTGAGAGGCGAGACGATTGAGATATTCAATTACGGTAACTGCAAGCGAGACTTCACTTATGTTGATGATATAGTCGAGGGCGTTGTCAGAGTAATGTGCGGCGCTCCGATGCGTACAACGGGCGAGGACGGACTTCCCGTGCCGCCGTATGCGGTTTATAACATCGGCAATCAGAATCCCGAAAATCTTCTCGATTTTGTCGATATTCTTCAGCGTGAGCTTGTCTCGGCAGGGGTTTTGCCCGAGGACTTTGATTTTGACAGCCACAAGAAGCTTGTCCCGATGCAGCCGGGCGATGTCCCCGTGACATATGCCGACACGAGCGCACTCGAGCGTGACTACGGCTACAAGCCCTCAACCTCGCTTGAAACGGGACTTCGCAATTTTGCACAGTGGTATAAGAAATTCTATATGTAATATTTCAGGGTGTCCGATATGAACAGAGTATTGAATTTCGGCTCGCTTAATATTGATTATGTCTACTCGCTTGAACATTTTGTTCGAGAGGGCGAGACGGTTATTTCCGACTGCCGTGAATTTTTTGTCGGGGGCAAGGGACTCAATCAGTCCGTGGCACTCGGCAGTGCCGGTGCGAGGGTGTACCACGCAGGAGCAGTCGGCAAAGAGGATGGGCAGATGCTCATAGATACTCTCGTGTCGCACGGGGTCAATACGGATTTTGTGGAGCGTGTAAATGTCTCGAGCGGACACACGGTGATACAGCTCGAAAAGAGCGGGAAAAACTCGATAATCCTCTTCCCCGGCGCAAATCATACTATAACCGGCAGTCAAATAGAACGTGTCCTTTCGGAGTTTTCGACAGGCGATTTTGTCGTGCTGCAAAACGAGATAAACAGTGTGGGCAAAATCATAGACCTCGCAAAGGACAGAGGAATGACGGTGGTACTCAATCCCTCACCGATGAATGAAGATATTCTTCTCCTACCGCTCGAAAAGGTCGATTATCTCATATTAAATGAGATAGAGGCGACGGATATTCTCGGTGTGCCGTCCGGAGAAAATCTCGATGAGTTTTTGGCACGCCGATTCCCACAGAGCAAAATTGTGCTGACCCTCGGTGAAAACGGCTCGGTGTACAGATCTTCGGACACTCGCATACAGCAGGGGATATACAAAGTGCCCGTTGTTGACACGACGGGAGCAGGTGACACCTTTACGGGCTTCTTCATCGGTGCCGTGTCGCAGGGCAGGGATGTTAAAACCGCCCTTGAGCTTGCGGCAAAGGCGGCGGCGATTTCGGTCACGGTGAAGGGTGCGGCAAATTCCATTCCAACTCTCGAGCAGGTTGAAAACTTTGCGTTTTGAGCAGACAATAAGAAAAAGGCAAAAGCTCCTAAATATATGAATAAATACAGGAAAAAAGATAAAGATGTGCCGTCATATATTTATTAGGCAATTATTTGCGTTGCAAGAGGATCTGCTGCTTTTGAAGGTGGGGACACAGTGGAGCTTACCTGCTTGGGGATAAATATAGTCTCCTGTACAAAAAAAGAAAACCGTCGAAAGGCAGAACAAATACCTTTCAGGCGGTTTTTATATTTTTTCTTTTTGCAGCAAAACTCTCAGCGGGCCTTCAAACACAAGCTGATTTATAAAGTACGCTTTGACCTCGTTCGGACTGTAGAATTTTCTGCGGTGTCCGTCGGAGAGACTTGTCTGCTCCTTGAGAGTTCTCGAGACAAAGCCAATGCAGGTGTCGCTTTTCCTCTGCTTGGGGATTATTCTCAGATACAGCAACACGAGACCGAAGTAGTTGTATTTATATTTGTCGGCGTTTGCCGTCATGCGTGCAAGGCAGGCTTCAACATTGTTAAATTCCGCTTCACTCACCGGCAACGCAAAAAGCGCACACGGAACGTCAATGCCCTTATAGGTCGGGTGCAGGTCGAAGTCCTCGGTCATGAAGCCACGCTTGCCCATGAAGCTGAAAAATTTCGGATAATGTGCATCCGTGCTCATTGAAACATGGGAGTATTCCCAAAATCCGATTCGCTTGATAGCACGGGAGACTTTGTCGGGATAATCTGTGAGCATGATATAGACGGTATGCTTTTTATCCGCCATTTCCCATTCCCCCTCTTGTAATAAATCGGACTATCTGATATATTATAACCAACACAAGTTGCTTATTCAACGGACGTTTTTACAAAACGGTAATATAAGCAACCAAAACGGAAAAGAGATGTTTATTTTGGCAAACAAAAACGACCTACGGTTTATAAAAACCGAAAAGCTGATAACCGAGACCTATATAGAACTGAAAAAGAAGTCGCAAAGTCCCGTTAAGGTCAGCGAGCTTTGCAGAGCGGCTATGATAAACAAGACAACTTTTTATACCCATTATGAATCGGTTGACAATCTCCACAGACAGGTGTGCCGCAAAACGGTATCGAATATTCTCGACAAAGCGGATTTTGCGGACAAGGCTTTCTCTGATACATATACCTTCATTTCCGCAATAACGCAGGCGTTGTCGATGGATCAAAAGCTGCTAAGGGCGCTCTATGGCGACGATGTGCAGAGCCTTTTGAACGATGCCGAGGAAATACTGCTGAAAATGTATATACACGAGGATGACGATCCCGAGCGCAGAAAGCGTATGATCTTCTGCATCGGCGGCACATCACGCCTGTTGCTGTTAAATCAGGATGGCGACAGTATCCGAGCCGCAGTCGAGCTTGTGCATAAGGTGTTCGATTTGGAGTAGTGCGGAGATTAGCCCCCAATACGCTCCATTTCTCCCCACCACGCTCCAATTTGCTGTAAAAAACACACCGTTTTTGGCGTAAAGAGAGCTGTAAAATGCCTATTCCCATTGTCGTGCAATGCTTGTAATGACACAATCCTCCACCGTAGGATAACCTGTTGCCCGTTGCCGGCGTTTTCTTTTTCAAATAAATAGAAAATGCCGAATGAGCAAGACCAAGATTAAGCGTAGAAGTCAATTTGTTGATTCAACCGCCTCGAAACAACCCTTCAGTCAGCTTCGCTGACTGCTCCCCCGGAGGGAGAGCCAAGTTCTTGCTTCGATTTTGTTTGCAGCGAGAGCAAGCGGACAGGTGAATGAGGAGAACTGCATATACATTATATAGTATAATAAAACAGCCGTCCCCGATGCGAATTTACACATCGGGGACGGACTTATATTTTGTTTTAGTTTTCGCCGTCGCCGTCTATGGTGGAAATAACAGGTGTTACTTCTTCGAGAACGTCGAGGACTATCTTCACGGTGTCGAGCGAAGTGAAGGTCGTCACTCCGTTTTGTACCGCACAGCGGCGTATCTCAACGCCGTCCTCATAGTGAACGCCCGAAAGCACGGCTCTCGTGTTTATAACATAGCTGACATAGCCTGCACGGATGGATTCGAGTATCTCGGTGCTGCCCTCGCTGATCTTTCCGCGTACCCTTGTGCGTATGCCATGCTCCTTGAGGAAGTTGGCAGTGCCTATGGTAGCCTCAATATTGAAGCCGAGGCGGTAGAAACGCTCGACGAGCGGAAGCGCCTCTTCCTTATCCTCGTCTGCAAGGGTGACTATGACTGTGCCGTATTCCTTCATGCGTATGCCGGAAGCCTGGAGAGCCTTGTAGAGCGCTCTGTTGAGACGCTTGTCGTAGCCTATCGCTTCGCCGGTCGATTTCATCTCGGGCGAGAGGTAGGAGTCCATGCCGGTGAGCTTTTCAAACGAGAAAGCAGGGGCTTTGACATACCAACGCTTGCCCTCCGGCAGGTGCATATCGGTGATTCCCTGCTCCCTGAGACTCTGACCGAGCATTACCTTGGTTGCGATTCTGACAAGGTTGCAGTCGGTTGACTTTGAAAGGAACGGAACACTTCGTGATGCACGGGGATTTACCTCTATGACATAAACATTGTCGTCCTTGTCAACGATGAACTGAATGTTGAACAGACCGACTATGCCGATACCGAGACCGAGCTTTTCGGTGTATTCGGCAATGGTGTCCTTGACTCTCTGTGAGATGGAGAAGGGCGGATAAACGCTTGTGCTGTCGCCCGAGTGAACACCGGTACGCTCAACAAGCTCCATTATGCCGGGAATGAATACCTGCTCGCCGTCGCAGATAGCGTCTATCTCGACTTCCTTGCCCATGAGGTATTTGTCGATAAGCACAGGCTGATCCTCGTCAACCTCAACTGCATTCTTTAGATACTTTCTGAGCATGGTTTCGTTTGCGACGATTTCCATAGCTCTGCCGCCGAGGACGAAGCTTGGGCGAACAAGTACGGGATAGCCGATTCTTGCGGCAACGGCAGCACCCGTCTCAATGTCGGTGACTGCCTCGCCCTTGGGGTTCGGTATGCCCAAAGACTTGATGACCGCATCGAAAGCATCTCTGTTCTCCGCCTTTTCAATGGCATCGCAGTCCGTGCCGATTATATTGACCCCTCTTGCGGTAAGCGGTGCGGCAAGGTTTACCGCCGTCTGGCCGCCGAGAGTGACTATAACGCCCTCGGGCTTTTCAAGGTGGATGATATTCATAACATCCTCTACCGTCAGCGGCTCGAAATAGAGCTTGTCAGCAGTGGTGTAGTCGGTGGAAACTGTTTCGGGGTTGTTGTTTATGACTATTGCCTCATAGCCCATGTCACGAATGGCATTGACTGCGTGAACCGTGGAATAGTCAAACTCAACGCCCTGACCTATTCTTATCGGGCCTGAGCCGAGCACGATTATCTTCTTCTTGTCGGAGACAATCGACTCATTTTCATCTGCGTAGGTCGAGTAGAAATAGGGTACATAGCTGTCAAACTCACTGGCGCAGGTGTCTATCATCTTGTAGGTCGGGAAGATATTCTTCTCACAGCGAAGCTTGTATATATCATCCTCGGTCTTGTTCCAAAGCTCCGCAACATATGAATCGGAGAAGCCGAGACGCTTTGCCTCACGCAGAAGCTCGTCGGAATCGGGGTTTGCCTCCATCTCTTTTTCAAAATCGACTATCTTCTTTATTTTGTCGAGGAAGAACATATCGATGTGCGTAATGTCGCAGATAAGCGACGGATCAACGCCCATCCACATAAGCTGTGAAATTGCATAGATACGGTCGTCCGTGCCGTCCTTGATGTAGTCGAGCAGCTCGTCGGTGGACATGTTCTCGGAGTCGAACTTCTCCATGTGGAGGTGGTTCTTGCCCTCTCCGAGAGAGCGTATGGCCTTGAGCAGGCTCTCCTCAAACGTGCGGCCGACGCTCATGACCTCGCCGGTGGCCTTCATCTGAGTGGAAAGCGTGTTGAGTGCTGCCGGGAATTTATCAAACGGGAATCGGGGCATCTTTGTTACAACATAGTCGAGCGAAGGCTCAAAGCAGGCGGGCGTGTTTGCAAGCTGAATCTCGTGAAGATCCATGCCGACCGCTATCTTTGCCGAAACTCTCGCTATCGGGTAACCGCTCGCTTTTGATGCAAGTGCGGAGGAGCGTGAAACTCTGGGGTTTACCTCGATGACATAGTAGCGGAACGAGTGGGGGTCGAGCGCAAACTGAACATTACAGCCGCCCTTAACGCCGAGAGCACGGATGATTTTGAGTGCCGAGTCTCGGAGCATATGATATTCCTTGTTGGTCAGTGTCTGGCTGGGGGCAACAACAATGGAGTCACCCGTGTGTATGCCGACAGGGTCGAGGTTTTCCATGTTACAAACGGTGATAGCCGTGTCGTTTGCGTCACGGATTACTTCGTATTCGATCTCCTTGTAGCCCTTTATGCTCTTTTCAACGAGCACCTGATGAACAGGGGAGAGAGCGAGTGCGTTCTTCATCATGTCACGCATCTCGTCGGGGTCATAGGCAAAGCCGCCGCCGGTGCCGCCGAGGGTGAACGCAGGGCGAAGAATGACGGGGTAGCCGATTCTCTCGGCAGCCTCAAGACCCTCCTCAATACTGTAGGTTATCTGAGAGGGGACGATAGGCTCGCCTATACTCTCGCACAGCTCCTTGAAAAGCTCTCTGTCCTCAGCACGCTCGATGCTCTCCGCATCGGTGCCGAGCAGCTCTATTTCGCATTCCTTGAGCACGCCTTTTTTTGCAAGCTGCATTGCAAGGTTAAGACCTGTCTGACCGCCGATTCCCGGCACGATTGCGTCGGGACGCTCATAGCGGCAAATTCGGGCGAGGTATTCGAGGGTGAGCGGCTCCATGTAAACCTTATCGGCAATCGTTGTGTCGGTCATTATGGTTGCGGGGTTGGAGTTTGCGAGGACTACCTCATAGCCCTCCTCACGCAGAGCAAGGCAAGCCTGAGTGCCTGCGTAGTCAAATTCTGCCGCCTGACCGATGACTATCGGGCCGGAGCCGATGACGAGCACCTTTTTAATATCTGTTCTCTTAGGCACGACCCTTCGCCTCCTTCATATAGTCGATAAACTGTCCGAAGAGGTAGCTGCTGTCCTGCGGACCGGGAGCACTCTCGGGGTGATACTGAACGCTGAAAACAAGATCCTTTTCACAACGCACGCCCTCAACGGTTTTGTCAAGCAGGTTGAGGTGTGTGACCTCAAGTCCAGTTCCCTCAACGCTCTTGTCACGGACGGCGTAGCTGTGGTTCTGCGAGGTTATCTCTATCTTGCCTGTGGTGAGGTTCATGACAGGGTGGTTGCCGCCTCTGTGGCCGAACTTCAGCTTGTAGGTCTCCGCACCGTAGGCGAGTGAGATTATCTGGTGTCCCAGACAAATGCCGAATATCGGATATTTTCCTCTGAGCTTCTTGACCGTCTCGATAACGGGGGTGACATCCTCAGGGTCGCCCGGGCCGTTTGAGAGGAAGATTCCGTCCGGCTTCATAAACTCGATCTCCTCCGCTGTCGTGTCAAACGGGACTACCGAGACATTGCAGCCGAAGCGGTTGAGCGAGCGGACTATGTTGAGCTTCATTCCGCAGTCTATCGCAACAACGTTGAACTGCGGATTCGAGGTACGGGAGTACCAACGCTTTTTGCAGCTGACTCTGCTCACTGCATCGTGAGCGATGGGAGTGCTGTTAATAATTTCGATTGCCTTTTCCACAGGCGTATCGGGAGAGGTGATGAGCACACGGCGTGAGCCGAGGTCACGGATGCTACGGGTGAGCTTCCTGGTATCCACGCCGGAAATGCCGGGGATACCGTTCTCCTCAAGCAGCTCGGAAAGGGTTTTGGTGTATCTGAAGTTTGAGGGCATATCGTTGTAGTCATAGACTATCAATCCGCCGATGCTCGGGTTTTTGCACTCAAAGTCGTCGTCGGTTATGCCATAGTTGCCTATAAGCGGATATGTCATAACGACCATTTGATCGGTGTAGGACGGGTCGGAGACTATTTCCTGATAGCCGACCATCGAGGTGTTAAAAACAATTTCGCACACTCTGTCGGTTCGACTGCCGAAGGCATAGCCATAGTATTCGCTTCCGTCCTCGAGGACGATCTTGCGATCTGTTGCTCTCATGCGCTTATCACACTCCTTGGAAAATTTAGGTTATATAGAAGCCTCAAGTCTTGCGAGAACATCTCTGTATCCACCGAGGACATCACCGAGGTCACGGCGGAACCTGTCTTTGTCAAGTTTTTTGTCAGTCTCCATATCCCAAAGGCGGCAGGAGTCGGGCGAGATTTCGTCGCACAGCACAAGTCCGTCCTCCGTGCGTCCGAATTCAAGCTTGAAGTCGACAAGCTTTATTCCACCCTTTTTGAACAGCTCTGTCATCAGCTCGTCAATGCGAAGCGACATGGCGCGAAGCTCATCAAGCTCCGCCTGAGTTGCAAGTCCCAGAGCGGTTATCTGACTGTCATTTATCATCGGGTCACCCAGCTCATCGCTCTTGTAGCTGAACTCGACGACTGTATTGTTGAGCGGTGTGCCCTCTGCTACGCCGTATTTGTTGGAGAAGCTTCCTGCGGCGATGTTTCGGACAATGACCTCGACCATGACTATGTCGGCTTTCTTGGCGAGCACGGTTGTCTCGTCAATTACCTTAACAAGGTGGGTCTTCACACCGTTTTTCATAAGATAATCAAATATAATATTGGATATGGCGGCGTTGAGCTTGCCTTTACCGGGCAGATCCTCTTTTTTTACGCCGTTTCCGGCAGTAGCAGTGTCTTTGTACTTTATTATGCAGGTGCCCGGCTCATCAGAGCTATAGACAATCTTGCTTTTGCCTTCATATAACTTTTCCATTACCGCATCTTCCTTTCAATATGCTCTATATTTTCAGTCGCAGGTCTGCCCTGCGGCAAAAATATCATGAATTTTCTCAGCTCTGTCGAGCGCTGCTTTGATGAAACCCTTGAACAGCGGATGAGCCTTATTCGGACGGGACTTGAACTCGGGGTGATACTGCACGCCGACATAAAACGGACGGTCGGTAAGCTCGACTGTCTCAACAAGTCTGCCGTCGGGAGATTTGCCCGAGAGGGTCAGCCCCTTTTCGGTGAGAATGTCACGGTAATCGTTGTTAAATTCGTAGCGGTGGCGGTGGCGCTCGGAGATGTTCAGCGTGCCGTAGCAACGCTCCATTGTCGTGTTGGGCGATATAACGCAGGGGTATGCACCCAGACGAAGTGTGCCGCCCTTGTCAATATCATCGCTCTGACCGGGCATAAAGTCGATGACCTTGTTGCGGCAAAGCTCGTCAAATTCGCCCGAATGTGCGTCGGAGATACCGGCTACATTCCTTGCGTATTCTATAACGGCTATCTGCATACCCAGGCATATGCCGAAGTAGGGGACAAGGTTTTCTCTTGCGTACTTTGCGGCGAGTATCATACCCTCAATTCCTCTGCCGCCGAAGCCGCCCGGAACTATTATTCCGTCAAGGTGGGAGAGGGTGTCAAGGTAGTTGTCCTCGGTGATATTCTCCGAGTCTATCCAATCTATGGCGATATGCGTGTTGAGGGTGTAGCCTGCGTGGCGCAGTGCCTCGGCCACGGAGAGATAGGCATCGTGGAGCTGAACATACTTGCCCACAAGTCCTATGTGAACCGTCTTTTCACGGCTTTTTATGCGCCGAACAAGCTCCTCCCATTCGGTGAGATCCGGTTCGGGTGCGTCTATGCCCAGCTCACGGCAGACAACTGCGGAAAAGTTCGACTTTTCGAGCATCAGCGGAGCTTCATAGAGACATGGCAGGGTGATATTTTCGATAACACAGTCCGGCTTGACGTTGCAAAAAAGCGAAATCTTTTTGAATATCGATTCCTCAAGCGGCTCATCACAGCGCAGAACGATTATGTTCGGATTCACGCCCATGCCCTGCAATTCCTTGACGGAGTGCTGGGTGGGTTTGGATTTGTGTTCGTCCGAGCCTTTGAGAAACGGGACGAGAGTGACGTGAATAAACAGACTGTTTTCACGCCCGACTTCGAGAGAGATCTGCCTGACTGCCTCGATAAACGGCTGCGATTCAATGTCACCTATAGTGCCGCCTATCTCGGTTATGACAACATCGGCGTCGGTCTTTTTGCCGACTCGGTAGACAAAGTCCTTTATCTCGTTTGTGATGTGCGGAATAACCTGAACGGTCGAGCCGAGGTATTCACCCCTACGCTCCTTGTTGAGCACATTCCAATATACCTTGCCGGTGGTGAGGTTTGAATACTTGTTCAAGTCCTCGTCAATGAATCGCTCATAGTGTCCGAGGTCGAGATCGGTCTCCGCACCGTCCTCGGTGACATAGACCTCGCCGTGCTGATACGGGCTCATCGTGCCGGGGTCTACATTGATGTATGGGTCGAGCTTCTGTGCGGCAACCTTCAGCCCTCGAGCCTTGAGCATTCTGCCGAGTGAAGCTGCCGTGATTCCTTTTCCGAGGCCGGAGACAACACCGCCGGTCACAAAGATGTACTTTGTCATTAAAAATCCCTCCGATTGAAAAGTTTCCTATCGGTGGAGCTTTTTAGATGTCATTATATTATACCACACCTTTCGTGCGACTTCTACGGTATTCTGTACTAAAATGAGAAAAACCGCAAAGATTTTTTTATGACATCGAGGCTCTGCCTCAAGGGGAAAGCAAAAAACGGCATCCGTCAGGGGGCACTTGCCCTGCCTGATGAACGCCGTTGCTCATTTTAGTAGGAATTTTAGCACACGGAAAACTGTTTGTCAATCGGTTTGAAGCGGCATATGTCCGAATTTTATTTTCGCCGTGTGAGGCTGATTTAATCGGCGGCGGTGGGCAGAAAAGTTCCTTTTTAACGCATGATATTTTGAATAAAACGCAAGGCACTTCGGGCGTGGATATTACTGCTGGTTGCACAAAGTTGCAAAATTCCTCCCTTTTTTATTGACAACGGACTGTGACTCGGGTATAATTCAGCACATAGAGACAACGGTGTCTTTGAACCCTGGGTTCATTGACGCTGTTTTTTGTTTTTGCTTTGAAGGGAGCGGTAAAAATGAGTACAGTGTCCGATTATTTCGGAAGCCTTGTTTTTGACGACAGGGTGATGAAGGCAAAGCTGTCCGCAGAGGTTTATACTTCGCTCAAGCGGACTATAGATGAGGGCGCAAGCCTCAATAACGATGTTGCCAATGCCGTGGCGGAGGCAATGAAGGATTGGGCGGTTGAGAACGGTGCCACGCATTATACACATTGGTTTCAGCCCCTCACCGGCATAACTGCGGAAAAGCACGACAGCTTCATAACCCCTGCCTGTGACGGCCGTGTTATCATGGAATTTTCGGGCAAGGAGCTGATAAAGGGCGAGCCGGATGCTTCTTCTTTCCCCTCGGGCGGACTTCGTGCCACCTTCGAGGCAAGAGGCTATACCGCATGGGATCCGACCTCTTATGCGTTTATAAAGGATAAGACCCTGTGTATCCCCACTGCGTTTTGCTCTTTCGGCGGAGAAGCTCTCGACAAAAAGACCCCTTTGCTGCGCTCAATGCAGGCACTCAACAAGCAGGCGATGAGGATACTTCGTCTCTTCGGTAATACCGATGTCAAGTGTATAAAAACTTTCGTCGGCTCCGAACAGGAATATTTTCTTGTTGACAAGGCGTTGTATGAGCAGAGAAAAGATCTCGTTTTCTGCGGACGCACCCTTTTCGGCGCAAAGGCACCCAAGGGTCAGGAGATGGATGACCATTACTTCGGAGTTATCAAGCCGAGAGTGGCGGCGTATATGGCAGACCTTGACGAGGAGCTGTGGAAGCTCGGCGTGCTGGCAAAGACCGAGCACAACGAAGTCGCACCGGCACAGCATGAGCTTGCACCTATATATACAACCGCCAATATCGCAACCGACCATAACCAGCTCACAATGGAGATAATGCAGAAGGTTGCCGCAAAGCACGGACTTGTGTGCCTCCTGCACGAAAAGCCGTTTGAGGGAGTCAACGGCTCGGGCAAGCACAACAACTGGTCTATAGCGACAGATACGGGCGTTAATCTTCTCACTCCCGGTGAAACGCCGTATGAAAACGCACAGTTTTTGCTGTTCTTGTGTGCAGTCATAAAGGCTGTTGACGATTATCAGGACTTGCTTCGCCTCTCCGTTGCCACGGCAGGCAACGACCATCGCCTCGGGGCGAATGAAGCACCGCCTGCGGTCGTGTCGATGTTCCTCGGTGATGAGCTGACGGCAGTGCTCGATGCTATAGAAAATGATACGCCCTACAGTGCAAGCGAGAAAACAGTTATGCGTCTGGGTGTCCATGTTTTGCCTAAATTCACAAGAGACACCACCGACCGCAACCGCACTTCACCCTTTGCTTTTACGGGCAATAAGTTCGAGTTCCGTATGCTCGGCTCGTCAAACAGCATCTCCTGCGCCAATATTATGCTCAATGCCGCAGTTGCCGAGAGCCTGAAAATATACGCCGACCGCCTCGAAAATGCAGAGAATTTTGAGACGGCTCTGCATGAGATGATAAAAAAGACGATAAAGGATCACAAGCGTATAATCTTCAACGGTAATGGCTATGACGATGCGTGGATAGAGGAGGCGACCGAAAAGAGGGGACTTCTGAATCTTCGCACAACCCCCGATGCACTGCCGGCGATGATAGCCGAAAAGAATGTGAAAATGCTCACTTCTCACAAGGTTTTCTCCCTTGCGGAGCTTCAGAGCCGCTATGAGATAATCCTCGAAAATTACTCAAAGACAGTCAATATCGAGGCTCTGACGATGGTGGATATGGCGAAAAAGGAGATACTTCCGGCAATAGAAGCGTATGCAGGTGTACTTGCGGGAACCCTCAACGCCAAAAGAGCCGCAGTACCGGGACTCAAATGCCGATACGAGACCGAAACGGTGGAAAAGCTCTCCGAGCTTGCGGACGAAATTTCCCGTGCCGCAAACGAGCTTGACGAGGAACTTGCAAGGGTTCAGAAGATAGCGGATGTCACTGAGGCGGCAAACGCCGTGCGAGATGTTATCCTCGGCAAGATGGAGACCTTGCGCCGAGCCTGCGACGAGGCTGAGACGATGACGGCAGAGGATTATTGGCCGTTCCCGACATACGGTGATCTGATGTTCGGTGTGAAATAAGACAAAACAAAAAACCGACCGTGGATATACCACGGTCGGTTCTGTATTTGGATTTATGCTTACTTCATTGCCTCTTCAACAGCAACAGCGCAAGCGACGGTTGCACCGACCATGGGGTTGTTGCCCATGCCGATAAGACCCATCATCTCAACGTGTGCCGGAACAGAGGAAGAACCTGCGAACTGAGCGTCGGAATGCATACGACCCATAGTGTCGGTCATACCGTAGCTGGAGGGGCCTGCAGCCATGTTGTCGGGATGCAGGGTACGGCCTGTGCCACCGCCGGAAGCAACGGAGAAGTAGCTAACGCCGTTCTCAACGCACCACTTCTTGTAAGTGCCTGCAACGGGATGCTGGAAGCGAGTGGGGTTGGTGGAGTTGCCGGTGATGGAAACGCCGACATTCTCAAGCTTCATGATAGCAACACCCTCGGGAACATTGTCTGCACCGTAGCACTTGACATCAGCTCTCGGGCCGTTGGAATAAGCCTTCTGCTCGGTGACTGTAACGGTCTCCGAATAGGGATCGAACTCGGTCTTGCAATAAGTGAAGCCGTTGATTCTAGAGATGATCATAGCGGCATCCTTGCCCAGACCGTTGAGGATAACTCTAAGGGGCTTGGTTCTGACCTTGTTGGCGTTGAGAGCGATCTTGATAGCGCCCTCAGCGGCAGCGAAGCTCTCGTGTCCTGCGAGGAAGCAGAAGCACTCGGTCTCCTCGGAGAGGAGCATCTTGCCGAGGTTGCCGTGGCCGAGGCCGACCTTGCGGTTTTCGGCAACAGAGCCGGGGATGCAGAAGGACTGAAGACCTACGCCGATAGCGGCAGCGGCATCAGCGGCCTTCTTAGCGCCGCTCTTGATAGCGATAGCGCAGCCGACAGTGTAAGCCCAAACAGCGTTATCAAAGCAGATGGGCTGGGTGCCTCTGACGATCTTGTCGCAGTCAATGCCCTTTTCAAGGGTAATATCTCTGCACTCCTCAATGGAGGAAATGCCGTACTCAGCGAGAACGGAGTTTATCTTGTCAACTCTTCTCTCATAGTTTTCAAATAATGCCATTGTCTGTGTCCTCCTTACTCTTTGCGCGGGTCGATGTACTTAGCGGCATCAGCGAATCTGCCGTAAGTTCCAACAGACTTGTCATATGCGGTCTGAGCATCGTCACCCTGCTTGATGAAGTCGGTCATCTTGCCGAGGGATACGAACTCGTAGCCTATAACCTGATCGTCCTCATCCAGAGCCATTCTGGTGACATAGCCCTCAGCCATCTCGAGGTAACGAACGCCCTTGCGCTTTGTGCCGTACATAGTGCCGACCTGGGAGCGAAGACCCTTACCGAGATCCTCAAGACCTGCGCCGACGTTAAGTCCGTCATCGGAGAAAGCGGACTGCGAACGGCCGTAAACTATCTGAAGGAACAGCTCGCGCATTGCGGTGTTGATAGCATCGCAGACGAGGTCGGTGTTCAGAGCCTCGAGAATGGTCTTGCCGGGGAGTATCTCACTTGCCATAGCGGCGGAGTGGGTCATGCCCGAGCAGCCGATAGTCTCAACAAGAGCCTCTTCGATAATTCCGTCCTTGATGTTAAGGGAGAGCTTGCAAGCACCCTGCTGGGGTGCACACCAGCCCACACCGTGGGTGAAGCCGGAGATGTCCTTGATCTCATAAGCCTTTACCCATTTGCCCTCTTCGGGGATAGGAGCGGGACCGTGGTTCGGACCCTTTTTGACAGTACACATATTTTCTACTTCGTGGGTGTAATTCATATACGTGTTCTCCTTTCGTTTTTATTGCGGCACGGCGGCGTAATGCGAAAACGCAAAAGAGCAAAACCGACCGCAGAATCCGTACAAAAAGTATTATACCAAAAAAATACAGGCGTATCAATTATATATTGCAAGGTTTTTAAATTTTTTGCAAATTTACAATGCGGAGAGAGCTTTCGGGTAAAAATTTATTGATTTTTGTCGTCTGCGTCTGCGTTTGATAAAAGTGAGTTGTAAACCAAGGGGTATTATGATATAATCAAAGAAAAGGGGTGACCATATGAAGCTCTATATCAAGCAAAAGGTTTTTTCACTCAATTCCAAATTCATCGTCAAGGATGAAAACGGCAACGACAGATATTTTGTTGAGGGTGACTTCTTCTCAATGAGAGGTAGACTTCATATTTTAAATGCCTCGGGCGAGGAGATAGGGCAGATATACAGCCGCCTGTTCACCTTCCTGCAACGCTTCATTCTCGAGCTTCACGGCGAAGAGGTGGCAGAGATAGTCAAGGAGTTTTCGCTGTTCAAACCGAGATATACGCTCGAAAACACCTCGATGAGAATTGAGGGCGACTTCTTTGCACACGAGTATTCACTCTATGACGGCAACAGAAATGTGATGAATATCAGCAAGGAGTGGTTCACATGGGGCGACAGCTATGAGCTGGACATTCTCGACCCGTCCTATGAGCTGCTTTCGCTCGGAATAGTCCTTGCCATAGATACCGCCATTGCCCGTGCGAATACCGCCGCATCATCTTGATAAAAACGGAGAGAAAAATTTATGCTCTTAGTAACCGCAAGCTGCAAAAACAATTTCGATTCATATCTCAAGTATGTCCGATATACGGATAAAAAACGCAGAAATTCACGCTCGTCATCGGTGACGGGCTGGCTGCTCGTCGCCTGTGCGATAGCGGTTGTGGTGAGCCTCGTGAAATTCGGCGGCAACATATTTTTATATGCCGTGACGGTAATGCTCGCACTGTGCGCCGGTGCATACCTTTATATTCAGCTCATTGCACCGTACCGTACATTCAAAAAGCTCGATAAATCGTTTTTTGCCGAGCAGGAATTTGAATTTTATGAGGACAGGCTCGAGCTTGTGGAGCACGGCGAAAAACAGAATATTCGCCGCCGCATACAGTACAGCAAAATTCAAAAGGTGTGCGACACAAAGGATGCTTTCTATATCTACATCGCCGCCGACAGTGCGTTTATACTTCAAAAGCTCGCCCTTAGCTCAACCCAGTGCGACAGACTGCGTGAGCTGTTTAAGAGCAAGGAAATAAAGATAATAAATTAACAAAAAATGCAGCACTGCTCAGGTGCTGCATTTTTGCTCATTTCTTCAAATATTCGCTGTATTCCTCATAAAATTTTGCCGAGCTTTCGTGACCTGCGAATGACGGCGAGTTTTTCGGATTCATCAGTCCTGTGTACTGGTAGCCGATTATCTTGTCAACATACGGCGAGACGTTTTCTATCTGCCGCTGTATGCGTGAAAAATCCGCAGGGAGCAGGGCGCTTTTGTATACCATGCCCTCAAATTTAAACAGCTCTATGTCTGCCCAAAGTGCCGCCCGTCCTGCCTTGTCGTGAGCTTTCTTGAGCCGTGCGAATATGCGCTCGCTCTGCCAAACACGGGTCTTCTGCACGCCTATTTCATCCTGATATGCGATAAAATCGACATCGAGTGAAGCAAGAGCATCGACATAATATGAATTTGTCAGCGTGAGATTTGTGCCGTAGGGCGCAATGAGCGTCTTTTTGCCGGGTGTTATCTCACGGCAACGCTTTGTGCAGAGGTTTACATAGTTGATGAATTTTTTGGAGAAGCGCAGGATTATGCACACTTCGTCCGGAAAATACCAGCCGTAAAAGCTCTTGTGATGCGAATACTTCTTTGCAAGCTCGTCCATTGCCCTGAAGGTGCGGTCAAGCACCTCCTCGGAGGTGATGTTCACGCTCGGCTTTGTCCAGTCGCCGTAAAAGCCGTTTCCGAGGAAAACGTTTATGTTGAGCTTATCCGCCTCGTCAAGCACCGCCTCGATGGGGTCGGCACACGGAATGTTCGCACGGGGGAATACCTCGGAGTCAAAATAGCAGCGGTCAAAGAGGGCGGTAGCCATAATTATAATGTATTCCATTTTCAGCTCTGCTATCTCACGCACCTTCTGCCGCCAATCGGACTCGGTGAAAGAATCGAGGGCAGGGTTGAAATATTTTCCCTCAGCGGTGTTGTGATGGTGAAAATCAAAAAAAGTTCCGTCAAGTCCTCTTGCCATGGTTTACCTCCGTTGATAAGTTTGAATGAATTATACCATATTACAGCCGATTGGGCAACGATTTTAAATCTCTGCCGGAAGAAATTGCGAAAACTTAGAAAAAAATCTTTACAAATACGGTCAATGCTGATATAATACCGTTGTATGCGTCCGCTACTCGGCTTATGGAATAAACCTCAAAGAGGTTTTCACCGGCCTTTTGCTGGGTTTCGGAGCAAATATTAAAATGAGGTGAAAAGAAATGACTCAGGCTGAAAAGACCGCAATTATGCAGGAGTATGCACTCCACGAGGGCGACACAGGTTCTCCCGAGGTTCAGATCGCTGTTCTCACAAAGAGAATCCGTGACCTGACAGAGCATCTTAAGGATCATCCGAAGGATCACCATTCACGCCGTGGACTTCTCAAGATGGTTGGTCACAGACGTAATCTTCTGGCTTATCTTCAGAAGGTTGACATCGAGCGTTACCGTGCTATCATTGCCAGACTCGGTATCCGTAAATAATTGCACGACGGGCAGGCAGAGAGCTTATTTCTGCCTGCTTTTCTGACTTTTTTTGCAATCGGCAGACTAAAACGGTTTTAGCAGTGAATCGGGGCTCCGAACTTCGGGGAACGGATTTATTGCTAAGTCCGGCGGTCTGTGGAAATAAATTCAAAGAGGTATAACTATGTTCGAGGATTTCAAAAAGTTTGAAACCGAAATCGCCGGCAGACCTTTCGTAGTTGAGGTCGGCAAAATGGCTCAGCTTGCAGGCGGCTCGTGCCTCGTCCGTTATGGCGAGACCAATGTCCTGTGTACAGCAACCATGGCTGCAAAGCCGAGAGAGGGCGTAGATTTCTTCCCCCTTTCAGTTGATTTTGAAGAGAAGCTCTATTCTGTCGGCAGAATTCCCGGCTCCTTCCAGCGCCGTGAGGGCAGAGCAAGCGAAAAGGCTACTCTTGCCTCCAGAGTTATCGACAGACCCATTCGTCCTCTGTTCCCCAAGGATATGAGAAACGATGTCAGCGTTGTCGCAACCGTTATGTCGGTTGATCCCGACTGCCAGCCCGAGATAGCCGCTATGCTCGGTGTTTCCATCGCACTCTCAATTTCCGAGATTCCGTGGGACGGCCCCATTTCCGGTGTCAGCGTCGGCCTTGTTGATGGCGAGTATGTCATCAACCCCACCGAGGCACAGCGTGAGGTCAGCCGTATGGCTGTCACAGTTGCCTCCACCTCCGACCTTGTCGCTATGATCGAGGCAGGTGCAGATGAGGTCACCAACGACGAGATGTTCGACGGTATCATGTTCGCCCACAAGGAGAACCAGAGAATCGTTGAGTTCATCAAGGGTATTCAGGCAGAGGTCGGCAAGCAGAAGATCGACTTCCCCTCAAACGATCCCGCACCCGAGATGTACGAGGCTATCAAGGACTTCGCTATTGAGGACATCCGTGCCGCTCTTGACACCGATGACAAGCGTATCCGTGACGAGCGTCTCAAGCCCATCTATGAGAAGGTTCACGAGAAGTTTGATGAGATTTATCCCGATGAGATAGACAAGATTGAGGATTGCCTTTATAAGACTCAGAAGTTCGTTGTCCGTCGCTGGCTGCTCGATGACGGCAAGCGTGTTGACGGCAGAGGCATCGACGAGATTCGTCCTCTCGCAGCAGAGGTCGATCTGCTTGACAGAGTTCACGGCTCGGGTATGTTCACCAGAGGACAGACTCAGGTTCTCACCGTGACCACCCTCGGCCCTGTAAGCGACGCTCAGATCCTTGACGGTATTGACGGCGAGGACAGCAAGCGTTATATGCACCACTACAATTTCCCCTCATACTCAGTTGGCGAGACAAAGCCCTCAAGAGGCCCCGGTCGTCGTGAGATCGGCCACGGCGCACTTGCAGAGCGTGCTCTTTTGCCCGTTATCCCGAGCGTTGAGGAGTTCCCCTATTGCCTGCGCCTTGTCTCCGAGGTTCTTTCCTCTAATGGTTCTACTTCGCAGGCATCCATCTGCGGCTCCACTCTTTCTCTTATGGCAGCAGGCGTGCCGATAAAGGCACCCGTTGCAGGTATCTCCTGCGGACTCGTTACCGAGGGCGACCGCTTCATGACCATGGTTGATATTCAGGGCCTTGAGGACTTCTTCGGTGATATGGACTTCAAGGTTGGCGGTACCAAGAAGGGTATCACCGCCATCCAGATGGATCTTAAAATCCACGGTCTTACTCCCGCTATCATCCGTGAGGCACTTGATAAGACCTACAAGGCACGCTGCTACATCCTTGATGAGGTTATGTTGCCCGTGATTTCCGAGCCCAGAGCAGAGCTTTCCAAGTATGCTCCCAAGATGCTCACCACCAAGATCGACACCGAGAAGATCGGTGATGTTATCGGTAAGCAGGGTAAGGTTATCCAGAAGATCTGTGCAGAGTGCAACTGCAAGGTCGATGTTGAGGAGGATGGAAGCGTATTCATCTCCGCTATCGATATTGACGATGCGAGACGTGCTCTTAATATGGTTGAGACCATCGCAAATGACCCCGAGGTCGGTGCTATATATAAGGGTGTTGTCACCCGTCTTATGGATTTCGGTGCATTTGTCGAAATAGCTCCCGGCAAGGAGGGCCTTGTCCATATCAGCCATCTCGATGTTAAGCGTGTCGAGAGCGTTGAGGATGTTGTCGCAGTCGGTGATGAGGTCATAGTCAAGGTTCGTGAGATAGACGAGCAGGGCAGACTTAACCTCTCTCGCAGAGATGCACTCATCGAGGTTGAGGGTCTTGTTCCCGAGAACGATCTGTCCGAGGAGCCTCGCAGAGCTCCCAGAAGAGACAACAGAGGCAGGGACAACAGAGGCGGCAGAGATAACCGTGGCGGCAGAGGCGGTCACGGCGGCAAGAGATTCTAATCTGCGCCTGAAATAAAATTGAAATGCCGTACCCTCGGGTGCGGCATTTTTTGTTTCGGTATAAAATTTTATCCCCGACACTTCATCTGTGAGGTGTCGGGGATTTGTTGCTTTTTGAGATGTCGGCTATGCTCTAACAGCCGCAGACAAAAACGTCGTTTTTTATTTGAATAGCTTTGTTTTGCCGAGAGCCGAGAACAGCGGAAGTCCGAGTGCAAGGCACACGACAAGCTCGCCTAAACCGACCTCGAGAGCGGAAAATGCAAACGCTGTGAGCTTTGCTCCGCTTGTCGGCGTGAGCATGGTTATCTCAAGTCCGACTATTACTGCGTTGAACAAAACGGGCATCATTGCCGAGAGCACGGGCAGATTTTTGATTCGCACATTCCGCAGTGCTCTTGAGAACACAGCTCCGAGCAGAGTTGCCGCAGAGCCGAAAATAACATCCCATATTCCCATGGGACTTGTGATGTTGCCTATGGCACAGCCGACGGTCAGTCCCGGTATGGCGGCAGGCGTGAGTGCGGCCAAAACTGTCAAGGCTTCGGAGAGCCTGAACTGAATCGGCCCATAGGCGAGTGAGAAAGCGGCACTGAGATATGTTGCCGCCGCATAGAGTGCGGCTATCAGTGCGCTCTCCGTCAAAAAACGGAGTGAGTTCTTTTGATTTTTCATTTTTGCTCCTTTGTGCTGCCGTGCAGCGCCTTTAGTTTTGTTTGGCATCGGGCAATGCCTGTCGGGAAGGTTACGAACCGACAAAATTATCGAATATTAAAGATATTCTGCAAGCTCCTTCATGCTGTCAACAACTACGCTTGCCTTGATTCCGGACTGCTCATATTCCTCAACGGTGGTAACTCCGCTGAGCACGAGCACGCTCGGTATGCCGTGAGTGGCACCGATGGCAATGTCGGTTGCAAGGCGGTCGCCTATAAATGCGATCTCGTCACGCTCGCAGGAGAGCATATGCGTGATGTAATCAACCGTTGCGGTCATCGGCTTGCCCATGACGAGCGGACGCTTACCCGTGGAGGCGGCAAAAAGCTCTATCATGGAGCCGGTGTCGGGCATAAAGCCGTCTGCGGTCGGGCAGTTGAGGTCGGGATGCGTTGCGATATATTCCGCTCCGTTTGCAATAAATCGAGCGGCATCCCACATCTTTTGATAGGTGAGGGTGGTATCAAAGCCCAAAACCACAATGTCCGGATCGCTTTCAACGAGGTTTATTCCTGCTGACTCAAAGTCCGATGTGAGGCGTTCGTTGCCCAGCAGAAAAACTTTTTTGTTCGGACGATTTCGCTTTAAAAAATCTATTGTGACATGGGAGGAAATAATGACCCTGTTTTCGTCAACGGGGAAGCCCATTTTCTCAAGCTTTGCTCGGCAAGAAGCGACATTGTTTGACGAGTTGTTTGTGAAGAAGAAAAAATCCCTGCCGCTTTCTCTGACCTTCTTGAGAAATTCATCTGCTCCGGGGATTATATTTCCGTCGAGATAAAAGGTTCCGTCCATATCGACGATGAAATATTTTGTTTTTTTGAAGATACTTTTGTCTGCCATCTTTTACACGCCTTTGTTATTCACATAGTATACTGAATTGTATCGCCTTATTATATCACAGGAAAAACGAACATTACAACAGCACAAGAGGATATTGAAAGATGATTTTATAAAAAATATAAAATTTTATGTAAAAAATGGCATTTTCCTATGGACATTTTCATCTTGATAATTTAAAATTATATGCGTATAAAAGTTCACATTACATCTGCCATGTGTATATGTGAATGGGGTGAGTTATTAAAATGCCGCAAGGGCAAGATGGAGGTAGAAAAATATGGCGAACAAAAATGTTGAATTCGGAGAAAGACTAAAGGAGTTCCGCACACTCAACGGAATGACACAGGGCGAGGTTGCCGATGTACTCGGCGTTGACCGCTCGACCTACACCTACTATGAAAAGGGCAGAGTACCGACTCTTGATTCGCTCAAGAAAATATCGAGCCTTTTCTGTGTGTCGGTTGCCGAGCTTATCGGTGAGCGTGACGACGGCTCTCTCGACGTTATAAAAAACGCAAGTAGGGAGCTTCATGTTGAGAGCATATTCCTGCGTCCCGAGGAGAAGCAGCTCATAATCAACCTGCGCTTGTGTACGCCGAATGAGAAGCAGAAGATTCTCGACAAGGCGAATCAGTATGTCGCAAACAGGAAGGACAAGCAGTCTAAGTAAATTTAATGGATGAATTTAAGCTCGAACGGTTGGGCGGCGGCATAACTGCCGTCGTCTCCCGTGAGCACGGTTTCGGCACGGATGCACTTTTGCTCGCTGACTTTGCCGCCGTGCAAAGCAATGACCGCTGCTGTGATATGGGCAGCGGATGCGGAATAATTCCGCTTATGTGGTTGAAAAAGAATATGAACAGGCCCGTTTTTGCTGTGGAAATAAGCGAACAGGCGTGTGAGCAAATGAAAAAGGCTGTCGAGATAAATTCTCTTGACGGCCGTCTTGTGATTTATAATAGGGATTTGCGTGAATACCGTGACTTTATGCCGTCCGGCGAGCTTGATATAATCACGATGAATCCGCCGTATAAAGCACAGGGCGCAGGAATAGTCAGCACAGGCGAAGCGGCGGCAAGAGCGAGACACGGGATCTGCTGCTCGCTCGAGGATATGTGCGCCGCCGCCGCATGGGGTTTGAGATTCGGCGGAAAGCTCTGCGTGTGCCTGCGACCCGAGCGACTGTGTGAGTTGATGTGCAAGATGAGTGCCGCAGGGATAGAACCGAAGAGACTCAGAACCGTCTCCAAGCGTGACGGCTGTGCACCGTGGCTTGTGCTTGTGGAGGGTAAGCGAGGGGCGAAACCCGGTATTACGGTTGAGCCTCAGCTGAATGTCTACAAGGCGGACAATGAATATTCGGATTATATGCTTGCTCTTTACGCCGACTATGAGCGAGAGAGAAAAAATAACATTGCGGGAAAGGAGAATTGAGATGCTCTATGTTGTGGGAACGCCGATAGGCAATTTGGGCGATCTGTCGCCCCGAGCTGTTGAAGTGCTCGAAAACTGCGATTTTATTGCGGCAGAGGATACGAGAGTTACGCTCAAGCTTCTCAACTGCTTCGATATTAAAAAGCCGCTTGTGAGCTATCACGAGCACAACCGATTTGAGATGAGCCCGAGAATAGTCGAACGGCTTTTGAACGGCGAAAACTGTGCACTTGTCACCGATGCCGGTATGCCGGCAATCTCCGACCCCGGTGAGGATTTGGTACGTATGTGCCACGAGCACGGGATAAAGGTTGAGTCGGTTCCCGGGCCGACTGCGTTCGCCACCGCAATGGCAATATCGGGTATGCCCTCGGGCAGGTTTACCTTTGAGGGTTTTTTGAGTGTCAACAAGGTGAGCCGTGCGGAGCATATAAAGAGCATAGTCAACGAGCCTCGCACCATGATTTTTTACGAAGCACCGCACAAGCTTTCAAATACACTCAGGGACTTGGCAGCCGCATTGGGTGACAGAGAGCTGGCGATAGTCCGTGAGATAACCAAAATTCACGAGGAGGTTATCCGCACCACATTGTGCGCCGCCGCAGAGAAATATGCCGACGGCGGTCTCAAGGGAGAGATAGTCTTGATAATCGCAGGGGCAAAGCCGGAGGAAAAGGAACAGATGACCCTCGAACAGGCGATCGCCGCAGCGAGAGATTTTGTTTTGCAGGGATGCTCGGCGTCGGAGGCGGCAAAGAGAGCCGCAAAGCTCAGCGGATTGAAAAAAGGCGATATTTATAAGGCGTTGCAGGAGGGAAAAGAAAATGGCTGAGGCGTTTAAACAATATTGGTATTTGATATTGGCACTCGTTTTGCTTGTGATTTTGACACTTTGGGTGATAAAAAAGGCGGCTTTGGCATCGCAAAAATATCACGGCGAACGCCAACGGCAGATGGAAAAGCTCGAATATGAGGCAGGCGTTTTAAAGGATTTTGCCGCACTCAGCGAGGAAAAGCTTAAAGCGGCAGACAAAAAGCGTGCCTTTGACGGCGTGGCGATGAACATACAAAAGACACTTGAGAAGCAGCCGAATATGGACTCGGCATTCGCCGCACTTCCCGAGGCACAGCGAAGAATTTATGCACTCTATTATCTTGCCGAGGATTCTCGAGACGGACTCAGCGAGTTCTTCAAGTGCAATTCCGCTCCGCTGACTCCCGTTGCCCGTGATGCGGTGAGAGAGCTGCTGCCCCAAAATGCGGTTGAGGCTTTTGAAAAGGAATATAACGCCTATGACCCCGAGGACGAGGTCACATCGCTCATTAAAGGTGAGATAGACGAAAACGACAGGGCATATGCCGAGGCGATGGAAAATTTCGATTTTTACACAGCTTGTGTCGATTATATAATAAAAAATTTGCCCTCTTTTCAGAATTAAGACTTTTTTCTTGATTTAATTGTATATAATATAAGTAAAGCCGAAAGGCAATGATTATCGTATACAAAGGAGAAACATTATGGATTTCAAGGGAAGTAGAACAGAGGCAAACCTCATGGCTGCATTTGCCGGTGAGTCTCAGGCGAGAAACAAGTACACATACTATGCATCAAAGGCGAAGAAGGACGGCTACGAGCAGATAGCCGCAATTTTCACCGAGACGGCGGACAATGAAAAAGAGCACGCAAAGATGTGGTTCAAGGAGCTGCACGGTGGTGCTGTTCCGGACACTCACGAAAATCTTCTGGATGCAGCCGCAGGCGAGAAGTATGAGTGGACGGAGATGTACAAGGAGTTTGCCGAGATTGCCCACGAGGAGGGCTTCGAGCGAATAGCAGGTCTCTTTGAACAGGTTGCCAAGATAGAGAAGGAGCACGAGGAGCGTTACAACGCACTTGTGAAGAATCTTCAGGACGGCATCGTTTTTGAACGCAGCGAAGAGGTCGTGTGGGTCTGCCGCAACTGCGGACATATCCATGTCGGCAAAGCCGCTCCCAAGGTCTGCCCGACCTGTGCCCATCCTCAGGCGTATTTCGAGATCAAAAAAGAAAATTATTGATTTTTGCTCCGCTTCCGATTTTTCGGCAGCGGAGTTTTTTGCCACTTTTGTCCGTCGTTTGTTGCTGCGTTTTGTTGCAAAAGGTTTATAAAGCAAAATATAAGCCACTCGGTTGGTAATTTTTAACAAAATTTAATCGTGAAATACTATGCTTGCTTGAATAAATTAGTCAAAAACCGCTTGAAAAATCAAAATTTCGAGTGTATAATTTAATCAATAGTATAACTTTTTGGAAAGTGAGAGCTTAAAATGCCTAACGAGAATATACCGATGTATTTTTTTCATCAGGGCACGAATGCAAAAGCATATGAGTATCTCGGCTCGCACCGTGACAGCGAGTACGAGAGGTTTACATATTTCCGTGTGTGGGCACCGCACGCCGTTGCGGTGTTTGTCGCCTGCAACCGCAATGACTGGACGGGTGAGGGGCTGGAGCTTCACCGTATAAATGAGCAGGGACTTTGGGAGGGTCGATTTGACGGCTTCTCTCAGTTTGATGAATACAAGTATATGATAATTGCCGAGGACGGACGAAAGCTCCTCAAGAGTGACCCATACGCTTTCCATGCGGAGACCCGACCGGGCACAGCTTCAAAGATATATCAGCTCGGTTCATTCGAGTGGACCGACAGTGAATGGATGAAAAAACGCCGTAAAAAGGATATATATTCCTCCCCTATGAATATATATGAGCTGCATATCGGCTCGTGGCAGAGGTATGAGGACGGCAACACCCTTTCTTACCGTGAGCTGGCGGACAGGCTCGTGCCGTATGTAACTGATATGGGCTACACTCATGTCGAGCTTCTGCCGATTATGGAGCACCCGTTTGACGGCTCGTGGGGCTATCAGGTCACAGGCTACTTTGCGCCGACTTCACGCTACGGCACGCCCGATGATTTTATGTATTTTGTTAATAAATGCCATGAAAACGGCATAGGAGTTATATTGGACTGGGTTCCGGCTCACTTCCCGAAGGATGCATTCGGACTTTATGAGTTTGACGGTTCACCCTGTTATGAATATGCCGATTCAAAAAAAGGCGAACATAAGCAGTGGGGCACACGCATTTTTGACTACGGCAGAACCGAGGTTCAAAGCTTCCTGATGTCAAGTGCGATGTTCTGGCTGGATGTTTACCATGCGGACGGACTTAGAGTGGATGCCGTAGCTTCAATGCTCTATCTCGATTACGGTCGTGAGGACGGCGAGTGGTGCCCGAATATGTACGGCGGCAGAGAAAATCTCGAGGCTGTGGCATTTTTAAAGAAGCTCAATGAGACAATTTTCCGTGAGCACGGAGATGTGCTGATGATAGCCGAGGAGAGTACCTCGTGGCCTATGGTGTCAAAGCCGGTATATTTGGGCGGCCTCGGTTTCAATTTCAAGTGGAATATGGGCTGGATGAACGATTGCCTGCGCTATTTTTCACTTGACGGACTGTTCAGAAAGTTCAATCACGACTGTTTGACCTTCTCATTTTTCTACGCCTTTTCGGAGAATTTTGTTCTGCCGATTTCGCATGATGAGGTAGTTCACGGCAAGTGCTCGCTGATAAATAAAATGCCCGGCACATATGAGGAAAAGTTTGCCGGCATGAGAGCGTTCTTTGCGTATATGATGGCGCACCCCGGCAAAAAGCTGCTGTTCATGGGTCAGGAGTTCGGTCAGTTCATCGAGTGGAATTACAAGCAGGAGCTTGACTGGCTTTTGCTCGACTATGATATGCACCGTAAGCTCAAGGATTTCACACGCACCCTCAACCGATTCTATAAACGCAACCCCGCCATGTGGGAAATAGATTACAGTTGGGAGGGCTTTAGCTGGATCTCGAGCGATGACAGTGCAAATTCCGTCATAGCCTTCCGCAGAATGGACAAAAACGGCGATGAGCTGATAGCGGTGTGCAACTTCACCAATGTCACCCGTGAGGATTATAAAATAGGCGTGCCGGAAAAAGGAGTTTACCGTGTGGTGCTCAATACCGACAGCGAGGAGTTCGGCGGCTCGGGTATGAAGCTGAAAAAAACCTACTCATCAAAACCGATACCGATGCACTCGATGGAGCAGAGCATCTCGCTCACGCTCCCGGGACTTTCGGTTATATATTTAAAGAAACAAGGCAAGAAAGCTATCAATAAGGAGGAGTAAGAATGGCCAGAAAAACAGAATGTATAGCTATGCTGCTCGCAGGCGGTCAGGGCAGCAGACTCGGTATTCTGACCAAAAACATGGCAAAGCCTGCCGTACCCTACGGCGGCAAGTACAGGATAATCGACTTTCCGCTTTCCAACTGCGTGAACTCGGGTATTTACACCGTTGGTGTGCTCACTCAGTATCAGCCGCTCGAGCTTAACGATTACATCGGCAACGGTCAGCCGTGGGATCTCGACAGAGAGAACGGCGGAGTACACATTCTGTCGCCCTATCAGCAGATAGAGGGCACGGAGTGGTATAAGAATACCGCAAACGCCATTTATCAGAACATCAATTTCATCGACCGTTATTCCCCTGAATATGTTCTGATTCTCTCCGGCGACCATATCTACAAAATGGATTATTCCAAAATGCTCGCTTATCACAAGGAGAAGAATGCGGATTGCACAATAGCCTCTCTCGAGGTTCCGTGGGAGGAGGCATCACGCTTCGGACTTATGTTTGTCAATGATGACGGCTCTATCTCCGAGTTTGAGGAGAAGCCGAAGCACCCGAGGAGCAACAAAGCATCTATGGGTGTGTATATATTCACCTGGAGCAAGCTTCGCCGCTATCTGCTTGAGGATGAGGCGAACCCCGAGTCGGGCAACGATTTCGGCCATGACCTTATCCCTGCCATGCACGCTGCAGGCGAGAGACTTTTTGCCTATCAGTTTGACGGCTATTGGAAGGATGTAGGCACGATAGACAGCCTGTGGGAGGCAAACCTCGACCTTCTCAATCCCAAGGTCGATCTCGATTTGAATGATCCCTCGTGGAAGATATATTCACGCACCCCCACCGCACCGCCGCACTATGTATCCCCCGTTGCCAAGGTGCAAAACTCCATGATAACCGAGGGCTGCGAGATCTCGGGCGATGTTGATTTTTCCGTTATCTTTGCGGATGTCACCGTTGAAAAAGGTGCGGTGATAAGAGACTCGATAATCATGCCCGGCACTGTGATAAAATCGGGTGCTGTGGTTCAGTATGCAATAGTCGCAGAAAATGCGGTTATTGAAGAGAATGCCGTGGTCGGTGAACGCCCCGAGGCGATGGAAGAGCTTGATAAATGGGGCGTTGCCGTCATAGGCAAGGGTGTTACCGTGAAAAAAGGAATGAAAATAGCTCCCAAGGCTATGTATGACGGAGAAAAGGAGGGCGTGAGCAAATGAGAGCCAACAATGTTTTAGGCATAATTTATGCGAGCACCTATGAGCAGACCCTGCCGGAGCTTACGAATATGCGAACCATGGGTTCGGTTCCGTTCGGCGGACGCTACAGGCTCCTTGATTTTCCCCTCTCCAATATGGTGAATTCGGGCATTTCTACCGTCGGCGTTATCACAAAGAGCAACTATCGCTCCCTTATGGATCATATCGGAACGGGCAAGCCGTGGGATCTGTCGAGAAAGCAAGGCGGCCTGTTCATCCTGCCTCCCTTTAACTCTGCGGAAGGTTCGGGCGGACTCTTTGCCAACAGAATAGATGCACTTGCCGGTTGCAGCGCATTTATTTCCACGGCTACGAATGAATATGTCCTGCTGTGCGATGCGAATACAATTTGCAATATCGACTTGAATGCCCTGTTTGAGGCACACGAGGCAAGCGGTGCGGATATAACTGCCGCATATTGCCACGGAACAACGCCGGAGCTTAACAACACCATGACCTTCGGCTTTGATTCGGATGGACGCATAAACGAAGTCGCAATATCCTCTGCAGGCGGCTTTGAGAGCGACTATTCGATAAATGTTTTCCTCATGAAAAAATCCCTGCTTGAGCGTCTGATAGCTCATGCGGCGAGTATGCACTATACAAGCTTCGAGCGTGACATAATTCAGGCTAATGCCGGCGTGCTTAAAATTTACGGCTATAAGACGGAGGGCTTTGTTGTCACTCTCGATTCGCTCAAGAGCTTCTACGATGCGAATATGGCGTTGCTCAAGCTTGAAAACCGTTCGGAGCTGTTCTGCCGTGAACGCCCGATATATACAAAGGTTCGTGACGAGGTTCCCGCCGTTTACGGGCTGGGTGCGGATGTCAAAAACAGCCTTGTTGCGGACGGCTGTAAGATAGAGGGTAAGGTTGAAAACAGTATCCTGTTCAGAGGCGTTACCGTCGGCAAGGATGCGGTAGTCAAAAATTCCATTGTCATGCAGGGCGCATATGTCGGCTCAGGTGCAACACTCAACTGCGTTATAATGGATAAGATCTCGATAATCAAGCCCGATAAGGCGCTATGCGGCACAGATACCTTCCCGGTGTTTGTCGGCAAGGGCATAGTCGTCTGACGGAAAGGGGACTTTTAGATGAAGGTTTTATATGCTGCGAGCGAGGCTCTGCCCTTTATGGCGAGCGGCGGACTCGGTGATGTTGCCGGCTCGCTCCCGAAGGCTTTGCGTAAACGTCTTGTCGGTTGCCGTGTGGTTATGCCACTCTATGGTGGAATAAAGCAGGAGCTGCGTGACAAGATGCAGTTTGTCACACATATCACCGTGCCCGTTTCGTGGCGCAGACAGTATTGCGGCATCTTCGAGGCGAAGATAGACGGAGTTATCTTCTATTTCATCGATAACGAATATTACTTTAAGCGTGACGGTATATATGGCCATTATGACGATGCGGAGCGTTTCGCATTCTTTTCAAGAGCTATACTCGAAATTATTCCGTATATCGACTTTAAGCCGGACATCATTCACACGAATGATTGGCAGACTGCACTCGTGCCTGTCTACTATTCGACGATGTACGCAAACCGCCCCGGTTATGAGGGTATAAAGAATATATTCACTATTCACAATATCCAGTATCAGGGCATTTACGGCAAGGATATTCTCGGTGATGTTTTCGGACTCGGTGCGGAGCATGAGAGCCTGCTTGAGTTTGGTGATACGCTCAATCTCATGAAGGGCGCAATAGAATGTGCCGATGCTGTGACAACCGTCAGCCCGACCTATGCCGAGGAGATACTCGACCCATGGTTCAGCCACGGACTTGATCCGATTCTCCGCCAGCGTCAGTATAAGTTGCACGGTATCTTGAACGGTATAGATGTTGATGTCTATAATCCCGAGGAGGATAAGGCGATAAAGTCAAACTACTCCGCCGAGAAGCCCGAGGGCAAAAAAATCGACAAAGCGGAGCTTCAGCGTGAGTTTTCACTGCCTGTGCGTGACGATGTGCCGATAATCGGCATGGTGTCGAGGCTGGTTTCTCACAAAGGACTTGATCTTGTCAAGGCGGTGCTCGATGAGCTTTTGAGTACGACCGATGTTCAGTTTGTGGTGCTCGGCTCGGGTGACAGTGAGTATGAAAACTTCTTCAGAGAAATCGAAGCACGCTATCCCGGCAAGGTCGGACTGAGAATTGCATTTATTCCCGACCTCGCACGCAAGATATATGCAGGATGTGATTTGTTCCTTATGCCGTCAAAGAGCGAGCCGTGCGGACTTTCGCAGATGCTCGCATTGAGATACGGCACTCTGCCCATAGTGCGTGAAACAGGTGGACTCAAGGACAGCATCACCGACTCCGGCGACGGAGAGGGCAACGGCTTCACCTTCAAGAGCTACAATGCTCACGATATGCTCGGTGCTATTCGCAGAGCACTCGGTGCATATTCAAACAGAGAGTATTTTGATACCCTCGTTTGCAGAGCACTCAATTGTGATAACAGCTGGGGAAGCTCCGCAAGGGAGTATATGCAGCTCTATAGGCAAATTTTAAAATGATCTGAAAAAACATATCGACCGCAGATGCTCCGGAATGAAGCTCTGCGGTCGATTTTTATTTTTATTTACTTGTCAGTTTCCGAACAGTCTGTCGATTATCGAGCCGCCGGATGACTGGCTGCCGTTGCTGCCGTCCTCATGGTCTGCAACGGTTTCCGTTGAGCAGGTAAGCTCGATTTTGGAGCCTCTCGGAAGCTTTGAGCCGGGTTCAACGGACATCGACACGACTACACCCTCTGTGTAGTTACCCACGGCGGAGCAGATAAATCCGCTGTCTGTGAGCTTTTGCTTTGCCGCCTCGTAGGTCAAGCCGAACACATCGGGGACATCGATTGCCTCCTTGCCGCTGCTTATGACAAGCTCAATCTCACTGCCGATTGCCACGGTGGTCTGCTCGGGCAGGCTCTGCGAAATAACATAGCCCTCCTTGACAGTGTCGCTGTATTCATACTTTGTCTTGAAAGTGAATTTGCCGTCCCAAACCGGATTCTTGGAAATGGCCTCATAGCTGAGGTTCTTGAACGATGGGACAACCACGACTTCAATGCTCGTGCTCTCGACGGAGTAGGTGCTGCTCGTGCTGTTGTTGGGCTTTTTGCTTATACTTCCTCTGAAGACCGTTATCATCAATATGACGAAAATCACAACGCCTGCCGCAAGAGTGATACCTGCCGTGATGAGGAACGGGCGTGCGGAGGTCTTGTTTTTCTTGACGGGGCGCGGCTGTTCGCCTGTTTGCTCGCTGTCGTTCTCGCTCATCGCCTTTATCTCACCTGCGAATGTGGCTGTTGGCGAAGCGGAGAGATCGGCTCGGAATTGCTCGACCGAACGGGTTCTGTCCTCAGGGAGGATTTGAAGTGCGTTTATCAGAGCGTTTATGACATAAGCAGGAAGCTGTTCCGCAAACTTGCTCGGAATCATCAGGCGGTCGTTGTTGACACGGGTGGTGGCGATAATGGGATCTGTGCCGATGAGTGCACGGTAGAGGACTGCGGCAAAGGCATAAATGTCAGTCCAAGCACCCTGCTGACCCTCGAAACCGTACTGCTCTATAGCCGCATAGCCGGGGAACAGTTCCGGATTGAGGTCGCCCCTTGCGGTGCGAACCTGCCAAATGCTGAAGCCGGAGATCTTTATCTTTCCCTCGGGCGTGACGAGCAGGGTCTGGGGGGAAATGCCTCTGTGAATGATTCCTGCCGAGTGCAGAGTGCCGAGTGCGGAGAGGGCGGGCATGAACATCTGCCTTGCACGCTCCCACGGAATGTATCCCGTCGGCGTGGAGAGCAGATATTTTCTCAGCGGCACGGCATCGGTGTATTCGTAAACCGCATAGGCGGTGCCGTTATCCTCAACAACATCGCTCACGCTTATCAGAGTGGACAGACCCATCAAGCGCATAAGCTTGCGCCACAGCTCGAGAAAGCTCTGACAGCAATCGTTGTATGAACGCTCACAACCCTGCATTATGCGGATGTTCAGTTCGCCGTTTTCTCTTGAACAAATGGCATCGGGCAGAAATTCCCTGACCTTGACCTTGACACGCTCGGACATATCCCATGCGGCATAGGTCACGCCGTCACCGTTGAATTCTATAACCTTACCTATAAGGTATCGGTTTGCAACAACACTCCTTATCGGCAGATAAGGCGCAAGCTGAGGGGAGTCGGAATGATAGCCGCAGTAGGGACACTGCTTTTCATCTCCGATAGGTCTCATGCAGCTCATACATAAATTATCAGTGTTGGGCATTGAAAACCATCCTTTACGAAGCTGTATGGTGATAAATGATGATAATATACAACTGTATAATACCAAATCACGGGCAGTTTGTCAACTTTGACTGTTGAAGGCCACTCATACCTGTGAAATCAAAGATTTAAACGCTTTAACTCTTGCATTTGCTCAAACGGGTGATATAATAAATATATTAAGCTTTAAAAGGAGATGCTTTTATGCAAGAGATAAGAATAGAGCGTACCACTGCTCCCAAGGCAAAGCCTGCCGACGAGTCAAAGCTCGGCTTCGGCAAGATTTTCACCGACCATATGTTTATCATGAATTACGATGAGGGAGAGGGCTGGCATGACCCGAGAATAGTTCCCTATGCTCCCATTGCACTTGACCCTGCGGCAATGTGCCTGCACTACGGTCAGGCTGACTTCGAGGGCCTCAAGGCATACAGAAGAGCCGACGGCAGCATCGGACTTTTCCGCCCCGATCAGAATATGGCAAGACTTAATGTATCCAATGACCGTCTCTGCATCCCGAAGATAGACGAGGAGTTTGCGGTTGAGGCTATCAAGGCACTTGTTGAGGTGGAGAAGGATTGGGTTCCTCACAGCGAGGGCACATCCCTTTATATCCGTCCGTTCATCTTTGCGACCGATCCCATGGTCGGCGTGCATCCGGCAAAGCATCTGCTCTTTGTCGTTATCCTTTCACCTGTCGGTGCATATTATGACAACGGACTTGCTCCGGTTAAGATATATGTTGAGGAGAACTATGTCCGTGCCGTAACAGGCGGTACAGGCTTCACAAAGGCGGCGGCAAACTACGCCATCTCCATGAAGGCACAGGAAGTCGCAGAGCAGCAGGGCTATGCTCAGGTTCTTTGGCTTGACGGTGTTCACAGAAAGTATATCGACGAGGTCGGTGCAATGAATGTATTCTTTGTCGTTGACGGCGAGGTTATCACCCCGAGCCTTGACAGAGGCTGCATACTCGGCGGTATCACAAGAAAGTCCTGCATCGAGCTTCTTCGCCATATGGGTTACAAGGTCACGGAGAGAGACATTGACATCGCAGAGCTTGTCAAGGCTTATGACGAGGGCACGTTTGACGAGGCGTTCGGCTCGGGCACTGCCGCAGTCATTTCTCCCATTGGTGAGCTTAAATACGGCGACAAGCACATGGTTATAAATAACGGCGAGATAGGCACTGTCTCCCAGAAGCTCTATGATACCCTCACCGGTATTCAGTGGGGCAAGCTGCCCGATGAGTTCGGCTGGACAGTCAAGGTAGACTGATGGCGAAGCTGTATTTCAAATACGGTGCAATGGGCTCATCGAAATCCGCTCAGGCACTTATGACGAAGTTCAACTACGAAGAAAAGAATCGCAAGGTCTGGCTCATCAAGCCGAGCACGGATACCCGTGACGGCTACGACACCGTGTATTCGAGAATAGGACTGAGTGCGGCCGCACAGGTCATCTCCCCACAGGACGATATATATGATATGTTCACCTCGGGAGACTGCAGAAGCTCGGATGTCATCATCTCGGACGAGAGTCAATTCTTCGCTGAGGAGCAGATCGACCAGCTCCGCAGGATAGTTGATGAGTGCGATGTGCCGGTGCTTTGCTTCGGGCTCAGAACCGACTTTTTGACGCATACGTTCCCGGGGAGCCGCCGACTGTTTGAGGTTGCCGACTCGATAACCGAGATTAAAACGATATGCTCCTGCGGAAGGAAGGCTACGGTCAACGCACGAATTGATGCAAACGGCCATGTGGTCACAAGCGGTTCGCAGGTACTGCTCGGCGGCAATGACAGCTACGAGGCAATGTGCCACCGTTGCTGGAAACAGCGCATAGAGCGTGAGAGCAAGGATATTTGACCCACACGGGGCGGCAAACGCCGCCCCGTTTTTTCGGTGTGAGCTGTAATTTCCAACATCTTATGAAAGGAGCCTATATGAACAGAAAACTCGAATTTGTTGTGCCCGAGGAATACAACGGCAAAAAAGCGTTCTATTTTCTGCGTGGCTGTGCGGGCATATCCGCACGGGCGTTAAGCTCGCTCAAACGCATAGAAAACGGTATAACCCGTGACGGTGAGCTGCTTCGGACGGTTGACAGGCTTCATACGGGCGATGTTGTTACGGTCACACTGCCTGTCGAGAATGACACGGTAGAGCCGCTTGATATAGACATAGATGTAATTTATGAGGATGCGGATATTATTGCCGTGAACAAATCTCCATTTTTGGCTATGCACCCGAGTCATAACCATCAGGGCGATACGCTCGCCAATGCAGTGGCAGGCTATCTTAAAAAGCAGGGGAGAAGTGCGGTGTTTCGCTGTGTTGGCAGACTTGACAAGGGGACATCGGGTGTTGTGGTGTGTGCACTCAACAGATATGCCGCCGCAAAAATACCGCAGAGTGTGCAAAAACGGTATATTGCCGTTGTGCGCGGCAGGTTTGAGGGCAGCGGAACGATAGATAAACCTATATACCGCCCCGACCCGATGAAAACTCTTCGAGCCTGCGGAGAGGGCGAGGGCAGTGAAACTGCTGTGACGCACTGGAAAAGCCTGTTCGCCTCGGATGAATACAGTCTGTTGAGTATACGCCTTGAGACGGGCAGAACCCATCAGATAAGAGTGCATTTCGCTTCGCTCGGCTCGCCGCTTGCAGGGGATGATATGTACGGTGCACCCGAAAAGGAGATAGGACATCATCTGCTCCATTGTGTGCAATGCGATTTCATCCATCCGGCTACGGATGAGCCTGTGTCGCTGAGGGCAACGCCGCCCGAGGATTTTATCCGCTTTTGCAAAAGCTTCATTCCGCCGGATAAGTTGGATGAAATATTCAATAAGCGGTGAATATACTGTATATTTTCCATCGAAATGTGAAAAAACACGGAATTTATGAAAAAATATTCAAAAATCACTTGCAATTTTAAAATAAGGTGCTATAATACACTCATCAAATCCAACAGGAGGAAACAATAATGAAGAAGATTACCAAGATGATCGCCCTCGTGCTTGCTCTTGCGTGCATATGCACCGCATTCGCAGCCTGCGGCGGAAATAAGGACAATAATGGCGACACAAAGGCTCCGGCAGTCAAGGTCATAGAGTTCGACCTTACCGATGAGCAGTACGCTTTCGGTGTTGACAAGAATCAGCCCGAGCTGCTCAATCAGGTCAACGATATAATCAAGCAGATGAAGAGCGACGGAACCTTTGAAGCTATCTGCAACAAGTATTTCGGTGACGGCGAGCCCACTGCTGTTAAGTCGGCCGTATATGATGAGAGCAAGGATCAGCTCGTTGTTGCTACCAACGCCGCTTTCGAGCCGTTCGAGTACACAAAGGGCGAGGATTACTACGGAATCGATATGGAAATGGCAGCTTACATTGCCGAGAAGCTTGGCAAGGAGCTTGTTATCAATAACATGGAGTTCAACGCAGTTTGCCTTTCCGTCGGCCAGCACAAGTGCGACATTGCAATGGCAGGTCTCACCATCAGCGAGGAACGTAAGGAGTATGTCACTTTCACCGATTCCTATTATTCGGCTTCCCAGAGAGTCGTAGTTAAGGGTACTGACACAACCTTTGACGCTTGCCAGAGCGCACAGGAAGTTATCGATATTCTCAACGGCCTCGGCGCAGACAAGAAGATCGGTTGCCAGCAGGGCACAACCGCTCAGTCCTACATTGAGGGCAGCAAGGATCTCGACTTTGCAGGTCTTACAGCAAAGGCTGTACCTTATTCCAACAGTGTTCTTGCAGTTCAGGATCTTATCAACGGCGGCGTAGATTTCGTTATCGTTGACTCCGCTCCTGCGGCAAGCATCACAAAGGCAATCAATGAGGTTGCATAAGGCATATAAATAATAATCGCAAAAGGCTGTTTCGGTCGAAACGGCCTTTTCTTTCGGTTAATGGGCATTGCACCGACCGAGAAGTATTTGATACAAAGGAACAAAGATATGAATGAATTTATACAGAGTCTGCCTAAAAAGATAGACAAATTCATCGAAATACTCATTGATTACAACGGTTATGTTAAGGTGCTCCAGGGCTTGGAGAATACGCTTAAAATAGCCGTGCTCGGTCTTATAATAGGCATAGTTATCGGCACGCTTATTGCAACTGTCCGTGTTATTCCGAAGTATAAGCTGCTGCCTAGGATACTCAACGGCTTTTGCACATTTTATGTCGGACTGTTCAGAGGAACTCCTATGGTTGTGCAGTTGCTTGTGTTTTACTATGTTATTCTGCCGATAATGGGAGTGAATCTTCCGTCTGTCAGCGTTGCGATAACGGTTTTCGGTCTCAACAGCGGTGCGTATATATCGGAGATTATGCGAAGCGGTATACAGAGTGTTGATGACGGTCAGATGGAGGGCGGACGCAGTGTCGGACTCAGCTTCGCCACAACGATGATGAAGATAGTTATTCCGCAGGCGATAAAGAACATTCTGCCCACTCTCGGCAACGAATTCATCGCACTTATCAAAGAGACCTCGGTTGTGTCCTTTGTCGGTGCGGCTGACCTCTATGTTGCATTCAGCTACTTTGGCGCAAACAGCTATGAGTTCATGGTGCCCTACCTCACTATGGCGGCCATTTACATAGTTATAGTCTGCATTATAACCGTGCTTGTCAAACTTATGGAAAGGAGCCTGAATAAGAGTGATAGACGTAAATGACCTTAAAAAGAGCTTCGGCAAAAACGAGGTGCTCAAGGGAATAAATATGACTATAAACAAGGGCGATATTGTTGTTGTTATCGGCCCGTCAGGCTCGGGCAAGAGCACATTTTTGCGTTGCCTCAACTGCATGGAGGATCCCACCGCCGGCAAGATAGTTTTCAACGGTGTTGATATAGCCGATATGAAGGTCGATATAAACATCCATCGCAGAAAAATGGGCATGGTGTTCCAGCACTTCAATCTTTTCAACAACAAAACGGTTTTGCAAAACGTTATGCTCTCTCCGGTTATCTGCGCAAAGCAGGACAGGAGAAAGGCGTTGATGCACAACCTTTTCCACAAGGATAAGCTCCCTGTGCGTTCCATCTCCGAGATAAAGGAGACAGCCGAAAAGGACGCACGCAGTCTTCTGCAAAGAATCGGACTCGAGGACAAGGCTGATGTCTATCCATCAACTCTTTCCGGCGGACAGAAGCAGAGAGTTGCTATCATCCGTTCTCTTGCGATGAATCCCGAGGTCATACTCTTCGATGAGCCGACGAGTGCACTCGACCCCGAGATGGTCGGTGAGGTTCTCGACCTTATGAAGCAGCTCGCACAGGAAGGCATGACGATGGTTGTCGTCACTCACGAGATGGGCTTTGCCCGTGAGGTTGGCACAAAGCTTGTGTTCATGGATGAGGGTAGAATAGTCGAGGAGACGACCCCCGTGGAGTTCTTCGCCAATCCGCAGAGTGCCCGTGCCAAGGACTTCCTTTCAAAGGTGCTGTAAGCTACATCAAAATTTATCACAGCCCCGGACATGATCTGTCGGGGCTGTTTTACTGCGAACTTTTTGAAAAAAATTCAGCCGCCCACATTTTGTGAGCGGCTGATTGCTTGTTGTGTAATTCTTTACGGCTTCCAGATGAACCAGATCATCAGATAGCCTGTGATGACTGCCGCCAGGGTGAACGGCACGCCGTATTTCATGAAGGTGGTAGCCTTGACTTCGTGACCCTCCTTGCGGAGAATACCGATACCCGCAATGTTTGCGGAAGCACCTATGGGAGTGAGGTTTCCGCCGAGGGTTGCACCGCAGAGCAGACCGTAGTAGAGCAGGTTTGCATTCTCTATGCCGAGATTGCCTGCGATGACGGGGATGATGGTGAGCATGGTTGCGGTGTAGGGGATATTGTCAATGAATGCGGAGAGAAGGACCGACATCCAAACGATGACCGTGTATACAATGAACACACTGCCCGAGCTGCCGCCAACCTTTGAGATTGCGTTGCCGATGATGTCAATGACACCTGCATTCTTGATACCGCCGATGACGATGAACAGACCTGTAAGGAGGACTATGGTGTAATAGTCGATTTCCTTGAATGCGTTCTTGACTGTCTCGGTGTTCTTGCGGAAAAGCTCACGCAGTATGCCGAGGAAGAAGAAGAACATACAAATAAGTCCGTTTGTGATGTCGGGCTTATAGAAGCCGCCGTTGGCATTGTCCTTATAGGGGATGAACGAAACGGCGATAAGTAAAACGACGGTTGCAATAAGCAGGAAGGTGGGGAATTTGTCCTCAACCTTAGTGCGGTCGTTTATGTTGATTTTGCCGTTTTCCTTGCGGAACATGAAGAGGATTATCAGTGCGCTGACAACTGCGCCTGCCTCAACGACCCAGAACATACCGGGCTTGCCGCTGTCAACAAAGAAATCGGAGAAGTCAAGGTTTGCAGCCTTTGCAAGAAGAATCGAGGTGGTGTCACCCACGAGAGTTGCCGCACCCTGAAGGTTTGATGATACTGCAATGCAGATGATGCTCGGGACGGGTGAAATATCAAGCTTTTTGCACAGAGCGAGTGCAACGGGAGCTATCATAAGAACGGTAGCAACGTTGTCAACAAACGCCGAGATGATTCCTGCGAAAAGGCTCATGCAAACGATTGCCCACTTGACATTGGGCATTTTCGAGATAAGGATGTCGCTCATAAGCTGAGGCATCTTCGACTCGATGAAAAGAAAAACCGTGCCCATAGTACCCGCTATCATCATGATAACGTTCCAGTCTATTTCGGCTACGGCATCCTTAAACGTGTAGCTGAAGGTGCCGCTCTCGCCGGCAAGCGAGAAGAAGTCAGCACCGAAAAGTTCGGGCTTGAAGGTGGCTATTGTGCCGAGGATAACAAAAATGATTGCGGATGCCACTGCAACATACGGACGGATCTTTTGAAACGCCAACATGAGGATATATGTTGCGGCAAAGAGTACCAGTGCGGTAATTGTGATACTGCTCATGCTTCACACTCCAGAATATATTTTTGCAGCGAATACAGTGACCGATTTTTCAAAGAAAAACGCACTCCGTACCGGGAGTGCGAAAGTCACTTCATCAAAGCATGGCAATA
Organism: uncultured Clostridium sp.; assembly: GCA_964386035.1. Taxonomy (GTDB): domain Bacteria; phylum Bacillota; class Clostridia; order Oscillospirales; family Acutalibacteraceae; genus CAG-177. The sequence goes on along the minus strand of CAYLQT010000002.1, from coordinate 104,648 downwards.
TGCAACGGCACTGCCACAACCTCAAATAAATAATCCGTTGCTTTTGCGGATTATGACAGACTCCACCACTCATTATTCGGCTGCATTGTGTATTATATAAAAAAATTCGTGTACAGTCAACAGTTTTTACAAATATTGGACAATAATTAAATAACTGCTGCTATAACCGAGTTTGAGAGAAGAAAGCCCTGCCTTGTGAGACGGAGACTTTCGGAGTCCAAGCTTACAAGACCGAGCGGTACGAGCGGCTCGGCTCTTTGAATTACGCTGTCGCAAACGCCTGCACGGAAACGTTTTTCGGCATCCTTGAACACAAGACCGTTGCAAAGGCGCAGGCGAAGCATTACATACTCCTCGAACGAGCCACCGTCGCCGTCGGGGGTCGGCATACAGCCGCCGATGAAACTTCGGATATCACGCTCAAAGCAGAACCGTTTGCCGCCAACAAATGAGTGTGCCGCCGGCCCTATGCCGAGATATTCTTCACAGTTCCAGTATTTGAGGTTGTGACGGCTCTCATAGTCGGGAACGGCGAAGTTTGAAATCTCATATTGCATAAATCCGCATTTTTCAAGCTCCTCGCACGCTGTGAGATACAGCTCGCAGGTTTCATCCTCGTCCGGCAGTGAAAGCAAGTCCTGCTTTTTATAAAACTGAGTACCATCTTCGATTTTCAGTATATATGAGCTGACGTGTCGAACGCCGAGGTCGGCGCAGAAGCATATGCTGTCCTTGAGAGAATCCGCCGTTTGATTGGGAACAGCGAGCATAAGGTCGAGCGAAATGTTGTCTATCCCCGCAGATTGGGCACGTTTTACCGCAACGGCAACATCCTCTCTGCCGCTGAGACGGCCGAGTGACCTGCGCTCGGAATCGTTTGCGGACTGCATCCCCATTGAAATGCGGTTGACACCTGCGGCTTTCAGTGCGGAAAAATCAAGAGCCTTTTTCGCTCCGTCAAACGGATTGCACTCGACTGTTATTTCACAGCCGCTGTCTGTGAACGGTGCTATCGCACCGAGTATGGCACAGAGCCTGTCGGCACCGATTGCGGAGGGAGTGCCGCCGCCGATATAAACCGTGTCGAATTGAGCGGCGTAATTGCTTGCGAGAGTCGGAATACGGCGAATAAGTGCATCGGTGTATTCCTCCATGGCGTTGTTGTCTGCTCTCATGGAGTAAAAATCGCAGTACGGACACTTGCTGCGGCAAAACGGGATGTGAATATAAAGACCGATGCGATTTTTCATGCCGTACCTCCTTTGCAAAAACCATATAATAAATGTATAATAGCACAAAGCAACTTCGACGGCAACATGATACGGCAAAATTGCTAATTTTAAGTAGAGACTTTTGAACTTTTTATGAGGTTCTTGTTGCATTTTGACAAAAGCCGTGCTATAATTTTATAGCTTAATCTAATTTGATAGGAGGTAATGTTTTGGCACAGGAACAGACAACTGCGGCAACCTCGCAGGAGCAGTCTAATGCCAACAGCGGATATGTTTTCCAAAACAGACGCTATGTCGGCACAAAAGAGACTGTTGCATATGTTGTCTATGATATGTCGCAGAGCTTTAATATCAACGCATATTCTCAGCGATTTGTCACAAACATTCTTCAGGTCAGCCTGAAGTTCCAGCGTATAGCAAACATTATCAACGGTATCTGGGATGTCATCAACGACGTGCTTTTCGGCGCAATCGTTGATAAGACGAGAACCAGATGGGGTAAGTTCAAGCCCTATCTTGTTGCGCTCGGTATTCCCGGAACTATCGGTACCTGCATCTATTGGCTTTTGCCGATATTCTTTGCAGGCAGAGGCGAGAATGATATCTGGAAATTCCTCGGATATTTGTTGCTCATGGTCGTTCGTGAGGGTGCGAGCACCTTCCGTGACATAGCACAAAAGGGTATCCAGTCCACCATTACTCCGCACCCTGTTGACAGAACGAGAATAATCACTTTGGCAAACTTTGCCTCCGGCTTCCTCGGAGAAAAGCTTCCCGAGCAGATAATGACGGTTCTCCTTGACCTTATCGGCAGAAAGAAGATAAACCTCACCCTCCAGGGTACATTCGTCGGAATGGGTATCTTCACAGCCGTTGTCGCAGGCGCAGGCGCACTGTGGTTCTTCCTTATTTGTAAGGAAAGAGTTATGCAGTCTGTTGAGCGTCCGAGTATTCGAGCGGGTATCAAGTCCATTATCAACAACAAGCCCATCCTTCTTATGACGCTTTCCAAGATGCTCAGCGGCTTCTCGGTCAGCGGAAGCAAGTCGGACTATCTTATAGATGTTCTGAACTTTGCGTCACTGAGCATAATCACCGGTATCCCCGGCGCTGTCATTAACCCGATAAGCTATGCTATAGTCCCGTGGTTCAGACGTCACTTCTCGAGCCGTTTCCTGTATATTATGGGTACATATGTCGGAGACATTTTGCTTGTGCCGGTGTTCTTTGTCGGCTGCATAGGCGGCAAAAAGAACGGTCTTTACAAGAGGGTCGTTCCCATGGCTATCGCCCTCACACTTTGGGAGAGCCTGTTTATGGTATTCTACGGTGTGCGTAAGGTCATCCCGACCGAGATGTACAACGAGGCTATGGACTACTGCGAATGGAAGAACGGCTATCGTACCGAGGGCATGACGAGCGTTGCTCAGGGCCTTGCCCAGAAGCTTTCAACCATCGTCAGCGGATACATTTCGCTGTTCATCAAACAGCTTATCGGCTACGATCTGACTGCTTACACCAGAGGAACCGCACAGTCCGACAGCACAAAGTTCGGTCTGTTCGCAATGTTCACCATCATCCCGTTCATCACCACCTCACTCGGTATTATCCCGATGCTCTTCTATGATCTGACGGATAAGAAGAAGGAGAAGATGTACGAGGAGCTTCTTGAGAGAAGAGCTACGATGTCCAAGGAGGCAACCTCCGGCGACCTTGAAGCACTTGAAAGACTCGCAAAGGCTCAGATGGAGATAGGCGCAAGCCATAGAGATCTGTAAGCTTTAAGTTAAGAAAACCGAGCATCCGTGTGCTTAGTCATACGGATGCTTTTTCTTTAATTGACTCTAAAAGTTTCATATTTTTCGGAGGTGGCAGAGCCTTTGAAATATCGAATAAAATATACATATTGCGCCGCATTTTTTTTATAAAACTGTTGCAAATGCCTAAACGGTGTGATATAATTCAAAAGTAAAAATATTGAAGTTTGCAAAGCGAATTGCAAAAAAGGTGAATAAATCGTGGCACAGTTAAAAATGTATTGGCTCAAGGGCACACCTATCCGTGAGATGCAGCTGCCCGAAGGCTTTTCTATATCAAGATATTCATGTGATGAGGATATGCAGGAGTGGATTGCCTGCTGCAAGGACGGACTTATAGCCGAGGGTGTTAAAGGCGAGGATAGATTCGCAAATACCATTTTGAAGCACGAGGATCTTAATCTCTATGAGGATGTGCTTTTCCTCGACTGCGGTGGCGAGCACGTTGCAACGGCGGCAGCCATTTATCATTCCGAAAAAAACTGCGGCGAGCTGCATATGGTCGGAATGAAAACGGAGTGGAGAGGCAAGGGACTTGTCAAGTATCTCAACAATGCTGCTGTTCGTATTCTCAGCGAAAAGGGTGTTGACTACATATATCTCACCACGGACGAGTGGCGCAAGGGTGCGGTCAAGAGCTATCTTACCGAGGGCTTTGTGCCCGTTAAATATGACAGAGGGATGAAGAAACGCTGGCGAAAGGTGCTGGCGGAATATAACATCGATTCTGTTGATATGGTCAGAGAGGACTGTTCTTTTTACAAGACGATTCATCCTGTTCGTCCTCTGTTTTCAAAGAAAAAGTGATTTATCGGGTTTGCCGTGCCCGTTCAATGCCGCCTGATGCGGTATCACGGCAAAGAAATTGACAGGAGGTAATGCTTTGGCAACCGAAGAAAAAACCAAGGTTCAGTCTTCGGACGGCAACGGCTCCGGCGGAAATTCCGGATATGTTTTCCAAAACAGACGCTATGTCGGTACAAAAGAGACTGTCGCATATATCGTCTACGATATGTCGCAGAGCTTCAATATCGACAAGTATTCGGGTCGTTTCATCACCAACATTCTTCAGATCAGCTTGAGATACCAGCGAATAGCGAATCTCATCAATGGTATTTGGGATGTCATCAACGATGTGCTTTTCGGCGCAATAGTTGATAAGACGAGAACCAGATGGGGTAAATTTAAGCCCTATCTTGTCGCCCTGGGTATACCCGGAACACTGGGCACCTGTATCTACTGGCTCATGCCGATAATCTTTGCAGGCAGAGGGCAGAACGATATTTGGAAGTTCCTGGGCTACCTGATTTTGATGGTTGTGCGTGAAGGCGCAGGCACGTTCCGAGGAATAGCACAGACGGGTATCCGTGCGACTATTACTCCGCACCCTGTGGACAGAACGAGACTTATAACCATCGCAAGCTATGTCTCGGGTGCACTGGGAGAACAGCTCCCCGAGCAGATAATGACGATCCTTCTTGACCTCATCGGCAGAAAAAAAGTAAATCTCACTCTCCAGGGCACGTTCGTCGGAATGGGTATTTTCACAGCCGTTGTCGCAGGTGCAGGTGCACTGTGGTTCTTCATTATTTGTAAGGAAAGAGTCATGCAGTCCGTTGAACGCCCGAGTATTCGAGCGGGTATCAAGTCAATTATCAATAACAAGCCCATACTTCTTATGACCCTGTCTCAGACCTTGAGCAGCTTCTCGGTCGGCGGAAGTAAGTCGGACTACTTCATTGATGTTTTGAACTTCGCTTCACTGGGTCTGATTACCGGTATCCCCGGCGCTATCATTAACCCCTTCAGCTACCTCATGGTTCCGTGGTTCAGACGGCACTTCTCGAGCCGCTTCCTGTATATTATGAGTAGATATATCGGTGACATTCTGCTTGTTCCCGTGTTCTTCGTCGGATGTATAGGCGGTAAGAAGAACGGCCTTTATAAGAAGGTTGTTCCCATGGGAATTGCGCTAACACTTTGGGAAACCATATTCATGCTGTTCTACGGAGTAAAGAGCGTTATCCCGACAGAGATGTACAACGAGGCTATGGACTACTGCGAGTGGAAGAACGGCTACCGTACCGAGGGTATGACGAGCGTTGCTCAGGGACTTGCAAAGAAGCTTGCAGGTATATTCAGCAGCTATATTTCAACCTGGATAAAACAGCTCATCGGCTACGATCTGACAAGATATGTCAGAGGTACTGCACAGTCGGATGACACAAAGTTCGGTCTGTTTGCAATGTATTCGATAGTTCCGTTCATCACCACCTCGCTCGGTATTATCCCGATGCTCTTCTATGATCTGACGGATAAGAAGAAGGAAAAGATGTACGAGGAGCTTCTTGAGAGAAGAGAGGCTATGTCAAAGGAAGCAACCTCCGGAGACATGGACGCTCTTGAGAGACTTGCAAAGGCTCAGATGGAAGTGGGCATGAGCAACAAGAAGCTTTGATAAACACAAATTAAATCGCAACGGAGATGCTTTTGCGGCATCTCCGTTTTGTGATTTTTGATGTGTTGAAAATTTATGTCATAGGGAGTATAATGTGACTTGTATATTATTTAAGGGGTTTTGATTATGCCCGAATATGAGAAAATTACATTTGATAATGGCTTCCGGTTGCTTTTTGACTATGATGAGCGTGCCAAAAGCTGTTCGTTCGGCGTGTGGGTCGGCAGTGGCTCATGCTGTGAAAACGACGAAAATATGGGGATTTCGCATTTCATAGAGCATATGGTCTTTAAAGGCAGCGAGCACTATTCTTCTGCCGATATTGCCGATATTTCGGACAGAATGGGAGGCGAGTTAAACGCTTATACAGATAAAGAATGTACCTGTTTTTACACCCGAGTGCTCGGCGGCGATGTGCCGAAAGCACTTGAGCTTATAGCCGATATGGTCACTTCGCCCAAGCTTGACCCTAAGGAGCTTGAACTTGAAAAGGGCGTTGTGTGCGAGGAGATCGCCATGTATGAGTCGAATCCTGCAGATCTTTGTGCGGATCTGTTCTATCTTGTGGCGTTTCCCGAGAGCAGGCTCGGCAAAAATATCCTCGGCACCCGTGAGTCGGTGAAGACTATGACTTCGGATAAGCTCAGAGCCTATATGCAGAGGTTCTATTCTCCCTGTTCGACTGTGGCTTGCTTCTGCGGCAATTTTGACAGGGATAAGGTGAAGAATATTTGCGAAAAATATTTCTCGGGTTCGGAGTGCGATCGCCGTGAGATCGGATTCCCCGATGCACGCTTTTATTCAGGCGTGCATACATTCAAAAAAAGAACCGAGCAGAATCAGATAATTATCGGCTTTCCGGCTCCGGGGCTTCGCTCGGACAGTCGTTTTGCCTGTCAGCTGATAGCTTCGATGCTCGGCGGCTCGGTGTCATCACGGCTTTTCCGCAGACTGCGTGAGGAGCAGGGACTTGTGTATTCTGTTGATGCGTCGGCATCCTCGTATCTCAGCGGCGGAATATTTGCTGTGAGCATGGGCGTTTCACGCCGCTCGGAGAAAAAGGCGGTGCTCAGCGCGGCTGAAGTCTTGCATGAGTTCCCGCAGACTGTAACGGCAGAAGAGCTGGAGCTTGCGAGGGAGCATTATCTTTCGGGACTTATTATGTCGCTCGAATCAAGCTCGGCACGGGCGGCACGCTACGGCACGGGTGAACTGCTGCTCGGCGGTGCTATCAGCGAAAAAGAGCTTGAAGAAAGAATAAGAAATGTAAAGCTCGATGAGATAAAAGAGCTTTCTCGCTCTTTTTCGTCGCTTTCGCAGGCTTGTATCTGTGCTGTGGGCAAAACTGCCGGCACGAAGTTCTATAATAAGGTTGTCAGCGGCAAAAAATAATGATATAATTTATAATGTATATACAGGCTTCTGTGAAAGGGAAGAGAAGATGAAAGGTATAAAGGACGCAAAAAGAATAGTTTTAAAGGTGGGAACCTCCACCTTGACATATGAGACAGGCAAGGTCAATCTTCGCAGAATGGATAAGCTCGCACAGGTCATATCCGATTTGAGAAATTCCGGCACCGAGGTCGTGCTTGTTACCTCGGCGGCAATCTCGGTCGGAGTCGGCAAGCTGGGTCTTGCCTCAAGACCCAAGGATGTCCCGAGCCGTCAGGCTGTCGCAACCGTGGGTCAGTGTGAGCTGATGTTTATGTATGACAAGCTGTTCTCGGAATACGGCAACACGATAGGTCAGCTCTTGATAACCCGAAGCGACTTTGAGAATGACGAGCGCAGAACGAATTTGAGCAATTCATTTGAAAAGCTGTTTGAATTCGGAGCTATTCCCGTAGTCAATGAGAACGACAGCATAGCCGTTGAAGAAATAGTTTTCGGTGACAACGACACGCTGTCCGCAATGGTGGCAAAGCTTGTCGGTGCAGATGCGCTTGTGATACTCACCGATATAGATGGGCTTTACAGCGGCAATCCCCGTGAGGACGAGAGTGCATATCTCATACCTATTGTTGAAAACATAACAGATGAAATTATGGCGATAGCCGATACCAAGGGCAGCACCCGTGGCACGGGCGGTATGGTGACAAAGCTCCATGCGGCTCAGATAGCTACCGATGCGGGAATAGATACCGTCATTATGAACGGCTCTCAGCCCGAGGATATTTACCGTCTGCTCGACGGCAGACAGATAGGCACATATTTTAAAGCAAAGGAATAAGAAGGGAGCGTTTCCATGGAAACGAAAACCGTTTTATCAATAGCCAAGGGCGCAAAGCAGGCACAGCGTGAGCTTGCCCGTGTTGGCGGTGCAAAGCGTGACGAGGCACTTGCCGCAATAGCTGCGGCGCTCAGAGAGAATGTGAAAAAAATACTCGAGGCAAACAGCCTCGATATAGAATCCGCCCGTGCAAACGGTATGGCGGAGTCGATGATCGACCGTCTGACCCTTACCGAGGAACGCATAGAGGGTATGGCAAAGGGCGTTGACGATGTTAAGTCGATGCCCGACCCCGTGGGCAGAGTGCTCTCGGGCACTACGAGACCCAACGGCATGAGAATCGAAAAGGTCACCGTTCCGCTCGGCGTTATCGGAATAATCTACGAAGCGAGGCCGAATGTGACCTCCGATGCGGCGGCACTGTGTCTGAAGGCAGGCAACGCCGTTATTCTCAGGGGCGGAAAGGAGGCTATCCGCTCAAATACAGCCGTTGCCGAGCTTATGAGAACGGCGGTTGAAAGTGTCGGACTGCCTGCGGATGTGATAAATCTTATTGAGGATACCTCGAGGGACAGCGCAAACGAGTTGATGAAGCTGAACGGCTTTGTCGATGTGCTCATACCGAGAGGCGGCGCAGGATTGATAAAAAGCGTAGTCGAGAACTCGACTGTGCCGGTCATAGAGACAGGCTCGGGCAACTGCCACGTGTATATTGACGAGTTTGCGGATATTGATATGGCGGCTGATATTGTTTTTAACGCCAAAGCCTCACGCCCGTCTGTCTGCAATGCCTGTGAGAGCTTGCTTATACACAAGGCTGTGGCGGAAAAAGCACTTGTTGCCGTTGCAGGCAAGCTCAATGAGAAGAATGTCGAAATTTACGGCGACGATGTGGTTTGCGAGGTGCTCGACTTTGCAAAGCCCGCAACCGAAGATGATTGGGGCAGAGAGTACCTTGATTATAAGGTAAGCATAAAAACCGTTTCCGATATTGACGAGGCGATAGCGCATATTGCAAAATACAGCACGGGACACAGTGAGTGCATAGTCACCGACGATTATTCGAGAGCGCAGAAGTTCCTCAATGAGGTTGACTCTGCGGCTGTTTATGTGAATGCCTCGACCCGATTCACCGACGGCGGCGAATTCGGATTCGGTGCGGAAATAGGAATATCCACCCAGAAGCTCCACGCAAGAGGGCCGCTGGGACTCAATAATCTGACCTCGGAGAAATATGTTGTCTACGGCTCCGGTCAGATACGCTGATAACCTGAAGGAGGAACTGCAATGAGCAACACTAACACCACCGCACAGGGTAAAAAGAAATGGGCGTTTCCGCTCGGTCTGACCGTGGTTATCCTTGCCGTAATAGGTCTTGTGACCGTTATTATACTTGCGATAAACGGTATAGGCAGTCTTACCGACAACAGCGAAAAATTCCAAAAATATGAAACCTTCCTGTCACCTGTCATAATGAATGACCCCGACCCGTTTGACGATGTAAGTCAGGCGAAGATGAGCCAGCTCATTGATGCAACGATTTGGTCGCTTATGAAGAGTGACATTGATATTGATTCTTATGAGTATGCCGAGGGCGATGTGTCGGGCGTTATCGTGCCGCAGGGTGATGTCGAAAAGCAGTTTGCCAAGCTTTTCGGAACGGACACAAAGCCCGTCCACAGTACTGTTGACGGAGGAACCTACACCTTCACATACGACGAGGCGAGGCAGGCGTATATCGTGCCGCTCACCGGTGTTATGCCCACCTTCATTCCCCGAGTTGTTTCACAGCAGAAGAAGGGCGATTCTGTGATTCTCACTGTCGGCTGCATCAGCGGTGATGGTTGGGAGCAGGATGAGCACGGCAACTATATCGAGCCTACTCCGAGCAAGTATCTCAAGATAACGCTCAGAGTGAGCGACGACGGATATTTCATCAGCGCAATACAGAACACCGATGCACCCGAGACTGCCGAAACCGAAGTCCCCAAGACGACGGAGGCTCCGCAGACAGAGGCTCCCGTGTCTCAGGCCGAGACGGCGGACAGCACCGAGTCAACCGAGACGACGGCGGCTTGAAACAGAATAAACCGACACCGCAGGCTTCGGACAAAACCGAAACCTGCGGTGCTTTCTTTGTTTATATTTCGTTTAATGTCTTTGCAATTCCGTCGGCTATCGCCTCGGCGTATGCGTCAAGATTGTCGTCAAACAGCCTGTTGTCCTCTTCGTCTGTAATGAAGCCTATCTCGGCAAGACAGCTGGGCATATTCGTGTGACTGTTGATAAAATAGTTCTCACCGTCCGCACGGGCAAAGCCGAATTTTACGCCTCTGTTTTCGGATATTTCGGTCGGAGCGAGCATATCGCAGATATTTTTGGCGAGCAATGTATCTGCACTCGGTGCATCGGAATGTACCCAATATTCAACACCGTGAGCACCCTCGGCACTGTTTCGATGCAGGGCAACAAAAAGCCGTGCTCTGCGAAAATTCGCAGTTTGACACCGAGCGGCAAGACTTATGAATTTATCCTCATCACGAGTGAGACAGACCTTAACGCCCCGTTTCTCGAGCTTTTCCGCAACGAGAAGTGCGAGGACAAGATTGTCATCCTTTTCACTTCTGCCATCATATTGAGCGCCCGGGTCGTCTCCGCCATGCCCCGGGTCGATGCAAACATCGACCTTGACGCTTTGCATCACAATGCCGAAGGCTACCGCAAGCAAAACGACTGCGGCAAAGACCGAGATGATGATTTTCTTTCGCCTTTTTTTCATATTATCAGCTCACCACTTGAGTTCCGAACGGCATAAATGCAAGCTTTGCCAATTTGAAGTATTGCAGTCCGAGGGGAATACCGATTATAGTGCAGCAGCAGAGAATACCCATTGCGGCACAGTATGCGGCGTTTTCCCAGCCGAGCAGGAGTATCCAGAGAAGGTTGGCGATAAGGCTCGGCGCACCGCCGCCCCATTTTATCTCCTTGCCGAACGGTGCGGCACACAGGCGTGCAAATTTAAAGCATTGCTTGCCAAGCGGTATGCCTATAATTGTTATGTAACATAGCACTCCGCTCAAAAGCCACAGCAAAGCCGCCACGAATCCGCCTGCAATAAACCAGATTATGTTTCCTATAGTTTTCATCTTCTCTCATCCTTTCAAGGACAGTAGCCCTCACTTTCATATTATCAGCGAATTGTTACGGAATTTTGTTGCAAATTCTAATTTTTTCAATATATTGAACGGCAGGGGCGTTTTGTAGTATAATACTTGAAAAGAGGTGAGAATATGAATCCCAAGCTCAAGCAACTGCGAAAAAAGGCGATGCAGCTACCGCTGACTCCCGGTGTATATCTGATGAAGAACAGCCACGGCGAGATAATATATGTCGGCAAAGCGAAGGCACTCAAGAACCGTGTCAGCCAGTATTTCGGCTCACCGACCAATCACACCGTCAAGGTGCGTAAAATGGTGGAAAATGTCAATGATTTCGATGTCATTCTCACCGACAGCGAGTTTGAAGCTCTCGTCCTCGAGTGCAGTCTCATCAAGCAGCATATGCCCAAGTATAATATCCTTTTGAAGGATGATAAGGGGTATTCATATATCAAGGTCACCACGGGAAAGTGGAGAAACATATATTCGGTGCTTCAGCGTGAGGACGATGGGGCAAAGTATATAGGCCCGTTTGTCAGCTCCTTTGCCGCACGAAATACGGTTGACGAGGCAAAGAAAATTTTCCGTCTGCCGCAGTGCAACAAGGTGTTTCCCCGAGATTTCGGAAAGGGTCGCCCGTGCCTCAATTATTTTATCGGGCAGTGCTGCGGAGTGTGTAGCGGAAAGGTGCCGTTTTCTCAATATGATGAAGCAGTCGAGGATGCTCTTGCGTTTATAAAGGACGGGGGGACAAAGGCACTTGCCGATCTCGAGAGGAGAATGGCGGAGGCCGCCGAAAATCTTGAGTTTGAAAAGGCGGCTCGGCTTCGTGACAGAATAGCGGCGATAAAACGGCTCGGCGGTAAGCAGAAAGTTATGTCGGCGGATGTGCGTGAACAGGATGTGTTTGCACTTGTAACAGGTGCAAATTCTTCGGGAAAAGCGTGCCTGTCCGTGTTGCGATTTGCGGACGGCAGGCTTTATGACAGCGAGAATTTCATCACCGATGTTCCCGACGACACTGCCGAGGCACTCAGTGAGCTGATTCGGAGCTTTTATCTTATAAGAGATTTTGTGCCGAAGCGAATATCCGTTGAGGGTGAGATAGCCGAGAGTGAATTACTGCGCCGATGGCTCAGTGAGAAGAAGGGCAAGAATGTCATAATCTCTCACAACACCGCAGGTGAGCAGAAAAAGCTGTTTGATATGTGCCGCTCGAATGCCGCTCAGTATCTTGCACCGCTTACCGGCACCTCGGGCAAAAAGACCGCCGCACTCGACGAGCTCGCAGGCCTTTTGGGACTTAACGCCGCCCCCGAGTTTATAGAGGCATATGATATATCTCACACCGCAGGCAGCGACAATGTTGCGGGCATGGTAGTGTTCAGAAACGGCGAACCATATAGGCGTGGCTACCGACGATTTGTGATAAAGGGCTTTACGGGACAGGATGACTATGCCTCCATGGCAGAGGTACTCGACCGCAGGCTGACACGCTACGAGGAGGAAAAGGAGAGCGGAGAGGGCTTCGGACGGCTTCCCGACCTCATACTGCTCGACGGCGGCAAGGGACAGGTTTCGGCGGTTGAGCCGATACTAAAAAAGCACGGACTTTCCGATATTCCGCTGTTCGGTATGGTTAAGGACGGCAGTCACCGCACCCGTGCCATAGCGATGTCCGGCGGTGAGATAGCACTCAGCTCAAAACGCCGTGCGTTTACGCTTGTCGCTGATATACAGGAGGAGGTTCACCGCTTTGCCGTGACTTATCACAGGCAAAAGCATAAGGCATCCGCACTTTCGAGCACTCTGACGGATATTCCCGGTGTCGGCCCGACAAGGGCAAAGTCTCTGCTCAGGCATTTCAAAACTATAACCGCAATCAGAAATGCCGAGGTTACGGAGCTTAAAAAAGTCTCGGGCATATCCGATTCCACGGCACAGGCGATATACGATGCCTTGCATGGGTAAAATTATTGACAGGCGTGCAAAATGGTGTAATAATATGTATATAGATGTAAAATAAAACCGATTTGAGGATTGATGATATGAGAGTTATAACAGGAAGTGCAAGAGGCAGAGTGCTCAGAACACTTGAGGGCGAGGATGTACGCCCGACTACCGACCGTGTTAAAGAGGCGATATTCAGCATAATTCAGTTCGAGATAGAGGGCAGAAGAGTGCTCGACCTGTTCGCAGGCTCAGGTCAGCTCGGAATTGAGGCACTCAGCAGAGGAGCGGAGTCGGCAGTGTTTGTCGATATGTCCAAGGATTCGCTGAGCACCGTCAAATACAATCTTGAGCACACCAAGCTTGCTGACAGGGCAAAGGTCGTGCAGACCGATGCTAAGTCGTATCTGTCCTTGAGCAGAGACCGTTTTGATATTGTGTTTCTCGATCCGCCCTATGCGAGCAATCTTGTTGTCGATTCGTTGAAAATACTCAGCGACAAGGTGACCTACGGCGGCTCGGTAATATGTGAAACTCCCCTCGATACGGAGCTGCCCGAGCAGTTCGGTGAGCTTAAATTTTACCGTAACTACCGCTACGGCAAGATAAAGATTACCGTCTATCGAAAGGAGAGCGCACAGGTATGAAGATAGCTATATGCCCCGGAAGCTTCGACCCTGTCACGAAGGGTCACCTTGATATTATCCGCCGCACGGCGAGTATGTTTGACAAGGTTATTGTAGTTGTCATGCACAATTATCACAAGCCGAATTCGTATTTCACTGCCATAGAGCGTGTGGAGCTTATCAACCGTTGCGTCAAGGATATGGACAACGTTTATGTTGATATGCACGAGGGGCTTCTTGCCGAATATGCCAAGGAAAAGGGCGCAGTTGCAATAGTCAAGGGACTTCGAGCAGTTTCGGACTTTGACTATGAGTTCCAGCAGGCACTTACAAATAAAAAACTGAGCCCCGATGTTGAGACGGTATTCATCACGGCAAATTCGGACTATATGTACCTCTCCTCGAGCGTTGTCAAGCAGGTGTGCGAGTTCGGCGGAGATATTTCGGATTTTGTTCCGGCTGAGGTGCTGGATGATATAATTAAGAGAATAAAAGAAAGGAGCTCGTTGAGATGACGATAGAATCCCTCCTTGCACAAATTGAGGAGATACTTGCGAACGGCACTAAAATTTCGCTTTCCAAGAAAACGATGGTCAACGCTGATGAAATTCTCGAGTGCGTTGAGAATTTGCGTGAGCTGATTCCCGAGGTGGTCGAGCAGGCAAACGCTATAGTTTCCGACCGCAACAAAATAATAGAGACCGCAAAGGCGACAGCCGCCGCTTCGGTTTCAAGGGCACAGCAGAAGTCGCAGGAGCTTTTTTCAAAGACGGAGGCAAAGAGTGAGCAGGTTCTCGCCGCCGCCAATACAACTGCCCAAAAGACTGTTGACGATGCGAATAAATATGCCGAGCAGACCGTTGCAAAGGCAAATGCCGATGCCGCCGCAATAATCGATAAGGCACAGCAGACGGCGGAAAGGTTGCTCGATGAACACGAGATAACCGCACAGGCGAAGGCTGCCGCATCTCAACTCAAGCTCAACTCGCAAAATGAAGCAAATGAGCGTGTTTCTGCCGCAGTTGCGAGAGCGGAGGAGGTGCTTGCAAATGCAACGCATCAGGCTGAGGATATAGTCAATAAGGCAAACGCCGAGTCGAGCGAGACGCTTGCAAGAGCCAAAAAGTGGTCTGCGGATATGCGTGAGGCGGCAAGCAGCTTTGCCGACGGCGTGCTCAGGAATGCCGATAAGGTGCTTGTCACGAGCATAAACGAGGTCAGAGATGCGAGACAGAGAATAGCCGAGTCCTACAGAGGCGAGAAGAACTGAGGAGCGATAATATGAGCGACCGTGCACAAAAGGCAAGGGATCTGTTCAACGAGGGTTATAACTGCTCGCAGGCGGTGCTCGGTGCATTTGCCGAAGATGCAGGACTTGATATGAAAACCGCATTGCGGCTTGCTGCACCTTTCGGCGGCGGTATGGGCAGAATGAGAGAGGTCTGCGGTGGCGTGAGCGGAATGTTCATGACACTCGGTCTGTTTTTGGGATACAGTGACCCCGATGACCCCGAGGCAAAGAAAAAGCTCTACTCGGATGTGCGTGAGCTTGCCGAGAGTTTTAAGGCGAGCGAGGGATCGATAATCTGCCGTGAGCTTTTAAGCTCGGTCAAAACTCAGCCCGGCCCCGACCCCGAGCCTCGCAACACTGCTGACTATAAAAAACGCCCCTGCCCCGACCTTGTCGCATATGCGGCAGAGCTGACAGAGAGATTCCTCATTGAGCGTGGCGTGATAGACCGATGATTTTTATTAAGATAATCTGCCGCAAGGCTTGATTATAAGTATTTTTTAGGAGATTGCTGTTTGATAAAAAACAACACCTTGGAGATTGTAGGCTGACCGGGAGGTTTGCGTAAATACGATCTCGCCAAACCTCCCTGTATTGCGGTCGACAATCATCAGGAGGAAAAAATAATGAATAAAAATGACTGTATAATCCGTCCGGAGAAAAAAGAAGAACAACGGGCGACCGAAAATCTTGTCAGAGAGGCATTCTGGAATGTTTACCGTCCGGGGTGCATGGAACATTATGTTCTGAATCAACAGCGAAATTTTCCCGACTTTGTCTCCGAACTGAATTTTGTTATGGAGAAAGACGGCAGGCTCGTTGGACAAAATGTGTTTGTCAAAGCGTCTGTTAAAGCGGATGACGGCAGAACAGTCCCGATTTTGGCAATGGGGCCTATCTGTATCTTACCCGAGCTTCAGGGACGGGGATTTGGCAAAGAGCTTTTGGACTATTCCCTTGAAAAGGCAAAGCTGCTCGGAT
Organism: uncultured Clostridium sp.; assembly: GCA_964386035.1. GTDB lineage: Bacteria > Bacillota > Clostridia > Oscillospirales > Acutalibacteraceae > CAG-177. Next base: position 88,905 of record CAYLQT010000002.1, on the reverse strand, counting down.
TCGGTGCAGTGTGCCTTGAGGGCAACATTGGTTTCTACGGCAAAAGCGGATTCACATTTGCAAGCAATTTCGGTATCCGCTATCACAGTTTGCCCGAGGATATGGATTCATCGTTCTTTCTGTGCAATGAGCTGATTCCCGGCTATCTTGACGGTGCTCAGGGCGAATATACACCGCCCCAATGCTATTTTGTCAACGAGGATGAGGCTGAAGAATTTGACAGGCTCTTTTCACCGAAGAGAAAGTTAAAACTCGAGGGACAGCTTTTCTGAAAATAAGCAGTACGGCGGCAGTGCATCCTTGCGGTGTACTGCCGTTTTATACAAAAATTCCTCCGTATGACTTGACATACGGAGGATGACTTTTTTATCTTGTCAGCACCCTGACCCATTTGAAGCGGTTTACTTTCACCAGTGCCACGAAGCATTTTAAGATCTGGTCTGCCTTGAGCAGGGCAAAGGTGACGGTGGGCGGAAATTTGAAATAGAATGCCGAGAGTGCGGAGAGCGGCAGAACTATGCACCACATAAATACAATGTCGTTAAAAAAGACAAATTTCGTGTCTCCGCCGCCAGAGACTATTCCCGTCAAAGACGGCATCTCGTAGGCTGTGCCAATGGCGGTTACGCAGAGAATCAGCACAAAGGTGTTGGCAAGCCTTTCTGTTTCGGGTGAGGTGTCGTAGATGGAAATTATCGGAGTTCTCACGGCAAACAGCACCGCAGAAGTGATTATTCCGATTACTACAAACAAAAGCTGCATGGTCTTTGTGCCGCTTTTGACCTTCTTCATGTCGCCCTCTCCGACTGCCATTCCCGTCATGACACGGGCGGCATCACCTGTTGCGTATGCGACGACCGAGGTGCATTGGAACAGTGTCTGCGCTATGCTCGATGCGGCAATTCCGGCGGCACCTAGTCTGCCGAGAATAGCACCCTGGACGGACATTGCGATTCCCCACGAGGTATTTGAGAGCAGGAGCGGTACGCCTGACTTGCAGAAGTCACGAATGTAACTCTTTTTGAGTATGAAAATGTCCTTTAACCTGAGCTTCAGCTTTTTGTCGATGAAGCGGCAGTAGAGTACGCTTGCTATAAACTCGACTACTCTCGATGTGAGCGTGGCATATGCCGCACCCTTTACACCGAGCTCGGGTGCGCCGAAATTACCGTAGATGAGCGTGTAGTTGAGACAGACATTTATCACGAGTGTCGCAAGCGAGATGTAAAAGCCTATTCTGACCGTCTCGACGCTCCTCATAACTCCGAGTAACGAGTTTGACACAGAGAACATCAGATAAGAAAATACCATTATTTTCAGATAGTCTACGCCGGATGGAATTATGGCTTGTTCATTTGTCAGCAGTCCCATAACACCCTGTGGGAAGAACCACACTATTACCGACATAACGAAGCTAAGTGCAAGGCTTATCCAAAATCCGACTGCGAAAACACGCTTTATCGGCTCTACCTCACGCTTGCCCCAATATTGCGAGATGATAACGCCCATGCCCGATGCGGCACCGGTGACTATCATCTGCAAAAGAAACTGCACCTGATTTGCTATTGCAACGCCGCTCAATGCAGTCTCGCTGTAAGCGCCGAGCATTATGTTGTCAGCGAGGTTTACACCGTAAACAATGAGGTTTTGCAGGGCGATGGTGAGTGTCATCGAGAAAAAGTCTTTGTAAAATTTCTTGTTCTTTACCAGCATTTCGTTCCCTCCGTGATTTTGCTACCGCCGTATTATATCACTCTTGAGCCGTACAATCAACATATAAAGCTGCCCAAAACCGCAACAATTCCGCAATTATGCCGTGGAATGACAGCGTTCGTGTGACATTGACAATGACTTTTGAAAGTAATATAATCCTCTAAAAGGAGTGATATTATGAAAAAAGCCAGAAAAATGTTCTGCCTGCTTTTATCGGTTGTTATGCTATTGAGCTTTGCGGCGTGCAAGAAAAATGAAGATACAGACGAAACCGCTGCGGCGGATGGCGGCGTTCAGAATACGGTGCTTGCCGATGGGGAGACGCTTGTGGATATGCCGAATAGTCCCTTGCCGAACGACGGCGGTACTCTTGCCGATGACCACGACACGTCTGCCGTATCGATCGAAAGCCAAGAGCAGAATATTTCATCGGCAGGGCGTGAAACAGTCCGTGTAACGCTTAGTGAGGGTATGACCCTTGTGCAGATATTTAAAAAGCTCGAGGCAAACGGCGTGTGTTCATTTGATGAGCTGATGAAAACCGCCGAGAGCTATGACTACAGCTATTATTCACTCATAGCCGCACGCCCGTCAAATACCCGTGCCTTCAAGCTCGAGGGGTATCTCTATCCCGAGACCTATGAGTTTTACAAAAACGAAAAGCCGCAGGACGCTATCGGCAGATTCCTGCGAGTGGGGGAGAAGTATATCACCTCGACAGACCGTGCCAAGGCGATGGCGATGGGCTATTCCATGGATGAGATACTGACCGTGGCATCCATAATCGAAAAAGAGGGCGCAAATCCCAATGAGGTATCGAAGATCGCCGCAGTTATATATAACAGGCTCAAGGCAGGCATGAAGCTTCAAATGGATTCGGGAATCTATTATATCGAGCGCAGTGTCAAGCCGTATATCTCGGGTGACATAAATCGCTATAACAGCCTATATAATATGTATAAATGCTCCGGACTTCCGGCAGGGCCTATTTGTAATCCGGGCACTCGCACCATAAATGCGGCGCTTTCGCCTGCGGATGTCTCGTATCTCTATTTCTGCCACGATGAAAACGCCAAGTATTATTATGCGGATACCTACGAGGAGCACCTTGAAAATCTCAAAAAAGCAGGCATTGAAGCATAGCTTGAAAGAGAGTCTTAAAAAAATATAGAATTATTCCTTTAAGAGTATAAAATCCCAAAACAGGTGATATAATTGTACTACAGTACAATTTTGCACTGTGAGGACATTTTTGTACTCGGAGGATACTTTTATGAAGAGAACAAAGCTTGCGGACAGACAGCTCCCCGATTACACTCGGGGTGAAGAAATTTTTAATATGGTAACGCACATTGTTGGAGGAGGCTTTGCGGTTATAATACTGATAGCCTGTGTCACCGTTGCGGCTCTGCACAGGAGCGTGTCGGGCGTTATAACCTCGTTGGTATACGGTGCGTCGATGATAATGCTCTATACAATGTCGAGTGTCTATCACGGAGTTAGAAAAGAGAGAGCGAAAAAGGTCTTGCAGGTCATAGACCATTGCACGGTGTATTTCCTGATAGTCGGAACATATACGCCCATAGCGATTTGCGGTTTGACGAAGATAAACAGGGCGGTCGGCTGGATAGTTTTCGGTGTGGTTTGGGCGCTTGCCGCACTTGCAATAACGCTGACGGCAATAGACCTTCGCAAATTCAGAGTCTTTTCGATGATATGCTATATCGGAATGGGATGGTGCATAATTTTCGCCATAGTTCCGACTTATCACGCCCTCGGCCTCGGCGGATTCATACTGTTGGTTGCGGGAGGCTTGCTCTATACATTCGGCGCAATACTCTACGGCCTCGGCGTTCATCACCGCTATATGCACTCGGTGTTCCACATTTTCGTGATTCTCGGCAGCCTTGCCCATTTCTTCTGCATAATACTGTACGTGCTGTAAAATGACAACTGCAAAAGTGAAAGCGGACGAGATTTTGAACAAGTCCGGTAAAAACGGACAATAAAAAACAGCCCCCCTATGGTAGAATAAAATAAACTACCATAGGGGGATATTGTATGCCAAGAGAATACAGACATATAAAACAATACGAAAAAGAAATAATAGAACTTTGGGAGCAAGGGATAAGCTTGCGAGAAATTGCTGAAAGATTTGGATTTACAAAAGAGCAAGTACAAGAGTTCAAAACGAGATACAAAAAGCAACGCAAAATTTGGGGCAGTTCAGAACCGTCAGCGACGAAAAGACGCACCGAAAAGAGCGTAGTCTTTTCCTGTACATGACTTTGCGATATACTCGCTTTTAGTCAATCCACTGCCCTTGAGCTTATAGGACTTGAGTATCTCCCTGCTCATATTCGTAATATCGTCACGGGCAAGTGCCTCATCAACTGTCAATAACAGCACCTCGCTGTTTTCATGGCCATCTGATTGAGGCTGACCGCAAACATAATCCATTGTAAACACCGTACACCACTGATCCGTTTTAAACTGTACGCAAAACAAATTCCTCGTCCTTGCAACAACCGCCGTTTCCTCGAAAATTTCTCTTTCTGCCGCAGATGTGGGCAATTCATCGGGTTTTACATATCCGCCGGGCAAAAGGATTCTGTCCTTTGCCGTTCCGTATGTGTGGCGTACAAGCAGAATTCTACCGTCAATTTCAACTATTCCGCAGGTTGTGAAGCAACGGTGCTGATTTTGCTTTCTTCTCATTACTTTTCGTCTCCGTTTCACTCAATATGTTCAGTGTACTAAGAATTGCAAAGACTGCTGCACCGCAGGCGATTGCGTGGGTGCCGTTCGGCACCCACGCAGTGAGAAAAACTATAAAAATACAGTCAGGAGAGCAAAAATCTTTCTTTTCATTTTACGCCCTTTCGTGAGACGCAGCTTATTCGGCCTCTTCTATGAGTCCATGGTATCTTGCATACCAGTAGGCGTGTGTGAAGTTCGTGCAGGACATAAGGCTCATGCCGTGATCGTCACCTGTGCCGGGGAACATTGTGAATGCGGTGGGATCGTCCGACTTTGTGAACAGACGCTCTGCCTCACCTGCAATGCCGCTGTCGGCAATGAAACGGTTGGAGTCGCTGTGAGTGATTCTTCTCTCGTGTGCCGGCAGGGGCTCGAAGAGCTGAGGAATCATGCCGAGCTCAACGGGTCTCATATCCCAGTCAAGCTCACGCCAGCTATTGTAGAGTGTCCACTGAACCTGATCCATGGGATAACCGGTGAGGTCGTCTATTGCGTCCTCAATATTGCAATGCTCGCCGGTGCATACGCCGTAAACGAAGTTGAAGAACGGGTTGCGCTCTGCCTTTTCGTCCTGCCAATGGTGATTGAGACCCATAGCGAAAACCGAACGCAGACGGGCATCCTCGGTGTAGCGCATGAGCAGGGAGATCATGAGGAAATCGTGGTTGTCGTCAATGTGCAGCAGATGTCCGTCAAGTATCTTGTACTGCATGAGGTTCATTGCAAAATGCTTGTCGTTTGCAAGGAAGTCGAACATCTTCTGATAACGCTCGTCACCTGTGATATGGTAGCCTGCCTTGAGGAAGGTGAGAATCTGAAGGGAATTTGTGCCCTTTTCGTAGACCCACTTGTGGTCGTGATTGAGCAGATCGGGATCCCAGTTTGCCCAAGTGGTGGGCTTGCCGTCGGTATCGACAAGTCTGAACTTGTGAGAGAGAATATGGTCGAGAATTTTTCTCACGGTGTCGGCTATCAGCTTTTTCTCCTCGTCGTCAGCAACGAGATCAAAGTAGTTTGAATATGCGTAGAAGTGACCGACCATCTCATCCGAGGAGGTCTCTCCGAGCCACTCAAGCTCATTGCCGTCCTTGTCAACTGCGGCGTGCCACTCGTGGCGAGCACCTGTACCGAAATCCACCTCGTCGGGGTATCTGAGCGCACGGGCGGTGAAGCCCTCAATGCCGCTTACCTCTGTGAGTTTTATCATAGCAAGGAGCGAACGGCGTGCATCGGCACGCACCTTTTCGTCCTTTGTGCAGGCATACTCGAAGGAAAGTGCTCCGAGATAAATTCCTGTCCAGAGTCCGTCATTGTCGCTAGAGAGTATATATCCCTCGTCCTCGGACACAACGCCCTCATGCTCGAGGGTTCTGCTCAAGACATAGCCGTCCTTGCGGACATTGTATTTCTCTGTGATGGCACGAAGCTTCTTCGCCTTTTCTTCGAGGGTCATCCACTCGGTTCTGAAAACGCTGATTCCTGCCTTTGTCGAAACGCAGAAGCTGCCGTCGGGGGAGAGGACTATATCGGTTGCGTGCATATCGGGCAGCCAGCGCTTATAGCCGTAATATGAGAGCTTGCCGTTGTGCTGGATGATAAGACCCTGCTCGGTGGTGAAATATCTCTTGCCGTCATCGCTTGTTGCCATGCCGGTTATCTTGCCTGTGGGAAGTCCCGAAATGTTGGAGTGGTCAAGCCAATAGCTGTTGTCGTCATAGACGCAAACGCCCTTGTCGGTGCCTATCCAGATGTTGCCTGCGGGGTCGATGTCGAGGCAGGTGATGCAGTCGCTGAGTATGCCGGTTATGTTCTCCATAAGCTCTGACCAATGCCAACGCTTGCCGACGAGTGCGTGAAGTCCCTCGCCCTCTGTGCCGACATAGACCTTGTTATCGTTGGCAACCGCTATGCAGCTACCCTTGCCGGGGACACCTATCTTGAGATCGAAGTCCTTTGCCATGTCGGGGAATCTGTAGAGAACGGTCTTTGTCAGCAGCCATGAGATTCCGTCACCGTCCTGCTTCATGCTTACTGTGTCGGAGGAAAATTCACGCTGAGAGACGAGCTTCTTGCCGTTGAACTCGAGCAGCTTTTTGCCCGTGCCGACAAATAGATGACCGTTTTTGCCGCAATATAACATGGAAATCGGGGCGTTTTTGATGCCGATGTCAACGGCCGAGATCTTGTCACCGACTATTTTTGAAAGCCCCTTGTCTGTGCCGACGTATAAAGCTCCGTCAAGTCCGAAACACAGGGCGGTTGTTGTATCGGAGGAAAGCCCGTCAGCGGCGGTGAAAACCGTTCTGGAGAGCTGGGGGAATTTGCCGAGGCGGCAGACCATAGTGTGATTTTTCATTTATTTGCTCCTTTTGCGTAATATATTCTACACTAATAATTATATAGAAAACCTGTATTTTTTCAAGAGTAAAAGCTATAATTACTCTTTTTCTCTTGCTTTTTCCGTCTCACAGGAGTAATATAACAGCGACGGATAAAAAATTTGGAGGTTGTAACTATGTTTACTGACAATCCGGAGAGCTATAGAGGCGTATATTCTCTTTTGCTCACCCCGTTCAAGGAAGACAAAACCATTGATTATGCTGTTTACGAGCGCTATGTTGAGTGGCAGGTTGAGAGAGGCTCTCACCACCTGTTCTCCGTCTGCGGAAGCTCCGAGATGACAAGACTTACTCCCGAGGAGAGAGTGAAGTGCGCCACTATTGCGGCGAAGCACTCAGGCTCTGCCGAGGTCATTGCAACAGCTAACCTTGAACCCACCTGGCACACTCAGGTTGAAGAGGTTAAGCGTATGGAGCAGACCGGTGTTGATGGACTTGTGTTTATCACCAAGGGCTACGGCGATGATGACAGAAGAATAGTTGATTATCTCAGTGAGCTTGCAGAGAACACCACTTTGCCGATAATTCTCTATGAGTTCCCCGGCGTTAAGCCGCACAATATGTCCGGCAAGGCTTACGGCGAGCTTATAAAGACCGGCAGATTCCACGGAATAAAGGATACCACTTGCACAATGGCGGGCATCAAGGATAAGATTGATTATCAGGGTGATTCCGCAATTCTTCAGGCAAACATTCCGCTGCTGTTCGATGCCTATGTTGCAGGCGCAAGAGGCGTTTGTGCAACTCCCACTTCCTGCGGCGCAAACCTGTTCCGCAAGATGTATGATGAGTTCTTTGTCGAGAAGAATATCGAGAAGGCGAGAGAGACCTTCAATGAGATAATTCTGCTTGATAACGCTATTGACAGCGGCTTCAACGCAAGTGCAAAGTATCTCGTCGGACTTCAGGGCATCCCGATGACAACAGTCACCAGAGCCGGTGCAAGTGTTGACGAGCCGAGACGCCGCAGCATTGAGGCATACTATGAGTATGCAAAGGCACACGGTATGCTTGACTAAGCCTATACATATATAATAATACCGCAGTTCACAGTTTCGTGCCGTGAACTGCGGTGATTTATTTTTTAAACGCCCGTTTGTGTTTTATCAAACACACTGTCCCCGAAATTATCAGAACGATACCTATTGCAAGAACCCAGTGCAGATAGTAAGTGTTCAAAAAGGGGATGAAACCGTAAGTCGGTTCGTATGATGTTACCGTGCGTCCCGAATCGTGTTGGAGCGTAGTGCCGTCGGGGGTTATCTCGACTATCTGCTCCTGCGGCTCGTATATTACTTTTGTTTTTGATACGATGACCTGTGAGAGGGTGAACAGCACTCCTGCGGTGATTATTCCGAGCACAAGCAGGATTATGCCTGTGGTGAAGTAGCGGCGACGGCGTTCAGTGACTCTGACTTTTTCGGCTGTGCGGACTACCGCCGGAATGTCCTCGTCACTCTCACAGCTATCCTTTATAAGATAGTCGGTGGAAACTCCGAACAGATCGCTGAGTTGCAGAATGTTTTCGGTGTCGGGCACTGCTGTACCAAGCTCCCATTTTGAGACTGCCTGCCGTGAGACGGTTATCATTCCGGCAAGCTCCTCCTGCGACCAGCCACGCTCTTTGCGAAGTTTTTGTAGCTTCTCGGAAAATTTCATAAAATCACACTCCTTTGATTATTTGCTATAGGTGTACTGCAAGAAAACTAATCCTACTGGTTTGGCAATCCATGCGTCTTTTTCGACCAAATTTCCGTTGTATTTGTTATAAATGTCAAATTGAGCACTTGCGAAATTGGCATGAACTCTTATGTTTAGAACTTTCCCTGCGGCTACGGATGTTTTGAATGTTTTTGATACGGTATATTTTTCTGAATGACTGTATCCGACAGATAGTTTAACGGTGCTCTTTCCTATAGTTGTATCCATCTTGCTTTTTGTTTCAACTTCTTTTGTGTAAGTTTCGGAAACTTCACATGGCCCGTAGAACCAATCTGAATCATATTGGTTTGCATAATAAAATTGATTCGGACTATGTCTGACGTTACGAATTTCATACAATATAGCGGTGGGTTCTATAGTGGATTGATTACCTACCAATGAAGTACTTGATGTAAGCTCTAATTTATTATACTGAAAAATTTCGACTTTTTCAAGTTTATATGAGTTGGATATATCTGAAGGAATATCATCTTGAATCCAAGACTTGAGTTATTCGGGATTGTCAATTGTACAAATTAGTGATATTTCGGAGGAAAACTCGAGAGGGAGTTCGTTTTTGCCAGCAAAAGCAAAAGATGTTGAGCAGCAGGAGATCAAAATTACAATGATTGTCAAAATGGAGATTGTCTTTTTCAACATTTTTAAAATCCTTATCTTTTAAAATAATGATGTTCTGTTATTTTGCAGTTTGTTTTACTTATTTACTTAATAACAACAACTCAAGAGGATCACGCTCCTTACAAGATATTTTTGGTGGTACTCTAACTCGTCAACCCGTCTTGCACACTCATTATACAATTTGACCAAATATCAGTCTACATATTGAAGCTTGCAATTCGGCAACCGGAGTTTACATTGGGGGTATTTGCGTTGCATACAGCATATTGTTCGCAATTTGCCCAAAAACCCAACATATTGCCGGCTGATTTTGGGCACGAAAAAGTTTGAAAAAATCTTAAAAAACCCTTGCATTACAAGGGGTTCTGTGGTATTATATACAAGCACGATTATGGGAAGTGGGGCAGTTATGCCCAAAAACCATATCGTCCGATATGCGATGATGCAGAAGGTGGCTGCCCTCTGAGGCAGGGAATTTCTGCGGAGTATGTCCGATTTTAAACCGGGCGAAACAGGTCTGCCTACCGCACGGGGTGCGTTTCCCTCGCACCTACGCTTGAGGTATGCAGAAAATTGCACTGCTTTCTTCACACCCGGAAATATCGTTTCCGGTTTTTAAAATGGGAAACGAAGAAACACCCGGGGGCGTTGAAGAAAAAGCGCAATGCCCGCCAATTATTAAGGAGGCGCAAACAATGGCAGCAAAGGGAAAAATCAGAATCAGACTCAAGGGCTATGACCACAACCTTGTCGATAAGGCAGCGGAGAAGATCGTAGAGACCGCAAAGAGAACCGATGCTCAGGTCTCAGGTCCCGTACCGCTCCCGACAGAGAAGGAAGTTGTTACAGTTCTTCGCGCAGTCCACAAGTACAAGGACTCCCGTGAGCAGTTTGAGCAGCGTACACACAAAAGGCTCATAGACATCATCAGACCTTCAGCAAAGACTGTTGAAGCTCTCACAGGTCTTGAGCTTCCCGCAGGCGTGGATATAGAGATCAAACTCTAATACATTATATATATGCGTGTGAGCGCAGCGATATAATGTACGCCGCAGGTCAAGTTGGCGAGAGCCAACCAATAACCTAAAGGAGGAGAAAGGAACTATGCAAAAGGCAATCATCGGAAAGAAGATCGGTATGACTCAGATCTTCGATGCAAACGGAAACGTTGTTCCCGTAACAGTCGTCGAGGCAGGCCCCTGCTCTGTCGTTATGAAGAAGACTGTTGAAAATGACGGCTACGAGGCCATTCAGCTCGGCTTCGGTGACGTCAAGGTACAGAGAGTCAACAAACCCCAGAAGGGTCACTTCGACAAGGCGGGCGTAGCCCCCAAGAAGTCCCTCAGAGAAGTTAGACTGGCTGACCAGTCAAACCTCAATGTAGGCGACATTCTCAAGGCTGATGTTTTCGCAGTAGGCGATCATGTCGATGTAGTCGGCACGAGCAAGGGTAAGGGCACCGCAGGTGCCGTCAAGAGATGGAACTTTGCCGTTATGAGAGAGTCTCACGGTACAGGCCCCAACTCCAGACATCCCGGTTCACTCGGTGCGTGCAGCGATCCCTCAAGAGTTTACAAGGGAAAGAAGCTCGCAGGTCACCTCGGTCACGAGAGAGTTACCATCCAGAATCTTGACATAGTCAAGGTTGATGTTGAGAACAACCTCATCGCCATCAAGGGCGGTATCCCCGGCCCCAAGGGCAGCCTTGTTCTCATCAAAGACAGCGTTAAGAATGTGTAAGAAAGGAGTAGAGTTAAATGCCTAATTATTCAGTTTTCGACAGAACCGGCAAGAAGGTATCTGACATTGCTCTTTCGGATGCGATCTTCGCAATCACCCCGAACGCTTCGGCAATGCACCTTTGCGTCGTAGCATATTTGGCAAATCAGCGCCAGGGCACACAGTCTACCCTTACACGTGCTGAGGTCAGAGGCGGCGGCAAGAAGCCCTGGAGACAGAAGGGCTCAGGTCGTGCAAGACAGGGCTCCATCAGAAGCCCGCAGTGGACACACGGCGGCGTGGCACTCGGCCCGAAGCCCCGTGAGTACGGCAAGACAGTCAACAAGAAGGTCAGAAGACTCGCTATGAAGTCTGCTCTTTCCTCCAAGGTTGCAGCTGAGGAGCTTATCGTCCTCGACAGCCTTGAGATGAACGAGATCAAGACCAAGGAAGTTGTCAGCGTTCTCAAGGCTCTTGAGACAGGTAAGAAGGTTCTCATCGTCCTTCCCGAGAAGAACGAGACCATCTACAGAAGCGCTCGCAACATCAAGGGCGTCAAGACCACTCTTGTCAGCACACTCAATGTTTACGATATCCTCAACTGCGATTCTCTCGTAGTGCTCAAGGATGCCGTATCAAAGATTGAGGAGGTATACGCATGAGCAAGATAGCACAGGACATCATCCTTCGTCCTATCATCACCGAGGAGAGTATGCTCGGTACAGCGGACAAGAAGTACACCTTCTCCGTTGCCAAGGACGCAAACAAGATCGAGATAGCTAAGGCTGTTGAGGAGCTCTTCAAGGTTGAAGTTAAGAGCGTTAACACCGTCAACTGCCGCGGCAAGAAGCGCCGTTACGGTCGCTTTGAGGGCTACACTGCTTCCTGGAAGAAGGCAATCGTAACCCTTACGGAGAACTCCAAGACCATCGAGTTCTTCGATGGCATGATGTAATAATCAACCAATCAATAATCCGGCGGTAAAGTATGGAGGTTCGACATACCTCCGCAAAGCTGCTATAAGGAGAGTGAAACCAAATGTCGATCAGAGTTTACAAGCCGACATCAAACGGTCGCCGTAATATGTCGGTCACAGATTACTCCGGGCTGTCAAAGGTTGCTCCCGAGAGAAGCCTTCTCGCTCCTCTCTCTAAGAACTCCGGACGCAACAGCTACGGCAGAATCACCGTTCGCCACCGTGGCGGCGGAAACCGCAGAAAGTATCGTATCATCGACTTCAAGCGTGATAAGTTCGACGTTTCTGCAACAGTTAAGTCACTTGAGTACGATCCCAACCGTTCCGCTCATATAGCTCTGCTTGAGTATGCAGACGGCGAGAAGAGATACATCCTCGCTCCCGCAGGTCTTGCAGTGGGTGATACGGTTGTCGCAGGCCCCAATGCCGACATCAAGATCGGTAACGCACTTCCCCTGACCAACATCCCCACCGGTACTTTCGTTCACAATGTTGAGCTTTATCCCGGCAGAGGCGGTCAGCTGGCAAGAGCAGCAGGCAACTCCGCACAGCTTATGGCTAAGGAAGGCCCCTATGCCCTTCTTCGTCTGCCCTCGGGCGAGCTGAGAAATGTTCCTGCATCCTGCATGGCAACAGTCGGCCAGGTCGGCAATGTTGACCACGAGAATGTTAAGATCGGTAAAGCAGGCCGCAACCGTCACCTCGGTTGGAGACCCACAGTCCGTGGTTCTGTCATGAACCCGAACGACCACCCGCACGGCGGTGGTGAGGGTAAGAGCCCGATCGGTAGACCCGGTCCTTGCACTCCGTGGGGCAAGCCCGCACTCGGCTATAAGACAAGAAACACCAAGAAGGCCTCCGATAAGCTTATCGTGAAGCGCCGCAACGGCAAGTAAGTCGAGAAAGGAGCAGAAATAATGGGCAGAAGCGTTAAAAAAGGACCTTTCGTGCAGCCTAAACTGCTCGAGAGAGTCGTGGAGATGAACAAGACCGGTTCAAAGCAGGTTCTCAAGACCTGGAGCCGCAGCTCCACAATCTTTCCCGAATTTGTCGGCCACACCTTTGCTGTTCATGACGGACGCAAGCATGTCCCCGTGTATGTAACAGAGGATATGGTTGGACATAAACTCGGTGAATTCGCACCGACCAGAACTTTCAAAGGTCATGCGGGTTCCAAAACAACAAATAACGGTAAATAATCAGTCGAAAGGAGTGTGTAACAATGCAAGATAATACATTGCAGGAAATGCCTCAGGCAGTGGCTAAGGCTAACTATGTGCGCATTGCTCCCCGCAAGGTTCAGATAGTTCTCGACCTTATCCGCAATCAGCCGGCAGATAAAGCGCTGGCAATTCTCAAACACACGCCCAAGGCTGCGTGTGAACCGCTTCTCAAACTTTTGAAGTCCGCTATAGCGAACGCTGAGAATAAGAACATGGATACTTCCAATCTCTATGTCAGCGAGTGCACTGTAGGTCAGGGACCGACCCTCAAGAGAATCAGAGCGAGAGCTCAGGGCAGAGCGTTCAGAATCAACAAGAAGACGTCGCACATTACCCTGGTGCTCAAGGAAGCGGAATAAGCGAGGAGGAGGTTAAACAATGGGACAGAAAATTAATCCCACCGGTCTTAGAATCGGTGTAATTAAAGACTGGGAGTCACGCTGGTATGCAGATCCCAAGGATTTCGGCGATACCCTCGTCGAGGACTATGAGCTGCGTGAATTCCTCCTTGAGCTCCTTGCTCCGGCAGGCGTGCCCAAGATCGAGATCGAGCGCAATGCCAAGAGAGTCAACATCAGAGTTTTCTGCGCCAAGCCCGGTATGGTTATCGGTAAGGGCGGCTCTGAGATAGAGAAGCTCAAGAGCATCTGCGAGAAGAAGCTCGGCGGCAAAGAGGTTTCGCTTGACATCGTTGAAGTTAAGCAGCCTGACCTTGACGCTCAGCTTGTTGCTGAGAACATCGCTTCTCAGCTTGAAAGAAGAGTTTCCTTCCGCCGTGCCCTCAAGCAGTGCATCGGACGCACAATGAGACTCGGCGCAAGAGGTATAAAGACTCAGGTTTCCGGCCGTCTGGGCGGTGCGGAAATAGCTCGTACAGAGCAGTATCATGAGGGTACTATCCCCCTGCAGACCATCAGAGCCGACATCGACTACGGCTTTGCTGAGGCAAAGACCACCTATGGCCGCATCGGCGTAAAGGTTTGGATCTACAAGGGCGAGGTTCTCCATGACAATCGCAACAATAACAACAACAGCAACAGAAGAAGATCACGTAGGGAAGGGGGAGCTCGATAATGCTGTTACCCAAGAGAGTAAAACATCGTAGGGTACATCGAGGCAGAATGACCGGTAAGGCCATGAGAGGCAACAAGGTCTCTTACGGCGATTTCGGTCTGGTGGCTCTCGAGCCCGCCTGGATCACCGCTAATCAGATCGAGGCAGCCCGTATCGCTATGACTCGTTACATCAAGCGTGGCGGTCAGGTCTGGATCAAGATCTTCCCCGACAAGCCGGTTACCAAGAAGCCCGCTGAGACCCGAATGGGTTCCGGTAAAGGTGCTCCCGAGTACTGGGTTGCCGTCGTTAAGCCCGGCAGAGTTATGTTCGAGATCGCCGGTGTTGACAGGGAGCTTGCAGAAGAGGCTATGCGCCTTGCTGCACACAAGCTTCCCATCAAGTGTAAATTTGTAACTAAGGAAGAAACGGGTGGTGAGCAGGAATGAAAGCCAGTGAAATAAGAAAACTTTCCGCAAAAGAGCTGGATGCTAAGCTGCTTGAGTTGAAGGATGAGCTTTTCAAACTGCGCTTCCAGCAAGCTGTTAACCAGCTCGACAACCCGATGCGAATCAGTGCCGTTAAGAAGGATATCGCACGCATTAAGACCGTTCAGCGTGACATTGAGCTTCACGGCGCCAATTCGTGATGAAAGGGAGGTCAATCAATATGGAAAGAAACCTCAGAAAGACTCGCGTTGGCATTGTGACCAGCGATAAGATGGATAAGACTGTTGTCGTTTCCATTAAGGATAGGGTAAAGCATCCGCTTTACAAGAAGATCGTTAACCGCACCATTAAGCTCAAGGCTCATGACGAGCAGAACAGCTGCGGAATCGGTGACCGTGTTCTCGTTATGGAGACTCGCCCGATGTCCAAGGATAAGAGATGGCGTGTAGTTGAGATCATCGAGAAGGCTAAATAATTTTTTGGTAACAGTAAGGAGGCAGACACTGTGATACAGCAACAGAGTTACCTCAAGGTTGCCGACAACACCGGCGCGAAGGAGATTATGTGCATTCGCGTTCTCGGAGGTTCCGGCAGGAGGTATGCCAATATCGGCGACGTCATAGTTGCTTCAGTTAAAAAAGCAGCACCCGGCGGCGTAGTTAAAAAAGGCGAGGTCGTTAAGGCAGTCGTAGTTCGTACTGCAAAAGGAGTTCGCCGTGATGACGGCACCTACATTCGCTTCGATGAGAATGCAGCTGTTATCATCAAGGAAGACAAGAATCCCAAAGGCACTCGTATCTTTGGACCGGTAGCGAGAGAGCTGCGTGAGAAGGATTATCTCAAGATTCTCTCTCTGGCTCCCGAAGTGCTTTAATGCGGAGGTGCAACGATGAGTAATAAGGTTCATGTTAAGACCGGTGACGAGGTTATCGTCATCAACGGCAAGTACCGCGGCAAGAAGGGCAAGGTCCTTCAGGTCAGCCCCTCTGAGGGTAAGGTCATTGTCGAGGGCGTGAATATCGTCACAAAGCACGTTAAGCCTCGCAAGATGGGTGAGGCTGGCGGCCTGGTAAAGGCTGAGAGCGCCCTTTATGCTGACAAGGTTCAGCTTGTTTGCCCCAAGTGCGGCAGACCCACCAGAACCGGCAGCAAGATCAACGCAAAAGGCAAGAAGGTCCGCACTTGCAAGAAGAGCGACTGCCTTGCAGAATTTGAATAAGGGAGGAGCATGACAAATGGCAGCAAGGTTAAAGGAAACCTATATAAATGAAGTTGCACCTGCTCTTATGAAGAAGTTCGAGTATAAGAGTGTCATGCAGATCCCGAAGCTTGACAAGATAGTGATTAACGTCGCTTGCGGCGAGGCAAGAGAGAATTCAAAGGTTCTCGATTCCGTCGTCTCCGATCTCATGCAGATCACCGGTCAGAGACCGATGATGTGCAGAGCTAAGAAGTCGATCGCTAACTTTAAGCTCCGTGAAGGCATGGTTATCGGTGCCAAGGTTACCCTCAGGGGAGACAGAATGTATGAGTTCCTTGACAGGTTCTTCAATCTCGCCCTTCCCCGCGTCAGAGACTTCAGAGGTATCAACCCGAACTCTTTCGACGGCAGAGGTAACTATTCTCTCGGTATAAAGGAACAGCTTATATTCCCCGAGATCGAGTACGATAAGATTGACAAGGTCAGAGGCATGGATATTTGCTTTGTCACAACAGCTAATACTGATGAAGAGGCACGTGAGCTGCTCACTCTCATGGGCGCTCCGTTCGCAAAATAAGGAGGAATTACGGTGGCCAAAACATCCATGAAGGTTAAGCAGGCTAGACCCGCTAAGTATTCTTCAAGGGCTTACAACAGATGTAAGATCTGCGGCAGACCGCACGCCTATCTTCGCAAATACGGAGTATGCCGCATCTGCTTCAGAGAGCTGGCTCATGCCGGTCAGATTCCCGGCGTTAAGAAGGCCAGCTGGTAAACGAGCAATTGCAAAAGGAGGTTTAACAGTATGCAAATTACTGATTCCATCGCCGATATGCTCACAAGAATCCGCAATGCGAATTCCGCAAAGCATGATACGGTGAAGATTCCCGCATCCAATATGAAGAAGGCGATTGCTCAAATTCTTCTTGATGAGGGTTACATCAAGGGATTCAAGGTTGAGGACGACGGCAAGCAGGGCGTTATTGAAATCGCTCTCAAGTACGGCCCCAACAAGTCACAGGTCATAACCGGTCTGCGCAGAGTCTCCAAGCCCGGTCTGCGTATATACACCAACTGCGAGGATATGCCCAAGGTCATGAAGGGCCTCGGCATCGCTATCCTCTCAACAAGCAAGGGCATTATGACTGACAAGGATGCTCGCAAGGCCAATGTCGGCGGCGAAGTCCTTGCATTTATCTGGTAAGGAGGTGCTGTAAATGTCACGCATAGGAAACAAACCCATCGCAATCCCCGCAGGGGTTACTGTGCAGGTGGACGGCAGCACTGTCACCGTTAAGGGTGCCAAGGGCGAGCTTACCAGAACCGTGCACAGCAATATGGCTGTCGAAGTCGATGGCGCTGTCATCAACGTCAAGCGTCCCGACGACACCAAGCTCAACAAGTCTCTTCACGGTCTGACCCGTACACTCGTTGCCAACATGGTAACCGGTGTCAGCGAGGGCTACAAGAAGGAGCTTGAAATAAACGGCGTAGGTTACCGTGCCGCTAAGGAGGGCAAGGAGCTTGTTCTCAATATCGGCTTCTCCCATCAGGTCAGAATGGCCGAGCAGGACGGTATAACCGTTGAGGTTCCCGCGCCCAATAAGATCGTCATCTCTGGTCCCGACAAGCAGAAGGTCGGTCAGTTTGCAGCGGAAGTTCGCGAGAAGCGTCCCCCCGAGCCGTATAAGGGCAAGGGCATCAAGTATGTTGATGAGCATATCCGCCGCAAGGAAGGCAAGGCCGGCAAGGGCGGTAAGTAAGTTTAGATTAAGGAGTGAAAAGTTATGGTTAACAGACCGGACAGCAAGAAGGCAAGACAGAAGCGCCACACCAGAGTGCGTGCCAAGATCTCCGGAACTGCAGAATGTCCCCGCCTTAATGTATTCCGCTCCCTGCAGCATATCTATGCTCAGATCATAGACGATGTTACAGGTGAAACCCTTGTTTCAGCCTCTACTGTTGAGAAGGATTTTGAGGAGTACGGCGGAAACAAATCCGCAGCCCGCAAAGTGGGCAACACACTGGCAAAGAGAGCAGCCGAAAAGGGAATAACTGATGTTGTTTTCGACCGCGGCGGCTACGTATATCACGGCCGTGTTCAGGAACTGGCCGAAGGCGCCCGTGAGGGCGGCCTCAACTTCTAAGGAAAGGGAGGATACTTTTGGCTAAGATTGATGCATCGGCATATGAACTCACTGAAAGAGTTGTTACTATCAACCGCGTATCAAAGACCGTTAAGGGCGGCCGTATTTTCAAGTTCGCTGCTCTTGTAGTCGTCGGTGACGGCAACGGTATCGTTGGCTTCGGTCTCGGCAAATCCGGCGAAGTTCCGGATGCCATCCGCAAGGGTATCGAAGATGCGAAGAAGAACCTGATGAAGGTTTCACTTAAGGGAACTACCATTCCCCACGAGGTTATAGGTAAGTTCGGCGCAGGCGTCGTCCTGCTTAAGCCCGCAGCACCCGGTACCGGCGTTATCGCCGGCGGCCCTGTCCGTGCAGTCGTTGAGACTGTCGGCATCAAGGACATTCGTGCTAAGGCTCTCAGATCCAACAATCCCTGTAACGTCGTCAGAGCAACACTTGACGGTCTTGCACAGCTTCGCAACGTCGATGAAGTTGCGGCTGTAAGAGGCAAGTCAGAAAAAGAAATTTTAGGTTAAGGAGGGTGGACAGTATGGCAAATATTAACGTTAAGCTCGTCAAGAGCCTTATCGGAAGTACTAAACCTCAGATTGCCACCGCCTATGCACTCGGTCTCCATAAGATTGGCGATGAGTCCGTTCAGCCTGACAATGCCGCCACCCGTGGCAAGCTCAGGAAGCTCGCCCACCTTGTTGAGACAAGCGAAGTCGAGCAAGGAGGTGCTGACTGATGAAATTGCATGAGCTTTCACCTGCACCCGGTTCTGTCAAAGAGCGTAAGCGTATAGGCAGAGGCGCTGCTTCAGGTCAGGGTAAGACCGCCGGTAAGGGCCATAAGGGTCAGAAGGCAAGATCCGGAAGCAACGCACATATCGGTTTTGAAGGCGGCCAGATGCCCCTTCAGAGAAGAATCCCCAAAAGAGGTTTTGTAAACATTTTTGCGAAGGAGATCGCAACTGTTAACGTGGCAGCTATCAACGATAAGTTTGATGACGGTGCTACCGTAACTATAGAAGCCCTCGTCGAGTCCGGTCTTGTTAAGAAGACTCTCGACGGCGTCAAAGTCTTAGGACAGGGCGAAATTACGAAGAAGCTAACAGTTCAGGCTAATGCTTTTTCCGCTTCCGCCAAAGCTAAGATAGAGGCTGCGGGCGGAAAGGCAGAGGTAATCTGAAGATGTTTAAGACTTTTGCCAACGCATGGAAGATTCCGGAGCTGAGAAAGAAGATTCTCTTCACCGCTCTTATAGTGCTCATCTTCAGAATCGGTTCTGCGATCCCCGTTCCGTTCACCAACATCCTTGTCGAAGGTGGAAACCTGATTCAGGATGGCGGAACATTCCTCAACTACCTTGTTATGATGACCGGTGATGCTTTCAACTACGGTACTCTGTTCGCTCTGTCGATCACCCCGTACATCAACTCATCGATTATCATGCAGCTCCTCTGCGTCGCTATTCCTCCTCTGGAGAGAATGGCAAAGGAGGAGGACGGTCAGAAGAAGATCGCTTCCATCACGAGATTTGTTACTGTTATTCTCGGAATTATCCAGAGCGTAGCGTACTATTTCTATATCAGGAGCGCAGGTTATCTTTCAACCGATGCTAACGGTGCAGCCTACACAGGCTTCTGGGCAGTGTTCCAGGCATTCGTTATCATCCTCTGCTTCACAGCAGGTACCGCTCTTATCATGTGGCTCGGTGAGCAGATAAATGACAAGGGTATCGGCAACGGTATTTCGATAATCCTTTTCGCAGGTATCGTTTCGAGAATCCCCGCTCTTATCGCTCAGCTTTACAGCCCCACGTCCGGTTACTGGCAGTACAGCTTTGCACACAAAATCATCTCGATAATCGTCGGCGTTGTCCTCATTCTGATGGTCGCCTTCATTGTCTGGATGGATAATGCGGAGCGCAGAGTTCCCGTTCAGTATGCCAAGCGTGTTGTCGGCCGCAAGATGTACGGTGGCCAGAGCACCCATATTCCGATTAAGGTCAATATGTCCGGTGTTATGCCCGTCATTTTCGCAGGTTCGATTCTTTCCATTCCGCCCACAATTCAGATGTTCATCCCCACTGCGAAGCTTGCCGACAGCAGCTTCTGGACAGGATTCTTCAAGGTCTTCTCCTCGGATCACTGGGCTTACGGCATAATCTACTTCGTTATGATCATTGCCTTTGCTTATTTCTATTCAAGCATCCAGTATAATCCCATCGAGATGGCACAGAACATCGCCAAGAACGGCGGTATGATCCCCGGTATTCGTACCGGTAGACCGACATCTGACTACATCGCAAGAATTATCTCGAGAATCACTCTTCTCGGAGCACTTCTTCTGAGCGTTGTCGCCATCTTCCCCATCGTGTTCTCGCAGATCACTACTCTGATCCTCGTCAAAGGTATGGGACTCCAGAACGGCATGAACATCTCGCTCGGCGGTACTTCGATAATCATCCTTGTCGGTGTTGCTCTTGAAACTGTCAAGCAGCTTGAGAGCCAGATGATGATGCGTCATTACAAGGGCTTCCTTGATTAAGCCCTGCCGCAATTAACGGCAAAAACGGAGGATAAGCATGATAGTGCTCAAGACAAGCAAAGAGCTCTCGCTGATGAGAGAGGCTTGCAGGATTTCTGCGGGAGCATTAAAAGTGGCAGGTGAGGCTGTCGAGCCGGGCGTTACCACCGCTCAGATCGATAAGATCGCACATGAGTATATTCTCAAAGCCGGGGCTACGCCTGCATTTCTTAACTACAACGGATTCCCTGCTACTGCATGCATTTCCATAAACGATGAGATCATTCACGGAATACCCAGCCACAGGCGTGTGATAAAAAGCGGCGATATAGTCAGCATTGACCTCGGCGCTTCGATAAACGGCTATGTCGGTGATAATGCTGCCACTTTCGCCTGCGGGGACATTTCCCCCGAGGCGAAGCGGCTGTGCGATGTGACCAGAGAGAGCCTTTATGAAGGCATCAAGAAGGCCGTCGCAGGCGGCAGACTCGGTGATATAGGCTTCGCTATAGCGAGCTACTGCGAGGAGCGCGGCTTCTCCGTAGTGCGTGAATACACAGGCCACGGCGTGGGTGAAAAGCTCCATGAGGATCCCAGCGTACCGAATTTCGGCACGCCAGGAAGAGGCGTTCGCCTGCTACCCGGCATGACTATTGCCATCGAACCGATGATAAATCAAGGCTCGGCGGCCATCAAGACCCAAGCGGACGGATGGACTGTCAGAACCAGGGACGGCAAGCTCTCCGCTCATTTTGAACACACCGTCGCCATAACGGCAGACGGCCCGAAGATTATGACACTGCTCTGATCGGAGGAGTTATGATGAGCTTGAAGCGAGGCTGTGTCGTCAGATCCTCAGCCGGACGGGATAAGGGCAGACTGCTTGCAGTAGTCAATGTCCTGCCCACGGGCATAGAGGTCTGTGACGGCAAGGAGCGACCGCTCCGCCGACCCAAAATTAAAAATCCCAAGCATATTGAAGCAACGGCACTCGTTATCAGCGAGGAGGATATGACCTTCGACGGTCGTCTGCGCCGCAGGCTCAACAGACTTGAAGATGAAACCGCATCATTGTAGGGAGGTTAGTATATGTCAAAGCAGGATATGATCGAGATTGAAGGTACGGTAGTAGAGGCCCTGCCCAATGCGACTTTTACAGTCGAGTTGGAAAACGGCCACCAGATATTGGCTCATATCTCCGGTAAGCTCAGGATGAACTACATCCGTATTCTTCCGGGTGATAAAGTCACGGTCGAAATGTCGCCATACGACCTGACGAAGGGCCGCATAACATGGCGTTCCAAGTAAAAGGAGGGTATTCTAATGAAAGTCAGACCTTCTGTCAAAAAAATGTGTGAAAAGTGTAAGATCATCAAGCGCAAGGGAAAAGTAATGGTCATCTGTGAAAATCCCAAGCACAAGCAGCGTCAGGGCTAATGACGCAAACCATTCAATGGAGGTGCAACTGACAAATGGCGCGTATTTCAGGTGTTGACCTGCCGAGAGAGAAGAGAGTCGAGATCGCTCTTACCTATATCTACGGCATCGGTCGCAAAACCGCAAGCGATATAATCGCCGCAACAGGAGTTAATCCCGATATAAGAGTCAAGGACCTGTCCGAGGATGATGTCTCTAAGCTTCGTGAGTATATCGATCATAACTGCAAGGTCGAGGGTGACCTTCGCCGTGAGACCGCTTTCGATATCAAGAGACTCATCGAGATAGGCTGCTATCGTGGTGTACGTCACCGCAAGAGCCTGCCGGTAAGAGGCCAGCGTTCCAAGACCAATGCCCGTACACGCAAGGGTCCCAAGAAGACCATTGCTAACAAGAAGAAGTAATCAAGGAGGGATAATATGGCTACCAAAGTTTCCGGCAAAAAAGCAACAGGCACTCGCAAGCGCAAGGAGCGCAAGAATATTGAGCGTGGTGCAGTCCATATCCAATCCACCTTTAACAACACCATCGTCACTATAACCGACACTCAGGGCAACGCTGTTTCCTGGGCAAGTGCCGGTGAAATGGGCTTCAGAGGCTCAAGAAAATCTACTCCCTTTGCTGCTCAGACTGCTGCAGAGACAGCTGCCAAGGCTGCTATGGAGCACGGTATGAAGACGGTCGAGGTTTATGTTAAGGGACCCGGAGCCGGCAGAGAAGCCGCTATCAGAGCATTGCAGACAGTGGGTCTTGAAGTCACCCTTATTAAGGACACGACTCCCATTCCCCACAACGGCTGCCGCCCGCCCAAGAGAAGGCGCGTGTAACCAATATTTTAGGAGGTGTAACACATGGCAAGATATACAGGTGCGGTCTGCAAGATGTGCCGCCGCGAGGGCAAGAAGCTCTACCTCAAGGGTGAGCGCTGCTACAGCAACAAGTGCGCTTTTGAGCGCCGTTCATATGCCCCCGGTCAGCATGGCCAGAGCCGCAAGAAGACCTCTGAATACGGTTTGCAGCTCAGAGCAAAGCAGCAGGCTAAGCGTTACTACGGTATTCAGGAAGGCCAGTTCCACAAGTATTTCCTTATGGCTGAGCGCAAGAAGGGTGTCACCGGTGAAAACCTTCTTCGCATCTGCGAGAGCAGACTTGACAATGTAGTTTATCTTCTCGGCTGGGCTAACTCCAGAGCCGAAGCAAGACAGCTCGTTGTTCACGGCCACTATAAAGTAAACGGCAAGAAAGTTGACATCCCGTCATACCTTCTTAAGGCCGGCGATGTTGTTTCGATTAAGGAGAAGAGCAGAGAGAGCGACAAGATCAAGGCTGTCCTTGAGACGAACGCTTCCCGTCCTGTTCCCGCATGGCTTGATGCAGATGCAGACAGCTTCAGCGCAAAGGTCGTTGCCCTTCCCGAGAGAGACCAGATCATGGTTCCTGTCGAAGAGCATCTTATCGTCGAGTTGTACTCGAAATAATGCCGCTTAAACGGTTGATTTTTGAGCAATACTCTTTCAGCGGTTTGTGCCGCGTTTTATAAAAAGGAGGGTTTTGAATGATCGGAATCGAGAAGCCCAAGATCGAAACAGAAGGCATTACGCCCGACGGAACCTACGGAAAGTTCATCGTAGAGCCTCTTGAGAGAGGTTACGGAACGACCCTCGGCAATTCCCTGCGCCGTGTCCTCCTCTCATCACTTCCGGGCTACGCTATAATCTCCGTTAAGATCGACGGCATCCTGCACGAGTTCTCAACGATTCCCGGCGTCAAGGAAGACGTTACGGAGATCGTGCTCAACCTCAAGGATGTCATACTCAAGATCCACGGCGATGGTCCGAAGACCGTCTATATAGATGCAGCAGGTGAGTGCGAGATCACTGCCGGCAGCATCCAGACCGATTCGGAGGTTGAGATACTCAATCCGGATCTCCACATCGCTTCGCTCGACAGCAGTGCCAATGTCCACATGGAGCTTGTATGCGACAAGGGCAGAGGCTACTATTCGGCAGAGCGCAACAAGGAGAAGTTTCCGCCCACTATCGGCGTTATCGCCATTGACTCAATCTATTCACCCGTGTTAAAGGTCAACTACACAGTCGAAAACACTCGCGTAGGTCATGTGACCGACCTCGATAAGCTCACGCTTGAGGTGTGGACCGACGGTACCATCCATGCGATGGAGGCCGTTTCCCTTGGAGCCAAGATCCTCAACGAGCATCTCTCTCTCTTCGGTGACCTCTCCGATGAGGCATACGATACAGAGATTATGGTTGTCAAGAGCGACAACGCTAAGGAAAAAGTTCTTGAGATGACTATTGAGGAGCTTGACCTGTCTGTGCGTTCCTTCAATTGCTTGAAGAGAGCCGGCATTAACACTGTTGAAGATCTGATCAACAAGACCGAGGAGGACATGATGAAGGTCCGCAACCTCGGAAGAAAATCCCTTGATGAGGTTATCGCAAAGCTCAAGTCCATGGGCTTGAACCTCAGCAAGGAAGAGGAATAAGACTCACTACGGTAAAGGAGTGTGAATTAAATGCCCGGAACCAGAAAACTTGGCAGAACTACGGATCACCGTATTTCTATGCTCAGAGGTATGGTCACATATCTCTTTGAGAACGGCAGGATCGAGACCACCGTTACAAGGGCTAAGGAAGTTCGTGCTATGGCTGAGAAGATGATCACCGTAGCTAAGGACGATTCACTTCACTCGAAGCGCAAGGTCTTTGCATACATCACCAAGGACGATGTTGCTAAGAAGCTCTTTGATGAGATCGCCCCGAAGTATAAGGATGTCAACGGCGGATATACCCGCATTATAAAGACAGGTCCCCGCAGAGGAGACGCAGCAGAGATGTGCATCATCGAGCTTGTCTAATCTGAACCTGACGAGATCCAAAGTTAATCGAAGCACCGCAGATAACCTCTGCGGTGCTTTTTTATACCGGATAAAATTAAGAGAGCGGTGTATCGTCATTGATACACCGCTCTTTGCAGCTCTTTACTTTACGAACGCCGAATATATTGTGTTGATCGTGCGCTCATAGTCACGCTCGGCAACGGCAATAACTATGTTTATCTCGCTCGAGCCCTGATCGATCATCTTTATATTGATGTTTTCCTTTGCGAGGCTCGAGAAGATAGTGCCGGCAACGCCCCTCGTTGCTCTCATCGAGCGGCCGACAACAGCTATGAGTGCAATACCGTTTTCGACCGTCACGCTGCTTGCGGAGGTTATCTTCTTTATGTCGTAAACAATGTCATCGGTTTCATCACCGAGGCTTTGCGTTTCAACAACAATGCTGAAGTTGTCAATTCCCGAGGGAATGTGTTCAAAGTTTACTCCGTGCTCCTCAAGCACCTCGAGCATCTTGCGAACTGCTCCGCATTCGTCATGGATGCGGTATTTTTCAATATTTATTGAGGAAAAGCCCTTGCGGCCTGCAATACCTGTCACGGTGTAATCGGCAGGCTCGTCTGTGTCGGCAAGAATGAGTGTGCCGGCATCGTCGGGAGCGTTGGTGTTCTTTATCCTTATCGGGATCTTCTTTTGCATGACGGGGAAAATAGCATCCTCATGAATGACAGTAGCGCCCATGTACGAAAGCTCACGAAGCTCCCTGTAGGTTACGGTTTTCATCACCTGCGGATTCTCGACCACACGGGGATCGGCAAAAAGGAAGCCGGAAACATCCGTCCAGTTCTCATAGAGATCGGCGTCGGCGGCAGCCGCAACGATTGAACCGGTTATATCTGAGCCGCCTCGTGAAAAAGTGCGGATAGTGTCGTTGGGCATTGAACCGTAAAAGCCGGGAATGACCGCATACTCGGTGTAGCTCAAACGCTCCCTGAGAGCGGGAAGAGTGCGCTTCGGGTCATATTTGCCGCTCTCATCGAAGAAAATAACATCTGCGGCATCGATAAAAGTGAAGCCGAGCAGCTTTGCAACTATTTTGCCGTTGAGGTATTCACCACGGGAAGCCGCATAATCTCGACCGGCACGGCCGATAAAGTTGAATTTAATATGCTCAAAATCCTCCTCAAGAGACATATCAAGCTCAAGCTCGGAAATTATATCATTATAGCGTGCCTTGATTTTTTCAAATATATCCGAAAAGTCGCCGCCTCTTGAAGCAATGTCATAGCAGGAGTAGAACATATCGGTAACCTTTGTGTCGGCACTGAAGCGCTTACCGGGTGCAGAGGGTACGACATAACGCCTGCTGTGGTCTGCCTTGATAATATCGGCAACCTTCAAAAACTGTTTTGCCTCGGCAAGCGAGGTGCCGCCGAATTTGACTACCTTTGTCATAAGGATCGCTCCTTTAAAAATGAAGATATTTTATTATACAAAAGTTACACGGATTTGTTACTCTAAATTAGAAAAATAACGCTGCTAAAATGATTTTTAGCATATAAAATTAAAAAAATCGTGTCGGACATACTCTTTTTGCCGATAATCAGGTCAGTTTGGCTGTACTAATGAATAGAAATGTTGTATAATAAATCTCGACAGAACAATATCTGCCCCTTGCGGAAAGGAAAAAACATGAAAAAATTTATTCGGAGCAGCTTGGCGATACTCACAATGCTCCTGCTCGTGATGAGCCTTGCGGCGTGCAGAGTCGAAGATACAAAAGAAAAAGATGAGCTTGAGCTGAAATTTCAGCATACGGCACAGGATAGAGAGGTCGGCCATACGCAGTCGATGATAACCTATGAGGAGAACTATGCCTACGGTATACATTATCCGTCAATAGGGGTCGAGAGCATAGATGCCGAGATCAAGGCGGCGGCGCAGAAGATGGCGGACTTGTTTGTGAATGATGTAAAGCGCCTCAGCGGCAAGGGCGAGCTGCCGAATATGACCGCCGATTACAAAAGCTACCTTGTAACAAATGAGGGAAAAAACAAATATGTCAGTATAGTTTTTGAGATAAAAACAGATATACCCGAAAATCAAATTCGCACGGACTGCATAAAGACCATGCTCTTTGATGTGGAAAGCGGCAAGCAGGTGAGCGAAAAGGAGTTTTTCTCGGAGGAATATCGCAAGCTTGTCAGCCAAAAGGTTGCGGAATACTTTAACGCCAACCGCCTGTTTAATTCCGAGGTTGGGACGGAAAAATTCAAAAAAGGTGTATCTGCAGAGAACGGCAATTTCACACGCTTCTCGCTTGACAGTGAGAATATCACTTTCTATTTCGATGCAGGTGAGCTTTTCGGCTATGAAAAAGGCTGCGCCGAGGCTGTATTTGCTTATAAAGACATTGCCGGAATATTCAAAAGCGAAACTCTCGATATACTCTACGGAAGTGCAGGGATACAGCCGAGTGAGGAGAGCACGAGCGTCGAGACAACACAGCCGAAGCCTCAACGCCCAAATCTTCCGGCAGGGGTCAAATATATTGCTTTTACCTTTGATGACGGCCCGAGCAAGACAGTCACAAACCGCATACTAGACACCTTGCAAAAATATAACGGAAAGGCAACCTTCTTCGTTTTGGGAACCCGTGTGGGCAGTTACTCGGCGGAGGTCAAGCGAGCATATTCGATGGGCTGCGAAATAGGCAGTCACTCCTGGAGCCATGCGAATCTCAGGAAGATAAGTGCCGCAGAGCGAAAGCAGGAGATAAACAAGACCAACGCCATAATAAAGGATGTTTTAGGCGTTGAGCCGACTCTTTTCAGAGTACCCTACGGTGACTATAAGGGCATACAGCAGGATTTCGATCAGCCGCTGATTCAGTGGAGTATTGATACAAACGATTGGAAATATAAGGACAGGCAAGGTTCGGGCAGAACCGAGGCACAGCGCAATGCGGACATGCAGAAGATAATCAACTCCGTCCTGAACCACGCCACAGGCGGCGAGATAGTTTTGATGCACGATCTCTATGATATGACGGCGGATGCGTTCGAGATTATAGCTGCAGAGCTGTACAAGGATAATTTCAAATTCGTTACGGTTCACGAGCTTTATGAAATATACGGTCAGACGCTCGAGCCGGGCAAGGTCTATTTCAGCCCTAAAAAATAACAGGTTCAATGAATCATCCCCGAACGGTTATCGTTCGGGGATGATTAGATTTATCTTAGCTTTATATTACTTGCTTTTTTCCTTGCTTGCTTTCTTGAGGAAAATAAGCGGAATGACAATGAATACGGAGATTATTGCCGAGACTAAGAAGATAGTCGGAATCGGTACGAATGTGGTCTCGCCGTAGTCGTTGAGCATGGTTCCAAGCTCATATCGGTAGGAGAATTTAGATATTGTCCAACTGCCGATTTTGGGGCCGATAACCATGGGCAGAGTGACTGCAAAGAGCATTCTGACTCCTTGGAACTGACCGACCTTGTCCTCGGGCGTATAGTCACGCACCGTGGCGTTGAGGATTATCATCAAAAGTCCGTAGCCGAGTATCATAACGAGGGCGCAAACGGCGAAGGTGCCGAGTGTTTTTGCGAAGAATACTGCGACAAGTCCTGCAACGAATATGACAGCCGCCGGGAAAGCGAAGGTCTGCTTGCCGACCTTGTCAAGAAGCTTGCCGAGCAAAACGGTTATAACAACGAGTGCCACGACCGCAATACCGCCGCCGATGAGCAGAGGAGTTGTGATTTGGAAAGTCGCAAGGTCAAACTTCAGATAGTGCTGAATGTAGATGAATATGTAGGGCATAAACACCTGAACCGCTGTGTTGAATATGCAAGCGGAGGCGAGGCAGAGATAGAGGGCGGCATTGCTCTTGACGACGGACGGGCGGAAGCCGTAAACAAGGTCACTGAGATAGTTGCCGTTTTGCTTGACACCTTTTCTTGCATCCTTTATGGTGAAAAGACCGATAATTCCGCACAGCGTCACGAGTGCACCGAGGAAGATGAAACAAGCGGGATAACCTGCCGCATCAACGCCGATGCCGAATGCGACTGTGACTATTACCATTGCAAACACGGGCAAAAGGGCGAGCACCGCCTCCGCAGTTCCTCTGTTTTCGGGTACGGTGACATCGGTAAGCCACGCATTGAATGCGGCATCGTTTGAGGTCGAGCCGAAGAAGGTCATTATGCAGTCCATGATTATAACCACGCAGACAGTGGCGGCAACTATCTTTGCCTCATCGGAAATAGAGAACAGGCGGCCGATATTCTCACGGGAAATCAGAGCGAAAACAGCAACGGTGAAGCCCCATATTATATATCCGCCGCAGATGAATATCTTGCGTCTGTCCAGCTTGTCGCTGAGTGTACCCATAAGAAAGGTTGTCACAACTGCGGCAACTGCGCTGGCGGCAACCATCTTTGAAATATCGTCAGCCGTGCCGCCGATGTAGTTAAAGAGGAAGGTGTTGAAATAAACATTTTCAACAGCCCATGCTACCTGACCGATAAAGCCGAAGAGAAGGATGTTGAAAAGCAGCCGTCCTCCGAGTTTTTTCTTATCCAATGTATATCCTCCGTTTCGGGAACAGCATAACTGCTCCGAGTTTATTTTACATTAGATATAATATCAAACCCGAGAAAAATAATCAATATATTTTTGTGTACTCTTGTTATAATTCAGCTTATTTCCTTGATTTTTTTGCCTATATTAACGGTTTCGCACATCCAAACGGCACAGGAATGTCCGTAGTATGGTATTACAAAAAGTGTCGGAAAAATCAGCACACAGCTTAAAAACCACAGTGCAAAACCGAGCCTGAAGCGAAGAAACTCGAGGCAATGCCCTTTCATAATATCACAACTTGCTTTAAGAGCCGATTTTATTTGAATATCGGGCTTGCCTGCGGCGATATAGCCTGCCGCCGCCCAAAGCCGACAGACGGTAGAGTTGAATATAAGGCCTGCCGTAAGCAACAGCACACTGCCGACGAAGGTGACAGCCGCAGTCAGTATTCCTGTGCCGGAGGAAAACAGCAATCGGATTCCGCCAAAAAGCAAAGCTGCTCCGGGGAAAAGAAAAAATCCGAGAGATAAAGTGTTTATGAGCTTTAAAGTGAATTCGAGCCTGAATGCCGCAAGTCCTCTGCGACCACTGAACACTTTTACACATCGTGATATGCTTTCGGGCTGTGACTGAGCACAGAGTAAAAAATATCGGCGCAGTCCCTGAATCATCGGAGCACAAAGTGCCGAGATTATGGCGGAGAGAAGCAGGCAAGCCGCAATATTGACCGTGGGCACGAGGGCAAACGAGACAGACGAGAGGGCAGAGGTGATTCTTTCCGCCTTTAGCAGTGTCCTCGCTCCGGCATTCATGAATCCGCCTGCGACAGCCGCAAACGCAACACACAGGCAAAGAACAGCCGCCTGCCTGCCGCCTTCGGTTTGTGCCGCCCTGCCGCACACTCTTATTTGAGAATTTTTCATACATTCACCGCCTTAATTTAGAATATTTTGCCCTGAAAGCTTTCAAAAATTCCCTCGGCGGTATTTGTAACCGCAATATAAATTTTGTTTTTTGAGATAAGCGGCTTGATTGAACAGGCGGATTGATTTATACTATATAAGTATATATTTCTCACGGAGGTGCATATGAAGGTAACGGCGACCGATAATCACACCCTCACCGTGGATATTCATGGTATGCGAGGCGCAGATGCCGAGTTCAGGCTGATAAACCTAATCGAAAACGGTTCGGATAAGGTGGACACGATAGTTGTCATTCACGGATTTAACGGCGGCCAGGTTTTGAAGGAAACGGTCAGGGGACTGAAATCGGAGAGGATAAAGAAAATATCTCACGGAGAAAACTCGGGAATAACGAAAATCAAACTCAAAAAAAGCGGAGGTAAAAAATGAAAAAGGCGTTCAAAATTATACTTATTACACTCCTGTGTCTGACAATAGGGGCAAGCGGCGGATACGGAATATATTATGCCGTGACATATAAAAAAATAGAGCCGAAGGAGACATTCGGCATCGAAACCATTGACGGAATAAATCCCGATGAAATAACCCTTACCGCACATAGAGGAATGAGTGCGATTGAACCGGAGAATACGCTGCCGGCATTTAAGGCGGCGTGCGAGGCGGGATATAATTTTGTTGAGTTTGACATTACGCCTACTGCGGACGGCGAATGGATAGTAATGCACGACAATAAGCTCAAGCGAACTACAAACGGAAAAAAGAAGGTTACGGAAAGCACCTTTAGTGAAATCAGTCAACTGCATATCACGAACGGCGCCAATATAGAAAAGTATACCGAGCTGAAAATACCCACCTTCAAAGAGACGATGGAGCTGTTTGACGAATACTATCCCGAGGTTCGTCCGATGATAGAGATAAAAAAGAGCGGTGCGGACAAGGTGGATTCACTGGTTGAATTTTTCAAGGACTATGCGGCAAAGGGCAGGAGCACCGTGGTCATTTCTTTTGATCAAAGTGTCATAGAGACCCTGAGCAGAGAATGTCCCGAGCAGACCTATTGGCTGTTGTCGGATAAGCTCACAGACGAGACCTTTGATTTTTGCAGCAGTCACAAAAATGTGTGGATGGCGTTTAACGGCAACTATGCCGGAAATACCGACCAAAAGGTTCAGCAATATATAGACGCCGATATTCAGCTTGCAGTCTGGACGATAAATAAACCCGAGGTGCTCAAGCGCTATTATGACCTCGGTATCAGATACTTTACAACAAAAACTGTCACCCCATAAAAATTTTTCCAAAAAGTGTTGACAAATCATAAAAGTATGATATACTAATAACAGTAATCATTACTGATTGTAAAACGGAGTGAGAAGCAATGAGGTATTCGTCACAGAGAGATACCGTTTTAAAGGTAGTTAAAGCGGCTCGGGATCATCCGACTGCCGACACGATATATTCCCGTGTGCGTGCCGAATTGCCGAAGGTGAGCCTCGGAACGGTTTACAGGAATCTGAGTCTTTTGAGCGATATGGGTCAGATAACCACGCTTGAGACACTTGATAAAAGTATTCACTATGACGGCAACACCGACTCACACAGTCACTTCATCTGCGAGCGGTGCTCGAGGATAATAGACCTCGGAGTTGAAAGCGGTCTGCCGGAGGATATAAACCGGCTCGGATTGTGTGTCAGTTACAGAAAGGTTATTTATTATGGCCTTTGTCCCGAATGTATGCAAAACACGGCTGAATAAGTCGAGGTTTTACGATAAATACTAAAAATAATTTTAAATCAAAGGAGAAATTTATTATGAAGTTTGTATGTCCTGTTTGCGGCTATGTTTATGAAGGCGATTCCATCCCCGAGGGCTTCAAGTGCCCCGTTTGCGGCGTACCTGGCGAGAAGTTCAAGGCTGTTGAGGGCGGCGAGCTCACCCTTGCTGCCGAGCATGAGTTCGGCGTATATGCTCAGACCGTCAAGAATAACGATGACATCTCCGTTGAGGATAAGAAGTTCATCTTCGAGCAGCTCATGGCGAACTTCAACGGCGAGTGCAGTGAGGTTGGCATGTATCTTTGCATGGCACGCATCGCACACCGTGAGGGTTATCCCGAGATCGGCCTCTATTGGGAGAAGGCAGCTTACGAGGAGGCAGAGCACGCAGCAAAGTTTGCAGAGCTTCTCGGCAGCGAGCTTGAGCCGAATATGACCGAGTCCACAAAGAAGAATCTTGCGTGGCGTGTTGACTGCGAGTTCGGAGCAACCTCCGGCAAGGTAGAGCTTGCAAAGGTAGCAAAGAAGAACAATCTCGATGCTATCCATGACACCGTTCACGAAATGGCTCGTGACGAAGCAAGACACGGCAGAGCACTCAAGGGTCTGCTTGAGCGTTATTTCAAGTAAGATAAAAACGGGAGTAGCGGAAAAAACGTTACTCCTTTTTTGTCGGCAAGAGTAATTCTTATATTCTTTCATTTATAATGCGGTTGGAGAGTGATTATATGAAACTTTATCACGGAAGCGACACTTCGGGCATTACCTTGCTGCACCCTTTTCTTTCTAATCACGGCAAACCCTATGTCTATTTTACCGACAGTGAGGTTTTGGCAACTGTCTATGCACATAGTCCTGTGAGCCGTCCCAACTGTTTTCATACATATGGAAGAAATCTACGCAGGGCAGACGGGTTATGTCTATGAATGTGAGGGCGATTTTCCCAAAATGGAGCGGATGCCTTGGGTTTATCTTGCACAGCAGGAGGTTACGGTTTGCAAATGCACTGAGATTCCGGACATATATTCACAACTGTTGCAATATGAAAATGAAGGTCGGTTGGTTATACAGCGTTGGCATACTGTATCGGAAAGTCAACGAAAAATTTGGAGAAAAGTGGTTCGAGACAGCCTTCAAGAGATTGACATTTCCACGCCCGCCGGTCGGGAGTATGCCAACTTTGTTCGGACACATTTTTCTATTGAACCGTAACTAAAAAGCTGTGTTGATTTAAAATCGAATAAAACAGGCACTTCACGGTATTCAAAGAAGTGCCTGCTTTTATTGCCAGTTTTCCATTTGTATTGCCCGTTCTTCTCCTATGTTTTGCAGACAGTTGTAGCTGCCGTTCAGGGTGATTAGACCGTCTTTTTGCGTTTGCGTAGTCCGGCGGCTCATCACTTTTGCATTTTTGAATTTTTCTGCACTTTCGCAAAAGTATTGCTCAAGGCAAATAAGGTTTGCGAGCGATTTGTCGGTCTGCGAATCGGAGACATAAAAATATTGCCGTTCGGTTTTTATTCCGATGGGTAGCTTTGTGCCTGCGAGTGTCAGAAAGCTTTCCTCTGTGAAATCTGCCGACAGCGGTTTGCCGAGCGGCAGACGGAAAGAGAAGAATATCAGCGTGCGGCGGCTTTTCACTGCGGATATGCGTTTTGCGGGTATTTGCCGTGCGTGTGATGATACGGCCTGCTCGGTGAGTGCTGTGATGTAGCCGGCGGCGTGCCTTGTGCTGAAGCCTCCGTCACGGTTTTCCACAAGGCCGCTGATTATAACATCGCCCTTTAAGACCGCCGCATTTTGCGTCTGAATAGCCGTGCCGCTGAACACCTCGATGGTCTGTATCTGCCCGTCGGCGGCGGCAACTATGTCGCAGGGTGTGTCGTCGCTTTTTACGGCTTTGCCTACACCCTCACGAATTTCTATATTTGCCGCACAGCCGCTGATGTTTATCGAAAACCACGACACATTCGGCAATTTTGACATTGCCTGCTCGGAGAGGGCGTGCGAGTCGATGCGGTCTTTCTTTATCCCCGGTCGGATTCCCAAATCGGCGGCGATTGCCGTTATATCCTCCTCGAGTATGCTTTCACAGCCCGTCACGCTGACAGTCCATACTCTGCCGGACAGTGCCGTTACCGTCATCACGAAGCAGACGGCACCGATGGCGAGCCCCATATGTGCTCTGTTTTTGAAAATCAAAAAGGGCAGACCGCATTTCTTCTCGATGCAAAGGTGCATCCCCGATTTTTTGGCACAGGCTCTCATTCTGCGATACCCGGAGGGGGTTGTGCGTGCGAATATCGTGTTGCCGGTGCAGCAGACATCCCAATAGGGTATTCGCCCCTGTGAGCATAGGTTGAGGAACCGTTCGGGGAAGCCGCCCTCGGCTCTGATGCAGACATAGCCCCTGAGAAAATTCACCGAGTCCAAAAGCCGAACGCCCCCTTATTTGCAAAATTCCATGCTCAGTATTTTCCCTTTTATCACAGCCTGACCGAGATCAAAAACATCTATACTCATTCCGTCTCCGCAAAACAGCAGCTCTTTTTTGCCTGCACTCAGGCGGATACGCTCGCCGCTGTATTCAAGCACACCGTAAAGGCCGTCAATGCTTGCCTCTGCGTCGCCCAAAAATTCGATATGTACATCAGAGTATTTTCTTGAAGAATCGAGCGTGTTTATCGCCTTTATAACATCGGCGGCGGAGCGCTTGCGCTTTGACAATCGGCTCTCTCCCTTTCTCTGTTCTGCAAATAATGTATGCCGTGGCAGCTATAAAAAGAACAGCAGGCGAATATTCATATTGCGGAGGGGATAGCATGAAAAAGCGGCTTGAAATTATTATGAAGCGCCTGCCTGTCATAATCGCTACGGTCGGTGCGGCGGTGCTGATAGTAGCCTTGCCCGGCTACAGCGCAGAGGGCGTGAAGAGGGGACTGTATCTGTGTGCCGCAAATGTAGTGCCGTCGCTGTTTCCGTTTTGCGTGGTGTCGGTTTTCTTTGTCCGCTCGGGACTGTGCGACTATGTTGGAAAATTGCTCGAACGCCCCACAAAAGCGTTGTTTGATTTGCCGGGCTGTGCGGGCGGAGCGGTTTGCATGAGCCTTATCGCCGGCTATCCGGTGGGAGTGAATATGACATATGAATTGCTCTCGAGGGGACAAATATCACGCTCGGATGCACAGCGTATGACATTGTTCTGTGTGAACCCGGGGCCTGCGTTTGTTATTGGCACAGTTGGAGGCGGAATGCTCGCAAGTCCGAAAGCAGGCGTGATATTGCTCATATCGTTGACGCTTTCGAGCCTGACTCTCGGCGTGCTCACAAGGCTTATGCCGCACGGCAAAAGCGAAAGCGCATTTCGCACAGAGCCTGTGATTATGTCGGGAGCCTTGCCCGAGGCAGTGATGCAGGGGACGAAAAACATAATTTCGATTTGTGCATGGGTGGTGTTGTTTTCTTGTGCACTTGAATATATACCTCTTTTGCGTTTGCCGGATTGGGCGGAGCTTCTGCTCTGCTGTGCCGCAGAGGTCACGGGCGGCTGCTCGAGGGCGGCAGGCGTGCTCAATATGTCTGCCATAGCGGCGGTGCTCGGCTGGGGCGGTGTCAGTGTTCATTGTCAGATAATGCGTCAGGTCGGAGAATGTCAAACGCCCGTGTCGCAGTTTGTCTGCTCACGCTTTTTGTGTGCGGCGTTGGCGGCGATATACTGTGGCGTTTTGCTGAAAATTTTTCCGTGTACCGTCAGCACGGTGCTTGTGGGAAATCCTGCTGTGCCGCAGTTGTTCTCATTTTCCGCCCCTGCCGCCGTGGCAATGCTTATAAGCGGTGTACTGTTGATATTAGAACTTGATAAGGACGGCAAAAGGTGTTAAAATAGATATATAACATTTTAGGGTGATGAGTTTGAAAAGCAAGCTACTTAACAAAAAAGATATTCCGCCTGCGTGTGAATACTGTGCGAAAGGCTCCAATGCGCCTGACGGCAAGACGGTGCTCTGCCTGAAAAAAGGCGTTATGCAGAAAAGCTCGAGCTGTCGCAGTTTTAAGTATGACCCACTCAAACGCCGCCCGAAGCTTCCGACCGAGCTTCCCAAATTCTCGGCAAGCGATTTCGAGCTGTAAAAGTTATATTACGGGTTGATTTATTTGCACGAATGAAGTAAAATAAAAGCATAAAATCAGAAGGGTGATACAAATGTCTATTAAACATGCGTACTACAGACTCTATCAGGGTATTTTCAGAGTGGCTGTCAACCTGCTTGACTGGACTCCTCCCACAATAATTTCGGGTGCAGGCTCCGTTAAGAAGCTGCCTCAGGTTATTAAGGAGAAGGGTCTTAACAAGGTGATGATAGTCACCGACAAGGGACTTACTGGTCTTAATCTGCTTGACGGTCTTTATGAGGGACTCAAGGCGGAGGGCATTGATTATGTCGTATATGACAAGACCCAGCCCAACCCGTCCATAGACAATATCGAAGAGGTTCGCAAACTCTATCTTGACAACGACTGCAAGGGCTTCATAGCCTTCGGCGGCGGCTCTCCGATGGATTGCGCCAAGGCTGCGGCAGCAAGAATCGCAAGACCCAATAAGCCCGTTCAGAAGATGCGCGGTCAGCTCAAGATAATCAAGAAAACTCCTCTGCTCTTTGCTGTTCCCACCACGGCAGGCACAGGCTCCGAGACCACTCTCGCCGCTGTCGTTACCGACACAAAGACCCATGAGAAGTATGCACTCAATGACCCTGTGCTTCGCCCGAAGTATGCTGTGCTCGATCCCGAGCTTACAGTGGGACTTCCTCCCCACATCACTTCAACCACAGGTATGGATGCACTGACCCATGCTGTTGAGGCCTACATAGGTCACTCCAACACCAAGGAGACCTCGGCAAAGGCAGAAGAAGCAACAAAGCTTGTGTTTGAAAATCTTGAGGAAGCTTACAAGAACGGTGCTGATATTCACGCCCGTGAGCAGATGCTCCTTGCTTCACACTATGCAGGTATCGCATTCACCAGAGCTTATGTCGGCAATGTCCATGCAATAGCACATAACCTCGGCGGCTTCTACGGTGTGCCTCACGGACTTGCAAATGCCATTATCCTGCCCTATGTTCTCGACTTCTACGGTGAGACCGCATATGAGCGCCTTGCAAGACTCAGCGAGTGTGCAGGCGTTGCAAAGGACGGCCAGTCCGATGAGCAGAAGGCTCTCGACTTCATTCAGGCTATCAGAGATATGAACGCCAGAATGAATATCCCCGACAAGATCGAGAAGATTCAGGAGAAGGATATAGAGACCATCGCAAAGCGTGCGTGCAGAGAGGCGAACCCCCTCTATCCCGTGCCGAGAATCATGGATCTCGACGATTGCATCGATATTATCCATCGCCTTATGCCGTAAACTAAAGTAAATCAAAAAGCTCCGTATGAAGTTTCATACGGAGCTTTTTATATTGGCAGTGACTTGCTCGTACAGGAAAACCTGTGCGTAGGGGAGTCAATATAGACCTGTTCTTTGTGTAAGAAAACAAATGCAAGCAATAATACTGAGAATACACCGTTCAGATCAAGTATGCCGCTGATTTTATTTTTCTTTCTTGTCCGCTTTTATCTTGATTCCGATAAATTAAGTTCAAGTAAATTTTCTTCCCACATATCCTCGTATGCCCATTTCGGATACATCGAGAAGTAACCCCGCATCTTTACCCTACTGCTGACGGTGCTTATCGGAGACCGGTATTTTTGATGTGAATACTTGGCAACCTGATTTATACCTTCAAATTTATAATCGACAGGGAACTTACCGCTAAAGCAGAGTATACCTGTAAAGTCGGTATATTTCACCCTCATAAACGGGTATCCGAACTGTTTTACATCGTCCTTGAGATTAAAGTAACAGTCAAATCCGCTGTCCGATATATGAATTATGTCGTCAGCCGAGATTTCTTCCCCGATTGTCTTTTCCTCGCTGACAAGCTTTATCCCATTGAGGTATTCGGTGCTGACCTTGTATTCACAATAGCCGCTTGCAGAATCGCCGTGAACCGGGATATCGTGGTAATTTGAAATATAGAATCCGTCCGTATGCCTGCCCTTGGGCATAGTCAGCCACTGGAATATGCCTGCACAGATATAATCATCTCCCTCAATCAGGGTGACTATAACGATTTTCAGCTCGCCGCCGTCAAACTCCCTGACCTCATTTGCCGCAAGATTTTTGTCTGTCAAATTGAACTGTATTTCGGTCGGAACTATTGCAACAACAAGCAACAGCACTATTGCAAGTGTAATTGCCAAAGTTTTTTTCATATTTGTTACACCAACTTTTTACAAATGCAGTCCCGTAACACATTCTCACCATGTAGAGACAAACATGGCGAATGTGTATACGGAAACAAAGCTTAAAAATCCCGTCAGTGCCGCCATAAGTATCCATGGCTTCTTCTCAACAATGTTTTTTACCGTCTCAAAAGCGGACAAGCCGGTTGCAATAAACGGCAGTGCAAAAGAAAGTGATGTTACTGAAAACATCATGTTTACGCCTCTTGTAATATTTTTTTGCTGATTTTTCACATCTCGTAGCTTTGTTTGCGGACATATTTATGAAGTTTGGCGTACTTGTTGCTTTTTTGATATCTGAGAAAAATGAATAAATTTATTATAAAAATTATCCCGAGTGTTGCATAATCTCTTGTAATTCGGCGTGTTTTCTGTCATAATATATTTTAAACAGCTTAGTGGAAAGGAGATTGGGATTTATGGACAAAAAATGTGCCGTTATCCTTGCCGCAGGTGAGGGCACACGAATGAAGAGCAAAAAGCCTAAGGCTCTTGCCGAGGTTCTCTTTTCACCCATGATTGATTGGGTCATAGGTGCTGTCAAGAACAGCGGCATTGACAATGTGTGCGTAGTCAAGGGATTCGGCGCGGAGTATCTCGACGAGCACCTCGCAGGCAGTTGCGAGACCGTACTGCAATCCGAGCGTCTCGGCACAGGTCACGCCGTGCTTCAGGCAGGCGATTTCATTGAGAGCTGCGGCGGCGATGTGCTCGTTTTGAACGGCGATGCCCCGTTTATCGATTCCGCCACAATATATGATGCACTTGCCCTGCACCGCAAGGAGGGCAACAGTGTTACAGTCATTTCCGCAAATATAGGCGATCCCACAGGCTACGGCAGGATAATCCGCTGTGCCGACGGCTCTGTTGAAAAAATAGTCGAACAGCGTGATGCAACCGCTGAGGAGGCGGCTGTCAGGGAGATAAATTCCGGCGCATTCTGGTTTAACGGCGAGGCTTTGATGAAAGCACTCGGCTCACTCAGCGAAAAACGTGCAAGCGGCGAGAATTGCAAAAAGGAGTTTTATCTCACCGATGCACTCGAGGAGATAAGGGGCTTCGGCCTGCGTGCAGGCTCTTTCACTGCTACAAGCTCGGATATAGTCCTCGGCGCAAACGACAGAGTGCAGTTGAATGAACTCAATGAGCTTGCCCGTCGCCGTGAGCTTGAAAAGCACATGAGAGCAGGCGTATCAATACCCTGCACGGACGGCGTTATCATCTGCCCCGGTGCAAAGATTGGCAAAGATACCGTGATATACACAGGTACGGTGATAAAGGGTGACAGCGTTATCGGTGACGACTGCACCGTAGGCCCCGATTCGCTCGTTGAAAACAGCGTTATCGAAAGCGGCGTATCCTTCGTACGTTCAGTCTGCTATTCGTCAAAAATACTCAGCGGTGCGGACATAGGTCCGTTTGTGCGTATCCGTCCCGGCAGTCTTATCGGCGCAGGTGTTCATGTCGGTAACTTTGTCGAGGTCAAGAACAGCTCCATAGGCGCAGGAACAAAGATCTCGCATCTGTCATATATCGGTGACTCGGATCTCGGCAGCGGAATAAATGTCGGTTGCGGCTGTGCAAC
Organism: uncultured Clostridium sp.; assembly: GCA_964386035.1. Classification (GTDB taxonomy): domain Bacteria; phylum Bacillota; class Clostridia; order Oscillospirales; family Acutalibacteraceae; genus CAG-177. The sequence goes on along the minus strand of CAYLQT010000002.1, from coordinate 48,893 downwards.
AGCGAACTATTCGGGCAACAAAAAGAGCCGCACGGTAATAAAGGACGGTGCGTTTATCGGATGCCACACCTGTCTGGTTGCCCCCGTTGAGGTGGGCGAGAACGCATATACTGCGGCAGGCTCTACGGTAACTCAGGATGTGCCCGACAATGCACTTGCCGTGGCACGCTCAAGGCAAACGGTTAAAAAGGGCTGGGTCAAGGTAAAACAGCCCTATAAGCATAAAGTTTAAAACATAAAGAAAGACGGTGGATATTCCATGAAAAAAAGTGTTAAAGCAGTAATAATTGCTGTTGCTGCCGTGATTTTGGTGGCGGTTATTGTTGTCGGCGCTCTTATGCTCGGCGGAGTTATCAATGTCGGTGAGAAGCGTACAGCTTCCATAGGAACCGTTGAAGTCAACGAAACCGGACTTAACGCCTACAAAACCTTTCCGCAGGTATATAAGACTGTTCTCAAGAGCCTCTATGACCTGAGCGATGAAACCGTTGAGGAGTTCTATTCGACAAACGGCGAAGGCTGGAGCGTTTACACAGTGAGCGTCTCTGTTAAAAATAAGGATGACATAGCCATTGTTATTTCAAACGCAAAGTCTCAGCTCAACGGCACCGGAAATATTTGGGTCTGCTCAAAGACTAACGATACCGATTATGTAACACTCGCCCCTGGCGCAGAGGGTACATTCTCGTTTACCGTGCTTGCAAAGGGTTATGACAGCGCAGACGCAGTTAAGAATAACCTCAAGGATCTTAATCCGAGCATAGTCTTTGCCGAGAATGAAAATGCGGCTGATCAGACCTTTGTTAAGTTTGATATGGCCAACGTCGATAAGTTTGCAATCGACATCAAGTTCTGATAAAAAGCAACGCAATAATAAACGGACGCTCGGGCAGATGCTTTGAGCGTCCGTAAAAATAAGGAACAGAAGATATGAATTTTTTTAAGCGTGCGCCCCGTGTTACCGGTGCGCCTGAATTTTTGATAGTGGGTTTGGGCAATCCCGGCAAAAAATATGAGCTGACACGCCACAACGCCGGCTTTCTCTGCCTCGATCTCTATGCACAGGAGAACGGCGTTAAGATAAACAAGCTCAAGTTTAACGCCCTGATAGGGGATGCCGAGATTGGCGGCAAACGCTGTATTCTCGCAAAGCCGCAGACCTTTATGAATAACTCCGGTGAGGCGGTGCGTGACATTGCCGCATTTTATAAGATACCGCCCGAAAATATAATAGTAATTTTTGATGATATATCGTTGCCCTGCGGCAGACTGAGGATTCGTCGAAAGGGCACGGACGGCGGACATAACGGCATAAAGAGCATAATCTATCAGCTCCAAAGCGACAAGTTCCCACGCATAAAGCTCGGAATAGGCGCAAAGGCACATCCCGAACAGCCGCTTGCCGATTGGGTGCTCTCTGTGATGAAGGATGATGATCTTAAAAATCTGCGTGAAGCGGCAGACAAGGCGTGCGCCGCACTCGAGCTTATGGTAAACGGCGATATTGAAAAGGCGATGGGGCTCTACAATAGCTGAGCCCCATTTTTGTCAGAATTTTAAGCTTTTCATTGATGAAACATCGTCCATGATTCCGCTGACGGTTTTCATCGCCTTGGCGGCGCTCTTCTTCATGTTTTTCTTAGCCTTTTTGAAAGAATTGCCGCTGTTCATCATCATTGCACCCGATGCAACAGCAGCCGCCGATCCGACTGCGAGGGCGACCATAACATTCTTGACATTCGAGCCTGACTGAGCCATTTTCATAAGAAACACCCCTTATTATGATTTCGGAACCTATTTGTTCCCTCTATATTTTTTACAGTCCGCAAAATTTGATTCAAGACAAAATTTGCTTATTAAACACATTTGGAGGACTTCAAAATGCAGTTAAATATAGTTCTCGTCGAGCCTGAGATTCCGCAGAATACAGGCAACATTGCCCGAACCTGCGCCGCAACCGGGTCTCGGCTCCATATAGTGAAGCCGATGGGCTTTGCGATTGATGACAGAAAATTAAAGCGAGCAGGTCTCGACTATTGGCACCTGCTCGACATTACATATTATGAGAATCTCGACGACTTTTTTGAGAAAAACGCCGGCGGAAATTTTTACTATTTTTCAACAAAAGCAAAGCACATCCATTCGGATGTGGAATATCCCGACAATTCGTATATAGTTTTCGGCAAGGAGACAAAAGGCTTGCCCGAGGAGCTGCTGCACGACAATCCGGAAAGCTGTGTACGCATACCGATGATAAACAATTCCGATGCACGCAGTCTGAATCTCTCCAATTCCGTTGCCATAGGCGTATACGAGGTTCTGCGCCAGTGGGGTTATCCCGAACTGCTGACAAAGGGCAAGCTGACAAAATTTGACTGGTAATAATCGACTGAGTGAACGGATTTTTTGACACGGTTTTACTTCATGCCGAAAAGAACTCGGCTATAGTTAAAACATACAAAAGAAAACTTTGAAATTTTGCTATTTTATTGTAAAAATATATGGTATTTTATTCGCCATTCTGTTATAATAGCATGAGGCGAAGGTGCAGACAAGCTGTCCGCAGCTTCTTCACAAGCTAAAAACACTGTTTACGGAGGTATATCATGGCTCACAAGTACGTTTATTTGTTCTCCGAGGGCAACGCTCAGATGAGAGAGCTTCTCGGCGGTAAGGGCGCAAACCTTGCTGAAATGACAAACATCGGTCTCCCTGTTCCTCAGGGCTTCACCATCACCACTGAGGCTTGCACCCAGTATTATGAGGATGGCAGAGAGATCAATCCCGAGATCATGGCAGAGATCAACGAGTACATCGTTAAGATGGAAGGCATCACCGGCAAGAAGTTCGGTGATAAGGAGAATCCGCTCCTCGTTTCCGTCCGTTCCGGCGCTCGTGCATCCATGCCCGGTATGATGGACACAATCCTTAACCTCGGTCTTAACGAGGAAGTCGTTGAGGCTATCGCAGAGAAGTCCGGCAATCCCCGTTGGGCTTGGGACTGCTACAGAAGATTCATTCAGATGTATTCCGACGTCGTTATGGAAGTCGGCAAGAAGTATTTCGAGCAGCTCATCGATGCTATGAAGGCAGAGAAGGGCGTTACTCAGGACGTTGAGCTCACCGCTGACGATCTCAAGGAGCTTGCTTCTCAGTTCAAGGCTGAGTACAAGGCTAAGATCGGCGTTGACTTCCCGTCCGATCCCAAGGAGCAGCTTATGGGCGCTATCAAGGCTGTTTTCCGTTCATGGGACAACCCCCGTGCAAACGTTTATCGTAGAGATAACGATATTCCTTATTCCTGGGGTACTGCTGTTAACGTTCAGTCCATGGCTTTCGGTAACATGGGCGATGATTGCGGCACAGGCGTTGCTTTCACCCGTGACCCCGCAACCGGCGCAAAGGGCCTCTTCGGTGAGTTCCTTACCAACGCACAGGGCGAGGACGTTGTTGCAGGTGTCCGTACTCCTATGAAGATAGCTGAGATGGAGCAGAAGTTCCCCGAGGCTTTCGCAGAGTTCCAGAAGGTCTGCAAGATTCTTGAAGACCATTACAGAGATATGCAGGACATGGAGTTCACCGTCGAGCACGGCAAGCTCTTCATGCTCCAGACCCGTAACGGTAAGAGAACTGCTCAGGCAGCTCTCAAGATCGCTTGCGATCTCGTTGATGAGGGTATGAGAACCGAGGAAGAGGCTGTCCTCATGATAGACCCCAGAAACCTCGATACTCTTCTTCATCCCCAGTTTGACGCAAAGGCACTCAAGGCCGCTACCCCCATCGGTAAGGGTCTTGGCGCATCTCCCGGCGCTGCTTGCGGTAAGATCGTATTCACCGCTGACGACGCTGAGGCTTGGAAGGCAAGAGGCGAGAAGGTTGTCCTTGTCCGCCTTGAGACCTCTCCCGAGGACATCACCGGCATGAAGGCATCTCAGGGTATCCTGACTGTCCGCGGCGGTATGACCTCTCACGCAGCTGTTGTTGCCCGTGGTATGGGTACCTGCTGTGTCTCCGGTTGCTCCGACATCATCATGGATGAGGAGAACAAGAAGTTCGTTCTTGCAGGCAAGACCTTTGTTGAGGGTGACTTCATTTCCATCGACGGTTCCACCGGTAACATCTATGACGGCATCATCCCGACTGTTGACGCATCTATCGCAGGCGAGTTCGGCAGAATCATGGCATGGGCTGACAAGTACAGAACCCTCAAGGTTCGCACCAACGCAGATACTCCCCGTGATGCAGCTAAGGCTGTTGAGCTCGGCGCAGAGGGCATCGGCCTTTGCCGTACAGAGCATATGTTCTTCGAGGCAGACAGAATCGCAGCTTTCCGTGAGATGATCTGCTCCGATACAGTTGAGGAGAGAGAGGCTGCTCTCGATAAGATCCTTCCCTATCAGCAGGGCGACTTTGAGAAGCTCTATGAGACTCTTGAGGGCAAGCCGGTAACTATCCGCTTCCTTGATCCGCCTCTCCACGAGTTCGTTCCCACTGAGGAGGCTGACATTGAGGCTCTCGCAGCCGCACAGGGCAAGAGCGTTGACACCATCAAGGCTATTATCGCTTCCCTCCACGAGTTCAACCCGATGATGGGTCACCGTGGCTGCCGCCTTACCGTAACCTATCCCGAGATAGCAAAGATGCAGACAACTGCTGTTATCCGTGCTGCTATCAATGTTCAGAAGAAGCACGCCGATTGGAAGATCGTTCCCGAGATCATGATTCCCCTTATCGGTGATGTTAAGGAGTTCAAGTTCGTTAAGAAGATCGTTGTTGAGACCGCAGATGCTGAGATCAAGGCTTCCGGCATTGAGCTTGAGTATGAGGTCGGCACTATGATCGAGATCCCGAGAGCTGCTCTTACAGCTGACGAGATCGCAGCAGAGGCAGATTTCTTCTGCTTCGGCACCAACGACCTTACTCAGATGACCTTCGGCTTCAGCCGTGACGATGCAGGTAAGTTCCTTGACGCTTACTATGACACAAAGATCTTTGAGAACGATCCGTTCGCAAAGCTCGACCAGAACGGCGTAGGCAAGCTTATGAAGATGACAATCGACGCAAGCAAGCCTGTCAACTCCAAGCTTCACTGCGGTATCTGCGGTGAGCACGGCGGCGATCCGACTTCTGTTGAGTTCTGCCACAACATCGGTCTTGATTATGTTTCCTGCTCGCCCTTCCGTGTGCCGATCGCACGCCTCAGCGCAGCACAGGCAGCTATCAACGCCGGCAAATAATTAAGCCTCGGGATTCATCCCGAAAGTGAATAACAAAATCGACCTTGCAGAAGAAATTCTGTAAGGTCGTTTTTATGTTTCTTGAGTGCTGCGATGACATAAATCGGTTTTTCATATTTTGGTTTTTTGTTTTTCTTCTATACTATTGCATGATCTGCGAAAAATGTTATAATTGGAGAGAAAAGCAAAAAGAATGTAGGAGGAAAACTATGCTTTACTGTACAAAATGCGGCGCTGTGATGGACGAAGATATGAAGTTTTGTCCCGAGTGCGGTGCATCTGTCTCGGCTTCAAGTCAAGAAAAAGAGCCGTGGGAGGATGAGAAGAAGGATCTCGGTACTAAGCTTTCCGAGATTAACGACACCCCCGACACAACGGATGAGTTCGATGAGAACGACATACGCAACAACAAGGTTATGGCGGTGCTTTCTTACATCGGTCTGCTTGTGCTCGTTCCGCTTTTTGCGGCGAGGGAATCCAAGTTCGCACGCTTCCATGCTAACCAGGGTCTTGTGCTGGCGGTTTGCTACATTGCGTGGAAAGTGATTAGGAAAATCGTCGTTGAAGTGATAACCGCTGTCAGCCCAACTCTCGGTACTCTCACCGGAACCGTTTGCAACATAGTGAACATACTTCTGTTTGTTCTTATGATCGTCGGCATAGTCAATGCCGTCAAGGGCAAAGCGAAAGAGCTGCCGGTAATAGGCAAGATAAAGCTGCTCAAATAAGATGAACTAAAGCAAAAAGAGCCGATACATCGCTGTATCGGCTCTTTTGTATTTTCACTTAAATTACAGGGAGTTTATCATTGAAAGCAGGTCAACATAGAAAAGTCTGACATTGTTGTTGACTGTCATGCCGCCCTGAAGAGACATATGGTCTGCCTTGTAAACGGGCATAACATTCCACACGCCGGTTGTAACCTTTGCACTGTTGTACTGCACGGACGGTGCGCCAAGAGGTGCAAGTGCGGAGTAGGTGTTCACAAGTCCGTCATTCTCAAACCACTTTTCGTCAATTACATAGCCTGCCTCGGTGGTTCCGGTGTAGCAGCCCATTTTTGCGGCGGCGGCACTGTAGATACCCTCTATAGCGCCGTCTATCGGCACATAGTGTCCGTATTCATCAGGCTCGGTTGCACTGCAAGCGTATGAGAAATAGTAAACATTCTTGAGAGTCGATATGTTCTTGTTGAGTGCCATTGCGTTGTCAATCGCCATATCGTATACTGCGCTGTCGTCAGCGTCTCTGCCGTCGAGCACGGGGAGAGATGCAATGCCGATAACTGCGACTGTGCCTATCTCGGCAAGGGTCGAGTTCGTGAGGTCAGCGAGTATCTCATCACGCACATCAACTGCGGTTGTGCCGTTGTGCGGTGCGGCGAGAGTGGTCACGCTGTAGATCCAATCGGCCTTGCCGCCCTTGAAGAAGTCGGAGACATCACTGCCCGAGGCTTCACGCTCTGCGGCACTGCCGTTTGCCAAAATTTCAGCAAAGATTCTGACTGTAGCACCACCGAAGGAGTGACCGAAAAGGTTTATTTTTTCTTCATCATTCCACTCGTCAATGAGTGCTCTGCCGGTGTAGTCCTCGCCGTAACGGTCGTGGTTGCAACGTTCGCTGTGCTCCTCACCGTAGTCGGTGACTGTACCGGTGAGCTGCGCATAAAGCTCGCAGGCTCTGTCCCATGCACTCTCGGTGCCGCCGACGGATGCACTGTAGCACTCGAAGCCTCTTGCGTTGAGATACTGCATCAGGTCGCCGCCGAGCACACCCCAATAGGGCATGAGCTTGTAGTACCAATCATAGCTGCCCCAGCCCGAAAGACCGTGAACGAAAACATTTGCGTATTCCGTGTTGAAATCGGTCTTGTCAACCTCTGCGTGAGGGACGTTGAGCATGGGGAAAAAGAACATGATCAGCGATGTGATGAGCGAAATAATTTTTACCACAAAATCAATCCTTTCTTTTCCGCTTTTTCAAGCATTCTTGCGTGTTTAATTATATTATATTGTAATTTCACCTGTCAATTGCAATTCTGTGTTTTGATTAAATTTTTACAACAGCTGTTGCAACTTTATAAACAGAATCTTAATTTTATCGGCAACGGACTATTGAAAAAAGTGCGTGAATATAATATAATTTCCGGCAGGAGTGATGAAAATGAAGCTTTTGATTGTCAGACACGGGGATCCCGATTATTCGATAGATTCGCTGACCGAAAAGGGCTGGCGAGAGGCAGAGCTGCTCAAAAACAGGCTCGAAAAGCTTGATGTCAAGGCGTTTTACAGCTCGCCGCTCGGCAGAGCAAAGGATACCTCGAGAGCAACGCTTGAGGCGGTCGGCAGGACTGCCGAAATTTGTGATTGGCTCAGAGAATTTGACGGCTATGCCGTGGACACCGAGACGGGCGAACATAGAATGCCGTGGGATCGTCTGCCGTCGTTCCTTGCGGAGAACGAGGATTATTTCAGCTACGAGAAGTGGCTTGAAACACCGTTTTACTCGGGCGGAGATATTCCGGAAAAATACAAGGCGGTATGCGACGGAATCGACGAAATACTCGCTCGACACGGCTATGTCCATGACGGCAGGGTGTTCAGAGTTGAGCACGAAAACAGTGACACCGTGGTGCTTTTTTGCCACTTCGGAGTGGAAAGTGTGATACTCTCGCATTTGCTCAAAATTTCGCCTGTCATACTTTGGCACAATTTTGTTGCACTGACAACATCTGTCACGACGCTCAACACGGAGGAACGTGAGGAGGGTATAGCGGTGTTGAGATGTAGCGGCTTCGGTGATTTATCGCATCTTTATGTCGCTGATGAGCCTCCGTCATTTCAGGCACGCTTTTGCGAAACCTATTCAAACTTTGACGAGCGACATTGATAAAAAGTACTTGAGCGAAAAAACTGATACATTGCAGTGAAAACACATTAAAAATTTGTAGGCGTTAAACAACGGCGTAGAAGGCAGAAATGCTTTTTACGTCGTTTTTTATGAATAAATTACACAGTCGTGCTGCCGTTTCCAGAAAAAAGTGTTGACAAGTATATCGTACTGCGATATACTTATATCGAAGTGCGATATATCGCACCGATATACAACAGAGGTGAGATTATGGATCAACATATAAAAAAGGTTTATGTTCCTATGACCGAAACGGCTTTTTACATTCTACTATGTTTGCGAAAGCCAAATCACGGCTACGGTATTGTTCAAACGGTTGAAAAAATGACAGACGGCGCTATTAGACTTACACCCGGAACGATGTACGGTAGCTTGTCCAAAATGGAAAAGGACAATGTGATTCACTTTGTTCGTGAAGAGGACAAACGGAAAATCTATCAAATTACAGATTTGGGATTAGAGGTTTTGCAGATTGAATTAAAGCGAATCGAACGCCTATATAAAATAGCGCAGGAGGAAATGTAGAATGGAAACTAAAAAGCAATTCAAATTGTTCACGATATTTGAATATGAAAAAGAGCAGGATTATCTACGGGATATGCACAAGTCCGGCTGGAAATTTGTCAAGGCAACAGGTCTCGGAATGTATCATTTTGAAAAATGTACTCCGCAGGATGTCGTGTATCAGCTCGACTACAACAAAGACGGTCTTGAACATAAGGATGAATATTTGAAAATGTTTGATGATTGCGGTTGGGAATACATACATGATTACGCAGGATACAGTTATTTCAGAAAAGCTGTCGCTGAAGATGGCGTAGCAGAAAAAATCTTCTGTGATGAAGAATCAAGACTCCGGATGATGCAACGTGCGTTGAAAGGCAGAATGTTGCCGCTGCTTGTGATATTCTTTGCAACATTGTTGCCGCAGTTTCTTATTAACCTTTTGAGTACCCATAACTATTTTATTGCCGCCTTTGTCGGTGGCGTATTGGCGGTATATATTGTGATATTTGCTATGTGCTTTGTGAAATACAATCGATATAAGAATAGAAAGTAAAGCCGTTTCCCTGACGAGCTGTGTGGACGAAAAATATAAAACAAAACGCATAGCAATGCTCTGTTGAAAAAATACGGTGTAACTCATTTTGCCGAGTTACACCGTATTCTTATGTGATTTATAAAAGCTTAATTTAATCGACCACCGCAATGTCTTTTATGCGAAGCTCGCTGCCTGTTACGAGATAGGTGTCGTCGCTGTCGCAGCGGGGGCATTTTTTTGCGTATTCGGTGGTTTTATAGGTCTTTTTACAATCCCTGCAATAGGAAACGCCTTCGAGGATTATCATCTCAAGCTCGGTATCCTTCATATATTCCGTCTTTTTCTTTGCCCATTCAAAGCAATCTTTGAAGTAGGACGGGACTATTGAGGATACCTCACCGACCTCGAGTGTGAGACGGGTCACACGCCCGACCTTGTTTTCCTTGGCAATCTTTTCGACCTGATCTATGACGTGGAGAACAATGCCTAACTCATGCATAGGCTCAACCCTTGTTCTTCTGCGAAAGCTTGAATGTCTTGCGCTTTTTGGCAAGCTCTCTCGCCTCGTCCGAGCCTAAGTGACCGAGAATCTTGAACGCACGCTTTGCCGAATATTTCAGCAGTCCGCCAACCTTATCCTCGGCGGCGCACATGGTCGAGCATTCCGGATGATCACGCACAAGGTGGATAGCGTCAAACTCGCACTTCGTTGTGCAAAGTCCGCAGCCGATACACTTATTGTAGTCAACATACGATGCACCGCAGCCGAGGCAACGGCTTGTTTCGGTCTTGACCTGCTCCTCGGTGAGATTCAGATGAGCGTCGGCAAAGGACATCCTGTGATCTATCGAGCTGTCCATGCCTGCTTCCTGTCTGCCGGCGGTGTCATAGGACGGGAACTTAATGTCGTCCTTGTCGAGCGGAGTGAAGTTGCGGCGGTCACGGCCTATTGTCATGGAAGCATCGGGACGTACATGACGGTGCAGGCTCTCTGCCGCCTCGTGACCTGCGGCAATGGCATCGATGACGAAACGAGGCCCTGTGTAGGCATCGCCGCCAACGAAAATGTCGGGATCCTCCGTCTGATATGTGAACTTGTCAGCTACGGGATAATTGCCGTGCCAGAAGGTGACCTTTGTGCCCTCAAGCAGCTTGCCCCACTCAATGGACTGACCTATAGCGAAAACTATCTTGTCTGCGCTGACGGTGACGGTCACATTCTCATCATAAACGGGCGAGAACTTCTTTGTCTCGGGGTCAACTGTACTTATGCACTTTTTGAGAACTATGCCCGTGACTTTTCCGCTCTCGTCAACGAGAACCTCTTTGGGCCCCCAAGAGGGATTTATCTTGATACTTTCATCCTCGGCTTCGGCTATCTCCTCAACGTTTGCGGGCATTTCACTGCGTGACTCGAGGCAGAACATATTGACCTCGCTTGCACCGAGACGGTGAGCGTTTCTTGCACAGTCGATGGCAACATTGCCGCCGCCGATGACAACAACGCTTCCACCGAAAGTATCTTCTCTGTGCTCGAAGCAGTGGCGAAGATAATCGACTGCAATATCAGTGCCCTCGGCGGTGTCATTCTTGACACCCGGACGCTTGCCGCCCTGACAGCCGACTGCAATATAGAACGCCTTGTAGCCCTGCTCTTTAAGCTCGGATATGGTGATATCCTTGCCGACCTCTATGCCGCACTTTATCTCAGCACCGAGAGCCTTGATAATATCTATCTCAGCCGCAATGACATCTTTCTGAAGCTTATATGAGGGTATGCCGTAGGTGAGCATGCCGCCGGGCAGAGGGTTCTTCTCAAATACCGTGGGCTTATAGCCCATCTGAGCGAGATAGTATGCGGCTGTAAGTCCGGCAGGACCGCCGCCGATGATGGCGATTTTTTCATCGAACGAGCCGTGAACCGACTGAACGATCTTTTCCGGTACAAATCTGTCCTCTGCGTTGAGGTCGAGATCCGATATAAACTTCTTTACTGCGTCGATAGATACGGGAGCGTCTATCTTGCCCCTTGTACATTCGGCTTCACAGCGCTTGTTGCACACTCTGCCGCAGACAGCCGGAAACGGGTTCTCACTCTTTATCATGGCGAGAGCCTCACGGTAATTGCCCTCGTTAGCCAGGCGGAGATATGCCTGAACCGGTACATGGGCAGGGCAAGCCGCCTTGCAGGGAGCGGAACCGCTGTCATATGTATTGGACATACGGGCGGTGTCCCTGTAGTCCTCATCCCATGCGTATTCGCCCCAGATATTGTTGTCGGGCAGGGGAGCGTGAGGATATTTGATCTCGGAGCCGTCCTTGCGGCAGAGCTTCTGACCCATCTTGACCGCACCGGCAGGGCAGACCTCAACGCATTTGCCACAGGCAACACACTTCTCCTTTTCCACCTTTGCGGTGAAGGAGCTGCGTGAAAGATACGGCGTGTTGAAAAGCAATGATGTACGCAGAGCGTTGCATATCTTGACGTTGCAGTTGCATATGTCAAAAATCTTATTCTCGCCGTCGATGTTGGTTATCTGATGTACATAGCCGTTCTTCTCGGCAAGCTCGAGAATTTCGAGCGCACGCTCTTTTGTGATATAGTGAGCGCGACCGGTTTCAACCGTGTAGTCTGCCATATCACCGAGCTGGATGCACCAGTCGTCGAAGTCGTCCGTACAGCCGTCTCCGAGCACGGCACGGGAGGCACGGCACGAGCAAATACCTGCCGAGATGTGGCCGTCATATTTCTTGAGCCAATATGAGATGTGCTCAAGGTCAATGGACTGACTCTCCGCATCGATAGCCTTCTCGACGGGGATGACGTGCATACCGATTCCGTCGCCTCCGGGCGGCACCATCTGAGTGATACCGGCAAGGGGAATGAAGGTCATACGCTCAAAGAACGAAGCGACTGCGGGATTCTTTGCGATTCTGTCAACCGAGGAGTTGAACAGCTCGGCAGAGCCGGGGACATAAAACGGCAGTCTGTATCTTCTGATACGGGGACGGTCTTTAAGCTCGTGATCGTGGTCGTAATTGTCGCCGTAGTCGTACTCGAGGATACCGACAACGGCCATCTCGTCGAGAAGCTTTTGCAGCTCGATGGCCTCAAGCTCCTTGTTCATTTCGAGCAACTGCTCGAAGGTGTAGTGCTGACGAAGTTTCATTTTGTTGGCAACGTCGCACATTTCGGGTGTCAGAACCTCACGGAGACCCCAATATTCCGGGTCGTCGGATGTCACTCCGGAAATCTTGTGCCCCATAGCATCGGTGATTTTTCTACCGAGCTTCAGGTAGCGTTCATCGGGATTCGCTTCGCCCTGATACTTGCTGATGATTTTTTTGTTTTGCTCCGGCATAATTTTCTACCTCTGATTATATCGTTTGTGTGAGCTTTCTGATGTGCTCGGCAGACTTTTACGCTACCGAGGATCAGTTTTATTATATTACCCCGTTTTTCCGCAGTCAATGGACAGATTGAACAAAATGGGACAAAATTATCGAATGTTTGACTTTGTTTATATAATCTTCAATAATTATTCTTAATGTGGAATTTAACCTGCGGATAAAAATATCTCCGCATATTTTCTATGCGGAGACATTGTATTAAATTCATAAATTGTCCGAGAGGGTTGCCGCCATGACGGCCTTAATTGTGTGCATACGGTTTTCGGCCTCTGCGAAAACGACGGATTGAGCACTCTCGAAAACCTCATCGGTGACTTCCATTGCGTCCCTGTTGAACTTCTCGCCCATCTCCTTGCCCACGGCTGTTTTGAGGTCGTGATATGCAGGCAGGCAGTGCATGAATACCGCATTTTTCGAGGCCTTTGCCATAAGCTCGGCGTTCACCTGATAGGCTGAGAGGTCGGCTATACGCTCTGCCCATACTTCGACAGGCTCGCCCATGGATACCCACACATCAGTGTAAATTACATCGGCATTTTTGACCGCTTCATCGGGGTCACTGCAAAGTCGGACGGTCGCTCCCGTCTCGGCGGCTATAGCCTCGCAGGTCTTGACAAGCTCGGGGTCGGGGAAGTATTTCTGCGGTGCACAGGCGGTGAAATTCATGCCCATTTTTGCACAGCCGACCATGAGCGAGTTGCCCATGTTGAATCTTGCGTCGCCCATATAGACAAAGTTTATGCCCTTCAGATGACCGAATTGCTCCTTAACGGTGAGAAAGTCAGCAAGAATCTGCGTGGGATGAAATTCGTCCGTCAGTCCGTTCCACACAGGTACCGAAGCATATTGTGCCAGCTCTTCAACGATAGCCTGACCGAAGCCTCTGTATTCTATGCCGTCGAACATACCCGACAGCACACGGGCGGTGTCGGCAATGCTCTCTTTTTTGCCTATCTGCGAACCGGAGGGATCGAGATAGGTTGTGCCCATGCCGAGATCTCTTGCGGCAACCTCGAAGCTGCACCGTGTTCTTGTGCTCGTCTTTTCAAAGATAAGCGCAACATTCTTGCCGTCGCAGAGCTTGTGGGGGATGCCTGCCTTTTTCTTCGCCTTTAAATCGGCGGCGAGGTCTATCAAATATTCTATCTCGGCAGGGGTGAAGTCGAGCAACTTTAAAAAATCCCTGTTTTTAAGTTCCATTTTCAGTCCTCCTCGGCACAGACTTCTTTTATTACGCTAACCGCCGTTTTCAGCTCATCCATCGGGATATTGAGTGCCGGCAGAAGCCTCACCTTGTCCTTGGCTTTTATGACAAGCACGCCTTTTTTCATACATTCGGCAATGACGGTTGAGGCATCCTTTTCGGTTTTGACTCCGAGCATAAGTCCGAGTCCTGTAACGCCCTCTATGCCCTTTGCACCCGAAAGCTCGGAGAAAATATATTCCGAACGCTCTCTTACGCCTGCGAGCGTCTTTTCGTCGAGTCGCTTTAATATGCTCAATGCACCTGCACAGCATACGGGATTACCGCCGAAAGTTGAACCGTGCGAGCCTGCGGTGAGCACATCCTTGACCTTTTCACCGAGCAGGGTAGCACCCAGCGGCAGACCGCCTGCGAGTCCCTTGGCTGTTGAAACAATGTCGGGGATAACGCCGTAGTTCATATAGCCGTAGAGCTTTCCGCTTCTGCCGTTGCCTATCTGAACTTCATCGCAGATAAGAAGAATATCACGCTCATGGCAGATTTTTTCAACCGCCTGAACATATTCTTTGTCGAGTGCTATAACTCCGCCCTCGCCCTGAACCACCTCGAGCATGACGGCGGCGCAGTTGTTTTCATACAGCAGCTTTTCGAGCTTCTCTATGTCGTTCGGCTCGGCATATAAAAAGCCTTCGGTCAGAGGAAGAAAGTTCCTGTGGAAAACATCCTGACCTGTTGCGGCAAGAGTGGTCAGAGTTCTGCCGTGAAAGCTGTTTTTGAGTGTGACTATATTGCAGCAGTCCTTGCCGTGCTTTTCGGCGGCATATTTCCTCGCCGCTTTTATGGCACACTCATTTGCCTCCGCACCGGAGTTTGAGAAGAAAACTTTCTTCATACCCGTTTTGCGGCAGAGCAGCTCGGCTAACTCGACACACGGCTCAGTGTAATAGAGGTTTGACATATGCTGCAAGGTGCCTGCCTGAGCGGTGACTGCGTCAAGCCACTCGTCATCTGCCACACCAAAGGTGTTGACTGCAATTCCGGTTGAGAGATCGATGTATTTTTTGCCGTCGCCGTCCCATACAACGGAGCCTTTTCCTCCGACTATTTCAAGCGGAAACCTTGCGTATGTTCCGGCGATATATTCTTTGTCCTTTTGCTCAAGCTGATTCATTTTTTCACTCCTCTTTATGCAGTAAACATTGTGCCGATACCCTCATCTGTGAGCATTTCTATGAGTATAGAGTGGGGGATGCGGCCATCGATGATAAATACCCTGTTTACGCCCCATTTGATTGCGTTTATGCAGCACTCTGCTTTTGGAATCATACCGCCGCTTATTACTCCGCTTTCAATCAGCTTGGGAGCTTCGTCGGTTTTTATGACGGAGATGAGCGTGTCGGGGTCGTCCTTGTCTTTGAGAATACCGCATATGTCGGTCATGGAAATGAGACTTTCCGCACCGAGAGCACCTGCTATTTTTGCGGCGGCGGTGTCTGCGTTGATGTTGTAAATATTGCCGTCGTTGTCACAGCCGACAGTGGAGACTATCGGGATATAGCCCTTGTCGATGACATCGAGTATGGGTTTGACGTTGACGGCGGTTATGTCACCGACAAAGCCGAGCTCGGCACTTTTGGGTGCCGCTTCTATCATGTGTCCGTCAACGCCGGAGAGACCTATTGCGTTGCCACCCTTGTTTTCAACGAGATTGACGAGGCCCTTGTTAACCTTGCCTGCAAGCACCATTTGAACTATGTCCGCAGTCTCCTTGTCGGTGACACGAAGTCCACCGACAAATTCGCTCTTTTTGCCGAGCTTGCCGAGCATATCGGTTATCTCGGGGCCACCGCCGTGAACCAAAACGACCTTTACGCCGATGAGCCAAAGCAGAACGATGTCACGCATGACGGAATCCTTCAGCTTTTCGCTTGTCATGGCGTTGCCGCCATATTTTATGACAACTATTTTGCCCGTGTAATCCTGTATATAAGGCAGTGCATGGACGAGCACCCTTGCACGGTCTGCGTTTGAAATGTTCATGTTGCTTGCCTCCTCAGGTGCGGTAGTCGCCGTTTATTTTAACATAATCGTAGGTCAGGTCACAGCCCCAGGCGGTGGAGGATTCGTTGCCCGAGTTGAGATTCACGAGTATATCAATCTCGTTTTCGAGAAGTATCTCCTTTGCCTTTTCCTCGGAAAAGTCTACTCCTGCACCGTTCTTGCAGACGAGTATAGTGCCCTTCGGGGAGCTGAACTCAACATCTATCTTGCCGACATCCACCTGTGCGCCGCTGTAGCCTATGGCGCAGAGCACTCTGCCCCAGTTGGCATCCGCACCGAACATGGCGGCTTTGGTGAGCGACGAGCACACAACGCTCTTTGCGACGGTTTTTGCAATACTTTTATTATCCGCACCGCTCACCTTGCATTCGAGCAGCTTTGTCGCACCCTCTCCGTCTGCGGCGATTCTGCGGCAGAGCCACACGGTGACGGTGTTCAGCGCTTTCATAAATTCGTTGAACGCATCTCCCTCGGCAGTGACCTCGGCGTTGTTTGCCATACCGTTTGCGAGTACCGTGACCATATCATTGGTTGAAGTGTCGCCGTCTACGCTTATCATATTAAATGTCTCTGCAATGTCACAGGAGAGAGCCTTTTGAAGCATGGCGCTGCTTATGGCACAGTCGGTGGTTATGAACACAAGCATGGTTGCCATATTCGGATGTATCATGCCCGAACCTTTTGCAATGCCGCCTATTTTACATTCAACGCCGTCTATCTCAAAGCTTACGGCAATCTCTTTTTTCTTCGTGTCGGTCGTCATTATTGCCTCTGCCGCATCGGCGGAGTTTTGACCGAGAGCTTTTTTCAGCTCCGGTATGCCGTTTGCAATAGGCGTAATGTCGAGCGGTTGACCGATAACGCCCGTGGAGGCAACGACAACATCCTCGCTCTTTATTCCAAGCTCGTTTGCCAACAGCTCGCTTGTCTGCTCGGCTATTTCAATGCCGTTTGCGTTGCAGGTGTTTGCGTTGCCGCTGTTGCAGATTATTGCCTGAGCAATGCCGTTTGAGATGTGATCCTTCGTGACTGTCAGCGGCGCACCCTTTACGAGATTGGTTGTATATACCGCCGCCGCATTTGCGGGTGTCTCGCTCAAAATCAGCGCAAGATCACGCTTTGACCTGTTCTTGCGTATTCCGCAGTGAACGCCCGAGGCGGAAAAGCCTTTTGCGGCGCAAACGCCGCCCGATATTATTTTCATTTTTGTCTCCTCCTCAAATATCAAGTCCGAAAGCCTTATCCTTGCCCATGACAAGGTTCAGGTTTTCAAGTGCGGCACCCGATGCTCCCTTGCCGAGGTTGTCATAAACGGCACAGAGCAAAATCCGCTCGCTGTTGCCATAGACAGCGACCTTCATGCTGTCCTTGCCCGAGAGGGCACCGGCACAGAGAAAACCGCTCTCATCCGTGCAGTCGCAAAAGCTGACTACGGGACCTGTATATTTATTCCTATAAATGTTTGCAATGTCATCGGCGGTACAGCCGTTTAGCTGACTTTTGAACAGCGGCACGGTCACTTGCATTCCGCTGTAAAAATCATCGACCACCGGACAAAATACGGGTTCGTTTTGAAGCCCCGTGATGCCTTTCATCTCCTTGAGATGCTTGTGCTGTTGTGACAGTCCGTATTGACGGGGAGCGAGGAGCAATTCGGATTTGCCGTCATCCTCATATTCGGCTATCATCTTCTTGCCGCCGCCGCTGTAGCCCGTGAGCGAAAAGCAACTGAGCAGTGCATCCTCGCTTATTGCACCTGCCTCAACGAGGGGATAGACAAGTGCTATGAAGCCGCCTGCGTGACAGCCTGGCACGGCTATACGCTTTGAGCTTTTGATTTTATTTTCGTGTGCCTCGGACAGCTCGGGGAAGCCGTATGCCCAACCCTCGCTTGTGCGGTGTGCGGTGGAGGTGTCGATTATCACCGTGTCGGGATTTGTCACAAGCTCAACCGCTTCGACAGCCGCCGCATCGGGCAGGCAGAGAAAGGCAACGTCTGCGCTGTTGATAGCAGCTTTTCGGCTTTTCGTATCCTTTCTAAGCTCTTCGGGCAGGGTTATCAGCTCAACATCCGAGCGAGCGGAAAGTCTGTCTTTTATACGCAGTCCGGTGGTGCCGGCACTGCCATCGATAAATATTTTCATACTATCACCCCGTGTAATAATGACAACGAAAAGGCATTCGTTTCATATGTAAAAATATTCAAATAAACGAGTAATAATATACCACTTTATGAATATTTATGCAATACTTTTGCGGCATAAAATTCAATTTTGTTAATGCTGTACCATACCTCGCCCGAGAGGATAAAAGCTTTGTGAGTTTTGACAATGCAAAAGCCATAGGTGCACGGTCGTGTGAACCTATGGCTGCTTTTTTATTCAATTCAGAACGGCAGAAAACTGTTGAGAGTGAATATTGCATTTAAGCAACGCGCTCTAAAGGCAGTCTCCTTCATGTTCACGACTCTTATACCCATGTCATACAGCTCGGGATTGAGATATTTTTTCATATCAAGATGATGTTCGTCGGAGATTCTCTTGCTAAGCGGTACTCTGAAGAGCAGATCGAGGAACTTTCTGTTATTGTAGACTATGGTTATATCGGTGTAGAACTTCATTTCGCTGATGTTCAAGCCGCCCCAACTGCCCCATGTGACTTCGTTGTAGTGCATATCGGCAGGGGGATACTGAGCCGGTATTTTTCTGTACTCAAAGTCCTCGATGTATTTATCGAACAGATTGTCCACCTTGTGTGCCAGCGAACGGTTTTCAAGGAAAATCTTATAGAGATTCCTGTAAAGCTTGCCCGACAGTTTGGGCATGGACTTGCGACCGTAGTGCTTATACCAATAGGCACGGATAGTCTCGCTCGTCCAGCTTTTTACCTCAACGTCGGCGGGCAGATGTTCATCAAGGTATATTCTCTTGCGTATCTCATTGTCCGGAGTTGCGGCGACATATGAATTGTTGTGCATAATTATGTCGTGCTTAATATCATAGTCCGCAAGCTCGGATGAGTCCGAGGGGATGTGATAGAGAGTCCACGGGATATTGAAGCTATCGGAGATTTTCTTTGCGGCATCGCAGTCCGGCGATTCTTTTTCTGCCGAGAAATAGCTGAAGGTCTTGAATTTGTCATAGTTTCCGTTACCGGCGGCAAAGGTCGTGTTGGAGTCGATGCCGCCCGTCAAAGAGATCCACGGGTTATTCCACTTGCGGCTGACAAGGGTCATGCCGTTTTTGAGAATATCTGCTGCTGCGGCGATAACTTCGTTATATTCCTGCTCGTTCTTGACTTCGGGCAGCTCCTTGAGCGGATAAAATCTTCTGTGGCTCACTTTGCCGTTTTGATATGTATACTCAATATCCGGGACTATGCGCTTTAATTCGGGATAGGGTGTGAGATCGGCGGGCAGATATGGTCCCATGACCCTGCCATACCATTTGTAGTTGACAAGCTCTTTTACAAACGGATCTGTTTCCAGCGAGCATATGTCGGCAACCATTTGCGGATGCGAGGTGAGATAAAATTTGTCTCCAACCGTTCCGCAGCACGCAGATTGCATACCGGAGGGATCAACAAGAGCAAGAATTTTACCGCCGCTGATGACACCGAAAACAAATATGCCTGTCATCTCATCAACGAAGTCGTAAAAATCATCCTTGCCCAAGTGCTCGGAAATACGCTCGAGAATTATATTTTCGTCCGTCTCCATAGTAAACGGATTGTATGCGTGGCCAAAGAGGAAAAGCGTGTTGCCGTTTGCCTCGGTATGGTGAAAGCCCGTGAGACTGTGAGTCCAAAAATGGAGGCCCTGCAGCTCGGTGTGATCCCATTCACCGTAGAAGGGGAATCCGGTGCCGTTTATTTCTGCATTGTCTGTCAGCATGAAGCCCCTGATAAAGAGATACTTACGCAGATCGGCACGCTCATTCAATATATCTTTCAACATATTATCAGCTCTCCTGATTGCAAAACTAATGTACATTTATAATATCACTTCAACTGAAAAATTGCAATGCCGGACAATATAATTACCTTTTACGCCGACGAATTTTTGAGTTTAAAACTGTAACGGAAAAAGAAAAACGGAGCTGACAGGCAACTCCGTTTTGTGAATGTTTTATCTTGCAAGGAATCTCGAAAGGAACTCCTTGGTTTTGGGATCCTGCGGATTTTCAAATATATCCGAGGGAGCGCCCTCCTCGCAGATGAGACCGTCTGCCATGAAAACGACATTCGTTGAAACATCTCTGGCGAAGGCCATCTCATGGGTGACGACTATCATTGTCAGTCCGTCCTTTGCGAGATCACGCATAACATCGAGAACCTCACCGACCATCTGGGGGTCAAGAGCACTTGTTGGCTCGTCGAACAGCAGAACCTCAGGCTCCATTGCAAGCGCACGGGCAATAGCCACACGCTGCTTCTGTCCGCCGGAGAGCTGTGACGGCTTTGCGTTTATATACGGTGCCATGCCGACCTTTGTCAGATACTTCATGGCGATCTCCTCGGCCTCCTTGCGGTTGCGCTTGAGGACGGAGACCTGACCGGTGACACAGTTTCCCAGAGCAGTCATATTGTTAAACAGATTGAATGACTGGAACACCATGCCGACCTTTGCTCTGTACTGAGAGATATTGAAGTCGTGATCGGTGATATTTTTGCCGTGATAGAGCACATCACCTGAAGTGGGGATCTCAAGCAGGTTGATGCAGCGCAGCATGGTTGATTTGCCCGAACCGGATGCACCGATTATGCTGAGAACCTCGCCCTTGTCAACGCTGAGGTTGATGTCACGAAGGACATGGTTATCTCCGAACTGCTTTTGGAGATGTCTGAGCTCAATAACCTTTTCTGCCATAACTCAGTTGTCCTCCTTTTTGATGTGAATCTCTGCCTCGGAATCACTCTGTGAGCCGAAAACGGTGTAGGTGTCCTTGCCGTCAAGCTTCTTCTCAACAAAGCGAAGAATTCTCGTCACGGTGAAGGTCAGGATGAAGTAGATAACGCAGACGACCAAATATGTCTGGAAAGTCTGGAAATTCTGTCTCTTAATGATTCCTGCGAAGTAGTACAGCTCGGTAACGCCGATAACATTAAGCACCGAGGTATCCTTGATGTTGATGACGAACTCGTTGCTGACTGAGGGCAGGATGTTTCTCATGACCTGCGGAATGATGACCTTGAACATGGTCTGAGAGTGGCTCATGCCTATTGACAGAGCACCCTCGAACTGACCCTTGTCGATCGAAATAATACCGCCTCTGACGATTTCTGCCATGTAAGCACCGGTGTTTATTGAGACAATGAGGATACCCGAGGGGATGAGCGAAAGCGTCTGACCGCCCGAAGCGAAAGCGTAGCCCCAGTAGATGACCATTGACTGAACCATCATGGGAGTGCCTCTGAATATCTCAACATAGACCGATATGATTCCGTTTAAGAGCTTGTGCAAAAAGCGAAGCACGGGAATTTTTGAGAGCGGAGCGGTGCGGATGACACCGGTCAAAAGACCGATGACAAGTCCGACTACCGTACCGATAAGTGAAATGAGAAGAGTGTATCCGACGCCTTGGAGGAGCTGAGAATAATACTTCTCAACAATATTTACAACATCGATTAAAAAGCTCAAAATTACTCCGACGCCTTGGAGGAGCTGAGAATAATACTTCTCAACAATATTTACAACATCGATTAAAAAGCTCATAATTACTCCGTTGATTATTTCTTGATGATGATAACGAGGTTTGACTCGTAGTAGCTTACAGTGAAGTCAACTTCCTGTGCACGCTCTGCTGTCGGGCTCATACCTGCAACAACAGCGTCGATTGTGCCGGTGTTAAGACCGGTGATGAGTGAATCGAACTCATACTGATATATCTCAAGCTTGAGGCCGAGCTTGTTGGCAACATACTGTGCTATCTGAACATCGTAGCCGTTAGCATAGAGACCGTCCTTGCCCTCGCCGCTTATCGGAACAGCGCCGAGCGATGTGCCCTCTATATCAGTCCAGTTGTAGGGTTTGTAAGCACACTCCATGCCGACTCTGAGAACGCCGTTGGTCTGAGCGGGTGCGTCGCAGTGAATTGCGAACTGCTCAACGGTGCCGCCGTTTGAAAGAGTGACTATCTGCTGCATAAGCGCCTGCTTCTGCTCCTCGGTTATCCCGGAGAGAACCGCATTGATCTTCTCGAGAAGGTCGGAACCCTTCTTGAGGCCGATTGCAATGCTGACATCGGCTGCGGTTGCAGTGAAGCCTGTGTCGTTATTCTTCAGGGGGATGTAGGTCAGTGTGCTGTCTGCCTGGCACTCTGCGTAAGCGGTGGGCTCCTCAGCGATGTAGCCGTCGATAGCGCCGCTCTTAACAGCGGTGAGAAGGTCTGCAAACTCGGGATAGGTCGAAGCCTGAACGTCAACTATCTGATTGAGTGCATCTGCGTGGAAAGTGCCGTACTGAGCAGCTATCTTAGCGCCCTTGAGGTCAGCGAGGCTTTTGGCGTTTTTAATATCTACACCGCTTGAGGTGTTGCCGCAGCCTGCAAATAAAACCGCGCACATTATTACGGCAAGGATAGCCGCAATGATTCTTCTTGTTCTGTTCATTTTGGATCAACTCCTGTTAAAATTAAATAAGCCTGCGACCCGAAGAGGTATCACAGGCTTTTTGTAATTCACGAATGTAAATAGATAAAAACCGATGATAGCGCTCCACATAAGTTATGTGACAGTCCAACGCTTGTTCAGCGCAGTCCCAGCGACATCACGGCGGCAACCGTGATATTACTTCGGCGAATCTGCCTTTCTCCAGCGACCGCTTGCCGGCGTTGTTGCTGGATACTAATCTCGTTCGCATCCTCTATCAAGTGCTGTCTTAAATTGTCTGTATTATAAACCCTGAAAAATCGACTGTCAACACTTTATGTGTAAAAACGGCGAAATTAACAGCGTTTTGCTGCCACTGACCCCCGAAATTCGTTAATATGCAAAGAAAAATAGCGGAGAACGCCAACAAAAATTCTATAATGCAAATAACAAAAGGCAGAATACGATTTGCGTATCCTGCCTTTGAAGCTGTATATTTTACTTCTTGAGATCGGAATATGTCTCTTTCTGAACAACGTCGTGTGCGCCGCCCTCGACGATACTTGTTGCCGAAACGAGGGTGAGCTTTGCTTTCTTCTGAAGCTCGGGGATGGTGAGCGCACCGCAGTTGCACATGGTGGAGCGCACCTTGCTCAGAGAGAGGGTGACATTATCCTTGAGTGTTCCGGCATAGGGAACATAGGAGTCAACGCCCTCCTCGAAGGACAACTTCTTGTCGCCGCCAAGGTCATAACGCTGCCAGTTGCGGGCACGGTTGGAGCCTTCACCCCAGTACTCTTTGTAATATGTACCCTTGAGGGAGATCTTGTTTGTCGGGCTTTCGTCGAATCTTGCGAAGTAGCGGCCGAGCATAAGAAAGTCGGCACCCATTGCAAGAGCAAGGGTCATGTGGTGGTCATAGACGATACCGCCGTCCGAGCACACGGGAACATATATGCCTGTTCTCTCGAAGTATTCGTCTCTTGCCTTGCAGACATCGATAAGAGCGGAAGCCTGACCTCTGCCGATGCCCTTTGTTTCACGGGTGATGCAGATAGAGCCGCCGCCGATGCCGACCTTAACAAAGTCCGCACCTGCCTCTGCGAGGAAGAGGAAGCCTTCACGGTCAACGACATTGCCTGCGCCGACCTTAACGCTGTCGCCGTAGTGTTCTCTTATCCATGCGAGAGTGAGCGACTGCCACTCGGAGAAGCCCTCGGAGGAGTCAATGCAAAGCACGTCTGCGCCTGCGTTGACAAGAGCGGGAACACGCTCTGCGTAGTCTCTTGTGTTGATACCTGCGCCGATGACATATCTCTTGTCATCGTCAAGCAGCTCGTTGGGGTTGTCCTTATGTGCATCGTAGTCCTTGCGGAAAACGAAATATTTGAGGTTGCCCTCTGAATCGATTATCGGCAGGGAGTTTAACTTATTGTCCCAGATAATGTCGTTAGCTTCTTTTAAAGTGGTGGTGTCAATGGCGGTGATAAGCTTTTCAAGGGGAGTCATGAAGGAGCTTACCTTTTCGTCACCGCTCATGCGGCTGACTCTGTAATCTCTGCTTGTGACTATACCGACGAGCTTGCCGTTGGCGGTGCCGTCCTCGGTGACGGCTATAGTGGAGTGTCCGTTCTTCTCCTTGAGTGCGAGCACATCGTTGAGTGTTGCGTCGGGAGTGATGTTGGAGTCGCTGACAACGAAGCCGGCCTTGAAGTTCTTGGCTCTTGCGACCATTGCCGCCTCATCCTCGATGCTCTGGGAGCCGTAGATGAAAGAGACACCGCCCTCCTTGGCGAGTGCGACTGCAAGTCTTTCGCCCGAGACGGACTGCATGATTGCAGATGTGAGGGGAATATTGAGCGTTATTGCCGGCTCTTCACCCTTCTTGAACTTGACCAGCGGAGTCTTGAGTGAGACATTAGCGGGGATACATTCGCTTGAGGAATATCCGGGGACAAGCAGATATTCGTTAAAGGTGTGCGAAACTTCGTTGAAATAGTAAGCCATTTTTTACCTCCGATTATTTATAGAAATTCCGCTCGCAGGACTGAAACCTTCGAGCGGGTCGTTTGTCATAATTACCCTGCCGCCCTTGCTGAACGGTTTCATATATTATAGACCTTTAAATCTTTTTTGTAAAGCCTTTTCGTCCACGGAAAACGCAAATGTAAATTATTTTCTGAATTGCATAAATATATTGACTTTACAGCAGCTATAGATATATAATACTTATAATACGCCGCAAAAAATCGGCGGCATGGGAGGAGAAAACCGAAAAATGAAGTGGAATATTATTGCCGATTCAAGCTGTGATATGTTTGAATTGGAGCAAACGCACGAGAACATAAGATTTGCAACGGTGCCGTTCACGATAAGCGTCGGAGACGAGAATTATGTCGATGACGAGAAGCTTGACACGGACGAGCTGGTGGGGGCGATGGAGGCCTGCACTCATGCGAGCCACACGGCGTGCCCTTCACCTAATGCGTGGTATGAGCAGTTCGAGCAGGAGGGCGACATATTCGCAATAACCATCTCGAGCAATCTTTCGGGCAGCTACAACAGCGCCTGCGCCGCAAGAGATATGATTCTTGAAGAGTACCCCGAGAGAAGGATACACGTTATCGATTCACATTCCTCCGGTGCGGAGCTGATTTTACTCGTCAGAAAGCTTTGCGAGCTGATGGAGAGCGGTTGCGATTTTGACAGCATAGTTGAAAAAATCGAGCGTTACTCACGCAGCACCCATGTCGTATTTGCACTTTCCTCCTTTAACAATCTTGTTAAAAACGGAAGAATGAACAAGCTTGTGGGCTTTGTGGCAAACAAGCTCGGCTTTTGGGGAATCGGCATAGGCAGCGAGCAGGGAACTATTGAGATAAAGGGCAAGGTCAGGGGTGCAAAGAAAGCACTTGATGTTATCCTTGCGGATATGAAGGAGCGAGGCTATGCCTGCTCGGAGGTCGTCATAAGCCACTGCTGCAATGCGGAATTTGCCGAAACGCTTAAAAACGCAATACAGGATGTTTGGAACAAGGCGGAGGTAACAATAGTCCGCACGAGAGGACTTTGCAGCTACTATGCCGAAAAGGGCGGACTCATAGTCGGATATTAAAAGTCGGTTTTGAAGAATTACATAACAGCTTCACTCACAACAGGTATGCACCGTCGGGAGTGAAGCTGTTTTTGTGTTGTGTGGAGCGTTCGTTCTGCTATAGGAAGTGTTGGGTTTGTGCGGAGATTTTTTCAAACAAAAAATGCCGGATGAGTTCGGCTGACTTTTGCGAATAAAGTAAACTTGTTGATTTGACTGCTCCAAGACAACCCCTCAGTCACCTTCGCTGACAGCTCCCCCAAAGGGAGAACCAAGTTTTGGATTTGGATTTTGAAGTGCGAGATTATGAGAATCAATACAAGAGTAAAGCAAGCGATCGATGAAAACCGAGGAACAATCGAACAGGTTAAACAAAAAAACCGACCTGCAAATATTCACAGGTCGGATAGTTTTTTATTCATCCAGGTCGCTTGTGCAGTGAGGGCACTTGACAGCCTTTATCGAAATCTCACTTTGGCAGAACGGGCAAACCTTTGTTGTTGCCGGAGCTTCTTCCTTTTTCTCGTGGATAAGCTTTGATTTGGCCGCCGCCATAAGCTTTATTACGATGAATATCGACAGGGCGATGATGAGAAAGTCGAGTATTGTCTGAATAAAGTTGCCGTAATTCAGCGTGGCAAAGCCTGCTTCGGTTGCAAGTGCCGGCGTGGTATAAACCGCAGGGTCAAAGCCGTCGCTGTTGCCGAGAACAAGGAACATATCCTTGAGACTGCCGCCGCCCGTAATCAAGCCGACAAGGGGCATGATGAGGTCGGACACGAGCGAGGTGACGATTTTACCGAACGCACCGCCGACGACAACGCCGACTGCCATATCGACAACGTTGCCCTTTGAAATAAAAGCCTTAAATTCTTCCACAAGTTTGATTTTTTTCATCTCTTACACATCCTTACTTTATCTTACGAACTAATTATATACGACTTAAAGCGAGAGGGCAAGAGGTTTTTGATGTGATTGTATTATTTAACTGTGCCGACAACTTGTTGACGGTTTTCTTTGCTTGACACACCTATTTATAGATTGTATAATTTAATATGAATTACTATATATAAGAGAGGACGAAGTTTATGATAACCAAAAAGCTTTTCGGCACACTTTCCGATGGGAGAGAAGTTGATATATACGAGCTTGAAAATTCCAACGGCATAAGAGCCTGCGTGCTTACATACGGCGCTACATGGCAGTCACTCTATGCACCCGACAGAGACGGAAATCTTGCCGATATTCTCATCGGATTTGATGACCTCGAGGGTCATGTTGAGCGTTCCGATTATCAGGGACAGGTGGTCGGCAGATATGCAAACCGCATATGCGGCGGTCACTTCTCGGTTGAGGGCAAGGACTTCGATGTTGTCAAAAATGAAAACGGCAAAACCTGTCTGCACGGCGGCGGAGAGTTTTCGCACGCTGTTTGGAACGCAAAGGTCGAGGGCGACAGCCTCGTGCTCGATTATACGAGTGCCGAAGGCTCAAACGGCTTCCCCGGCGTGATGAGTGCAAGAGTAACCTACACCTTGAGCGAGGATAACGAGCTGGGTATTGCGTATGAGGCTGTATGCACCGAGGCATCACCTATAAATATGACGAACCACGCTTATTTCAATCTCGGTTCATATGAGCGTGAAAACGTGCTCTCGCAGGAGCTTCGTCTTTCCTGCTCACACTATACGCCCATCGATTCGGACAGCATACCGACCGGCGAGCTTAGAGATGTTACGGGCACTGCATTTGATTTCAGACAGATGAAGCCCATCGGCAGGGACGCAGGTGCCGACGATGAGCAGCTTATAATCGCAAAGAACGGTTATGACCACAACTTCTGCATTGACGAGGGTACGCAGGGTGCATTTGCCACCGTGTATGACCCCGAGAGCGGCAGAATGATGGAAGTCACCACGGATATGCCCGGCGTGCAGCTTTACACCGGCAATTTCCTTGATAAAATCCCCGGCAAGGGCGGCACGCTTATGAACAAGCACGCCGGCTTCTGCCTTGAGACTCAGTTCTATCCAGATTCTCCGAATCAGCCCGACTTCCCGAATTGCGTCTATAAGGCAGGGGAGAAATTCGAGAGCAAGACAAGTTTTAAATTTTCAGTTAAGTAATTTTTAGGGGCGAGCTTATGGAGCGAACGGGCGCAGGTGCGCTTATCGAGGTGCTGCGTGAGCAGGGAGTCGATATGGTTTTCGGCTATCCCGGCAGTGCGGTGCTCGATATTTATGACGAGCTTTACAAATGCGGAAACATCCGCCATATTCTGACCTGTCACGAGCAGGCGGCGGCTCATGCGGCTGACGGCTATGCCCGTGCCACGGGTAAGACGGGCGTTGTCATAGCAACCTCGGGCCCCGGTGCCACCAATCTTGTCACGGGAATCGCCGCAGCCTATATGGATTCAAGCCCTGTTGTTGCGATAACGGGGAATGTCAAAACATCCTTGCTCGGAAGCGACTCGTTTCAGGAGGTGGATATTGCAGGTGTCACAATGCCCGTGACGAAATATTCCTTCATAGCCTCGGGCGAGCGTGGTGTTGCCTGTGATGTGCGTGAGGCCTTTTCAATAGCGCAGTCGGGCAGAAAAGGCCCTGTGCTGGTTGATATTCCTGCGGACATAGCGGCGGCTGAGGAAAATTATATCCCGATGCCCAAGAGCGAGCCGACACAGCCGAAAGCACCTTCGATAACTGAGCTTGAGTGTGCGGCGCAGATGATAAGAAATGCAAAGAAGCCGCTTTTATATGTCGGCGGCGGTGCGGTCGCCTCGGGAGCGTCCGAGGCACTTAGGGCTTTTGCCGAAAAGCTCGGCATACCGGTTGCCTGTTCGATGATGGGTCTCGGTGCATTCCCGTGCTCATCAAGGCTGTTTTTGGGGCTTGTCGGAATGCACGGGAACCCCTGTGCCAATTCTGCGGCACTCGAATGTGATCTGCTTATTGTCATGGGCGCAAGGTTCTCGAACCGTGTTGCCGCAAGCAAAGACAGCTTCGCACCCAAGGCAAAAATAATACATATAGATATAGATCCGGCTGAATTTGATAAAAACATAACGGCAGATGCCCATGTGTGCGGTGACCTGTCGGAGGTGCTCCCGGCACTTTCGAGCTTGCTCCAAGCCGATGAGCGAACCGATTGGCTCGGTGAAATAGCCGAGATGAAGAGGCGTATTCAGCGGCCGAAGCCGTATGCACCGTATACCGTGATAAACGCATTGAACGAGCTTACAAAGGGCGAGGTGAACATAGTCACCGATGTCGGTCAGCATCAGATGTGGACGGCTCAGTATTACGGCTTTGAACGCCCACGCTCGCTGATAACCTCGGGCGGACTCGGAGCAATGGGCTTTGGAATGGGTGCGGCGATAGGTGCGGCACTCGGTTGTCCCGAGAAAAAGACTGTGCTCGTTACGGGTGACGGCGGCTTCCATATGAGCCTCGGGGAGCTTGCAACGCTCAAGAGATATAATATCCCCGTCGTTGTGCTCGTGATGAACAACGGAGTGCTCGGAATGGTGCGCCAGTGGCAAAAAGTGTTTTATTCCTCGAGATTTTCACAGACCGAGCCGGAGAGACATACGGACATTGCCGCAGTTGCAAAGGCGTTCGGCGTGAAGGGCATGAGAATAAGCAGACCGTCTCAGGCTCGGCGTGTGCTCAAAAAAGCACTCGCAATGGACAGGCCCGTTGTGATAGACTGCCGAATAGATCCCGAATGTGCGGTGCTTCCGATGATACCGCCCGGCGGTGATATTACCACCGCTATATACAAATGAGGTGACAGATTATGACTCAAAAGCTTACGGTTTCCGCTCTTGTGAGGAACCGCTCCGGTGTTCTGCTCCGAGTTGCAGGACTTTTTGCAAGAAGAGGATATAATATACGAAGCCTTACCGTCTCCGAGACGGAGCATCCCGAGTTTTCACGAATGACAGTGGTTGCCGAGGTTGAGCCGGAACAGGTCAGCCAGGTTGAGGCACAGCTTTTGAAGCTTGAGGATGTCATAAAGGTGGCACATCTCGAGGAGGGTAAACTCGTCTCGAGTGAGTTGCTGCTTATCAAGGTTCACTGTGTTAATAAGGACAGACCGCAGGTTCTCAAAACCGTGATAGCCTACGGCGCAAGAGTTAAGGATATAGGACATACCATGCTCACCGCCGAGCTTACGGGTGAACCCGAGAGAATAGATTCATTTATAGACGATATGAGCGTTCACGGCATAGCCGAGCTTTCACGCTCGGGTATCACCGCACTTGAGAGCGGCGACACTGTGATAAACGACTGATACGGGAGGGGAAAGCCTTGAAGAAGATAGAACTGCTCGATTCAACTTTGCGTGACGGAGCGCAGGGAGAGGGCATATCCTTTTCGGTCAACGACAGGCTCGAGATAGTCCGTGTGCTCGATGAATTGGGAATACCGATAATCGAGGCAGGCAATCCGTCGTCGAACCCGAGAGAGCTTGAGTTCTTTGAGCGTGCAGGTAAGCTTTGGCTTAAAAATTCTCAGCTTTGCGCCTTCGGCTCTACTCGCAGAAAAGGCGAGAGGGTAGAGGACGATGCGGCTTGCGAGGCGCTGCTCAGGGCAAACACTCCGTGGGTATCGATAGTCGGCAAAAGCAGAGCGTCACAGGTCGAGGGAGTTATTCAAACAAGCCTTGAAGAAAACCTCTTGATGATTGAGGATACCTGCCGTTTCTTCAAACGCCACGGTAAGTCCGTTATTTTCGATGCCGAGCATTTCTTCGATGCGTATGCAGACGGTGACGGCTATGCACTTGAGTGCCTGCGTGCCGCAATAAAGGGCGGTGCGGATCGTCTGACCCTGTGCGACACCAATGGCGGCTCCTTCCCCGATTATATAGAGTCGGTGACGGCTCGGGTCGTGGGCGAATTTCCGAATACCGCAGTGGGTATTCACGCACATAATGATTCCGATATGGCGTGTGCAAATACGCTCATGGCGGTCAAGGCAGGGGCGACACATATACAGGGCACGTTTATCGGCTTCGGTGAGCGTTGCGGCAACGCAAGCCTAACTTCGATAATCCCGAATTTGCAGATGAAGTCCGATTACGCCTGTATTCCCGAGGAAAATCTCAAGAAGCTTACCTCGTCCGCTATAAAAATAGCATCCATTGCAAATATTACATTGCATAAGAATGTGCCGTTTGTCGGTCGCAGTGCATTTGCACACAAGGCAGGTATGCACACGGACGGCGTGCTGAAATTCAATGAATCGTTTGAGCACATTGACCCGGAATCGGTCGGCAATCGCAGGCGTTTTCTGCTCTCGGAGGTCACAGGCCGTGCGGCGGTGCTCAAGAAGATACAGAAGCTCTATCCCGATTTTGACCGTGATTCGCCGCAGGTGGGCGAGTTGCTCGATATATTGAAGCACAAGGAGTACGAGGGCTTTCAATATGAGGGTGCGGATTCCTCGTTTGAGCTGATAGTTCACCGCCTTGTCAAAAAGTATAAGCCGTTCTTCGATCTCATCAGCTACAAGGTGCTCGATGAGCTGCCCTATGACAACGGTCACAGTGCGACGGCTACCATAAAGCTGAGTGTTGACGGTAGAGTGAGAATAGCCGCTTCCGACGGAGACGGCCCCGTTAATGCACTTGACCGTGCTCTGCGTGAGGCACTTGAGGTGTTCTATCCGTGTTTGAGAAAATTGAGACTCATTGACTACAAGGTTCGTGTTATGGAGCCTCGTGATGCGACTGCCGCAAGTGTCCGTGTTCTAATAACCTCATCGGACGGCGAGGATATTTGGACTACGGTCGGCGTGGCGCAGGATGTCATAAACGCAAGCTGGATGGCGCTTGTGGATTCGATAGAATACAAGCTTGTCAATATGGGTGATAAGCTGCATAGCTGAATTTGAGAAGGTTGTCGAAATTTTGTAACAAAATGTTATTTTGCCATTCACACAAAAGGTTTTAAATAGTTTATAATAGTTATAATGGGTTCTCTAAAAGCTTGAAAAGGAAGAAAAATTATGGCTAACGAAAAAATTCTTGTCGTTGATGACGACGCCAATATCTGCGAGCTGCTCAGACTTTATCTTGAAAAAGAGGGCTACACCGTCAGCATAGTAAACGACGGTGAAAGTGCGGTTAAAAATTTCGGTGAGATACAGCCGGATCTTATGTTGCTTGACATCATGCTGCCTCGTCTTGACGGCTGGCAGGTCTGCCGTGAGATCAGAAAGTTCTCCGAAAAGCCGATAATTATGCTCACCGCAAAAGGTGAGACCTTTGACAAGGTGCTCGGTCTTGAGCTGGGCGCTGATGACTATGTTGTGAAGCCATTTGATGCAAAGGAAGTTGTCGCCCGTGTTAAGGCGGTTCTCAGAAGAACGGCGAGTGCACCGTCCAATGATATAAAGCAGGTTGAGTATGACAAGCTTAAAATAAACCTCACCAATTATGAGCTGTGGGTTGACGGAAAGCGTATAGACACACCGCCCAAAGAGCTCGAGCTTATCTATCATCTCGCAAGCAATCCGAACAGAGTTTTCACCCGTGACCAGCTTCTTGATGAGGTTTGGGGCTTTGACTATTACGGCGATTCGAGAACTGTTGATGTCCATGTCAAGCGTTTGAGAGAGAAGCTTGAGGGTGTTTCGGAAAAATGGGAGCTGAAGACGGTTTGGAGCGTCGGCTATAAGTTTGAGACCAAGGACTGATCGTGTGAAAAAGCCGAATAAAAAGGTAGATTTTAAGAATGTTAAAATAACAGGCTCGAGAACAAAACGCTCGGGTCTGTTTCACCGTTACTTCTATGTGACAACGATGATAATACTGATAAGCTTTGCTATTCTCGGCACTTCCATGCTGATATTTATAGCAAGGAATCAGTCTGCCGAAAAGACTGCACTTTTAAAACAAAATGCTATGAATGCGGCAAGCACGGCGGCGAATGTCATAGATAAAGGTTATCCGTTGACCCAAAATGACAATGACCTTGCTCGCTGGCTCATCGGCAGTACGCTGGCACAGCTCTCGCAGGCGATAGATGCGGATATATACATCTGCGACACGCAGGGCAGGATAATCTGCTGCAAGGATATGTGGCAGTCCTCGGGTCTTTTGATGTATACGGGCGAGTGCATAGTCCACGGCAAATATGCTGTGCCCGAATCTGTCATAAAGCGAGCACAGCAGAACGGATACACCGAGACCGGAACGCTCGGGGGAATGTATAAAAGCTCACATTTCATCAGCGTTGAGCCGATAAACTCAAAGTCCGGCTTTGAGGGTGCGGTGATTGCCGCACAGAATACGGATTCACTGCACGAGCCGATAAAGAATGTTTTCAGGGTGTTCTTGCTCTCGGCGCTTTTGGCACTTGCAATGGCATTTGTGGCAACCTATGTTTTCACTTATCAGATGACAAAGCCGCTTCGTGAGATGTCTGCCGCCGCAAAGCAATATTCAAAGGGCGATTTCAGCAACCGCATTTCCGTGCCATATCACAAAAAGGTGCTCGGAAAGGACGAGGACGAGGTTGCGGAGCTTGTCACGGCGTTCAACTCAATGGCAAACGCACTCTCGGCAATCGAGACATCAAGGCGGAATTTTGTTGCGAATGTTTCTCATGAGCTGAAAACACCTATGACCACAATCGGCGGCTTTATCGACGGCATACTCGACGGCACCATAGATTCCTCGAAGAGCAGTTACTATCTCAGAATAGTCTCCGATGAGGTCAAGCGTCTGTCACGCCTTGTCACGGGAATGCTCAATATGTCGAAGATAGAAGCGGGTCAGCTTAAAATTCAGCCGAAGACCTTTGATATTTCCGCAATGACCTTTAAAACGATGCTCGGCTTTGAACGGGTCATTGACGAGAAGAAGATTGAAATAAGAGGACTCGACAGTGTGGAGCCGCTCAATATCTGCGCCGACGAGGATATGATAAATCAGGTAATATATAACCTTATCGATAACGCAGTCAAGTTCACCGATGAGGGCGGATATATCGAGGTTGCACTCAAGTCGGACAGCGAGAAGCTGATTTTCTCCGTCAAAAACAGCGGCAAGGGCATCTCTCGTGAGGATGCGAGCAAGATTTTTGAGCGTTTTTATAAGACGGATAAATCCCGAAGCTATGATGTCAAGGGTGCTGGACTTGGTCTTTATATAGTCAAAACAATAATTGATATGCACGGCGGACAGATAACCGTCAACAGTGAGCCAGATGAATATACACAGTTCGTTTTCTGGATTCCGCTCAAGGTATAAAAGTTTAGCTAAAATACAAAGCTTATTTACTTGCCGTTAAAAAAATCGTAATATAGGCAGTGCATAATTAGTGTCACAAGGCAAAGATGGAGGTCAGTTTATGTATAACGACGATTATCAAAATTTTTATAACAGTACAGGCAGCACGCCGCCCGAGGACAATTCTGCGGACAGCGAGCCGCAGTCAACTCCGCTCGAGCCGGATGCGGTTTATTCTTCTCAGCAGAGCGGCTACAGTCAGTCCGATTATAATCGAAGCAACACAGGCTACGGCTCATATTCGCCCCGACCGCCGAAGAAAAAGAAAAAACTTAGCGCAAAGAAAAAGGGCATTGCCGTATTTGCGATAATACTTGCCGTTATTGTCGTTGTGAGCACTGCTATAGTGATGATTACAAAGCACACCTCGGCAGGAGACTACACCGGTGCGGATAATACCACCACCACAAATGCCGCAGGTGATGCACAGCTTAATATTTCCGACACGCCGCAGGCAACCAATACCTCCAAGGCGAACGGAGTTCTCTCTGCGGAGGAAGTGTATAAAAAGGTATCTCCGAGCAATGTCGGCATAGTCGTATACAGCCAGTCGTCAAGTTCCGCCTCGGGCGAAGGCTCGGGCATAGTGATGGGTGAAAACAAGAGCCACACCTGCACGTATGTAATCACCTGCGCCCATGTTATCAACGATGACGGAATCAAGGCGGTCGTTCAGCTCCACGACGGCACTCAGTACGATGCCGAGATAGTCGGCTTCGATTCACGCACCGATATAGGTGTGCTCAGGGTCAATGCGACGGGCTTTACAGCCGCAGAGTTCGGTGATTCCTCAAAGCTTTCAGTTGGTGAGCCTGTTTATGCGATAGGCAATCCCGGCGGCACAGAGTTCTTCGGTTCTTTCACGAACGGTATGGTTTCTGCAATCTCGAGAACGGTCAGCAGTGAAATCGGCTATTCCATGGAGTGCATACAGCACACTGCGGCAATAAGCCCCGGCAACTCCGGCGGTGCGCTTGTCAATCAGTACGGTCAGGTGATCGGTATAAACTCGCTGAAGATAAGCGACAGCAGCTATGAACTTATGGGCTTCTCTATCCCGATCTCCTCCGCACAGGATATAATCAATGATCTTATCGCTTACGGCAGAGTGCCCAATCGCCCGAAGCTCGGTATCAGCTATTACTCGAACACCGCAAGCCAGCAGTACAATATGATAGTGCAGATAAAGGGTCTGCCGGCAGGCTCGCTGATAATAGCCGACATAAATGCAGACAGCGACCTTGCAAACAAGGATGTTCAGGTGGGCGATTTGATAATCGCAGTCAACGGCAAAAAGTTGAGCACCTCCGAGGTAATGCTTGAGGTTATTGAAAACGGCAAGGTCGGAGATACGCTGACGCTGACTATTTGCAGAATCTCGAGCAATTATCAGACGAAGGAATTTGATGTCAAGGTAAAGCTCGTTGAGGATACGGGAGACACCTCCTCTGCCATCAAGCAGGAGGAGACGACCGCAAGGCAGAACAGCTCTTATTACTACAATCCCTTCGGAAATTAAAAATACAACCCTTTGGCGGACACTGCGAAAAAGCGGTGTCCGCTTTGCTGTTGTCTTGCAGAGTGTAATATGATATAATAGGGCGAAAATTTACAGGAGGGATAATATGCTTTATGTATTTATTCTCGCCATGCTGGTGTTCTTTTACGGCATAAGCTTCGTCAAGGCGAATGAGTTTAATACCGAGTACCTGTCAAAAGAGAGTACTGGTGCGGTGAACGGTATATTTGTTTTATTCGTGTTCATGAGCCATATTTCAAACTATATGAACTTTGGAAGCGAATACGATAAAATCTGGCTCGATTTCAGAAGCTGGTTGGGTCAGCTTATGGTAGTAACCTTCCTGTTCTATTCGGGCTACGGTATGATGTGCTCGATAATGAAGAAGGGAAATGCTTATATTAAACCGCTTTTCAAAAAAAGATTTTTAAGCTTGCTGTTGCATTTTGATATAGCCGTAGTGCTTTTTGTGATAATGAATCTTGCACTCGGAGTGAAGATGAATTTGAAGAACACTCTGCTTGCGTTCACTACTTGGACGAGCATCGGCAATTCAAATTGGTATATAACTGCCGTGCTCGGGATGTATCTGATAATCATTTTGGCGTTTTCTGTGTTCAGAAAGCATAAGCTGCCTGC
The DNA here is from genome assembly GCA_964386035.1 of uncultured Clostridium sp. GTDB lineage: Bacteria > Bacillota > Clostridia > Oscillospirales > Acutalibacteraceae > CAG-177. The sequence continues at coordinate 12,884 of CAYLQT010000002.1, read as the reverse complement.
ACTTGTAACGGTGTCTGTGCTGACAGTGGTTTTTGCGATCGTTCTGTTAAAGGTCGGAAAATCGGAAGGGTATTATAACACGCTTTTGCTGTTCTCCGTTGGTATGTGGTACGCTTATCTCAAAAAGTATATCGACAAGCTCGTGATGAAAAACAACCTCACTTATATGTTCTTCATGGCAGTGGCTGTAGGTTTGTTTGCGGTATGCTATAGAATCAAAGGCTTTGGTTTGCCTTTTTATTGGATATATGCGTGTGCCTTTATGATGATAATTGTTCTAATCACAATGAAGGTGAAAATAGGCAATCCAATCCTTTCAATGCTCGGCAGACACGTTTTCGGCATATATATTCTTCAGCGTATACCCATGCCGATATTCCAAAGTCTGGGATTAAACGGCAACAACATGTTGTACTTCTTCCTCTGCTTTGCAGTGACATTGCTCATGTCCGCAGTGTTCGATATGCTGATGAAGAAGCTTGACAAAAAGCTCTTTGCTTAAAAAATAAGATGGATAAAAGCACTTCCGATAAATTGGTCGGAAGTGCTTTTGCATCTCTACGTTCATAAGGATCGTCCCAACAGTGAAAACCGTACCACTGCAAAAATTGCAACCACTCGTAGGGACAGCACTTGCCCTGTTCGTTTGTTCTCACCTTGTTCAGACAGTTAGTTTTCGTGTTGCTTTCAACACAATACTCCGCAAATAAAATTCACTCCCGAGGATTTTCGTCGGGAGTGAATCGCTGTGTTGGATTTGCTTTACTTTTTAAGTCTCTTGTCCGTCTTTGTCGCAAGGCGTGTGCCGACGCTTTGGAATACCTGGACGAGGATTATGAGCAATATGACTGCAAAAATCATGACAAGATCCTTGTATCGGTAGTAGCCGTAGTTTATGGCTATCTTGCCGAGTCCGCCGCCGCCGATGATACCGCTCATTGCCGAATAGCCAAGTATGGTCGTGATGGCTATTGTGAAATTTGAAAGCAGCGAGGGTACGCTTTCGGGAATCATTACCTTGACGATTATCTGCAACGGGGATGCACCCATACTCTGTGCCGCCTCAATGATGTTCGGGTTGACTTCACGCAGACTACTTTCAACAAGTCTTGATACAAATGGGAACGAGGCTATGACGAGCGGCACTATTGATGCCACCGTTCCGACTGCCGTGCCGACTATCAGGCGAGTCAGCGGAATGACGACTATCATCAGTATCAAAAACGGTATAGAGCGCAGAAGATTTATGATTACGTTAAGCGCACTCATCAGCGGCTTTGGCAGCGGCATAACACCGTTCTTTTCACCGACAACGAGCAGAACGCCTAACGGCAGACCGATGACTATTGCAAGAAGCGTTGCCGCGACGGTGACATAAATTGTCTCCCAAGTGGCAAGCGGAAACTCTGTTTTAAGTATATCGAATGCCTCGGCTACGGCATCCGCACTGAAAATCTTATCCATCGTTAAACCTCCTCAACGAGAATATCCGGCATACTTTGCAGATAATCGGATGCTTTTGCAAGCTCCTCCTCGCCGCCGGGTATGCCGAGGAGCATATTGCCGTAAACCTTGTCACCGATACATCTTGTAGATGCACCGAGGATGTTGGCGGCTATGCCCTCATCCATTGCCATCTTTGTTATCAGAGGAGTGTTTGTGGCGAATGCACCGTTGAAAACAACTCTTATGCGGTGCTCACCCTCGGCAGGGGCGAAAATTTCATCTGCGGTGTCGGGGAAAACAAGACGTTTTGCGGCGGCAGACTGCGGATGTGCAAACACTGCGCTGACCTCACCCTGCTCAACGACAGTGCCGTTGTCGAGAATGGCAACACGGTTGCAGGTCTCCTCCACGACGCTCATCTGGTGGGTGATAATGATGACTGTTATGCCGAGCTTCTTGTTGATGTCTCTGATGAGGTTCAATATGGAGTGAGTGGTGTTCGGGTCGAGAGCACTTGTCGCCTCGTCGCACAAAAGCACCTTCGGGTCGGTGGCAAGCGCACGGGCAATGGCAATTCTCTGCTGCTGACCGCCCGAAAGCTGTGCAGGATAGGCGAGAGCCTTGTCCGGCAGACCGACTATTTCAAGCAGCTCGAGCGCACGCTTTTTTGCGTCTGCTTTTTTCATTCCCGCAAGCTCGAGGGGGAAGCAGATGTTCTTCAGGCAGTTTCTCTGCATGAGCAGGTTGAAGCCCTGGAATATCATCGTGATGTCACGCCGTGCCCGACGAAGCTCCTTGCTTGAGAGTGCGCCCATATCGACTCCGTCGATTATTATTTGACCCTCTGTCGGCCGCTCAAGCATATTTATGCAGCGCACAAGTGTACTTTTGCCTGCACCGCTCATGCCGATAACGCCGTAAATATCGCCGTCGTTAATTGTCAGCGAAACGTTTTTGAGCGCATCAAGCGTGCCGTCGGCGGTCTTGAAGGTTTTTGAAAGATTTTTAATTTCGATCATTGTTGACCTCCGAAGATGAATAAATGCCGGTCTCCCGTACCCCGATGGGGAAAACGAAGCCCGGCATTATATTTTAAACTATTTACTTGACTGCGTCAAGAGTGGACTGCTTGCCGCCGTAGAGAGCCATCGGCTCAACATGAATGTCGGCAACGGAGACAATGTGTGTGCCCTTCTCTGCGTTGAAGTCATCAAGATAGGGCTTGTGCTGGAAGTAGTTTGCGTCAATGTCGCCGCTCTCAACAACCTCGTTGGGCTGGACATAATCGGTGAACTCCTTTATCTCGAGGACAACACCCTTAGCGGCAAGGATTTCCTTTGCGATTTTGAGAATCTGAGCGTGGGGGGAGGGGGAAGCGGCAACAGTTATCTTCTGACCCTTGAGTGCATCATAGTTTACGCTTGCATCGTAGCCGTCACCGGGCTCGTTTACAACGCTGACAACGGAGCCGTTGTATTCGGAAGCAATGAAGTCTGCAACCCTCTTGCTCTTGAGAGCAGCAACGAGTGCCTTTATCTTGTCGCTGTTCTCAGTGCCGGACTTGACTGCGAGGATGTTTGAATAAGCACTTGCGGAGCCTTCGATAACGAGGTTGTCCTTCACGGGGTTGAGACCTGCATCAAGGGCGTAGTTTGAGTTGATAACCGCATAGTCAACATCCTGCAAAACTGTGGGAAGCTGTGCTGCCTCAACCTCTTTGAAGGTGATGTTCTTGGGATTCTCAACAATATCTCTTACGGTTGCGGTGATGCCGGCACCGTCTTTAAGCTTGATTATGCCCTGCTCCTGGAGAAGAAGAAGCGCACGAGCTTCATTGGTGGTGTCATTGGGTACTGCAATGGTTATGCCCTGTGACTTGCCGGAGCAAGCGGCAAAGCCGAGAATACAGCCGAGCGCAAGCACTACGGCGAGAACGATGGAAACTGTCTTTTTCATGATTGATTACTCCTTTGTATTTATGATTTATAAGGTATCGGTGAATTGCTTTTTAATTATGCGCCTTGCGGCACATTCGCCAATGCCTTATATCAAAGGGCGAGAATAAATTTAAATACAACACTCGGAAAACCTCCAAAAATTAACAAATAAAAAACGGGAAACTTCCAACGAAGCTCCCCGAATCTTTGCGTATGCAAAATTTTATTCGTTTGACGGAAGCACATCGGAAAAAGGTATGCACATGCACATGCGCATGGTAAACATGCACATTTCCATCATCATTGTAGTGGTGGTGAACTTTTTCACGATGCTTTTCCTCCTGTGTTCAGTATTTATGAGCGTATTATAATACCGTGATGCCTACTTTGTCAATAGGCGATTTCAATTTTTTTGCGGTTTTGTGTTGTGCACAAAAAAACGGTTAAATATTCACTGAAATTTGATAATTATACATCCTTGCTGCGGCGATAATTGCGCTCAGCCTTGCGGCGTGCGGCCGTCTTGCGTTCCTCGGCAAGCTTCTTTTCGTGAACTCGCTTGCGTACCGAGGGGCGATTCGGATTCTTTGTGCCGGTGATTTTCTTCGGCTTTTTCTTCTCCTCGTGCAGCTCGGGGTTCTCCTTGAAGAATATCAGACTGCCGCCGACGACCTGAACGACCTGCGACTGTGTTCTCTGAGCTATCTCCTCTGCAAGCTCACGGGGGGACTTCGGTGCAGTTTCGAGCAAAACCTTGAGCTTTAAAAGTTCTCTTGAACGAAATGCGTCGAGCGTCTGTGCGATAAGGGCATCGTTTACGCCGCCCTTGCCGACCTGAAACAGCGGCTCGAGTGAATTTGCCTGTGCGCGAAGTGCGGCTCTTTCTTTGCTTGTCATATAATTTCCTCCAATTTCTTTGAAAGCACTCTCAGAGCCTTTCCTCTGTGACTGATGCTGTCTTTTTCTTCTGCTGTAAGCTGTGCCATAGTTTTGCCCGGGAACTCGTCTGGCAAGAACAGCGGATCATAGCCGAAGCCGCCGTTGCCGTCGGGCGCAAAGCCTATCTTGCCCTCACATTCACCTCTGACGGTGATGTGTTCGCCGTTGGGGAAGCAGCAGCAGACGGTCGAAACAAAGCGTGCGGTGCGCTTGTCAAGGCTTACACCGTCAAGATTTTTAAGGAGCAATTCGTTGTTTTTCTCGTCGTTTCCGTGCTCGCCTGCATATCTTGCGGAATAGACACCCGGCTCGCCGCCGAGTACATCGACCTCAAGACCCGAGTCATCGGCAATGCAGGGCATACCGCTCTCCTTGCAGCCGCTCTCGGCCTTCAAAAGTGCGTTTTCTTCAAAGGTTACGCCGGTTTCTTCAACGTCTGTCAGCTCAACTCCTGCTTCCTCGGCAAGCAGAACTCTGACACCGATCGGCTTTAATATGCGCTCAAGCTCGAGCCTCTTTTTCATGTTGTGTGTTGCAATAAGAAAATCCATTATTCAGTCTCTCCGTCTTCTTTTTCGTCATCCGGCTCGGCATCAAACAGTCCCTCGGCAAATGCACGGGCGTTGAACGGGCGCAGATCATCGACCTTTTCACCCACGCCGATGAATTTGACGGGCACACCAAGCTCATTTTTAATATTGAGCACAACGCCGCCCTTCGCCGTGCCGTCAAGCTTTGTCAGGATTATGCCGGTTATCTCGGCAACATTTTTGAATTCCTTTGCCTGGTTGACGGCATTCTGTCCTGTTGTGGCATCGAGCACAAGCAGACTTTCACGGTCGCTGTAGGGAAGCTCACGGTCAATAACTCTGTATATTTTTGCAAGCTCCTCCATCAGATTCTTCTTGTTGTGGAGTCGTCCTGCGGTGTCGCAAATGATTATGTCGGCGTTTCTTGCCTTGCCTGCCTGTATAGTGTCGTAAATTACTGCGGCAGGGTCTGCACCTTCACGGTGCTTGACTATCTCAACGCCTGCACGCTCCGACCACTCCTCAAGCTGCTCTATAGCGGCGGCTCTGAAGGTGTCTGCGGCGGCAAGGATAACCTTTTTGCCCTCATTTTTGTACATTGCGGCAAGCTTTCCTATCGATGTGGTTTTACCCACGCCGTTTACGCCGATGACGAGAATGACCGAGGGGAGAGTGATAAGGCTCATCTCCTCGCCGCCCTCGAGCATCTCGGCAACTATTTCCTTTATCTCATTTTTTACATCGTCGGGCTTACGCAGATGCTTTTTTGCAACATTTGCACGCAGTCTTTCGACTATTTCTCCTGCGGTGACACAGCCGACATCGCCCATAACGAGGATTTCTTCAAGCTCATCGTAAAAATCATCGTCAATCTCTGTCTTGCCGTGGAGCATCGAGTCGATGGCACCTGACATATTATCTCTTGTCTTTTTAAGTCCCTTGTTTATGCGTGAAAAAATTCCCATATTTTTTCCTCCGAAAAAGTCTATATAAGACTGTTTTTTATTCTTTCAATTGCCTCTGCGGTGCGTTCGGCGGATGCAAAACCCGTCAGCCGAAAATATCCCTCACCCATGAGCCCGAAGCCGTTACCGGGCGTGCCGACTATACACCCACGATTCAAAAGCCGCTCGAACAACTCAAACGAGGTGAGACCATTCGGAGCTTTGAACCACACATACGGCGAATTTTTGCCGCCGTAGCAGGAGAAGCCTATGCTTTTGAGCACATCCGAGATAGCTTTTGCATTTTTGAGATAATATTCCGTATTTTCTCTCACCTGCCGTCTGCCGCAGTCCGAGTAGACCGCTTCGGCAGCACGCTGAGTGATATATGAAACTCCGTTGAATTTTGTCGCCTGCCGCCTCGCCCAGAGGGAATTGAGGCTGACCGATGAGCACTTGAGTGCTTTCGGCACAACGGTATATGCACACCGTAGTCCCGTGAAACCTGCGGTTTTTGAGAAGCTTCGGAATTCCACGGCACATTCCTTTGCGCCGTCAATTTCATATATACTGTGCGGAATATCTTCGGTTATATACGCTTCATATGCCGCATCAAACAGTATAACACAGCCGTTATCCAGTGCCCAGACCACCCACGCTTCAAGCTCGTCACGGCTCATCGCAACGCCCGTCGGGTTGTTCGGAGAGCAGAGATAAACTATGTTGGCTCTTTCTTTGGGCGGAGAGGGGATGAAGCCGTTCTCTGCTGTGCAGTCGATGTAAATAAAATCAGAATATCGTCCGTTTTTGAGCCGTTTTCCCGCCCTGCCTGCGATTATATTGGAATCCGCATAGACGGGATACATCGGGTCGCATAACGCTACGGTGCAGTCGGGTGAAAAAATATCCGATATATTTCCCGTGTCGCTCTTTGCACCGTCGCTTATAAAAATCTCATCAGCCGCAATGTCGATGTTTCGGCGGTGAAAGTCGTGCTCGATTATTTTCTCTATCAAAAAGCTTTCGCCACGCTCGGGCGGATAGCCTCTGAAAGTGTCGGGATTTTTCATTTCCTCCGCCGCCGAGTGAATAGCTCTTACACACGCCTCGGGGAGCGGCCTTGTCACATCACCGATGCTAAGGTTTATAATATCGGCGTTTGGGTGGGCGGCTGTGTATTCTCGAACCCTTTTCTTGATATCCGAAAACAGGTAATTCCCCTGCAGGGAGAGAAAACTGTTATTTATCATAGCAGACCCTCCGAATGTAGCTCGCCGCAGAAAACAGTCTCTGCGCCGCCGCTGAGAAGCAGCCTGCCGTCCGGTTTCTGCTCAACCTCAAGCTCACCGCCGGGGAGAGAAACCGAAATGATTTTATCCTGACGGCAAAAGCCCTTTTTTATGCTTGCGGCAACAGCTGCACAGGCACCCGTGCCGCAGGCGAGAGTTTCGCCCGAGCCACGCTCAAAAACACGCATTCTAAGCTTTGTGTCCGATATTACTTCAACAAGCTCGACATTTACTCCGTTCGGAAAGTCGGACAGGCGGTTGACCCGTTGTGCGAATCGGTCAATGTCAAAGTAGTCAATGCCGCCTGCAAAGACTACACAGTGCGGATTGCCTACGGACACTTTCACCGTGTCAAACGACCTGCCGCCGATTTTGAACGTGCCGTCGGTGCCGAAAATCGGCAGTCCGATGTCCACTGCGGAGCGGACAACCTTGCCGTTTTTTGTATACATTTTAATATGTCTTTCGCCGCCGAGAGTTTCAAGTGTGATACTCTCCTTGTCGGTAAGGCCGTTTTCATACGCAAATTTTGCAACGCACCTTGCGGCGTTGCCGCACATCTCCGCCTGCGAACCGTCGGAATTGAAAATTTCCATTTTGAAATCCGCAGTGTCGGACGGTTCAATGAGCACAAGTCCATCCGAGCCTATGCCGAAGTGCCTGTTACTGAGCTTTACAGCGGTGGCTTTCGGCGTTGGGACGGCCTCCTCAAAGCAGTTTACGAATATGTAATCGTTGCCTGCGCCGTGCATTTTTGTGAATTTCATTGTGCGAGCCCCTTTTTATATATTGGCAAGCTCGCTGAGAAGGTGGCGTGCGGTCGCAGCGAGCGAGCTGCTTTCGTTCATGCTCCTTCTTCTTATATATGCATAAGCATCTTGTTCGGAGACCTGATTTACCTTCATATAAAGATGCTTTGCCTTGTCTATTATTTCATTTTCCGCCGTACTGCGTTGCGACTGAGAGCGGATGCGAGACTCCGATGCAGACCGCAGAAGTCTCTCTACCGTGTCACGAAGTTCGGGACGGGAGAGGGGAAGTGTCATGCAGGTGACATTGCTTATGCCGTAGAGCGGCTGCTGTGCCGATGAAATCAGCAGTATTATATCGACGCTCGGCGGCAGGAGCCTCAGCATAGCGGCAGGGGACATATCGGAAAGACGGTTGCAAATTATTATAGCCGAGGGGAGTCGTCGAGAAAAATCGAGCGTCTGCGAAGCGGTGCGGCACTCAATGACTCCGATTATCCCGAGATCCGAGACAAAGCTCCTGAGCTGTGCTCTGACCTTGTCTGAGGACGAAGCTATAATAATGTCACGCACCGTCTATCCCTCCCTTGCTACAGGTGCGATGTAATTTTATATTTATCGGTCAGCTTTCCTGAACATTCTTTGTTATATCGTTTACCGTAGTGCGAAGCGAAGAATCGTTTTCAAGCTCCGCTTTAATTTCATCGAGGGCATAGAGCACGGTTGAATAGTGTCTGCCTCCGAATTCCGCACCGATAGCCTTTGCGGAAAGTCCTGTGACCTCACGCACGATGTACATGGCGATCTGGCGATATTTCGAGGTCTGGGCATCCTTCTTTTTGGAGCGGAGATCCTCGGGGTTTGCCCCGTAAGTCCTTGCGACCTCGGTGATTATCTTGTCCACAACTACGGGTATGGGCTTGTTGTCGCTGAGAATGTCACGGATAGCCTGCTGTGCCGTGGCAGTGTTGACATGAGCACCCTGAATTTGAACATATGCCTGCATTTTCTTGACGGCACTCTCAAGCTGACGGATGTTGTTCTTGAGCTTTTGGGCTATGTATTCCACAACATCGTCGCTTATCTCGAAGTTCAGGGCGTTCGCCTTGCGCTTGACTATGAGCATACGAGTCTCAAGATCCGGCGGTTGAACGTCAGCCAACAGTCCCCACTCAAAGCGTGTACGCATTCTGTCCTCAAGCTGAGGCATGTCCTTGGGCGGACGGTCAGACGAGAGGACGATCTGTTTGCCGTCCTGCGTCAGAGCGTTGAAAGTGTGGAAAAACTCCTCCTGTGTACGCTCCTTGCTTGCGATAAACTGAACATCGTCCATGAGCAGAACATCGACCTTGCGGTATTTGTTCTGGAATTCCGTGGTGGTGCGGTGATTAAGAGCATCGATAAATTCGGTTGTGAACTGCTCGCCGTCCGTGAAAACTATCTTCATTGACGGGTCGTTGCGCTTGACCTCGTGGCAGATAGCGTTCAAAAGATGCGTTTTGCCGAGTCCCGAATTGCCGTAGATGAACAGCGGATTGTATGCCTTGCCGGGGTTTGCCGCAACAGCCTGAGCTGCGGCATGAGCAAATTTGTTTGACGCACCGACTACAAAGGTGTCAAAGGTGTTTTCAAAATAATTCGACGCACGCTTGCCGCCGCCTATGTCCGCACCGACAGCCGTTGCCTCGCTTGGTCTTTTAAATTCCTCAACGGCGTTGTCCTCGGGTGCTATGACCTCAACATCAACGTCAAGACCGAGTGAGTTTAAAAACGCACTGTGCAGAGTTGAGCCGAATTTCTGCACGAGTATGCGGCGTTTGAAATCGGCAGTAGTCAAGAGCACTGCACGGTTTCCGTCAAAGCTTATCGGCTCAAGCTCGCTGAACCAGACATTATAAATAGACTCCGAGTTTGTTTGCTTCAAATAGTCTGAAACGACCTGCCAAAGCTCGCTGAATGAATCCATTCTGAAGTTCCCCCATCATAATACATTATATAATATGGTAGAGTATATCATAAAAACCCCGTTTTTTCAACAAGCATATTGCACAAGAGCGTAAAAAAATGATTGACATTGATGTGAAGTATGATATATAATATTAGCTTGCAAGGGTATGGACGAACCATATCCTCACTTCACCGTCAGGTCGCACCAATTATTTGGGTCGGAGCAAAAGCTCCGAGGCTGATAGTTGTTGAAGATTAATATCTTTTGAAACGGAGGTTACCGCAAATGAAAAGAACTTACCAGCCCAAGAAGCTGCACCGCAAGAAGGAGCACGGCTTCCGCAAAAGAATGTCCGACAGAAACGGACGCAAGGTTCTTTCTCGCCGCAGAGCGAAGGGAAGAAAGCAGCTCACCTACTGATTCTGATTTTATTCGGAATTTAAGGCGAGTGGATTATTGCCACGGATGGATTGATTGCTTTGGCAGAATATCAGACGCTCAAGCTTAACAGCGATTTTCGCAGAACTTACGGGCGCGGCAAATCAGCCGTAGACCCGGTTCTTGTCACATACGCGTTACGCAACCGTTACGGTGTTGTGCGTATCGGGATAACTACCGGTAAAAAGCTCGGTAATGCGGTGGAACGCAATCGGTGCCGCAGGATAATACGTGCGGCGTTCCGGCAACTCGAATGCGAGTGCTGCGGGGGATGGGACATTGTATTTGTCGCCCGTCACAGGACGGTCTCCCGCAAGAGCACCGACATTGAAGCCTCCATGCGAAAACAGTTGACAGCCTTGGGTGTTCTTGGTCTATCTACCGATAAAGCCGAGAAGTGAAATGAAAAATCTACTGATAAAGCTTATAAAGTTTTACAGAAAGTATATTTCGCCGCAGTTGCCGGATATGTGCAGGTATTACCCGACCTGTTCGCAGTATGCGATAGAGGCTATCGAGGTACACGGAGCGTTCAAAGGCTCGGTGCTTACGGTTTTGCGGCTGCTTCGCTGTAATATTCTATTCCCCGGCGGTTATGATCCCGTCCCTCCGAAAAGGGACAAAAAATCCAACCGGAGGACTCACAAATAATGGATGCAATTTATGATATTCTGGGTATCCCGTTCGGATATGTGTTGAGATTCATATTCGAAGCCGTGCATAATTACGGTCTTGCACTCATCCTCTTCACCCTCTTCGCAAGACTTCTCATGATTCCCACCTCGATTTACCAGATGAAGGGCACGGTCAAGACGCAGCGTCTTCAACCCAAAATTCGCAGAATCAACGCCAAGTATAAGGGCGATCAGAAAAAAATTCAGGAAGAAACCCAGGCACTCTATCAGCGTGAGGGCCACAACCCCATGAATATGGGCTGTGCGCCGTTGATGGTTCAGTTTGTAATCATCTTCGGACTCATCGGCGTTATCTATCATCCCCTCAAATGGGCGCTGGCTGTCGATGATACAACTGTAGGTGCCCTGACTGACATCGCAAAGGGACTTGCAACCTATAACGCAAAGACGGATTTTCGTACTGTCGAGCTGTTTATAATCAATCATATCGGAGAAATCGGCCCGATAGCTGTTACGCAGGGTATAAGCGAAAGTGTTATAGACAATATTGCAGGCTTCAACTTCACCTTCCTCGGCCTGTCTCTGGGTCAGGTTCCGTCCTTCAAAGACCCCGGCGTGTTGTGGATAGTTCCCATACTTTCGGGTGTCACCTCGCTCGGCTCGAGCCTGTTCTCGATGCTTCAGCAGCGCAAGAACAATCCTGAGATGGCAAAGAACCCGACTATGGGCTGCATGGCTGTCTTTATGCCGCTGTTCTCAATGTATTTTACGTTCCAGTTCCCCGCAGGTATCGGTATTTATTGGATAGCCTCCAACATATTCTCTCTTATTCAGACTGTTGTGCTTTCCTTTACTCACAGCCCGAAGAAGATGATAGCAAAGGCTATGGTCGATGAAACAGTCGAGCGCCGCTCGAGAGAAGAAAATCTCAAGCGTGCTCTTACACAAAAAGCAGAAGATAAATAATTTTCAGGTGGTGTAGATAGATGTTAAAAGAAGCAATCGGCACAGGCGCCACGGTTGAGCTTGCAAAGGCTGACGCTGTTGCACAGCTCGGTATATCCGCCGATGCAGACTATGAAATAGAAGTTCTCGAGATGCCGACAAAGAAGATGTTCGGCCTGCTCGGTACGACTCCCGCAAAGGTCAAAATAAGCGTTGAGGTAGCCTCAAATGCAGGTGCCCGTGATTATCTTGACAAGATTCTCTCGAGCCTCGGCATCGAGGGCGCTGAAATAGCAATAGAGGAGTCCGATGATGAAGTCAGCATAAATGTTGAGTATGATGGCGACTACGGCGCAGCTATCGGCCGCAGGGGAGAGACCCTTGATGCTATTCAGTACCTTGTTCGTCTTGTTGTCAACAGAGGTGCGGATAAGTCGAGAAGAGTTTCCCTCAATATCGGCAATTACCGTGAAAAGCGTGAAGCCACTCTTCGTGCTCTCGCTCAGAAGAATGCCGCAAAGGTCAAGAAGTACGGCAGAAATGTTGTGCTCGATCCTATGAACCCCTATGAGAGACGCATTATCCATACCGCTCTCCAGGAGATAGAGGGAGTTACCTCTCACTCGGTTGGCTCTGAGAATGACCGTAAGGTTGTTATCACCCTTGAGGAGGGCTTCAAGCCCACCAACGGCGGTTCAAGAGGCGGCAGAGGAAATGGCGGCAGAGGTGGCTATCAGAACAGAGGCAGAGGCGGCAGGGACAACCGTTCCTATGACCGTGATCGTACATCTGCTCCGTCCCGCCCCCCCAGATCGGATGCGGCTTCCGCATCAAGATATGGCAAGATAGAGCCTGTCGCAAAGCAGAACAGCGAAAGCTGAACATAAAAGACGATTCCCTCGACTGCATAGCAGTTGGGGGATTTTTTTGTCGCCCACTTGTTCCTACGAGGGTGGACGAATTTTTTCTGATGTAGGGACACCCTTGCGGTTGTCCGCTGTCGGCAACGCCGCACAAAGACCAAGCAACACCCACAAGCAAACCGAGAACGGCAAACCTCCCCAAGCCGAAGCACAACGGGATA
>CAYLQT010000001.1:221989-254602 GCA_964386035.1 uncultured Clostridium sp. | reverse complement strand
TTTGTATCATTCAGTGGGTAGCGTTCGGCTCAACATTATCGCTTGTCCACCCGTGGGGTCACCCCTCAAGTGCAAGCATATGATACCACTTTTTTGCGGTTTATAGTGTTCAAAAAAGAAAAATAACAGATTTTTTGCGGATTTTGGACATCTTTGTAACATATACACAACAAATATATACGACGGAGTTGATGAACTTGTGCAATATTAACAACTATAACCCATCTATTATTGCGGAAAAAATAAAAAGAGAGTGTATGCGGCAAAATATCACCGTTAAAACTATACTACAAGAATTAAACATCAACAAAGATATGATATATAAGATGGACAAAGGCAGTGCACCGTCTTATATCACCCTCGCCCGCATCTGTGATGTGCTCGACGTCTCTATAGACACACTCCTCAGCCGCACCCCTACCCCTACCCCCGAGCAACCCACACCACCCGAACCGCTCGACCTCGACCGAGCTATTGAGGCAGTAGCAACTGCCGCAGGCGTAACCCCGGATGCGCTCAAAGCGGTACTGCATCTATAATTCTATAGAAGAATATACGATGTTCGCCGCTAACCGTGAGCGGCTACGCCGCTATATAAGGATATATATATCTACCCTATACCACTGTATATAATATATAATATAATACCTATATAGGCAGATTTTAATTTGTTTGTATGGGTATTTTTCTATATGTAGTGGCTTTTTGCTGTGGCGTGGTGCAAAGTACACTATATATTGTGGTTATGTGGTGTAGTGTGGCGGTTATGTGGCTATGTGGTGTGGTGTACAGATTGTAATATTTTATTGATAGAATAGCATAATAAATATTACAGCCTGTATAATGTCAAAAAATCATCAAAAAAATCCATAAAATCCCACTTTATGGATTATCCGCCCCGTAGGGGCTATTTTAAACCTTTTGAAGAAAAATAACTGCACTTTTTGGGTTAGTCGCTCAACACCACTCACACGCCGTCAACACCGCATAGCCAAATAGCCTCAAACTTGCCTATAGCACGGACTTTCCTCTATGCGACAAGCTTACCTCACAGATTTTAAAATAAAAGAAAAACTGTTAAAAGCCCGCTCTATACGCCAAAACCTACTCTTGAGGCTCTCAGGTAAAGATGTGGCACAGGCTAAACAAAACCAAATCTTTGGTACGAGCGGTCTTTTGGTAGGTATAGCCTGTAGACCAAATTGTACGAACTTTATATCTTTTACGCACCTGCCGGTGCGTTTTTTTTATTTGTTTTTATGCTTCGCACTGCTCTACCGGTTCTACAGAGGTCTGTTCATATTTTGTTTACATTTTACGAAAAAAAACTTTGCTCCAAAAAGTGCAAAAACTAAAAAGTCGGGTGTATGATGTCTATAGGTTAGCGAAGCCAAGACAAGTCCGAGGTAAGCGATGCAGACAAGGCGAACGGAAACGAAGCGTAGCGTAGTTCAAAGGCACTGAGTTCGCCTAAGACAGAGCTTACCGAGGATGCAGTCTTCCTTTATAAGCGTAGCGTCAAGGCGAAGCCTTCCACCCGACTACGGAAAACACGAGGGAGGCGTTTAGCGAATTTGCTTTTATAAAAAGCAAATTCACATCGCATAGGCTATAGCAATACCGCTTCAAGATTGACTCTTTTAGTGTTTTTCTAATCACGGCTCGGCTACTTAAAATCGATCTTGCTACTCATTTTAAAGAAAGGAATCGGAGTTAATATGAGCTTTAATTTAAATTATGGTTAGTGGCTTAAAGCAACAATCTTTATCATCATATTTAAAAAATGACACACAAATCAAGGAGGACGTATATTATCAACGCCATAATATCATTTTTAGAAAAAATCAACTTTGAATCAATTAAAAATGTTTTTCTAAATACAATCCTGTCAATACTGTTAGAAAAAGTGTTTTATTATCTTAAGAAGTTCTTTCTGAATTGTTTTCATAACACGCATCTATTTCACAAAGTACCTGTGCTAAAACATAGAAAGCTACCCGACACAAAAACTCTTATCCGAACAGAAATCCAAACGTATCAAGCAGTATCATTAATAAAGGTAAAAGAACTGCACTCATCATCTGCTGTAGAATCAATTTCACAAATAAAGTCAGAGTCACAAATCATTTTTCTTGATTACAGCACCGACTCATTTATATACTTATAAATCGCAACCGCCGTCTGTTTATTCAGGCGGCGGTTGAGCTATTCTTATGTATTCTTATTTTTCAAGCATCTGCTTAATGTGTGCCATGGTTTTTTTAGCGGCGGCAGAGATTTTCACTGTGCCGACACCGAAAATTGCGGTGTGCAGGGTATCGTTTATCGGAGCTGTCCAGCACTCGGGGAGAGCTTTTGCGCCGTTTATCATACCGACTATCGAGCCTGCGGTTGCGGCGTTGCAATCGGTATCAAAGCCTGTTTCGACTGCCATACAGACCGTTTTGCCGTAATCACTCTCACCGTAGAGCAAGGCGGAGGCAACTATCATGGCGTTGGAATTTGTGTGGCACCAGCCGTGACCCGTGTACTCATCGTAGCGGCTGTGGACAAGCTCAAACGCTTCGGCGGCAGGGCGTGACTGCCTGTAAATATCCACTATGCTCATTACATCGCTGTACAGTCTCGAGGTTTTCGGTATCTCGGCAAGTCCTGCGAGGATTATATCCTCCATTTTATCTGTTACTGCGGCGGCGGCTATCATTGCGGCGGCGAACATCTCGCCGTATATGCCGTTTTTGACATGGGATATTGACGCATCACGCCACGCAAGCTCGGCAGCCTTTTCGGGGTTGCCGGGATTTATATATCCCCAATAGTCGCCCCTTATTTGTGCGCCGATCCACTCTCTGTATGGGTTCTTGTACACTGCGGACTCGGGCGGTTCAAAGCCTTTGACAAAGTTGCAAAAAGCTACCCTCTCCGCCGTGCAATAGGCATACTTCGGCTGACTGTCCACCCACGCTCTCGCAACATCATGCGGCGTGAAATCCCTGCCGTATTTCTCAAATATCCGCTGAGCGAGCACGACATAGTTCGTATCATCATCGGGCGGCATTCCGTCGATTTCATCGGCATATTCCCTGTGCTTAAAGCCAAAACGATACTTTTCACAAAGCTCCTCGGTTAAATCGGAGCGAAGAATGTATCTGTGCATGGGATAATTCCCCGTCTCCTTGAGAAACGGTATCAGCTCATCGGTGCGTATACCCTCGACGGTTTTTCCGAGCATACAGCCGCACACTCTGCCGAGCCATGCGCCGTGTATCTTATCCTCGAGCCCGGATTCATCAACCGTGCCGGACAGCATATGTGGCTGCCTGAGTGCTCTTATCTCATCAAGTGCATTCGGCTCGGTATACGGATAATTTTCATCCGTTTCGGCACTGCATACAATTTTATATATGACATCACCGAGGTCTGATTTAATTTCACTCTTCGGCAGCTTGGCAACGGCATCAAACAGCTCCTTGTAGTCCCCTACCTTCAGTCCCTCGTCGATACACTGGCTGTACTCCGTCAGCACATCGGAGGCATAAAACTCCCAGTCGGTAATTTTTTCATAATCGGGCTTGACTTCTTTATACTGTTTCATGTTATCACCTGTCGATTGTTGATAGTATTATTCTACAGGATTGCACACGGGATTTCAACAGATATTTGAGTATCTCGGTGGACAAACTGCCGTATTCGCTGTATAATATAGAAAGTAATTGAAAGGCAGGAGCGGTTATGGAGAAACAAAAGCCGATAGTCGAAGTTGAGTTTTATTTAATTCGTCACGGTCAGAGCCACGGAAACGCAGGCTACGGCAGGGACGACATAACGTTGAAGGAATCAAACGACCCGTATCTGACGGCACTCGGCATTTCTCAAGCCGAGAAATTGGGAGCGTTTCTCAGCGACACTAATTTTGATGCCGTTTATTCAAGCGCTCTGCTCAGGGCGGTACAAACTGCGAACGAAGTAATAAAACGTCAAGACGAAGAAAAAGCACTCAACATTCTTCCCCTGCTCACCGAGGTCAGCATCAGTCAGGACTATTGCATCGACAATCTTGACGAGATACGCAAAATCTGCCCGACCGCCGTTCTTGCAGACGGCGTTTCGCTCGATGACCCTCTCCTCTATCACAATGAATACGAGGACGAAGCGGGTATGTTTGAAAGAGCCGTCAAAGCCATAGATTATCTTCGTTCGCACTACCAAAACGGCGAAAAGGTTGCGGTTGTGGCTCATGCGGCTTTTCTGACATTCTTTGTGTTCAGCTTGATGGGCTTTACTGAGGTTCCCGTTTTTGACATCGATTTCAGCAACACGGGTATCACAAAGGTTGTGCTATACAGGCACGGCACAAACAAATACGGTGACATTATATTCGAGCAAATAAACAGCACCGCACATCTTAAATAAACACTCACGGAGCAAGCATATGGAAACTACGCAGACACAATATGACAGCGACCTGTGTCAGAAGGTCGAGCAGAGCTTACGCAAGAAATTTCGTGACTCGATAATGAGCCGCTTCACAAAGGCACTCAAAATATACAAGCTCGTCAACGAGGGCGACTGCGTTGCCGTTTGCATCTCGGGCGGCAAGGACTCCATGCTCATGGCAAAGCTGTTCCAGGAGCTGAAACGATACAGCAATGTGAATTTTGATGTTAAATATCTCGTAATGGATCCGGGCTACAACCCCGAGAACAGGCGTATGATCGAGGAAAACGCAAAGGCATTGAAGATACCGATACACATATTCGAGTCGGATATTTTTCAGTCCGTCTTTAATGTAAAAAAATCGCCCTGCTATCTGTGTGCGAGGATGAGACGGGGTTATTTATACAAGTTCGCTCAGGAGCTCGGTTGCAACAAAATAGCTCTCGGGCATCACTATGACGATGTTATTGAAACTATTCTCATGGGTATGCTCCACGGTGCACAGATACAGACGATGATGCCAAAGCTTCACAGCACGAACTACCCAGGCATGGAGCTTATCCGGCCGCTTTACCTTGTGCGTGAGGACGACATAAAGGCGTGGAGAGATTACAACGGCTTGCGCTTTCTTCAATGTGCCTGCAAATTCACCGAGGAATGTGCCGCCTGCGGTGATGAGCCGACTCCCTCAAAGAGACAGGAGACAAAGGCTCTTATCAAGGAACTGAAAAAGTCCAACCCCGATGTCGAAAAGTGCATTTTCAGCAGCGTGGAGAATGTCAACATTGACACTGTTATCGCCTACAAAAAGGACGGAATCAAGCACAATTTCCTTGACGAGTATGACAACAAATAAAAAATTTTCGTTGAGCACTTGCAAGAAGCGTGATAATGTGATATCATATTTAAGATATAACAACGCACAGATGGAGAGAGTAAGTGTGTGGCACACACCGCAGAGAAGAATCCCCTGGCTGAAAGGATTCCGTGTTAAAACACACTGAAGTTCACTCCGGAGCGGCTCGGCTGAAGCTTTCGTTGTAGGCTGAGACGGTTCACCCCCGTTACACGGTGCTGTCCGCCATCGTGCGGAACAGGCTGAGGCGTTATTTTTAACGCAAATGCAGGGTGGTACCGCGAAGTACAGTCTTCGTCCCTCAGTGGGATGAAGACTTTTTTATTTTATCACCCAAAGGTAAATTAGCTTTTTGAAAGGATGAAAAGTATGAACGACAACGCCGAAAAGCTCAAAGAATTATTTAAAAAGAAAGCCGCAGAAGCCGGCAAGGTCTCGGAGCTTGAGGAGCTGAGAATAGAATTCCTCGGCAAAAAAGGACACATTTCAGAGCTTATGAGCGAGCTTCGTGCCCTGCCCAACGATCAGAAAAAAGAGGCAGGCCAGAAGATCAACACCATAAAGCAATTCATCGAGACTGCCATGCAGGAAAGACTTGCCGAGTTAAAGGCTCTCGAGGAGCAGAGACTTATCGACATGGCAGAGATTTATGATGAGTCCTTCCCCTGCGACACCCTCCCCGGCTCCTACAGCCCGATAACCCTCGTTCAGCGTGAGGTTGATGAAATTTTCCTCAACATGGGCTTCTCCATTGAGGACTATTCCGAGGTCACTGACGACTACAACTGCTTCGAGGCTCTCAATATCCCGAAGCACCATCCCGCCCGTGATATGCAGGACACATATTACCTCTCAAACGGTCAGCTTCTCAAGACCCACACCTCAGCGGCTCAGAACACGATTCTTCGCAAATACGCAGCAGACCTTGAAAAGGGTATCCCCCTGCGTGCGGTTTTCCCGGGACGCTGCTTCAGAAATGAGAAGATAGATGCCTGCCACGAGAACACCTTCTTCCAGATGGAGGGTATGATGGTTGACAAGGACATCTCCATCTCGAACCTCATCTATTTTATGAAAACCATGCTCTCCGAGGTCTTCCAGAAGGATGTCACAGTCAGACTTCGCCCCGGATTCTTCCCGTTCGTTGAGCCGGGCTTTGAGCTTGACATTCAGTGCCTTATCTGCGGCGGTGAGGGTTGCTCCTCCTGCAAGGATTCCGGTTGGCTCGAGCTTTGCCCCTGCGGTATGATCCACCCCAACGTGCTCAAGGCAGGCGGAATCGATCCCGAGAAGTATTCGGGCTTCGCATTCGGCCTGGGTCTTACACGACTTGCAATGATGAAGTACGGTGTCAAGGACATAAGAGTGTTCAATAGCTGCAATCTCAAGGCACTCTCACAGTTCACCAACTCGACATTCACCGTGCCGGACAGCGACAAGAAAGAGGAGGCTTAAATCATGCTTGTTTCAATCAACTGGATCAAGGATTATGTTGACCTTGAGGGCTGTGACATAAAGGGACTTATTAACAAGTTCACCCTTGCCACCGCCGAGGTCGAGGATATATATTACATGGGCAGCGATGTTCAGAAGGTCGTTGTCGGTGAGATAAAGACAATCGAAAATCATCCCGATTCAAAAAAGCTTCACCTGCTCACAGTTGACATCGGAAGCGAGACTGTCAACTGCGTCTGCGGTGCACCCAATGTCAGAGTCGGTCAAAAGGTTGCGTTTGCCACAGTAGGCGGCAGAGTCGTTGCAGGTGAGATAAACAAAGCCACCATTGCCGGATACGAGTCCGAGGGTATGTGTTGCTCCGAAAAGGAGCTTGGCATAAGCGATGACCATTCGGGCATCATGGAGCTTAGTGCCGAGTACGAAAACGGTACAGACATAAAGGACATATTCCCCATCGACGACATTGTTTTTGAGGTTGACAACAAATCTCTGACAAACCGCCCCGACCTTTGGGGTCACTACGGCATAGCCCGTGAGTTTGCCGCTTTGACAGGCAGAGAATTGAAGCCGCTCGACCTTGCCGAGCTTGACAGCGACTGTGATGAAGCCGTACCCGTAACCATAGGCGACACAGAGCACGTTTTCCGTTACTCCTGCCTGCGTATGGCGAACATTACAAAGCATATCAGCCCCATGGAGATAAGAATACGGCTCTTCTACTGCGGAATGAGACCGATAAATCTCCTTGCAGACCTCACAAACTACATCATGCTTGAGATAGGTCAGCCTACCCACGCATTCGATGCCACAAAGATAGACCACATCAAGGTCGATACTCCCAAAGAGGAGCTTGACTTTGTGACCCTTGACGGCACAACGAGAAAGGCAGACACCAACACTCTGCTCATATACAACCACGATGAGCCTGTTGCAATAGCAGGTATCATGGGCGGCCTCGACTCCGAAATTGTCGGAGACACCTCGAGTGTTGTGCTTGAATCCGCCAACTTTGACGGTATCTGTGTGCGTAAGTCCTCCTCCCGTCTCGGTCTGCGTACCGATGCGAGCGCAAGATACGAGAAAATGCTCGACCCCGAGCTTACTCTTACCGCTATCAAGCGTTTTGTAAAGCTTGTGACGGACATTGACGACGGCGCTGTTATCGATTCAAAGCTTACCGATGAGTATGTCAGAAAATATGACGAGATAACTCTCACCTTTGACAAGACCTATGTTGACAGATACACGGGTATCGAGATAACAAACGAGCGCATAGTAAACACCCTCACCCTGCTCGGCTTCGGCGTAAGTGAGGACAACGGAGTATTTACCGTAACCGTCCCCTCCTGGAGAGCAACAAAGGATGTTACCATAAAGGCAGATATCATCGAAGAAATAACCAGAATCTACGGCTATGACAACTTTGAGATAACCACAACCCGCAGTCCTCTGAAGCCTGTTCACAGCGCACCCGAGAGACTTGTCAGCGACGAGATAAAGGATATCCTTGTCAAGAAGTACTCCATGCATGAGGTTCACTCCTATGTTTGGTGCGACAAGAAGAAGTACAAGAAGCTCGGCATTGAGGTTGAGGACAATGTAAAGATTCTCAACATCGAAAACTCCGACAACGGTGTGCTTCGCAACTCCATGCTCCCCACCCTGCTTGTTGCGGCATACGAAAACAAGGACTATGCGGACACCTACGGTATATTTGAGATAGGCCGAGTTATTGACGGCACACTCGAAAACGGCTACTGCAATGAGCGCCGTCATCTGGGCGTTGTTCTGTTCTCAAAGTCGACGAGCGAGCGTGATCTCTACTACAAGGCTGTTGAGACGGTAAGCTGCATATTCGAGCAGATAAAGCACTGTGCTCCAAAGTTTTCAAAGACATCTCCCAAGCACGCATGGCAGCACCCCAAGAACACCGCTGCTATTATATCGGACGGCGTTGATGTCGGCACGCTCTGTGCGCTTCATCCGCAGAATTCCGCAAAGCTCGACAAGACCGGTTCTGCCGTCTGCATTGAGATGGACATTGACCTGTTCAGCGATGCTAAGGCATACGACATTGAATTCAAGGAGCCGTCATCCCGTCAGGGCACATACTACGACCTCTCGCTCGTATTGAAAAAAGGCGTCACCTACAGCGAGATTGCCGAGACATGGAGCAGCATGAACATCAAGGAGCTTGAAAGCGTCAAGCTTATCGACACCTACGAACTGCTCGGCACAAAGAGCATCACCCTCCGCTTTAACTTCTCCTCTCACGAGCGTACTCTCGAAATGGAAGAGGTTCAGCGTTGGATAGACGAAATACTCAGAAAGCTCTCTGCACTCGGCGTTTCTCTGAGAGTTTAAGTTAATTTTAAAAATACCATTGTTTTGTTGCCGATTTTGGTATATAATAAGTTATATGGAGGTGGTTACTTATGGCAGACGAGACCATTCAATTCTCAATCAAAAACGAAAACGACGAGGAAATGAAGAAAATACTCCTTGAGGTATACAACGCACTTAACGAAAAGGGGTATAATTCGGTCAGCCAGATAGTAGGCTACATTCTCTCGGAAGATCCGACATATATAACCACACACAACAACGCTCGCAGTCTTGTCCGCAAGCTTGACAGAGACGAGTTACTGCAAAGCATGGTTGAGGATTATCTCGGAATCAAGAACAAATAAGTGCAACTATAACCCGATTGGAGTGAATCAAGTGGCGGAAAACAAGCTGCTTATGTACAAGGGCAAGCCTCTTGTGAGAAAGGATAACACGCTTTATTACGGATATATGGATGAGCCCTGCATCATCATGATGCAGATAACCTCTACCAAAGAAGTAAACGGCGCAGAGCTCTCGGATAAGGTAATCGTTCAGCTTGTCAGCACAGACGAGGAGCTTCGTCCCAGAGACAGAATCCTCAAGAAAGCCGAGCGCAGAGGACTTTACAGTGCGATTGACATTGCCTCTGTTTGGCTCGAGCGTGAGCTTCAGAAAAGAGCATAACAAAAAAGTCGGCAAGACTAATGCTTGCCGACTTTTTCTTTTGCACATCACCATTTGTATTCCGCAAAGAGTAAAGCACCCGTTATCGGGTGCTTTGTTTCTTATTCAGCTATCTTCTCAAGTCGATAGCTGACTTTATATCTGTTATGAACCCAGCAGTTCATACTAC
Organism: uncultured Clostridium sp.; assembly: GCA_964386035.1. Taxonomy (GTDB): domain Bacteria; phylum Bacillota; class Clostridia; order Oscillospirales; family Acutalibacteraceae; genus CAG-177. The sequence goes on along the minus strand of CAYLQT010000001.1, from coordinate 244,670 downwards.
CCTTGACATAGGCACGGGCAAGAGCTGTTCCGTGAGTTGCAGAGGGATCTACATTTGAAAGATCCACCTCGGCAAATAACTGCTCCGCTGTTATTTTATCAAGGCTCGACTTGGGGCCGACAACCTCAACGGACTTTATCTCACTCTGCGTAACAACAGCCTTGTAGCCGTCCGGAACATTGATAAACGAAATATTCGCAGTCTCGACAGTGCTTGTCTTATCCGTAACACCCTTCATATTGATGGTGACGGTAAGCATATTATCTCCGCCTATCACTTTTTTCACGCCGGTGAGCTTGGTCAAATCTACCGTTATTTTGTTCTCCCCTGCTTTGAGCTGATAGAAGTCAATATCAGCAACCGACAGCTCGTTGAGCGACGACAGCGTTGACGCATCCATAAGCACCTTAACTTTTGCCGGACTGCACGTAAACTCGGGCGGTGAGGTGACATAAGACACAGGTGTGTTCTTAAAAGTCACCGTTGTCGGCAGCTCCGCCTGTTGATAAACAAACAGGGTCATTGTTATATCGGCTATTCCGTCATTGACGGTTATATACTGAAGCTTCCCGCCGTATTCGCTAAGAGGCAGTATCTCCGTTTCAAGCGTAGCAGTTGCACTCAACGGCTTCTTGAGCGTAACCCTCGCCACGACCTTTTGGATTTTGTTCATCTCGGTAGCGGGGCCTGAGAGCTTAACGGTATTTGCCGAGAGCACCGGTGTATCATCGGTGAAGCCGTCTGCCACATATGACGAGCCGTCATAGTCATAGATAATATCGGGCGAAAGCGTGTACTCGCCCTCTTTATAGTAATCGAAATAGACATTGACAGTGTCCTGAGACATCGAGAGTATTTCGTAGTTCGCTTTCTCTGGATCTGTCGGACTTACCTCCAATTTGAGTGTCTGACTGCCGGTTGAATCGACATAATTTGTCTTGGCGACAACGGTTATGTCATCCTTTGTCAGCACGCTCTCGGCAACCTCATAGCGCTTACCGTGAACCTTAACATCAACGGTGAACTCGGTATTGCCGAACATCTGAAGTCCGAGATTGGAGACAGTGTTGGATATTTCGATTTTGACGGGGACATCCTTTATCACCCTGTCATCCTCTGGGCTTGCCTGAATCGCAACCACCATCCAGATGATTATTGCCGCAGCCACGGAAAGTACGAGCACAAAGCGGTTGTCATATATTAAGTTTTTGAGGTTTAACTTTTTCTTTGTCATTTTCTTAAACCTCCGAACAGCTTGCGTATTCCCTTGACCGGACTGACGGCAGTGGTGTTGGCACTGCAAAGATAGCGAACGAGCTTTTCACGAAGATCGGATTCGGAAAGTCCTCTTGTCAACTCACCTCTGCAAGCGACGGAAATTGTACCCGTCTCCTCCGAGGTAACTACCACCATTGCATCGCCCTGCTCACTCATACCGATGGCGGCTCTGTGGCGTGTGCCGAGCTGAGTGTCAAGATTCTCTTTCTGCGTCAGCGGCAACACACATCCTGCAGACACAACTCTGCCGTCACGGATAACAGCCGCACCGTCATGCAAGGGCGCGCCGTGATAGAAAATATTGCCTATCAGCTCCCTTGTAACTATTGCATCCACGGGAGTACCGCTCTTTATTATATCACCGAGCAGAGTATCACGCTCAAAGACAATGAGGGAACCTGTGTTGGTCTCGCTCATATCCTGACACGCTCTGCAAACGGCATAGACTGCGGACTTTATCTTTTCATCACGCTCTGCCGCTTCGTCCTTTATTCCAAACAGATTCAGCCTTGTTATACTGCGTCTGCCGAGGGTTTCGAGCATATGACGAAGCTCCGGCTGAAAGAGTATGACGAGAACTATTATTATCTCCCCGAAAACCTTTTTGAAGATATATTCACTTGCCTGCATATCAAGCAGGTATATGGCTAAATAAGCCACTCCGAACAGCAACAGACCCTTGGCAAGCTGAATCGCCTTGGTCTCACGGATAAGCTTGATAACATTATAAAGAATGAACGCAACGAGGCAGATATCCAGGAAGTCAGTCAAAGCGAAGTCCGAAAAAACCACTTTCAACTGATCCCAGAGAGATGCGATCTTTTCACTAAACATAGGCATACCTCTCTTCAATTCTTATAATAACATAATTCACTGTAAAAATCAAATCATCTCTCAACGAGACATACGGTGCAGGCACTTATGCCCTCCTTGCGTCCCGTGAATCCCAAACCCTCTTCGGTCGTAGCCTTAACGCTGACGCACGACACCTCCAAACCGCAGGCGGAGGCAATATTTTCACGCATTTCATCTATATACGGGCGAAGCTTGGGCGACTGTGCCGCAACGGTCGAATCAATATTGACTATATGCCAACCCTCTCCCTCTATAGCTTTGACAACCTCGGTGAGCAGAACCAAACTGTCTGCCCCCTTATACTTTTCGTCATTGTCGGGGAAGAGGCAACCTATATCGCCCATTGCCGCCGCTCCGAGAAGTGCATCGCTGATGCTGTGCAGGAGCACATCGGCATCCGAATGTCCGAGCAATCCGACAGTATGCGGAATATCAACGCCGCCGAGGATAAGCTTCCTGCCCTCAACCAGCTTATGAACATCATAGCCATAGCCTACTCTAATCATTTTTATCATCTCCGTTATTTATCTTTTCCCAAAACTCATCATATGTCATAAACACATTTATAAGCTTAACGAGCGACGAGGTAGAAAGCCTCTCGGGAAGTGAGAGAGAACGCAAAAACGCCTTTTTCCGTGCAACGGAATCGGGTCTGCCGCTAAGTCCTGCCTTGTAGAGGTCATAGGCTGTCACCTCTCGGCTTTTTTCATGCGTATGCTCGCAGGTAACACCTGCACGATCAAGTGCCTCAAGCAAAACCTCCGAGTCGATTCCCTCGACCCCGAGCTTGCCCTCCTTGGACGGGGCTTCCTTTCTGCGTTCCTTGCCGAACACATCCGGAATATAAGCGTGATACACGCAATCCTGCGGAACGCTGCCGCCGATAAACGAACGTATCATGAAGCCGGCAGAATCGCTGTCGGTGAGTATTACTATGCCTCGGGTCTGCGCCAGGCGTTTTATCAGCTTTTGTTTTTCTTTATCCTTGAATATTCCAAAGCCCTCTGTTGGGATTATAACAGTGTCAAGCACGGTGGAAAGCTTTATTTTATCGTACTTTCCCTCGACGATGACCGCCTGTTTTATTTTTATCATTCGATCACACCGTTTTTAATTCTTATTCGACTGTATCGCACGGAACAGCTTGACAAGCAGTTCTTCCATGACCACACGGTTATCGACAGCCGAGCTTTTGAGCAATTCATCCGCTCTGTGCAGCTCATCAAGGCAGGTGCGAAGTGCGCCGACACTGAGCCGTGCAGAAAAGCTCGAAACATTGTTGAGCTTGAACTCCTTGCCCCTGTAGTTGAAAATTTCAGCAGGCTTTGTTGCCCTGTGTCCTGCCGCAACGCTGACCTTCACCCTGTAAATATCCGCAAAAACGGATACTATCGCACCCATTATCATAGTCGGGTCGGCACGCTGTGCAAACAGAATATTAAGCGTACTGTAAGCCTTGTCAAAATTATTGGCTATGATATGCTTTGTCAGATCAAAAGCCTTTGCCTCAAGAGTCTTTATACAAAGCAAGTCAATATCCTGCTTTGTTATCTCACGCCCTGCGGCATATGCAGAGAGCTTTTCGACCTCGTTTAAAAGCGTTGTAATCTCTTCTCCGACACAGCTCACAAGATATTCGGCATTTCTCGGGCTTAACTCGGAATTTCTCTTTTGTGCCGCACCGACAAGCATTTTGGAAAGCTCGTATGCGGTCTTTTTGTTAAGCTCGACGGCATTACCGTATTTGTTGAAAAGCGCAACGGTCTTTTTGGCTTTTTCGTTTTTTGATATTACCACATCGGTCTTGCCGAAGAAGAAAATCAGTGTGCAATAATCCGGTACATCGCTTATAATCCGCTCGAGTGCATCCCTCGAATCGTTATCCAAAGTGTCAATGGGGAAATCCTTAACAAACACACAGGTGCCGGCACTCATCATTGGGAACGCCTCGACCGCCTGACTTATCTGCTCAAAATCACAGTTGCCGCCGTCAAAAAAATGGTAATTAAAATCGGCAAAGTCCGGACTGACAGCTTTATCACGCAATTTGCCTGCGTAAAACTCTTTGAGGTAGCTCTCCGTGCCGAAAAACAGGAATGCTCCGCCGAGCTCTCCGCTTTTCAAGAGTGCTTTCATTTCCTTTTCAGTGAGAGTTGCCATTTAATCCGTCCTTTCAATAAACATTTTTCCTGAGGGAAACACCGTGACAATGAGATTCCCCTGTCCTGCCGTGGCATAGGCGTTTGCACCGAGGGAAAGGAGTTTTCCCATAACCGTGCTCGAGCGGCCTTCATCGGCAGACAGGAGCGTGAGCGTATAATCCTGCGCCGCTATGCCCTTGGGCAGATTTTCACGAAGTATTAAAATATCACCGTTGCTTTCGCTATCCACCGCCTCCGACGGGCGAAAAGCTATAAACGCAGTTGCACCGTTAAAGTTGAGGGTGGCTGTGGATGCGGTTTGCGTGGTTTTATATTGAAGCTGTACATCACCGAATGTGATTTTACCGTTCGGTGACAGCGCATATTTTTCCGTTTTAAGTATTGAATCAAGGTCACTGTCCATCTCGCCTACAAGAATATACGAGGGCGAAAGACCGTCTATGACATCGAGTGCAAGTGAGCTTTCGCCCTCCGACACCCGTGGGATAAGCAGAAGATCAATCGAATTTGTACCGACCTCCGACACTGCGGACTCGATATTTGAAAGCGAATAATAGCCGTCTCCTCCGCAGCCGAGAAGTGCCGTTTCGCCGTCCGATGATACGACCACCGCCGAGCCGTTTCCCACATCGGCTACCACTATTTTCACAGCCGTGCGTGAAATTGCAACCGATGCCACGCACGTTACGGCAAAGGTAACGGTACACACCGCCAACGCCGCTTTGATAGCATTGTGCTTTTTCAAGCGGTAAAACAAAACCGAAACGGCAAGCACGATAAAGGCGACTATAAGCCAGAGCTTAAATAAAACGGATGTTGCGTTTATCTGCGAAAACGGCAAGGCCGCAAGTGCCTTTGACGAGCGAATAAGCACATCCGCACATATACCGGCAAAGTCCGCAAGTCCTGCCGTGACGAACGAAAGGAACGGGAGCTGGGCACTGAGTGCCGCTATTCCCGAGAAAATCATACAGGCTGATGCAGGGAAATTTGAAACTAGATTTGAGGCTATTGCGAGCAAGGATATTTCACCCATATCAAGTATCATCACCGGCAACGTAAAGGCACAGGCGAACACCGTGCTTTTAATAAGTCCGAAAAACGACTCGCAAAGACTCCTCAAATATCTGTTTTTGACACTGTATATCATGCGGTCAAACGGAAGTTTAACAGCACCGCTGCCGACAATTATACCGAGCGTTGAAAGAAAAGAAAGTTTAAGTCCGAGGCTCAAGACAGAATACGGATTGATAAAGCAGAGCACCGTCATGGATATTCCGAGCGAATTGAGCGAATCCGATTGACGGGAAATAAGCTTTCCCGTGAGCATGACAAGCATCATAAAACCGGAACGCAAAACGGAATATGTAAAGCCCGACACAGACATAAACAGCAAAACGAAGCCTGCCGATATTGCCGCACCGAGCCTTTCCTTTAATCGAAAGGCCTCAAAAATCTTCAAAATGAACAGGCACCACACGGAGAGGTGCAGACCCGAAACCGCCACAAGATGTGATATTCCCGCAGAAGAAAACGCCGTTGAAATATCGTCGGGCAGCTGAGATTTATCGCCTATCAAAAGTGCCGTGGCAAGAGCACCCTTTTCACCCGGTATAAGCTCCGACACGGTTTTCTTTATCCCTGCCCTGAGTGCAAGCGAATAATAGCCTATCGGCTTTTTCTCGGGATGCGAAATTGAAAGCTCTCCCTTGGCGTAGCCTCCGACAAAGACATTCTCGGACAGATAATATGCCCTGGAACTTTTGGTGTTGCCGATATCATAAAGCTCCAAATTGCCCTCGACCGTGTCATACGGCAAGAATCCGAGCTTTTCTTTTGAGGAAAGTCGGATGTTAAGCTCATATTCTTCACCGTCAATTTCCGTTGCTCTGAGTTTGGTATAATACCGCTCGCCGCTGTGCTCCTCAAGGGAAACCACGCTCGCCTTTATCGAATGTGTATCTCCAGACAGTCGTTTTGTCGCATTCATCGGCAAGATATACGATGAAAAAGAGAGCGCAACAGCCACCATCACCGTAATACACGCAGTCGGAATCACATAATCACGCCGAGCGCCTCTGAAAAACACGCAGAAAACCAAAGCGGCAGCCGCTACCGACAGGAGTATGACTGCCGCCGTTTGACCAAATTCAAAAATTACAGCCAGTGCAAAAAACAGAGTAAAGCCTATGACAGCAAACGGGCGAACCATTTTTCCGCATCACCGTTGAAAACTTATTTGAAGAAAAGAGGAAGCTCTCCCAAAACAATTATATCGTCACGCTTTGCGGCATCACCCTCAGCGAGGACTGCCGCCTTTGCAACTATGTTTGCGCCAAACTCATCCGCAAGAGCTATGACAGCAGAAAGCGACTCGCCGGTGCTGATAACATCGTCAACTATGACAACTCTCTTGCCTCTGAGCTGCTCTCCGTCCTCTCTGCCGAGGATAAGAGTCTGATCATCATCGGTGGTTATCGAGCGAACATGAACGCTCACAGGGTCGGTCATATAAACCTTCGGCTTCTTGCGTGCGACAAAATACTTCTTGCCGCTCTGTCTTGACATCTCATATGCAAGAGGGATGCTCTTTGCCTCGGGAGTGAGAATATAATCAAACTCGGGGCACTTTTTGAGCAGTTCTTCAGCCGATTTTACGGTAACTTCAACATCACCGAAGAGGATAAATGCCGCAATATCGAGCTTATCGCTCACAGGGCAGAGCGGAAGCTCCCTCTTAACGCCTGCGATTTCCATAGAATAAGTCTTTGCCAATTTAAACATCTCCTGATTAAATTTTTATATCAGCCTGCCGGCCAGCCGAACTCTCTGCCGCCGAGCATATGAAAATGTAAATGAAGCACAGTCTGACCTGCCGCCACGCCGCAGTTGTTGACGATTCTGAAGCCGTCCTTCAAATCAAACTGCTTTGCTATCTTAGCCGCCGCCTCAAAGACTTTGGAGACTACCGAGCTGTTTTCCTCGGTTATCTCCGCCGCACTCGCTATGTGTTCCTTGGGGATAATGAGCACATGGAACGGTGCCTGAGGCTCAAGGTCATAAAATGCGAAGACATAATCATCCTCGTATACTTTCTTTGAAGGGATCTCCCCTTTGATTATCTTGCAAAAAATGCAGTCATCCATAAAAAAGCCTCCTGCTGTATATTTCATTCGTCCGTCTGCCGACAACAATGCCGACAGACGGAGCATTTTTTATTTGAGCATTGAAGCGACAATTCCCTCAACGGCCGAAAGTGCTTCATTCGCCTTTGATGCGTCCTTTGCACCTGCCATTGCACTGTCGGGCTTTCCTCCGCCCGAGCCGCCTGCTATTTTAGCGGTCTCACGCACGATATTTCCCGCATGAGCACCGTTCTTCACGGCATCGGCACCGCAGGCACAGGCAAAGTTGAGTGTTCCCTTCTCTTTGTTGACACCTGCAAACACCGCAACTATATCAGCACCGTTGTCACGGGCGGTATCGCACATTGAGCGAAGCTCACCGGGGTTTGAAACCTCGACCTCGGCGGTGATAAGTCTGACACTGCCGACCTGCTTTGCGCTGTCCATAAGACTACCTGCCTTGAGGGCGGAAATCTCACTGCGAAGCTCCGCAAGCTCTCTGTCCTTAGCCTTGACCTCGGCAGAAAGCGTTGCCGCACGCTTATCAAGCTCGGTGACATTGCCAAGCTTCATCGCAGCCGCCGCAGAGAGCATTATACGCTCGTTATTTTCAATATACTTGAGCACGCCGAGACCTGTAACTGCGGTTATGCGTCTGACACCTGCCGCAACGGAGGACTCGGAAACTATCTTAAACAGTCCGAGCTTTGCGGTATTATCGGCATGAGTACCGCCGCACAGCTCAACGGAGAAATCGCCTGCACTGACAACACGCACGACATCGCCGTATTTCTCTCCGAAAAGTGCCATTGCTCCGAGCTTCTTAGCCTCCTCGATGGGCATTTCACGGGTCAGGACGGGAATACCGCTGAGGATTACGCCGTTCACTTCATCCTCGATATCCTTGAGCTCCTCACCTGTAAGTGCGGAGAAATGGGTGAAGTCAAAGCGCATCTCGTCACTGTTGACAAGCTGACCTGCCTGCTCAACATGGCTGCCCAGATGCTTTCTGAGGGCTGCCTGAAGAAGATGAGCCGCAGTGTGGTTGCGTCTTGTTGCCTCACGCTTTGCCGCATCTATTTCGGCGTGAACCTTATCGCCCACGGCAATGCTGTCACCGCTGACAAATTTTGCAATATGGAGCACAACACCGTCGGGAGTTTTTCCGGTAGCAGTAATTTCAAGGGTTGCGTTTGCGGTCTTTATAACACCTGTGTCGCCGGACTGACCGCCGCTCTCACCGTAGAACGGAGTTTTATCAAGCACGACTACGACCTCGGAATCGGAGGTTGCAAACTCATCACGCTCGCCGTTTGCGGCTATTGCCTTTATCTCGGCATCGCAGGAATAATCAGTATATCCGATAAACTCGGTAGCACCGACATCCTTGAAGGAAACATTGCTGTCCTTCCACGCCTGTGCGCCGGCATCCTTGCGTGCCGCACGAGCAGCGGCTCTGCTCTGAGCATAAAGCCTGTTATACTCGTCTATATCAACGCTCATTCCACGCTCCTCGAGCAGTTCCTTGGTCAGGTCTATCGGGAAGCCGAATGTGTCCTGAAGTCTGAAGGCATCGGCACCGCTGAGCAACTTGGAATCGTTAGCGGCAATAAGATTCTCGAGCAGGGTAAGTCCTGTGTCGATAGTCTTATTGAAGCTCTCCTCCTCTGCCTTTATGACCTTAACGATAAGGTCATGCTTCTCGACGAGATTGGGATAAGCCGAGGCGTTTTCCTTAATAACAGTCTCGCAAACCTTGTAAAGGAAGGTGCCCTCAATACCTAACAATCTGCCGTGGCGTGCCGCTCTTCTGAGCAGACGGCGAAGGACATAACCCCTACCCTCATTTGAAGGCATAACGCCGTCGCCTATCATAAAGGTTGTGCTTCTGATATGGTCTGTGATAACACGAAGCGAAACATCCCTTTTCTCATCCTCGTGATACTTGACACCGGCTATCTCCATGATGTGTTTCATGATATTCTGAACGGTATCGACCTCAAAGAGGTTGTCCACTCCCTGCATAATGCAAGCAAGGCGTTCAAGACCCATACCCGTATCGATATTACAGCTCTTGAGACGGCTGTAGTTATTGTTGCCGTCATTATCAAACTGAGTGAAAACAAGATTCCAGAACTCAACGAATCTGTCACAGTCACAGCCTACCGCACAATCGGGTGAGCCGCAACCGTACTTCTCGCCACGGTCGAAGTAAAGCTCGGAGCAAGGGCCGCAGGGACCTGCACCGTGCTCCCAGAAGTTATCCTCCTTACCCAAACGAACCATATGGTCGGGAGCGATTCCGAGCTCCTTTGTCCAAATATCATATGCCTCGTCGTCTTCCTCATAGACACTGATATATATCTTATCCTCAGGCATTTCAAGCACCTTGGTACAGAACTCCCACGCCCATGCGGTCGCCTCGTGCTTGAAGTAATCACCGAAAGAGAAGTTACCGAGCATCTCAAAGAAAGTTCCGTGACGTGCGGTAATGCCGACACGCTCAATGTCGGGAGTTCTTATACACTTCTGGCAAGTGGTCACTCTCGTTCTCGGAGGAGTAAGCTCACCGGTGAAATACTTTTTAAGCGGTGCCATACCTGCATTTATAAGCAGAAGGCTCTTATCGCCCTGCGGCACAAGTGAGAAGCTCGGCATACGAAGATGACCCTTGCTCTCGAAGAAGCTCAGATACTTCTCTCTGAGCTCGTTAAGACCTGTCCATTCCATAAAAACACTCCTTGAAAATAAAAATAGATGCCGCTCTGCCCGGGACGGCAAAAAGCCGCGGTACCACCCGGATTGCACAAAACTGCACCCCTCTGCTGCCCTTAACGCAGGCTACGCCCGTTCAACACGGGAGACTCCGAGCCGGCTGCCGAAATTTCTTAACACAACGCACCTCACAGCGGTCAAAACCGGTGCATCTCTCTGAGAGTGAAAAAAACGGCTCTGCTCTTCACAGTCAATAAACAATATTACCCTGTAATTTTACTCCCAAAACGCACAAATGTCAACGATTTTATAATACAAATATATAGTAAATATTCCGCAAATTGTTTTTTCCGATAATCGAAATGATAAATCAGCCCCGACAAAATAAAAACGAGTGTTAAAAACAAAAAAGCACAGAAAAGTTTCAGATTATTTCATATTTTCGTTTAAATTTTTAATTATATGTGCTATAATGGCTAAATGTTAAAAACCTTTAGACAATACATACGAAAGAAGGCAAGAACTTGAACAAAATCGAAAAGCTGTTGCATTCCGTGTTCGGCACAACTCCGGGCAAGGGCTTGCAACCCAAAGAAGGCATTGCTTACAGTGTTGCCGGCTTCGGTCAAAACTTCATCTGCACCATCATAGGCTCTTATCTGACTGTTTTCCTCACCGACGCTCTGCTCTTCGGTGATGCCGGCACTCAGATCGGTGCAATATCCGGCTCTATGGCTGTTGCGTTCCTCATGCTCGGCACAAGAGTTTACGATGCACTCAACGACCCGATCATGGGCAGCATAGTTGACCGCACCCGTACAAAGTGGGGCAAATGCCGTCCTTATCTCAAGTGGATGGCTATTCCGATAGGCATTGCCACGCTTGCGTGCTTCTGCCCGTTCCTCGCTCCCAAGGCCACCTCAACCTTTGTCATCATCTCCATAATCTATGTTATCTGGAGCATGGTTTACACCGTTGCCGACGTTCCCTACTGGGGTCTTTCAACCTGCATGACCAATGACACAGAGGTCAGAGGCAAGATGCTCACAGTTTCGAGACTCGCTTGCACCCTCGGCGCAGGTATTGTCACTGTCTTTGTGCCTATCATCACCTCTGCCGTAACCGCAAAATACAAGGGCCCGGACGGCACTGTTCTCCCCGAGTACATCTATGACAACGCCAACACCCTCAAGTGGACATACTTCATTTGTGCCGCTGTACTCGTTGTTGCCGCCGTCCCGATGTTCTACTACGGATTCAAGAACACTAAAGAGCGTTTCACCACAACAGACAATCCGCCCTCACTCGGACACAACCTCAAGCTCCTGTTCAAGAATGATCAGCTTCTGCTTGTTGTTCTCTCCGGTATTCTCGGCGGTGCGAGAATGGTTTACACCTACACCGGCGGTCTCTATTTCGCAAAATATGTTCTCAAGCAGGAGAGCCTTTACAGCGTAATAACCCTGCTCGTTGTTCCCGGCGGTCTTGTCGCCTCCATCCTCGTTCCGTGGATGTCGAAGAAGTTCACAAAGAAGTGGGCATACATCGGCGTTCATATCCTCGGCGCAGTGGTTATGTTTGCGATGTACTTTGTCGGATACGATGCTCCCTGGAAGCTCGTTGTCTGCGCAATCGGCCTTGTACTTCTCGGTATTCCGCAAGGCGTTAACAACATCATCACCTATGCTATGATCGGTGATACCGTCGATTACCTCGAGTGGAAAACCGGTGAGCGTGGCGAGGGCATCTGCTTTGCAATGCAGACCTTCATCAACAAGATCGGCATGGCTCTCGGTGCATTTATCGGCGTATTCTCCTACAGCTGGGCAGGCATCAACCCCACCGCAGCAGACGGCGTTTACATCACTCCTCAGGGTGAGACAATGCTTTGGAACCTGCTCATCCTCTCCGGTGCTGTCAGCATGGTAGGCACCATAATCCCAATGCTCTTCTACAAGATCACAGAGAAGAAGCAGGCTGAAATGGTTGCTGAAATAGCTGTAAGAAAAGCAACCAAGGCAGCTATCGAGAAGAAGTAATTTCAGTTAAATTGAAGCTCATATGAACAGTCCCCATCTGCATAAAAGCGGATGGGGATTTTTTACAGATATTAAAATCGCCTACGGATAGTAAATCAATGCAGGTTCTACTCTTCAAAGCAGCTCGCAGCTACAGCATCACAATGTATACCGAACAAACGCAAAAAGTGTGCAAAATTATACGGATAAGCATTTTCGCCGTGATAAGTTCTCTTTGGACAGCCGTTTGAAAAAACAATCTCTATTTACCGGCTGTCTCCGTCAAGTATAGAAACTCCAAAACGCTCGGGTGAGTAGCTGTCACGCCACTCCCCCCACATGCAATCAGCGAACAGCATCATAAAATACAGGCGCACTTTCCGGAAATGTGGATGAGACATAAAACATTTCGCTATCCATCAGCGGCGAAAGTTCGACACCGGCATCTATTCTATCGCCGTTTACGGTATATATTATGCTCGAATATCCGTCGAAAAAAGGTGCCGTAAGAAAAGGTCAACTTGCAGATATAGGGAACATTCCTTTCAAAATCTTCCGCATTCTTCACTTCGAGATTCATTTCATAACGTTCTGTATTCATCTCATAAGGCCTCCGAAAGTCTTTTCTTCATCAAATAGCTCAGTGTCCAATAAAACGGCCTCAGACAGGAAAAATCCCGAAAGCCGCTCGGACTTTCGGGATCGTTTAATTTTTACAGATTCTTACTTAACGGGAATCGTGATATCCCAATCAGGGATCCACTTGCCTTCCTGAACGCTTCTTGCTCTGAAGATTATTTCATCCTCATAGACTTCACAGATATATGTAAGGCCCTTGCCGTTGACAGAACCATCCTTGTTCTCGATAGCGAACGAAGGAATGTTTATCGAATAGAAGCCTTCAATCTCCTCATAGCTGTTATCACCGAAGCCGGAATGAAGATGTCCGGTAAGAAGAACGACGGTGCCATTCTGAGCGTGCTTTGCAAGGATAGCCTTGATAGCATCGCTCTGATCGCCAACGGAGCCTGCCTCTGTGTTGGTTCCGTTACCCCAGGTGTTGGGCAGATCATGTGTGAGCTTGAGCGGCTGATGAAGAACAACAAAAACAGGATCGCCGTTTGCAGATGCAAGCTCGGAATCAAGCCATGCAAGCTGTGCATCGCTGATATAAGCCTCTTCAAACTCGGTCTTATCAGAACCCAAAACGATGAATTTATAGCCGTTGACAGTCTCGGAATAAGCAAGCTTGCCCTCCTCATAGATGCTGTCGCTCATGCTTGTGTCACCGTTGAGTGCATTGGTGAACTGGATGAAGCGGCTTGTAGACTGGCTGTAAAGGCGAAGTCTGAGATCGTGATTTCCGGTCGCCATGATGAAACGGGTATCGATGGAGCAAAGCTCATCATACACAAGCTGATACTCCTCGGCAAGGCCGTTCTCCGCTATATCACCAAGACCGACAATGGCATCAAAATCGCACTCGGCATTTCTCAAATCGATGCAACCGGATTGGAACACACGGTATCTGTCAAAGAGATAATTTGAAACCTGCGGGTCTGCAATGGTTGCAAAAACCATTTTGACTTCATCGGGATCCTTTGCCTTTATCGGATCCTCTGTTGACGGAACAACAACACCGCCGAAGAGTGAATAGACAAGGGTCACAATGCAAGTGAAAAGCTTAAAAAACAGTCTTTGGATAATACATAAATCCATAAAATTGACCTCCAATATATTTGTGGTAATAGAGTATCACTTTATATGTCAAATGTCAATGAGACTTTGGTACAATAAAGATATTAAATTTGTATAAAGTTGCTAAAAGAATTTAGTTTGAAGCGGATTTTCACTTGAAGTAAGTTTATCATATCGACGAAAAGTTTTGCAAGTGAAAATCTGCGGAGAAACCAATATGAAAAATGCATATGAAAGGTATTCGCTGACCTGCGACGAAGAAAAAATCAATTTCGTTTTTTGTTGAAAAATCGCAAACATTGTGATATTGTTAAAATATAATTGCCGTTCGGAGGTGCAAGAATGAGCGAGAAGGTCAAAAAGAAAAGATATTTGCATCCAATAGCTTTTTTGCTGATTTTCATAGCTATCGGTATCCGCATTGCACAAAAATCCCTGCTCTTTGATAGCTTAGGTGCGAATATATTAAGATCAATAATTTATATCGGGATTATCATTGGATGGGGTATTTCCGTCAAAAAGAGAATTATCATGGTGCAAGTTCGGCACTGTCTTATGGCTATGTCTTTTTTGATGGCACTGTGGCTGATAATAAGAACCGTTAAATATCACTTTGTTCAAGATGCCGTTTTGAGCCGTCAGCTTTGGTATTGGTACTATTTGGCACTTCTGTTTATCCCCCTTATCGCTCTATTCGTTTCGCTTTCTTTGGGAAAGCCCGACAATTACCGTCTGCCGAAAAAATATATGCTGCTTTGTATACCTGCGGCGATGATTCTTCTTTTGATACTCACCAACGATCTGCATCACCTTGTTTTTGTTTTTCCCGAGGGCGAATATGTCATTGACAGCGACTACAAATACGCTTTCGGCATATATTTGGCGGTCGGCTGGCAAATCATCTGCGGCACAATCGCAGTTGCCAACATTATTATCAAGTGCAGAATACTCATGAGCAAAGCTCGGCTTTGGTTGCCGATGATACCCCTGGCGTGCGCCATGATATACACGCTGCTTTATGCTCTTGATGTTAAGTTCATAAAGTTCTTTGCCGGAGATATGACAGTTACGCTTTGCCTGTTCATAACAGCTATTTTTGAATACTGCATACAGTGCGGACTCATTCAGTCGAATGTCGGCTATGATTCCCTATACGCCGCCACAACTATACCGTCTCAAATAACGGACAGAGATTTTAATGTTTTACATTCATCATCAACCGCCACGACACTTTCAAAAGAAGCCATGCTGCAAGCTGTAGGTGACTCCGTTTTACTTGACGAAAACACCGTTCTCAAGGGGCTTCAAATTCGCAACGGCTATGTGTTTTGGCAGGAGGACATAACGGAGCTTGTAGAGGTATCGCACGAGCTGGAGCTGATACAGGAGGAGCTTCTCGACACGGGCGATGTAATTAAAGCAGAAAGCGAGCAGAAGGAATATTGGCTGAGGATAGTTGAAGAAAACCGACTTTACGATTTGATTGAAGAACAGACCGCCTCGCAGATTGCCGCTTTGAAAGCAACCATAGCAAGGCTGAAAAACACAGATGAGCTTTCTGAGGCGAAAAAGCTTTTGGGCGAAATTGTGGTAATCGGAACATACATAAAGAGAAAAAGCAATCTCCTCCTCATCGGCGGACAGAGCGACAAGATCGATGCACGAGAGCTAAAGCTTTGCCTTGACGAGACGGCGAGAAGCCTACAACTTTACGGCGTTGACTGTTGTGTAAACTTTGAGCTTTGCGGGTCTATCCCCACCGAAACCATCAACGAAATTTACGAATTCATTGAAACCGTTATCGAGCATTGCCTGAAGTCAATGAAAGGTATTCTGTTTTTTATCGGACAGGAAAGCGAAGGCTATTGTGCCAACATCAGCGTCCGATGCGACGAAGATCTGTCTTTACTCACCGAGAGAATACCGATGCTTATTTCGGAATATGACGAGGACGGGACACAATGCTTATCTCTGCTGTTTGACGAAGGCGGTGAAAACATATGAGATATATCAAAGAAAGCTTTGACAATATGCCGATTGCGGTTTGCTTTTTTGACAAGCGAGGTGTTATACGGCTTATAAACCACAAAATGATGTCCATAAGCGGCGAGCTTTACGACGGCGGAATACAAACGCTCCCCGAACTGAAGGAGGCGTTGGAGAAGCCGAAAAAGGCAGTTTTGCTTGAGGGCAACATTCCTCTGTACCGCTTTTCCGACGGGACGATATTGAAATTCGAGGAAACAACCGTAAAGGATGAATACGGCGACACCTACACTCAGATAACCGCAGTTGACGTTACCGCACTTATTGAACAGCAGGAAAGGCTGAAAAAAGAAAACAAGGAGCTTTCCGAGGTCAACGCCGCAGCACGCCGACTTTATGAGAATATGTCGGAAATTGTTCGGGATGAAGAAATCCTTGCGATGAAGATGCGTGTACACGATGATATAGGACACAGCATCATCGTGGCAAAGAAAACGCTGACGGACAACAACGACATCGATACCGTAAAGAAAATTGCTACCGCTTGGGAAAATTCAATCGAACTTTTATACCATTCCAACGCCGACAGCGAAGAGACCGACGACTTGGAATACGCTTTGAAGCGAGCGGAGGCTCTGGGTGTAAAAATAATAATAGACGGCACATTCCCCGAGCAGAAAATGATGCATCACCTCTTTTCTCTTGCGATAAGAGAATGTGTGAACAACTGCGTAAAGCACGCCAACGGCAACGAGGTTTATGTGCTTGTTCAGCACACAGAGCGGGAATGTACTATGCAAATCACAAACAACGGCAAGCTGCCGTCACACAGAATTATCGAAGGCGGCGGACTCTCCGCCTTGAGAAAGCGTTTTGAATCGAGCGGCGGAAAAATGACCGTGGAATCTTTTCCGAGGTTCGCCCTCACGGTTTCGCTACGGGAGGTTAAAAAATGATAAACGTAATGATAGTTGAAGATCAGAAAATGATTCGCAACCTTTTGGAGGGATGCGTGAACAGAGACAACAATTTGAGTCTTGCCGCCTCCGTCGCCGCCGCATCGCAGGCTCCGGAAATATGCGACACAAAGCAGATAGATCTGATATTCATGGATGTGCAAACCGAGCACCGCGAGAACGGCCTGACGGCGGTGAAGATAATAAAACAAAAGTATCCCAACATAAAAATTATCGTCATAACCTCTCTTGTCGATATTGATGTTTTGAAAAAGGCGAAGCAGTATGGTGCAGACAGTCTGTGGTACAAGGAGTTTTACGACGAAGCACTGACCGATATTGTGAAAAGGACAATGAACGGTGAGCATATTTTCCCAGACGCTCCGCCGGTCGTCGAAATCGGGACGGCGAAAAGCACCGAGTTCACCAAAACCGAGCTTATAGTTTTGCGATATTTAGTAAGAGGACTTTCCTACGGAAAGATCGCAAAGGAAATGGGTATTGAAGTCACCACAGTCAAATACCATGTTACAAATATGCTGCAAAAAACAAACTTTGAAAACAAGCTACAGCTTGCACTCGCCGTGAGCAACGAAAAAATGATAGCTGAGCTTATCGACATATATTAAATCAAGCCTAAAGCACCTGCAAAAATGCAGGTGCTTTTTTATTAAAACTGTACTTTTGTATAGGGCAAAAACATCAAAAACAGGTTAATATAAACATATAAAGTACAATTATGGGAAATAATTTGTTGTTTTTATTCAATTAAATGAATATATTCAACAGAAATCTTACGCACACTTAAAGGAATGGAGGATCTTATGAAAAAGCGAAAGCTACTCAACGCAGTGTTTTCCGTCGTCCTGCTCATTTTCCTCTTGGCAGGTTGCACCACGGGCAAGCCCACGGACAATTCGGAAAGCTCCGGTGCAAACGCAGTAGACAATTCCGGTGTGAGCTCTTCGGAATCAACAACCGCCTCAGCGCAGTTGAAGGATGAAGCATCCGAGCTTACTCAGCTTCGCTCGCAAATCAAAAAGAATAACGCAACCGTCGGCGTGGCAAATCTCGGATTCTTGGCGAACACTAATAATATCTCGGCAAACACCGTTGTGAGCGACTGCATCACGAATGTGTTACTTGATAAATATCCGTTTTTATCAAAGTGCAAAATCTCATTAAACAAGGGCAACATAATGTTTGCCATCGTTCCCGCAAGCCGTTCTGCCACCGTAACGGTTTACAAATCCGGAATCGACAACAACGGCAACACAAAGGATGACAGAAACAATGTTCTGTTCAAGAGCGAATCGGGCGATCCCATTGTCCTTCTCTGCAACGACAACGAGTCATTTTCAAATGTGCTGATTTCCGTCAGAGACGACAACAAAACAGTTGAATTTCACCCCATCATCTCTTTGGAGAACGGTCATGACCTTGTTTTGACTGACGGATGCTATGATTTTTCGGTCTACGATATTCGCAGCTATATTGATGAGGCCGGCAATTATCTCACGACAAATGTTAAAGAGATCAGTGACGGAATCAAAAGCGGCATGAAATTGAGCTATAGCACAGAAGTTTTCATGTATAACCACTACACATTGAAATTCCAGCTCGGTAACTACAACGAGGAGGGCTATTTCATCCCGAAGAGAGAGTATTTGATAGACGAATACTACACCCTGGTGTTCAATACACCCGACGGCAACGGCTCAACGGGTTGGGAGGTCGTCTGCGGAGGTCTTGACCCGAACGGCATTAAAGCAGGCGGATCAGCCAACAGTATTCTCAACTCTGTTGACGAAGCGAGCAATTATCTCAAAACAAATGTTAAGGACATCCGTGACGGAACAAAAAAGGGTATGAAGCTAAAATACGACACGGAAGAGTTCATGTATAACCACTACGCATTGTATTTCCAGCTCGGAACAAACACCGAGGACGGTTATTTCAGCCCGGAAAATGCGTATTTGATTGACGACTACTACACCCTGACATTCAATATTTCCAATGACAAAACCTCAACAGGTTGGCAGGTTGTCTGCGGAGGATTGGATTCAAATAATGTTAAAGCGGTCGGTTAACGCTTTGAGAAAGGACTGCCATGAAAAATTTAAAGAAGCTTACACTATTACATTCAAACGATATGCACGGAGATTTTCTGGCGGAAAATCTCGACGAAAAGTTAGTGGGCGGTGTGTCTCTGCTTTCCGGCTATATCACAAAAACCCGCAAGGAAGAAAAGAATGTTATTTATGCCATTGCCGGCGATATGTTCAGAGGCTCTGTAATCGATTCCGAATACAAGGGCGTTTCGACAATCGGAATAATGAACCTGCTCGGCCCTGATGTGGCAACAATCGGAAACCACGAGGTTGACTACGGCCTTGCACATTTGCTTTTCCTTGAAAAATGTGCAAACTTTCCGATTATCAATGCGAACTTCCACATAAAATCAAATCGCAAGCGAATGTTTCAGCCGTTCCACATTGTGAACATTGATGGAATGAAGATTCTGTTCATCGGCATCATAACGGAGGATGTTTTATCGCAGACAAAAGCGGATGAGCTGATAGGCTCCTTTGTCGATATAGGTGAAGCGGCTCGAGAAGTCGGAAACATATGCAACGCTTACAACGCTATTGACATTGACTTCACCGTACTCTTGACTCACATCGGCTTTGAAGAGGATAAAAAGCTCGCTCAGATGCTCGACCCCGAATGGGGCGTAGATTTAATCATCGGCGGACATTCTCACACCTTCATCACCGAGCCTGCATTGGTAAACGGCATCTACATAGCACAGGCAGGAACCGGAACCGACCAAATAGGCCGATTCGACATCATGGTTGACACGGATAAAAACGCCATTGATACATTTGAATGGAGATCGATTCCGATCGACAACGAGCATTGTCCGATTGATGTCGAAATAGAGAACTATATTCAGCATTTCAAGCAGCAAACGGATGAAAAATACGGCCGCATAGTAACAAGGTTGTCAAAGGAGCTCACCCACCCTGCACGCAACAGAGAAACAGCTCTCGGAAATTTAATTGCCGACATTCTGAAAACCTGTCTTGGCATCGACATAATGCTCATGGGCTCGGGCGCTATACGCAACGAAAGCTTAGGCCCCGTTGTAAAATATGCCGACCTGACGGAATGTCTGCCGTATGACGATGCGGTGTATATGCTTCCCGTTACGGGAGCACAACTCAAAAGAATGATAGCTCACGTTTTGCGTGACGAGGCATTCGAGGGAGATCATACGGAATTTTATCAATTTTCACAGGGTATGAAAATCGTTTGGTCACGCAAGGAGCACTGCTTCCGTGAAATATCACTCGACGGCAATCCGATAGACGATGAAAAGATATATAGGGTTGCTGTTCAAACCTTCCACTATATGAATCTGAAGGATTTTCTGAATATAACTCTAGATGAGATCAAAAAGAACGGCGATGTGAAAGTTCTTGCGACCTCATTCCGCAGCGTTATTGAGGAATATATGTCAACCACACCGAATCTTTTCCGTGAGGTTGAGGGCAGATTGGTAATTGAAGATTAAAGAAAATTGCCGATGGTACATCGGATAAATATTAAAAAGCAGAAAGGAGTCTTTACTAATGGGACTGATTAAAGCCGGAATAGGAGCACTCGGCGGCACTTTGGCAGATCAATGGAAAGAATTTTTCTATTGCGACGCACTGCCCAACGATGTTCTTATGAGGAAAGGACAAAAACAAACAAGCGGACGCTCATCCAACACACGTGGAAATGACAACATAATCACAAACGGTTCGGGCATAGCTGTTGCAGACGGACAGTGCATGATTATCGTTGAACAGGGCAAGGTCGTTGATATCTGCGCCGAGCCCGGCGAGTATACATACGACACATCGACAGAACCGAGCATTTTCTCGGGCAATCTCGGTGACAGCATCAAGCAGACCTTCAAAACAATAGGCAAGCGTTTCACCTACGGCGGCGACACCGCCAAGGATCAGCGTGTTTACTACTTCAACACAAAGGAGATTCTCGGCAACAAGTTCGGCACCGCAAACCCGATTATGTTCGAGGTCGTCAACAAGCGTATCGGCATAAGCAGAACCGTACAGGTTCGCTGCAACGGTGTTTACACCTATGTCATCTCCGATCCGCTGCTCTTCTATACAAGACTTTGCGGAAATGTTGAAAACGAGTTCACAAGAGATCAGATCGACGAGCAGCTCAAGGTTGAATTTGTTGACGCATTGCAGCCTGCGCTCGGTGCTCTTGCCGAGCAGGAGCTGAGACCGGCACAGATACCCTCCAAGGCAAATGAGCTTAAAGCGGCGATGAACGACGCTTTGAAGCAGGAATGGATCGACAACAGAGGTATTTCCGTTGGAAAAATCGCCCTCAACCCGATCACCTTGACCGATGAGGACATGAAGAAGATAAACGAGATGGAGGATGCCGCTTCCATGGGCTCCAATCCGTTTATGATGGCCGGACGCATGACCAACGCAACAGCAAACGCCATGGAGACTGCCGCAGGCAACACCGCCGGCGCTATGACAGGCTTCATGGGCATGGGAATGGTCGGCGGAATGGGCGGCATGAGTGCAGGCCAGGGCGGCTTCGGTGCGGCTCAGAGCTTCTACAACATGGGTGTTCAGCAGCAACAGCAACAGCAGGCTGCAGCACCCGCAGCACCTGCGGCCGACAGTTGGAAATGCTCATGCGGTGCAACGGTAAGCGGCAAGTTCTGCCCCGAGTGTGGTGCAAAAAAGCCGGAGCCCGTTCAGGCTGACGGCTGGAAGTGCTCCTGCGGCGCAACCGCAAGCGGTAAATTTTGCCCCGAGTGCGGCTCTCCGAAGCCGGCTGATGCAGAAGGCTGGAGCTGCTCCTGCGGCACTGTAAACAAAGGCAAGTTCTGCCAGAATTGCGGTGCAAAGAAGCCGGAGGGTGCTCCCCTCTATCGCTGTGACAAGTGCGGTTGGGAACCCGAGGATCCCAAAAATCCGCCGAAATTCTGCCCCGAGTGCGGCGACTTGTTCGACGAAAACGATGTGAAATAAATTTTAATAACCGAAAGGAGCTTTTTCATGGGATTATTTGATAAAAAATACTGCGACATTTGCGGAGAAAAAATCGGACTTCTCGGCAACAGAAAATTAGAGGACGGCAACCTTTGCAAGGACTGTGCCAAGAAGCTTTCACCCTGGTTTAGCGAGCGTCGTCATTCAAGCGTGGATGACATCAAGACACAGCTCGCCTACCGTGAGGAAAACAAGCAGAAGGTAGGTCAGTTCCGTGTGACCCGTACACTCGGTGATTCGTGGAGAGTGCTTTTGGACGAAAGCAACCGTTGGTTTACCGTCACAAAATCCTCAAGCCCCGAAATTTCCGAAAATCCCGATATCATTAACTTCACCGACATCACCGGTTACCATCTGGACATTGACGAGGACAGGGATGAAATTTATCGTTCCACGAGCGACGGCAACAGAGAAAGCTATAATCCACCCCGATACAAGTATTCATACAACTTTGAAATGATAATAAACGTTGCCAATCCGTATTTTGACGAGATCAAGTTCAGGCTCAACGATTCAACGGTTTATTTTGAGCCTCAGCAGACAATTCAGATCTCTATCTTCGGCGGCTCAACAACAAGCAGTAACGCCAACCCCGAAAACTGCCCCGAATATTGCAGATACCGTGATATGGGTAATGAGATCTGCCGTGAGCTTGACCGTGTTCGCGGAATGAACGGCGGTTATGCACAGCAGCCTTACGGTGCACCTCAGCAGGGCTACGGTGCTCCTCAGCAGGGCTATGGTGTTCCTCAGCAGGGCTATGGTGTTCCTCAGCAGGGTTACGGTGTTCCTCAG
>CAYLQT010000001.1:114541-221889 GCA_964386035.1 uncultured Clostridium sp. | reverse complement strand
CAGGGCTATGGTGTTCCTCAGCAGGGCTACGGTGCTCCCCAGCAGGGCTATGGTGTTCCTCAGCAGGGCTACGGTGCTCCCCAGCAGGGCTATGGTGCTCCTCAACAGGGCTATGGCGCTCCTCAACAGCAGGCATACGCTGCTCCTCAGCAGCAGCAGGCGGCTCCCGTAGCGAACGGCGCATGGGTTTGCCCGTCTTGCGGAACAGCCAATGATGGCGGAAAGTTTTGCCAGGGTTGTGGCTCATCAAGATAATTAAAGACAAACAAATCTCGAACTGTGCCCTACCCTCTCGGGAACGGGCACAGTCCGGCATAATTTTCAGGAGGTATATATGAGCGTTTTACAAGAATACAAATGCCCATGTTGCGGCGGAGCTATCGAATTTGACAGTGCAACGCAAAAAATGAAATGCCCCTATTGCGGTGCGGAATTTGAGCCGGAAGCGATGAAAAATTATGATGCCCAGCTTCAAAACGAGCCTGCCGACAATATGAGCTGGGAAACGCCGGCAGGTGCTGAATGGCAAGAGGGCGAGGCGGACGGACTGTGTACCTATTCCTGCAAGTCCTGCGGCGGCGAAATCGTCGGAGATGAGACTACTGCGGCAACTTCCTGCCCCTTCTGCGGCAACCCCGTCGTAATGATGGGTCAATTTTCGGGAAGCCTTAAGCCGGATATTATCATCCCCTTTAAGCTTGACAAAAAAGCGGCAAAGGCTGGTCTTATGAAGCATATTTCCGGCAAGCGTCTGTTGCCGAAAATCTTTAAAGACCAAAACCATATTGACGAAATCAAAGGCGTATATGTTCCTTTTTGGCTTTTTGATACCAATGCAAACGCCCGTGTCTACTACAAGGCAACAAGACTGAGAACATGGAGCGACAACAACTACAAATACACCGAGACGAGCTATTTCGCACTTCAGAGAGGCGGAAATATCGGCTTTGAAAATGTTCCTGTTGACGGCTCAAGCAAGATGCCCGACGAGCTGATGGAATCTATCGAGCCCTTCAACATTGCGGACGCCAAGGATTTTCAAACCTTATACCTCGCCGGCTACCTTGCCGACAAGTATGACGTTACTGCGGAGCAGAGCGTTGTTCACGCAAACGAGAGAATAAAGAAATCCACGGAAGAAGCCTTCGCAAAAACCGTTTCGGGCTATAACACCGTTACACCCGAAAGCACAAACATAAACCTCTACGGCGGAAGAACGAGATACGCCCTGCTTCCCGTTTGGATTTTGAACACAACGTGGAAGGACAAGAAATACACCTTTGCAATGAACGGACAGACAGGAAAATTCGTCGGAGATCTTCCTGTGGACAGTGCGGCGGCAACAAAGCTGATGATCGCTTTATCGGCAGCTTTCAGCGTTGCGGCTTACGGCATTGTTTTCCTGTTGCATTTGCTCGGGATTCTGTAAGGGAGGAATTCGTATGAAAAAGAGAGTTATCACACTTGCTTTGGCTGTGCTTTTATGCTTTGTGTCGGTAATACCGGCTTTTGCGGAAAACGGCTTTGCGGATGAATATTATCGAGTTATCGATAAGCCGATCATTCTGTCTCAGCCCGACAGAGTAGCCTTGCTTGAAAAGCTTGATGAAATCAGTATTCGTCAAAAGATGGATGTTGTTGTCATGATAACAAAAAGTCTGGATGGCGACACGATCGAGGAATATGCAGACGATGCCTATGATGTTCGTTCCTATGGCTACGGCGAGAACAGAGACGGCGTTTTATTGCTTATCGATATGGAAACCAAAAGCTGGCACATTACCACCTGCGGCTACGGCGAAACTGCCTTTACCGCTTCGGGAATAAAGCACATTGGTGAACAAATGATGCCGTATTTGTCCGACGAGGATTATGCCGGCGCATTCAATGTCTACGCCGAGAAATGCGACGAATTTATAACCCTGGCAAGGAATGGCACACCGTTTGATTTAGGTGAGGATTCCCAGGGCTCGTCCGATTCAAGTGAAGAAGCCAAAAAGCCCCTCTCACTTGTATGGATTCCCGTTTCAATAGTCATCGGAATCGTAGTGGCGTTCTTTGTAGTGAAGGGCATGAAAAACGACCTCAAATCCGTTAAAAAGAAGAAGGAAGCAAACTCCTATGTCAGGAACGGAAGCATGGTTCTCACCGAGAACTACGACACCTTCCTGTACAGCGAGGTCACAAAGACGGAGATTCAAAAGCAAAACAACTCAGGAAGCAGTACGCACACATCGTCCTCGGGAACATCCCACGGTGGCGGCGGCGGAAGCTTCTGATTAGGAGGAAAATATTATGGGACTTTTTGATAAGCTAAAAAGCACTGCAACCGGTGCAGTCAGCAGTTCTGTGTCCGGTGTATCCCGACAGATAACCAACCAGGCTCGCCAGGGCGTTCAGGGAGCAATCAACAATGCCGTCAAGGGCATCGGGGCAAAAAAAGAAACCTTTGTTTTTTCTTCACTGCCCGAAAGCCTCGCCCAAATGCAGTCACTGCCGGAGGCAAGCCTTGACACTCCGTTTAAAACAGCCGCATTGACGGTGCTTGCACTTTGCGCCTATTCTGCGGACAGAAATGTGGGAACCGAGATGCTCAACTGGCTCAGAGGCCCCCGTCCGATGAACGGTCAGGACATATCATTTTTGAACGACCGCTTCCGTGACGGAAAGACATACCTCCCGTTCACCTATTTCTCGGGAGCAAATCCCGACAACGGCTACACTCCTACCACACCCTATACAATCATCATCGAAAGCAATCACACCTCGAATGACGAAGACGGATATATGAAGCTCTTTATCCCCTGCGGCGGTGCCGATGACCCCAGGCCGATAAAGCTCCGTCAGCGTGGCAGTGACGGCAAATGGTTCTTGTGGGAGCAATATCTGCTCACGGGAGTGCGTCTTCCGAAAGAACAGGATCCATGGGCATAAGCAATGAAAAAAGCACTTAGGGCGGTGGCGGCAGCGGTGATCATACCACTATTATTCGGCATTTTCGGATGCAAAAAAGAGCCTGAATATACCCTTGCGGATATTAAGGCCATATCAATTTCATGCGGAAGTATGGATTCACGGCAGAGCTATTCATTTCGGCTTTCTCATGAAAACGAAGAATGGACACTTTTTGCCGAATGTACGAATTCGGTCAACGAAAAAGCCATTGATATTCAAACTCAAGTCACAAACGGCGAAGCGGAACAACTGCTTTTACTCGTTGAGAAAAGCAATTTAACGGATAAGCTCGAAAAGCACGCAAAGCGTTCTGACAGCTTTTTCGTTGCCGACAAAGAAATGTATTCATGTGCGATTACATTTTCTGACGGCCGCACTGTTTGTGCTCCGATTCCACCGAGCTTTGATATTGAAGCCGCTTTTCGCTCTCTTGCCGAAAAATACGAATATTAAAATTCGATTCAACGCTTGTGCGAGGTATATAGTCTTATCAATTAAATAAAAAAATCACTGCACTTTCATCAAGACGAAGGTTGCAGTGATTTTTTAACAGGAAATGCTTCCGAAGCTTATAACACATCTCCTGTGCTTTCGATTTAAATCCGAGTTTTTCATAAAGTTTAATTGCGCCGTGATTGTTCACGGTATAATTCTGATATTGCAGGGATATCGTCACATATTGCTTTTCTTATCATAAGCTCCCTGAGTGCTCGTTATCATACTTCTCTTGTAAATTCAACTTTGTCGGTCGATTAAATTAATTTCCTTTACAGCGAGCACACCGTCTCGACATGGGTCGAGACAATGCCGTTAATGTCATAAGTTGACGGAAACATATCCACTGCCTGTGTTGTATGGAAGATATCCATCCCTATAAATTGGAAGTTGTCGGTCTATCAGATTCCATAATGAATAACCCATTTATTTTTCTCCCAAGCTTCTTCTAACAGTTTCTTCAGTTCAGACAGTTCAGAAACATTATTAATAACATCTATAAATGCTTTTAGCGAACAAGGTGGAACAAGTGTAACTCCACAATATGCAAGGCCCTTGCTTTTGTTAGAAATTGTGTGCCAAAAGAAATCAATAGCGTTAAGCCTTTCAGCAACAACTGCTAAATAGTCATCCGCAACAGAAATACAGGCATATTTCCATGGTTCATATTCATCATATCGTTTACACTGCTGAGGAGCATCCATCATAATTCCAAATTCGTGTTTTGCCATGAATATCACCTCCGACAAATTAGAATTTGTACTCCGTATTTATTGTAGCTTGTCTTTCCTTGACAGCAAACAGACCGTCTCGACATGATTCGTATGTGGGAACATATCGACGGGTTGGATTTTTACTGCCTTATAGCCGTGCTTTATCAGGAAGCGGAGGTCTCTTTGCTGGGTTTCGGGGTTGCAGGAAATATAGACCACCTTTTCGGGGGCGAGGGTTACGAGTGATGAGAGGAAGCGTTCATCGCTTCCGGCACGGGGCGGATCCATAAAGACCACATCCGCCCTCTCCTTATCCTGCGCCATACCCAGCATAAATTCACCGGCATCGTCACAGAAGAAGCGGACATTCTTTATCTCATTGCGTTTGGCATTGGCTATTGCATCGTGTACGGCATCACGGTTTAACTCGACACCTATCACCTCGCCTGCGTGCTTCGACGCTACAAGTCCTATTGTGCCGATTCCGCAATAGGCATCTATCACCTTTTCACTGCCGCTCATATCGGCATAATCCATTGCGGTATTGTAGAGCACCTCAGTCTGAACCGGATTTATCTGATAAAATGAACGGGGGGAAATTCTGAATGTAAGTCCGCACAGCTCGTCCTCTATCTTGCCTGTTCCGTAGAGCACATTCTCCCTCTCACCGAGGACTAAGCTCGTCTGATATGGATTGATATTGTGGACTACCGTTGTGATGTCCGGATGCGCCTTTCTCAACGCCTTGACGAAGTTATTCTTCGCCGGAAAAATCGGCCCTGCCGTGACAAGAACCACCATTATCTGATTGGTGGTAAATCCACGCTTTACGAGCACATGACGAAGCACGCCACTGCCGCTTCGCTCGTCATAGGGCTGAATCTTAAAGCTCTTTAACAAATTGCGGACAGTGACGATTATCTCATCTGCCTTGGTATCCTCAGTCAGGCACGAATCGACACAGACTATGCTGTGCGTACCCGACTGATAAACACCCGATATTATTTTTCCGTTTTTCGCTGTTGCAAATGCCGCCTGAACCTTATTGCGGTAATGATACGGAGACTCCATACCGATTATCGGCTCGACCTTTGCAAATTCTCCGAGCAGGCGTTCAACCTTACGCTGTTTGAACTTCAACTGCTCGGGATAGCTCAAATTCTGAAGCTGGCAACCGCCGCACTTTTTATACAGCGGACACTTCTTTTCCTCAATCATTCTTGTGCTGTTCCTTTTTGGCTATGTCGTTGGTGTTCATGGAATTGCGGTAGACAACAAAGCGGTCATAGAAATACTCGGTGACAAGGTTTGTTGCCATACAGATAGCCTCAACGAGGTAGTTGTTCCACATAAGAGTGTCGGTTGCATAGTGGGTAAACCATGTACTCAAGGGAGAAAACACGCAATAGAACGCAGCAACCTTGAGCATTGCTATGGGAATATTGTTAGCCGACTTAAATGTAAACTTGCGGTTAAAGGTGAAGTTCCACAGCACAGAGAGCACGAGCGAAATAAGGTTTGCTATCCACGCTTTGAGATTGAACACCTCGAAAAGGAGCGTGTAAGACGCTATCTGTATAACTCCTGCAGAAGCCGAGAAAAGTGCAAATTTAACAGTCTGCATAATATTCTCTTTCGTTGAAAGCTTCTGGGTTTCGGGGGTAGCCTGTGTGTTTTTGTCCGACATTGCGATTCTCCTTTATATGAAGTTAAATATTTCCCGCATTTTTGAGCATTTCTTCCGCAGAGCGAAGCTGAATATCCGTAATATCAAGTCCGCCGGTTATGCGTGCTATCTCATGCTTCCTGCCCTCAATATCAAGACGCTCAACCTTGGTATAGGTCTTGCCGTTTGAAACGGATTTGCTGATAAGCATATGACAATAAGCCTGTGCCGCTATCTGTGCGGAATGGGTAACGCATATGACCTGACGGCCGTCTGCAACCTCACGCAGCTTCATGGCAACCTTCTGCGCCGCTCTGCCGCTGAGTCCCACATCTATTTCATCGAATATCATGGTATCGAGTCCATCCCTGCCGGCGATAACGCTCTTTATCGCAAGCATAACTCTCGACAGTTCGCCGCCCGATGCGATTTTCGCAAGCGGCTTGACTGTCTCGCCTGCGTTGGCGGAAATCAAAAATTCTATATTATCCGCACCGGTTATCGTAAACGGTGTTTTTTCTCTGTTTACGCAGAATTTGACCGACGGCATATCGAGGAATTCAAGCTGTTCGGTAACGCACTTTTCAAACTCCCGTGCCGCACGCTCTCTTGACTCCGTAAGCTTTTGTGCAAGCGTGCGAACCTCGGACTTTGTTTCGGTCACAAGCCTGTCAAGCTCTGCTACTCGTTCATCGGAAAGGGCTATTTTATTGCGCTCGTCCTTGGCCGCTTTGAGGAAATCGAGCATCTCCTCCTCGGTTGCGCCGTATTTGACGGAAAGTCTGAAGAGCATATCGAGACGGGCTTCAATTTCATTAAGCTCCGACGGGTTATAGGAGAAATCATCGAGGGCGTTTCTCAGCTCATCCGCACATTCTTCAAGCTCGTAGCTTGCACTGCGGATGGTCTGAGCCGTATGCTCGACCTCTTTATAATACTTGGCGGCATCCTCGGCATTGCCGGCGCAGTCGTCAAGAGCGGTCAAAAGGCTGAAATTATCATCCGCACCCTGCAAAAGCTCATATGCGGCTCTGAGTGACTCGGTCACTCTCTCGCAGTTTTGCAACAGAGTCTTTCTCTCGGCAAGCTCGTCTCGCTCACCTATCTTTATATCCGCATCCTCAAGCTCGTTTATCTGATAATCAAGCAAATCAAGCCGTCTGAGCTTCTCCGACTCATCGGTTTTGAGGGAATCACGCTCCCTGATGTAATCGCAGAGAACCGAAAAACGCTCCCTGTACTGCTTTAACAGATCCGAATTATCGGCAACGCAGTCGATAAATTCAAAGTGCTTCTCGGGAGCGAGCAACGCCTGATTGTCATGCTGACCGTGGATATTGATAAGCTCATGTCCCACCTGACGGAGTACGGCGACGGTGGTCGGCGCACCGTTTATGCGGCAGGCGTTCTTACCGTCCGCACTGAGGGTACGCTTTAAAAGGATATTGCCATCCTCATCCGGCTCAACATCAAGATCTGAGAGGCGGTCTGCCACTTCTTTTGAAACATTGCAAAAAAGTGCGGTAACGCTTGCCGATGCCGCACCCGTTCTTATCAGCTCACGGGAGGTACGCTCACCGAGCACGGCATTTATAGAGTCAATGATTATCGACTTGCCTGCACCCGTTTCACCCGTGAGGACATTAAGCCCCGAGTCAAACTCAATCTCGGCACTTTCAATTATCGCTATATTCTCTATTTTCAAGCTGAGAAGCATAGCCTATACCTCATTTTTCGATAAGTCGTTTAATGGAATCCTTCATCTGCGATGCGCAGCTCTCGCTCCTGCAAAGAGCAAAAATCGTATCATCGCCGGCAAGAGTGCCGACAAGTCCATCCCAATGCATGGAATCAAACGCCGCACACGCCGCCTGAGCCATGCCCGTATAACAGCGAATAACAATCGTATTGCCTGCATAGTCCGCCGAAACGACAGACTGGGCAAATATACTGTGGAACTTTGAAAGCAGCTCATCGGACTCGGTCTTTGTCACAGCATACTTATACTGACCGTTTGCGCCCATTGTCTTGACAAGACGAAGCTCCTTTATATCCCTTGAAACCGTTGCCTGAGTTGCATCAAAGCCGCTTTCCTTCAGCTTTTGCAACAGCTCCTCCTGGGTTGACAGATCGTATTTTTCGATTATATCGAGTATCGCTTCCTGCCTTTTTTTCTTCACTGTTATACCTCCTGAGCGGAATCTGAGCCGCCGTTCCATTTCAACATTTTTCTGTTAAGTATTTCAACAAAGCTGTCATTTTTAAGTCTGATGAAGGTTGCGAAAATATCCGCCTTCTCCACCTTTATCCTCCCCTTGGCGGACACAGTAAACGTCTCATCGCCGTCACACGAAACGCATATCGGATTGCCGTCGGAGGAATACACGCTCAGTGACGAATTTTCACCGAGCACAAGCGAACGGGTAAAAACCGAATGTGAGCATATAGGGGTCATCACTATGCACTCAAGCTTCGGGTCAACCACGGGGCCGCCTGCAGAGAGTGAATAAGCGGTAGAGCCTGTGGGGGTAGATATTATCAATCCGTCACCGAGGTAGCGGTTGAAAAAATTACCGTCAAGATCGACATCTATCTCGGAAATTCCGCCCATACGGGTATTCCGCATAACAGTTGCATCGTTGATACTGTAGCCGAACTCAGTTCTGTCACCATCAGTCACGGTCGTTTTGAGCATCATACGCCTGTCGGTACAGTAGTCTCCGCCGATGAGCTTAGAAAGCAAGTCAAGCTCATGTATCTCAAGTCCTGCCATGAATGCAAGTCTTCCTGCATTTATTCCGAGGACTGGCTTAGAATACGCCGCCGCTTTTTTAGCGGAATGGATTATCGTGCCGTCTCCGCCGACTGTTATCACCGCCGTGCAGCTATCGAACAGCTCATGTTCCGGAAGAAACAGCGCCCGTGTATCGGAAAATTCGCTTTTCGTCTCCTCGGGCATGGAATAAGCCGCACCGAGCTCATCGAGCTTTGCACAGATGAGCCTTGTCACCTGTGCGGCATTTTTTCGTGTAAGATTGGGAATTATTGCAAAAATCATATTACTGCTCCCAACTCAAAACGCCATTTGTGCCGCCGCAACTACCCCTGCAACATCGGGAGCCGACACGGCATCGGCGTTTGTTTTTTGAAGATAAATAAGATATTCTATATTACCCTCGGGCCCTTTTACGGGAGAAAAATCAAGTGCCTTAACACAAAAGCCCGAGGCAACGGCATAGCCGCAAACATTCTCGATTACTTTTATATGTATGCGTGAATCCTTGACAACACCTTTTTTGCCCACATTCTCCCTGCCTGCCTCAAACTGAGGCTTGATAAGGCAAACGGCTGTTCCGCCGTCTTTCATCAAATCGGACAGTGCAGGTAAAATATGCTTGAGCGAGATAAACGAGACATCCACGCTCGCAAAATCAGCTTTTTCGGGTATTTCATTTTCGGTTATATAGCGAAAATTCGTCTTTTCAAGATTCACAACTCTGTCATCCGCACAGAGCACGGGGGAAAGCTGACCACTGCCCGAATCGACGGCATAGACTTTTCTTGCGCCGTTTTGGAGCATACAATCGGTAAAGCCGCCTGTCGATGCGCCGACATCAATGCATAAATATCCGCTAAGTCGGAGATTAAATACACTTATCGCCTTGTCAAGCTTCAGTCCTCCGCGGCTGACAAATTTCGCCGTTTCGCCCTTATATTCGATTATATCACAGTCATTTGCCAAAAGTCCAGCCTTTGACACAACTTTGCCATTCAAATATACATTTGAATTTTTAATCATTTCCTTGGCCTTTTCACGGGACGGTGCTATGCCCTGCTCGACCATAAGAATATCTATGCGTCTTTTGCTGTTTTCCACAGTTAATTCCCCTTCACGAGAGAATACACGCCGTCCTCATCAAAGCCGTACTTATGAAGCAGAGACTCAACGGACGCCTGCTTAACGAAGCCGTCCTCGACCGCTCTGAGGTTATATTTGCCGTTAAAGCCGTTATCGGAAAGCTCCAAAAGGAAGCCCTCTCCAACTCCGCCACGACGAACACCCTCTTCGATAAAGCAGACGGTTTTACAGTCTGCCGCCGCCTTGACTGCCTCGGAGCAGACCGGAATTATGCGGTTGAGCTTAATGAGCTTCACACTCTCGCCCTCGGCTTTAAGTCGCTCATAAGCAAAGGCGCACGCCGAGAATGTTCTGCCATAGGTAACTATTGCTTTTTCGGCATTTTCGTCACCGAACACATCAAAATCGGCAAAGGTCGGCTGAATACTCTCGGGCAACGCTCTCTGTGCTCCTCTCGGATACCTGACCGCAACAAGATTTGAATCGGAATAAATCGCCTGCTGCATCGCATGTCTGAGTCCCTCATAGGTGGAGGGTGAATACACAGTTATATCCGGTACACTTCTGAGCATTGAAACATCAAAAACGCCCTGATGCGTTTCACCGTCCTCACCGACAAAGCCTGCACGGTCGATGGCGATAACCATCTTCTGCTTTTGCAATGCGGCATCGTGCAGAAGCTGATCGAAGCAACGCTGGAGGAAAGTCGAATATACGGCAAAAACGGGAACAAATCCGCTCTTTGCAAGACCGAGAGAAAATGCCACTGCGTGTTCCTCGGCAATGCCTATATCAAAAAATCTGTCCTTATGTTCATTTGAAAAACGGTCAAGTCCGGTGCCTATAGACATAGCGGCGGTCACGGCGCAAACTCTGTCATCACACGAGGCAAAGTCACACATAATATCACCGAAAACGCTCGAAAAGCTTGTTCCGGACGAGAGGGGTTCACCTGTATTTATATCGAATTTCGATATTCCGTGGAACTGCTCGGGGGCACGCTCCGCAAAATCATAGCCCTTGCCCTTGAGAGTGTTTATGTGCAAAAGCACGGGTTTATCATACCGCTTTGCCATATCGAAGGCTTCACAGAGCTGTTGAATATTGTGGCCGTCAATGGGGCCGATATAGTGAAGTCCGAGATCCTCAAACCACGACTCCGAATATATAAGCCTTTTCAACGCACTTTTTAAATTGAATGCCGCATCCGAAAGTGCCTCACCGACTACGGGAATATGCCGAAGTACCTTCTCCGTGCCTGCTTTCATGCGATAATATTCGGGTTTCGCTCTGACAACGGCAAGATAGCGTGCCATTGAGCCGACATTCTCGGAAATCGACATCTCGTTATCATTGAGCACGATTATAAGGCGTGAATGGGTTCTGCCGGCATTATTGAGTGCCTCATAGAACATACCGCCGGTCATCGAGCCGTCACCGACTACGGCAACCACCGTGTTCTTATTGCCACGCATGGAATTGGCGGTGGAAAGCCCGAGTGCGCTTGATGCCGCAGTGCTCGAATGTCCGCTGTAGAACATATCGTGCTCACTTTCATCGGGACGGCAAAATCCCGATATTCCGCCCTCCTGACGCAGGGTGGAAAAACGGTCATATCTGCCGGTGAGCAATTTGTGGGTGTACGCCTGATGTCCGACATCCCAGACAAACTTATCCTTCGGGGAATCAAACTGCCTGTGCATAGCAAGGGTAAGCTCCACAACACCGAGATTGGAAGCCAGATGTCCACCCGTCTTTGAAACGGTATCTATCAAAACCTCTCTTATTTCAGCGGCAAGCTCATTGAGCTGTTTATAGCTCATGTTCTTGATGTCCGCAGGAGATTTTATATTTTTAAGGTACTTTTCAGACATGAAGTCCTCAGCCTTTCATCTTTAAATCAGCTTTTTCTTGAAAGAAGCTCACCGGAAAGTCCGATAAGGAACTGAGCCTCCCTACCGAAAACAAGCAGAGATGCTATAGCTCTCTCGGTCAAAGCCTCGGCTATTTCCTGCGCTCTTTTAAGTCCGAGCAGGGATACATATGTGTTCTTGCAATTCTCGGCATCACTGCCCACGGGCTTGCCGAGGGTAGCTTCATCGCTCGTGACATCGAGAATGTCATCGACTATCTGGAACGCTATACCGAGACTTTCGGCATAATCCCGTGCGGCATTGAGCTTACCGTCATCCGCTCCTGCGGCGATACAGCCGAGCTGACACGCTCCTCTGATAAGCTCGCCCGTCTTCAAGAGATCCACACTTCTCAAATCATCAGCGGTGACAAGCTTATCTTCATTTTCGAGATCCTGTACCTGACCTGCTATCATCCCTGCACAGCCTGCAACCTCGGCAAGCAATGACACAGCCTTCACAACCGCCTCGGGTGGAACATCTTTCGCCTCACTCGCCACCTTAAACGCAAAGGTCAGCAGTGAATCACCTGCCAAAAGTGCATTTGCCTCACCGAACTTTATATGGCTTGAGGGCTTGCCTCTTCTCATATCGTCATCGTCCATACACGGCAAATCATCATGGATGAGCGAATACGTGTGAATAAATTCTATCGCACACGCAAACGGCAGTGCCGCCTCGACATCGCCGCCGCACATTCTGCAAAACTCAAGCACGAGTATGGGTCTTATA
Organism: uncultured Clostridium sp.; assembly: GCA_964386035.1. GTDB lineage: Bacteria > Bacillota > Clostridia > Oscillospirales > Acutalibacteraceae > CAG-177. The sequence continues at coordinate 209,556 of CAYLQT010000001.1, read as the reverse complement.
CGCTTGCCGCCGTTTTCGACACTGTAACGCATAGCCTCGAGCATCTTTTCTTCACCGAAACCGTTGGGTTCGGTGTCGAGATAGGACTTGAGTGCCCCGTCTATGAGCCTTACATATTCATCAACAGTGTAACGCTTACTCATCGTCGCTCTCCCCTTCAAGCTCGGACAGCTCTCTTATCTTTGTCTGAGCCTTGTCAAGATACTCGTTGCAAAAGGTGACAATCTTTGTTCCCTCTTCAAAGAGCTTCAAGGATTCATCGAGTGATATTTCTCCACACTCGAGGGTAGAAACTATATCTTCCAGTCTTTTTACAGAATCTTCATATGACTTTTTTGCCATTTTATCTGCCTCCGTTTTTCTCTGCCGATGTGACCCGGGCTTTAAGCCTGACAGCGTTTGTGCTGACGGTTATCTCATCTCCGACAGTCGGGATGTTTTCTTTTGAAATCAACTTGCCGCCACGTTCAACCGCCGCATAGCCGCCTGAGAGTATTCTCAACGGGCTGAGTGCATCAAGTCTGCCTGCAAGGACGGAAAGCCTCATTTTTTCCGCCTGCTGTATTCTTTGCACGGCTGTGCGTATCTCGGCAAAACAGGAATCGGTTATCTGCCGCTGTGAAAGTATCTGCCCCTCGGGGCCGTTTGCCTTGAGCTGTGCCTGAACACGGTACAGCTCGTTATATTTCATTCTGAGATTTAATTCAAGTGCCGAAGTGCAACGCCGTTTCATTGCGTTTAAATAAGCGTGCTGCTCCTCTCTGTCGCTGACGGCAAGTTCTGCCGCCGCAGACGGAGTTGGTGCACGAAGGTCGGAGACAAAATCACAAATAGTAAAATCCGTTTCATGACCGACAGCGGAAATTATCGGAATATCGCTAGCCGCAACCGCTCTTGCGACAAGTTCCTCGTTGAACGCCCACAGCTCCTCCACAGAGCCGCCGCCCCTGCCGACAATCAGAACATCGGCATAGCCGCCGTCGTTGAACCGCTGTATCGCCTGCGCTATCTGCCCTGCCGCCGACGCGCCCTGAACCTGCACGGGACAAAGGATTATTTCGGTTGAAGGGCTGCGGCGTGAAATGACATTTATAATATCCCTTACCGCCGCTCCCGTGGGTGAGGTGACAACGCCGACTCGCCTCGGAAAGCGTGGAATCGGCTTCTTTCTTTCGGAATCGAACAAGCCCTGTGCCTCGAGCTTTTTCTTCAACTGCTCGAATGCTATACTCAGCGCACCTGCCCCGTCGGGCTGCATATCCTCGATATAGAGCTGATACTGGCCATCACGCTCGAATACGCTCACCCTGCCTCTTGCAATAACCTTCATACCGTTTTCGGGCATAAAGCCGAGATGCTCGTTATCGGAGCTGAACATAACAGCCTTTACAGCCGCCTTGTCATCCTTGAGGGTGAGGTAGAAATGACCCGTCCTATAGTGATTGGTAAAGTTGGAAATCTCTCCGCTGACAAAAACAGTCCGCAGATTATAATCGGAATCCATGACGGATTTAATATATCGGTTTAGCTGGCTGACGGTTACACTGACTGTTTCAAGCATTTTTGCTCTCCTTGAGGAAGGTGAGATACGCTGTACCTGCGGCATTGTCCGCAGAGAACTGAGGCTGGGCAAAATACGCACCGAATTCCTCAGTGAAACTGTTTCTGATTATGGAATTCGACATAACGCCGCCGGCAAAAACAAGCGGCAGGTTGCCGTATTTTTCAAGGATATTCTTTGTCATCCCCTCGAGAGTTGAACGCACAAATTCAATGCAGTACCCTGCAATGTCGCTGTTGCTCTCTCCCTTTTCGAGCATGGAGAGGCATTTATTCTCAACTCCCGACAGGCAACAGTCGGTATCCTTTACGCACGGATGCGGTTTAAAGTGCTTATCGCTCTCGAGTGCAAGCCTTTCAAGCTCGGCACCGGCCGGAAACTTGAGCCCCATTGCAACACCGACTCGGTCTATCGCCTGACCTGCGTTGAGGTCAAGGGTCTTGCCGATTATGTCTATTTTCAAGAGCCTGTCCTTATCCGGACGGACGAGAAGCGCTTCCGTAGTGCCGCCTGAGACATGAAAAGCAATAAATTCACGCTCCAACAGCTCGGTGTGGCCGCTCGAATAAACGGCGGCGGCAACATGGCCTGCCTGATGCGAAAACTCATAAAGCGGAACATCAAGTGCCGCAGAAAGGCATTTGGCAGTATTAAGCCCGACAGTAAAGCATGGCATATACGAGCCTTCCACATCTCTCGGAGCATAGGATGCACCGATAAAATCGGGCTTGCCGTACTCCGAAATAACGGGAGTCAAGACCTGCCAGAGCTGCTGAGTGTGATGAAACACAGCATCACTCTGACGAAGCCCTCTCTCGCCGCTTTTGACGGGCAACAAAAGCTTCCTTTGAAAAACACATCCGCTCACATCTTCATAGGCTGCGGCGGATGTAGTGTAATTACTTGTGTCTATTCCGAGATAAACAGCCATGGCTTACTCCCCGTCCGAGGGATTATTGCCTCTGTCTGCCGGAACTTCCTCTCTTGCTACCGAACCGAGGACACCGTTGACAAATGAGGCATCGTCAGCCGTAGCGTACTTCTTGCAAAGCTCAACGGCTTCGTTTATCGAAGTACCGACGGGAACCTCGGGTATGTACAGCATTTCGCACACGCTAAGTCTCATAGCGGAAAGTGCCACTCTTGAAATCCTGTGCTTTTTCCAATTCCTGGAATATTTTTCGATGACGGCATCGATGCTGTAGAGCTTGTCCCACGCAGTCTGGGCAAGTCTTGAAGCGAACTCATCCGATTCTATCGTTCCGTTTTCGATACCTATATCTATTATATCGTCCATCTCTGTCTCCGGACTGAACGACATTTCAAACAGCAGGGCAAACGCCTGCTCTCTCGACTGACTTCTTGTCATAAAGCTCTCCTGTCTCCCCTTAAAAATCTCCTTGTACACTTACAAAAACCGAAGCGAGCCCTCCCGAAAGAGAGGGCTTAAAGCTCAGTTTTCTTCTTCCTTGGGTTCAATGTCCATACCGGCTACCGAGACATTGACCTTTGAAACCATCTTTCCCGTCATGCTCTGCACGGCGTTTTTGACATTCTTCTGAATATCCGCCGCAACCTTCGGAATCTTTGTTCCGGGGGCAATGTTCACGTGGACGGATATTTTGACATCGTTATCGGACGACACAACACGCACAAATCTCGCCGCTCCTTCTCCGAGCTTAAAGATAGAATGTACATCGGGTGTCCTGACAGCAAAGCTACTCACGCCTTCAACATCCTTGGCGGCATTGAGAGCTATCGATGCTATAACATCCTCGGAAATAACGAGGCTGCCGATATTGTCAACAGTTCTGTTTTCTTCCACAGGGCATTCCTCCTTCTGCCCTATATTATACCACAAACCTGAAAATTCTCAACTACTTAATTCAATAATTGTTATATTTTCAGCAGAAAACCCCGTTTGTTTTAGGACTATTTCTTTTATTTGAACAATAGTTGTGTCATTAAGTACACCTTTTCCGACAATTATCTCTGCTGTGCCGTTGTTTACTATCGCCACACATTCGCTGCCCGTCTTGGCTTTTATCAGCGCTTCCATATCGGCTTCGAGCTTTATGGCATTTGAGAGCGAAGCGAGCGCCTCCGATGCCTCTTTAACAGCCGCCGAATCGGACGAAGAATCCTTGATAATTTTATTGAGAGTCTCCGACGCTTCATCGTGTGCGGTATTTCTTCTGAGCTTTGCCGAGGCAAAATAGTCACTGCTCTTTGAGGTCTGTACGGCACTCTCGGAAACACTTGAGGAATTGACAAGCTGTGCATCTCCGAGATTGCCGCCCGTCTCCTCGACCTCACCCACCGACAAGCCGCCATTGACATTTTCAACCGCCGGACGGTTATAATACCAGTTGATAAACACAGCCGAACCGAGCGCCAAAACAAGTGCGGCTGCAACTATCTGCCTTTTCTTAACGACCATAACTATCAATCCTTTCGGTAAAATCATGCCATGCTACGCTGACATTTTCGCTATATACACTCTTGAAGAGCTGATATCGAGAACCGCCGTGACCGCCTGAGTTATCTCCTGACGGACAACATCGTTTCCGCCGCCCTCGCAGACCACGGCAACTCCCCTTATCTTGGGCTGAATTAGCTTTATTATCAGTCCGCCCTCATCACCGTTTGTCTCTATCAAAACATATTCCTTTTCGTCGGAGAAGTCCTCATTGAGCCCGGATTCATCGGCAGAGGAATCGTTTTTGATTTTTTCGTTTTTGGCGTACACCTGCTCTGTTCCGCTCTCGAGAGTTACCATAACACTCGTTTTCCCTGCGCCGTCAATGGAAGATATGATATCGGTAAGCTTTTTTTCTATATCTTCGGCGTAGGTCTCATGAGCGACCGAAATTGCCGCCTCTTTTTCCTCTTTTTTCTCACTCTGCGGAAAGACAGACGAAACAACCAAAAGCAATATTCCGACAAGCCCTGCCGTGCAAAGCAAAACGAGCTTTTTATCCGCTTTAAACAATTCTTTGAGTTTTCGTGGTTCGGGAATTTTTATACTCATCGGTTATCGCTCCTGCATCTTATATCCACAACGGTATTTTCGGAGAAAAGGGAATACAGCTTCTCCACGGTGTTCTCCGAAAGGACAGCATCTTCGGGCAATATGATATTCGCCTTTTTGATATATATGCACCCGTCCTCATCTATATCCGTCAAAAAATCCGTTTCACACTCGGGATAGCCCGAAAGCGTCAAAAGCTCCTGTACCTGTGCGTTAATTTCATCGGCATAGGCGGCAGTTAAGCGGTAATTCACTTCGTCCTTCAGGCTGTCGGATATTTCCGCTGTACCCTTGGGCAAATCCGTATCAAAGTCAAGCTTCACCGCCGCCCCTACAAGCGGCAAGACCACGGAGCACACCACGCTCAACGACACGACGCAACGCATGACCTTCTGCATATTGCCCTTTGGTGCAACGGCATAAATTACAGACGAAAATATTGCCGTTGCACAAACTCCGAGCGCCCACTGCTTCACGCTGTCCATTCTATCCCCCCTTTATTGAGATCACTATGCCGGTTGACACCGTGAAAAGTGCAAGCAAAAACACAATGACGGAATTTATCACCGTCAACGCCGACGACAGAGTTTCAAGAGCTTCTCCCGTGGAGCTGTCACCGAGAGCAGATGACATAATCGCAATCAGCTTCAAAAACAGTATCCGCACAGTCAACTGAGCCACACACGGCAAAACCGCAAGCACCGCCGCCGCAACCGCAAACACGCCGACGGTGTTCTTCAAGAGCGACAGACTGCCGACTATCGACGAATAGGCATCGCTCAATGCACCTCCGACAATTGGCACGCCCGAGCTTAACGCGAGCTTTATCCCCTTTGATGCGAGGCTGTCGGCACTGCCTGCAAGCAGACTTTTAAGCCCGAGCAGAGCCGAAAACACCGTTGCGACAAGCGACAGCGTGCCGATCGCCGTTTTTTTGATGAGCTCGGAAAGCTTGGTAAGCTTTAAATCCGGACTTATCGACGCAGATATTCCAAACGCCGCAAATGCTCCGCACAGCGGAAGGATTATACTGCGTGCTATCTGCCCTGCCCCCTGAGCCGCCGCCATAACAAAGGTGCTGTAGGTCAGGGCAAGAGTAGGGTCACCTGCCGCAGTGATTATCCCTGCGAGCACAGGTATGAGAGCGAGCATAAAATCGGCAAGCATCGAAACTGCACTTATGCCGCTTGAAATAACGCCCGAGAAGGCAGTGAATGTACCGACCGCAACGGCACTGCCTATCACAACATCAAGTGCTGATGACAGGTTATCGGACACAGACATTTCTCTTATCACACCGGCGATAATTGCAATCGCCGCCACTGAAACCATATCACGAAGCTCGCCGCCGAGTCCGTTCACCGCAACATTAACGAGCGTCTCAAAAAGCTTTCTGGGCGAAGCGGTTATCATCGAACCGTAATCGGACAAGCTAAGACCTGCATCATCAAGATATTTTTCGACATAATCGGGCAATGATTCTTCAAGCTCCCCGGCTCCGCTCCGACGATAGAACGACTGATAATATTCATCCGCCGTCTCGCCCTCGGCAAAACAAAGCATATTAAAGCCAATCAGCATCACAATGCTCAAAATGAATATTTTTACACATCTCATAAGCTTTCCTCAAACGTTTATAAGCTCTGCGGCAAGTGCCACGGCGGACTTTATAAGCGGCATCGCAAAGGCAACTATCGTCAGCTTCCCCGCAAGCTCCGTTACGCCTGCGAGAGCGGAATTGCCCGTATCTCTGCACATATCGCTTGCCGCCTGTGCAACTGCGGCAACGCCGAGCGCCTTTATCAACAGGGTTATGCACTCATTGCCCGTCTGCGACAGTTCGGAGACAAGTGCAAGCCCCTCGAGCACGCTCTCGGCAATCCTAATCACCGTAGCCGCCACTGCCGCCACTGCCGCTATTTCAGCCACGGGAGCGTATTCGGGGCGATTCTGCTTTATTACGGCAGACAGTATGCACACGGCGACCGCCAGCACGGCTGTTCTGATAATATCTTCCATATCAACTCAATATGCCGCTCACCGCATCGAGCAGTTCGGTGAGATAAGGCAGAAGCATTATAAGCACGGCGGCAATACCGGCGAGCACGGTTATGAGTGCATAATCGTCACGCCCTGCTCGGGAGAGCACCTGACTGAGCACCGCCACGATAATACCGACAAGTGCGATTTTTATAACTATTCCGACTTCCATAAGCAATCCACGGCTGTGCCGTTCCTTCCTGTTAATTCATATCGCCGTTATAACAACGACTGCGCCCAAAAGTGCGCCGAGCGGCGGCAAAAGCTTTGAATACCTTGCACACCGTTCCCTCGCCCCCGAAAGACGCAATGAAAAATCCGCCGAATACATATCGCAATTTGCAATCTGCCCATCGAGTGCGGTGGTTCCGAGAATTCCGCCAAAGGAAACAAGCCGCTCCACATCCGATGTATTCAGTCCTGCGGTGTTCGCTCTGTCACGCAGTGCCTTGTTCCATGCCTGCGGAAAAGACTCGGATGAGAGCATATTCCTGCACTCCGACAGAAACTTCAAATCGGCAAGCTCCTCGGACGAAGCGAGAATATCCAATAATGGCTCTAAGGGACAGCAGCAGCACTCAAGCTGAGTGCGGATCACGGAGAACATAATGCAGATTTTTTCAAGCCGATTCACTCGCAGATTCAGCGCATTTGCCGCATAACTCCCTGCAAAGAACAGCACCGCCGCCATCAGTGCGGCCCCTGCCACACGCATATTCTCGCCCCTTTAGGTCATATATTTCAGTCTTTTCGCCCGAGAGTCCGCCGAGCAAAACAAGTTTTGAAAAAGCATCGGAGGACAGAAGCTCTCTGCCGCACGGACGGGAATATACCTCCGAAACGCTCCGAGCGTGTATACTCAAAACAAAATGCACACCCGAGTTCATCCCCTCAAGCACACGCCGAGCCTCCTCAAGCGTGCCTATCTCATCGCAGATTATCACCTGCGGCGAGAGTGTTCTCACGGCGGTAATTATTCCAACCGCTTTCGGATAGCCCGTGAGCACATCGGCAAAGCCCACATCACACTGCGGACTGCCTCCGCTCACCGCACCTATCTCCCCTCGCTCATCGACCACAGCCGTGCGATAAAGCTTACCGCCCTGCTCGCCCGATAACAGGCGTGCAAGATCTCGCAAAACGGTTGTCTTTCCGGACATCGGCGCACCTGCAATAACGGCAGAGGTAAGCCCGTTTGAAAAAGCCGAGGAAAAAATATACTCGGCAGAGCCTATAACCTCATGAGCGACACGCAGATTTATACTTGAAATGTCCCGAAAGGCTTTGACATTGCCCATACTGTCGAGCACCGCAGTACCGCATACCCCTGCCCGATGCCCGTGTGCAAGGGATAAAAAGCCGTTTGCGGCGGCGACGGCGTTGGAATGAACCGAATAGCCGCACATTCTCGAGAAGCTCTCGTTTAACTGTTTTTCACTGACCGACAAGGCACTCGGAGAATACACACCGCCCGTTCTTCCGCTCGGATATACAAAAAGCGTACCTCTGTCGCTCACAAGCATAACGGGTCTCGAGGCTCTCAGACGAATCTCATACACGCTCGCCTTTACGACAGGGTCGATGCTCTTGAGCACCTCGGCAAGCTGCGGCTCAACAAAATCCGCCGCCGAATCAAACACCGACTGCACAGCCTCGCCTCCGTTTCTCTAAATTCTATGACTCCTTGTCCCCGAATAGAACAAAGAAAATGGCAGCTTATAAAAAAAGACCGCACCGAAATGTGCGATCGGCACAAATCGATGCAGTCAAAAACCGGCTTTGAAAATTATCCTGTTTTACACAAGCTCCGAAATATTGCTTACACCCGTATTGAGGTTAAAGCGCAGGAGCTTTTCTTCACTGTTTTCGATATATTTTATCTCATAGTTGCCCTCACTGCGGCTGCCCGTGCAAGTGACATCGAGCACCTTGGCATCGGTCGGGACAAAGGTGCGGTTGAGCACCTCGAGCTGAACATCGTTATACTCACCGACATCATCGGAGACAAAGAGCACCTTTCCGAAAAGGCTGTTTATCTTGGCAAGCAGCAGCTTCTGTTCCCACGTAAAGGTGAGATTATTATCACGCAGGAAGAAAACATCGGGGTCGTTCAAGAACGCTCTGCCGCTCAGATGACGGCGGAACATACTGTTGTTTATTGCATTTTGGGCACTCGGCAATTCGTTATTGAGCGACATGGCGTTATAGAACTTGCCGCTGTAAACCAAATCGACATCACAGCTTATTCTGCAAGCATCGACTACGCCGAACGAGGGGCCGAGCGGAACACCGCAGCCGAGGAACAGCTTATCACCAACACATTCACGCAGAAAGTCGAGTGCCTCGCACATAATCGTACCTCTGGTCTTGTTGTTGCGAGGGGTCCTGCACTGACTGTAGAGGAAGTCGAGCTTAACCATATCATAACCCCACTCGTTGAGCACAACATCAAAAATATGTCTGATATGCTCACGCACCTCGGGATTGTAAAAATCAAGCGTATATGCGCCGCCCCACGAAAAACAGCCGAGCTGTGGTTTGCCGCTTTCGGTGCGTATGAGCCAATCGGGGTGCTCCTTCAAGATGCGGGACTTGCCCTTTTGAACATTGAAAGGAGCGAGCCATATTCCGGCGAGACAGCCCTCACGGTGAATGGCATCGGCAACGGTTTTCATGCCGTTGGGGAAGTCCTTGTTATTGTAATCGAGCCAATCTCCGACGAAGGTCTCATAACCGTCATCTATCTGGAAGATGTTGACATTCTTCCCTGCTCTCGTGAGACCTTTCAGGTCACGCAGGATTATATTCTCGTCTATCTTTTGGAAATAGTTATACCACGAGGTATAACCCGAAAGGTGATCAATTCGGGGATTCTTGGGCAAGCCCATTGCGGCAAAGTATTTGTCAAACACCTCATCATAACCGCCGACGAAGCGTACAACATCAAACATTTCGTAAGGCTCTGAGACAGTCAAACCCTCCACATCCTTCTCAATCGAGAAGAAATGCTTATCCATATCCGCATAGAAAACAGTATATCCGTTTCTCTCACTCAAGGAGCCGAACAGCTCAAACTCGTCTCCCCTGCGGAAATAGGTATATGTAAAGCTGTGGAAAAATCCGGGGCGTTTTTTATATCTCGTAAACTCATAATCGCCCGAGATATCCGCCAAGTCCTTTGTGAACTTGCTTATACCGGCAAGAGGAGTTGCTCCCGTATAGATGTCACACGCCGACATCTCGCCAGAAGTAGTCCACGACTGATAGCCGTTGACAAAGAACTTTTCGTTCTCCTCATAATCGTGCCAAAATTCAAGTGATGCCGAAACAAGTGTGAGCGGACGCGACGGAACGAGAGTCAGCTTTACTCTGTTGTCATCGTTGACGACCGCAGTTGAAAAATGCGGCCCCGAAAAGCCCACCGTCTCATAAAGGGCACCTGCAAGAGAATATTTAAGTCTGAATATCGGTTTTTTCAATCCGAGTCCTCCTTTACGCTGTGTTCTCCGCTCTATTAGTTTATCATTTTGCGGACAAAAAAACAATAGCAACATAAAAAGAGACAAAAAAATAGCGCCGCACTCAATCGTGCGGTGCCGATATATGTGGAACCCTTTCGGGCTTGTTGTAGTTCCTGCGGCGGAGACCGCAGCTCGGGATTCAGTTAAGCTCTTTTTGCAACCGAACCGAGTGCAAGAAGCATTACAAGCTTATGAAAGCTGAACTTCTTCTCCTTCTCGATCTCACCAAACAGGTCCTGCTCCACCTTGTAGTACTGCATATTCATATTATCTTTCAGTCCTTTCATTTGGTATGCTTTTATTATACTCAAATTTATCCAAAAGTCAAGTAATATTGCACAAACAAGCGGCATCTGATTTGTGCAATATCACCAATAAAATCAAAGTCTAACCAATTGCTCAGTTTGAATAATTGCTCCGCAAAGTCGTAAATTCTTATGTACATTTTGCACAACTCAAAGCTGTTCGATTTGTCATTTTGACGAATCAGTTCGATATTTTTGGAATATGTTACAAAAACAAGAATTAAAGTTTGTGAGAAATGACAATGAAAATTTATTTTTGGCAGTCCTGTGCTGTTTTTCATAAAAGATTACTTCTCAAATCCGCTCTTGAAGCAAAAAAAATCCTCCGTGCAATCATCTTGCACAGAGGATTTTATACTAAACCGTCAATTATTCTGCCTTTGTCTCCACATCGGCTGAGACATTTTCAATTTCCTTATAATTTCTTCTGATCTTGAGAGTTGTCGTCTTGGGGAACTCCTCGGAACGGAATCTGACCTTGTTGACATTCTTCCAGCGAGGCATATCACGGTTGAACTGATCAACCGCTTCACGGATTATCTTATCCGCATCCTTGCCGAACTCATCATAGAACGGGAATATCTCGGCAACTATCTTGTTGCCCTCCTGGCTGACAAGTATCTCGTTTATAGCGTGGCAACGGTGCAGCAGCTTATCTTCAAGCTCCTCGGGAGAGACGTTCTTGCCGTTGCTGGTGACGATAAGATTCTTCTTTCTGCCGACGAAGAACAGGAAGCCGTCCTCGTCAATTCTGCCGTAGTCGCCGGTCTTGAACCAACCGTCATCAAATGCGGCGGCAGTTGCCTCGGGATCCTTATAATAGCCCTTCATAACATTTGCACCACGGACATAAATCTCGCCCACGCCGTCCTCATCGGGCTCATTTATCTTTATCTCATTGCAGGGAACAGGTCTGCCGACGCTGCCTATTTTATTTGTCTTTCTCGTGTTGGTGGTGACAACAGGCGAGCACTCGGTTATGCCGTAGCCTCCGAGAACCTGAATACCGAGGTCATAAAGTCCCTGCTCATAGGTCGGGTCTATGGCCGCACCACCGACAACGATGAACTCGAGATTACCGCCAAGCTGCTCGTGAACCTGTGCAAAGAGCTTGCGGCGAACATCAATACCAAACTTCATCAGGAAGCGGCTTATCTTGATACCCTTTTTGAGTATCTCCTCCTGACCGGTCTTTCTCGCCGTCTTCCAAACACGCTTATATATTGTATCGATAACAAGCGGAACACCGGAGAAATTCTGCGGATGATATGTCTGGAAATCGCTGACAAGATGCTTTATATCGGGGCAAAGATAACCCCAGGTGATAACGAAAAATGCTGCAAAGATGGTTGCAACCCAAGAAAAAGTATGATTGAGAGGCAGGAAAACGACTGAATTCTCACCGTAGAAACACTTACAAGCCGAAACTGAATCTGCCGCAAGATTGCCGTGGGTGAGCATAACACCCTTGCTCTTGCCGGTTGTACCGGAGGTGAAAACGATGGTTGCAAGGTCGTCGGGGGTGACAACAGTATCGTTATACTCGGTATTGCCGCTTGCGATTATCTTCTCGCCCTCTTCGATATACTTATCGAAATCCGGAATGAACAGGTATTGCTCCATCGGAGCACCGTCATTCTTTATCTTCTCGACCATATCGGCGTAATGTGCCGAATAGACTATCGCCTTGCACTCGCTTCGCTCAAGCTGCTCGGCAATTTCATCTGCGTTGAGCTTCGGATCAAGCGGCACGGTAACTATTCTGCCGACAAGGTTTGCAAAGAATGCAACTATCCATTCATAAGAATTTTCTCCGAGAATGGCAACATTGCAGTCCTTGATGCCGTTTGCAAACATATAGGCACCAAAGCAGGTCAGGTCATGCCAAATGTCATTGTAAGTGCTGGTTTTGACGCTCTCGCCGTGATCATACATGAGCAGCGGCTGATCCTGACCCTTGCCGACACCGTGAATGATGAGCTCTTTAATGGTCTTGACCTCGGGGACATCAAAATAATAGTCCTTGTACTTTTTTTTCATTTTTCTATTCCTTCCCATTTTCCCTATCGGGTCACCGCTTCAAATACGGCAAGCCCGACAATATACAATTATATACTATATAGCCCAAATTTTGTTTTTAAATTCGCATTATAATGCAATTATTATCATATTGCAAAAAAACGATTCTCACAAAAATACAAGCCCCCGAAAAAAGCGGGGGCTTGCTGATATTTCTTATGCTTTTGCGGCAGTCTCAAGATCGGTATACTTTCTTCTGATCTTGAGAGTGGTGGTCTTGGGGAACTCTTCGGAGCGGAATCTGACCTTGTTGATATTCTTCCAGCGGGGCATATCACGGTTGAACTGATCAACTGCCTCACGGATTATCTTATCCGCATCCTTGCCGTACTCGTCATAGAACGGGAATATCTCGGCAACTATCTTGTTGCCCTCCTGACTGACAAGTATCTCATTGATAGCATGGCAACGCTGAGAGAGCTTGTCCTCAAGCTCCTCGGGAGAGACATTCTTACCGTTATTGGTAACAATGAGATTCTTCTTTCTGCCGACGAAGAAGAGGAAGCCGTCCTCATCGATTCTGCCATAGTCGCCGGTCTTGAACCAGCCGTCATCAAATGCGGCGGCGGTAGCTTCGGGATCCTTATAATAGCCCTTCATGACGTTGGAGCCGCGGACATATATCTCGCCCACGCCGTCCTCATCGGGCTCATGTATCTTTATCTCACTGCAAGGAAGCGGTCTGCCTGCACTCCCCGGCTTGTGATTGTTCATGGTATTGGTGGTAACTGCCGGTGAACACTCGGTTATACCATAGCCGGTGAGAACCTGAATACCGAGGTCATAGAGTCCCTGCTCATACTCGGGATCCATTGCGGCACCGCCGACAACGATAAACTCGAGGTTGCCGCCGAGCTGCTCATGAACCTGTGCAAAGAGCTTGCGGCGAACATCGATGCCGAACTTCAGAAGGAAACGGCTGATCTTAATACCCTTCTTGAGCACATCCTCTTTGCCGGTTTTTCTCGCAGTCTTCCAAACACGCTTATATATTGTCTCGACAACGAGCGGAACACCGGAGAAATTCTGGGGATGATGATTCTGGAAATCCTTGACAAGATTCTTTATATCTACGCAGATATAGCCGTAGGTTATAATGATAAATGCGGCAAAGATAGTTGCAACCCACGAGAAGGTATGGTTGAGAGGCAGGAAGCCGACGGAGTTGCCGCCCTGGAAGCATTTGCACGATGCAGTGACAACAGATGCAAGGTTGCCGTGAGTGAGCATAACGCCCTTGCTCTTGCCGGTTGTACCGGAGGTAAAGACGATTGTTGCGAGATCCTCGGGAGTTATAACCATATCGGAATACTCGCTGAAGCCCTCTGCAATGAGCTTTTCACCCTCTGCAATATACTTCGGGAAATCGGGCATATAGAAATACGTTGTCATGGGAGCGCCGAGTGTCTTGAGCTTCTCGGTCTTCTTCGCATAGTGCTCGGAATAGAAGATCGCCTTACATTCACTCTCCACGAGCTGTGCCGCAAGGTCATCGGACGGAAGCTTGGGATCAAGCGGAACGCTGACTACTTTGCCGAGAAGATTGGCAAAGAAAGAAATGATCCATTCATATGAATTCTCACCGAGGATTGCGACATTGCAATCCTTGATGCCGTGGGCAAACATATAAGCACCCATGCAATTGATGTCATGCCAGACATCGTTGAAAGTGCTGGTTTTAACCTCACCGTCACGGTCATACATAAACAGAGGCTGATCCTTGCCCTCTCCTACTCCGTGAATGACAAGCTCCTTGATGGTCTTGACATCCGGCACATCATAGAACACATCCTTGTACTTCTTTTTCATTGCGAGTTTCCTTCCTCAATACTATAAAATTTCTCTATGTTTCCCTTTTCCACGATTTTCGCCATTTCCCTGCACAGGCAGACAAAAATCCCTCAATGACACATTTTATATCATTTTGGTGTAATTTTAATTTTATTTCGACATTTTACGAAGATTTATATTAGTTTAGAAAAAATTTATATTTTGTTGCAATATGTAAAAAAGCAGCAAATTAACCGACACTCGTCAAAGGAATGTTGCAATTCACCGCAGTTTTTTGATTTTTTATTCTTCTTCGGTCTTATCCGAAGGTTGAACTTTTTTCTTTCCGTAGGCTCTGTATGCCCAGAATTTATTGACGACAAAATTCAGCGGAGTAAGCACACAGGCGACTATTACGGGCACTATTATCTCGGCAAGGTCTCGGGCGGTAAAGCTCAAGCCGAGCTGTGCTGTAAGCTGTGCAAGTCCGCCGAGAATCCGCTCGAACTTTGCAACATCGAGCAAAAGCCACGAAAAAAGATTTGTGAGAAGTATACCGTTCACAGCATAGGCGACGTACAGCTTCATGAGTACACGAAATCCGCTTATACCCTCATCCTTTTCAAAAACAAGGCGGCTGTTAATCAAATACGACGACAGGACGCTCAAGACGAATCCGACAAGATTCGCAAGAATGTAGTGACCGCCCAACGCAAGGACTATCAAATATGCGACATAGTTTACAACCGAGTTTATCATTCCCACACAGATAAACTTCAAAAACTGAAAGACAGTTTTTATGCCTTTCTGATTATTGCCATTCAAATTTTTTGCCTCCAAAAATTGCAATACAGAGATATTAACACAAAGACCGCCAAAATGCAACAAAAAGTCAAAACTTTTATTAAATATTTCTAAAATTCGACATAAGAAAAACCGCATAGCTCTTATATACTAAAATACCGTTGACTGCGATTTGCAATTATTTCGTGTCGAATGGAGATGTAAAAATGAAAGTTAAACTTCACAGTCGGCTTATGACCGACTTCGGCGGTTTTCTCGGTCTTGCGGAGCACGCAAAGCTTGCACTGTATTCCATGAATGCCGTCAAGGTGCAAAAGTACATTCTCAAAAAGCTGATGAGAGATAACAAAAACACGGCTTACGGCAAGGCTCACGGATTCAAGAATGTTCACAGCGTTGAGGACTATCAGCAGAACATTCCCCTTTCAAGCTACAGCGACTATGCCGATTACATAGACCGTATGACGGAAAACGGCGAGAAGAACCTTATCACAAGCCGTTGGGTATGCCGCTATGCTGAGTCATCGGGCAGCGTGGGCAAGCCCAAGCTCATACCGCAGACCGCAAGACAGCTTTGGAACCTGCAATGCTTCAGCTTTTCGGCTCCCGTAGGATGCGCCGTCAAGTGGTTCCACAAGCACGGCACACGCCTTCCCCCTCAGAAGGGTATGCTGACACTTGAAATAACAAGTCACAAGGTTCCCAGCGGAAAGTCTTGCAGCTGCCTGTCCGGTATTCCGCTGACATATCTCAAGCCGATAGTCAAATTCTTTGTCACCTCGCCCAAGGAGATAATGTTTCCGGACGACCCGAGCAAGCTGAATATGCAGTATTTTAAGCTGCGCTTCGCACTCGCTGACAAGGGTGTGAGCTATCTGAGCACGCTCATCATCACCGTGCTTGAGTCGATGATGCATTATCTCGAGGATAATTGGGAGATGCTCTGCGACGACATTGAAAACGGCACGATAAACGAAAGCATAGATTGTCCGCCCGAAACGAGAGAAAAGCTTTTAAAGCGTATAAAGCCGATGCCCGAAAGAGCACAGGAGCTCAGGCGTGAGTTCGAGAAGGGCTTTGACACCCCGATCGTCCCCAGAATTTGGCCCAACTGCTGCTGGATGTTCGCCATGGGAGCCGGCTCGCTTGAGGTATACACAAAGAAGCTCGGCAAATACACGGGCAATCTTCCGATACACAACATGGGCTACGGCGCAAGCGAGGATCTCGTCGCAGTGCCGATTGACCTCAACTCCAACGACTGCGTAATCCTTCCGCACAACGGCTTCTATGAATTCCTGCCCGTCGGCGCTCCCGAGGGTACATGCCCACTGACAATAAGCGAGGTTGAGCTGGGCAAGGACTACGAGCTTATATTGACAAACCTCTCAGGTCTTTATCGCTACCGCATAGAGGATGTTGTCGAAGTCACGGGATTCTACAAGCAGTCTCCCACTATTACATTCAAGTACAGACTCAACCAGGTTCTTAACATTGCAGGCGAAAAGACCGACCAGAAGATGCTCGACTGGGCAGTTGAGCAGATGTGCGACCACTTCGGCACTGTTGCTCTGGGTCACAGCGTATATCCCGACACAGAGACCACAACGCCCGGTCACTATGTACTGTTTGTTGAGACCGCAGACGAGATAGGCCCCGAAAGGCGCAGTGAGTTTGCAAAGGTTTTTGATGAAAAGCTCAGTGAATCGAACCTTTTCATCAGCGATGCATGGGGCAAATGCACACTCGGCAAGACCGAGCTGCACTTTGTCAAGAAAGGAACCTACAGCAGATATCTCGAGCTTAAAAAGAATGAGGGTGCAAACCTCAACCAGTTAAAGCCCGTAGTCCTGCTCAACACTCAGGCAAAGCGTGACTTCTTCTGGGAGAGCATCACAGACTAAAACCGCCACATAAGCTTCACACCGTCTTTCCTCTTGGAATGGCGGTGTTTTTATCAAAAAAGCAGAGAGCCATAAGGTTCTCTGCTTTTTGCGGTTTATCTCTCGTTTTTAAACACCCGAAACAGCGGCAGGCAGGCTGAAAAGAATTTCTTATATGCCTCGCAGTAGTTTCGGTCGGCTCGGCTTCGCTTGCAGCCGCCTGCACGGCACAGCGGATAATATCCGCACGCCTTACATTCGGCACTGACCGTGAGACTTTCACGGATAAAAGCTTTGGCTGTTTTTGAGTTCGCCATTGACTCAAGTTCTTCGGATTTTATATTACCGAGCAGCCACTTATCAAGACAATAGAAGTCGCAGGGATAGACATTCCCGTTGCCCTCGACAACAAACTGGTGCATACAATGTCCGCACACGCCGCACTGCTCGGGCGGCTTGCCGACAAACATATTGACCCAATTATCAAACTGTCGAATACTTGTGTACTCGCCTCGTACATAGTCCTTGACATAGGAATTGAAAAGGTGAATGAGAAAATGGGCGTATTGCTCATTTGTCATATACATTTCATTTTCACTCTCATCACCGAAAGGACGAAGGCAGGGAATAAATTGCAGATATTTGAAGCCTTTGCGCTTAAAAAATGAATAAATCCTGTCTATATTTTCGGCGGCATAGCCTGTTAAAACAGTCAGGATATTGAACTCGACCTCGTGCTTTTTCAGCATTTCGGCGGCATTGAGAATTTTATAGAACCTGTTGGTGCCCTTGGCATCGACTCTGAAACGGTTCGCCTCCATATCGCCGTCGAGGCTCAGACCCACAAGGAACTCATTATCGTGAAAGAACTTCGCCCACTGCTCATCGACTAATATTCCGTTCGTCTGTATGCTGAAATAAATGCGACTGCCGAGGGTGTTATAGCTCTTGACCTTACGGACAAAATCGGTAAAATAGTCCATTCCCGCCATGAGCGGCTCACCGCCCTGAAACGCAAATGCCACGCTCTCCCCGTTCGCAAAGCTCAAGGCGCTTTTGATGAGCCTGTCCGAGGTTTCGCTGTGCATTATACCGAGATTGTGCTCCTCTCTTATCTGCGAAACATCGTGATAAAAGCAATATTTGCAACGGAGATTGCACAGGCTCGATGCGGGTTTTATCATTATCGAAAGGGGCGGCAATGCTATCACTCCCACTGAATATGCCGCCGACAATGCCTGCCGACGGCTGTAATATAATATTCGTTATCTAACTATACCACGGCGGTTTTCTTTGAACTCCGCCATTTTTTCATCGAGGCGTTCGCTCATTTCCTCGGCTATGGTCGGATAAGCCGGCGTGCGGTTGTAGTTCTCGCCTGCATCATCGGTTAAGATATGCAGCCAGTTCTTGCGGAACTTATCAAAGAAAGCGGAGTTGTCATTCTGGATATTTTTGAAATATTTAAACACGACATACTCGTTATCCTTGAGCACAGAGAAATCGTAATCCTTATATTCCTCACGGGCGAGAATGTCCGCCGTGGGAACGGCATACTGAATGGCCTTGAGCTTCTCGCGCTTCATATGAAGTATCGGTGTGTCGGCTGTATGGATGACCTTATCCTCGGCAAATATCGGAACCATTGACACACCGTCTATGATTCGATCCTCGGGCAGATAATTTTTATCTGTGCCGCCGTTTCCCGTAATTTCACACAGCTCTATAAGGGTCGGGAAAAGGTCAACAAGCGTTGCCGACTGGTCATATACATCTCCTGCGTCAAACAGTCCGCCGTTATTGCCCCAGCGAATCATGAACGGCACCTTTTGGCCGCCCTCATATGCGAGATATTTGCCGCCTCTTAGCTCGCCCGTTGAGCCTTGGAGTGCAGGGCCGTTATCGCTGGTGAACACTATAATCGTGTCGTCCATTACGCCGAGATCCTCAAGGGTATTGAACAGCTCTCCGAGGTAATAGTCAAACTCTGTGATACAATCGACATATGTACCCATACCCGATACACCCTTGAACTCATCACCGACATATACAGGAGCGTGCGGCCACGGGGTAGCATAAAACGCAAAGAACGGCTCATCGCCCTTTGTGACCTGCTCGGTTATCCACTCGGTCATTTCCTCGTGTATCCACTTTGTGGCGTTACTCTGGTCTTTGAGCTCATCCGTGCCGCGGACTATTTCATACTCACCGTTTTCCTCGGAAACATGGTAGAACGGATTCATATCGTTGACATAGTGACTGCCATAGAAATAATCAAAGCCCTGATTTGTCGGCAGATATTCGCCATAGTCACCGAGATGCCACTTGCCAAAACAACCCGTGGCATAGCCGGCACTCTTCAAAGCCTCGGCTATGGTTATCTCATCACCGAGCATACCGTCGGCATTTCCGCCCATCTCAACCGAGTTGAATATACGGGTTGAGGCAAAGGGAGAGATTGTATCGACGGTGGGATATATAACATTGTCCGCATATCCTCTGTAGGGGTAGCGACCCGTAAGTGCCGCAAAGCGTGCAGGAGAGCAGACGGAATAGCTCGAATAGAAGTTGGTGAACTGTGCTCCCTCATCCGCAAGGCGGTCGATATTCGGAGTGTCATATATGGCACCGTTTGCGGAGATGTCTGCGTAGCCGAGGTCATCGGTTAAAATAAACAGGACATTCGGAGAGTCGCTCTTCGTCTTATTCTTATCTATACCCTTGAGATAATCATCCTGACCGTCCCACATACGCTCGGTATTCGGCTTTGAGCGAAGATTCATGGTGAGCACAAATGCGACGGTTGTAAACACAAGCACGACGCTGAAAATGCGTGAAAGCACCTTTTGAAGGGTGACCTTCTTGCTGAGTTTCACAACAAGCAGAACAAGGGCGACTATCGCCGCAATGCTCGGCAGAGCAAGCAGGATGTTTCCGAGAAGGCGAGTGAAGAAATTGCCCTCTCCCGTGAGCAGAGGATGCTCGGCACTCGAAAAGCCTGCAAGTCCCGATGAAAATGCGCCGAAGCCGGCATCGGCGCCGAAGACTATGTAATAGGTGATGACACCGAACAATGCCGCAGCATAGCCGACGACAAAGCCGAGATAGAGCCTGCGCTTAAAGAACATACCTATAAATATAAGTGCAGAGACAATGCAGCAAAATCCGACACATACAACAGCCGTGAAATTGAGCCTTGTTATCCACATAGCGAGCATGAGCACGGCTCCGAGGACGGCGACTATTATCGGGAACACCTTTTTCTCGGAATCAAATTCAATCTTTTTCTTCAAAATACAGCCTCCTTCAGCTTTAATTTGCTGTTTGCATTATAGCATTACAATACAAAATCGTCATTCCGTTTTAGAATAAATGCGTGTAAATAAACACGCCGAGCGGAAAAAATTTCCGTCGGCGTGAAAACGTTCTGACAGCATATGATTAAAACGGCGAAAAGCCCTGTTTAAAATAAAAGCGACACGCACAATTTCGAGCATATTACGGTCTGTTGTTTTTCTTTATGACATCGATAGCACCCTTTTCGAGCCGTGACACCTGTGCCTGAGAGATACCTATTTCCTCCGCCACCTCCATCTGCGTCTTGCCCTTTAAAAACCGCAGATAAAGTATCTTTTTCTCCCGTTCGGGCAGGTTTTCAATTGATTCACGAAAAATTATTTCATCAAGCCAGCTGCCGTCGTCGCCGCTGTCACCGAGCTGATCCATGACATATATGGTGTCGCCGCCGTCCGAAAAGACAGGCTCATAAAGCGAGACAGGCTCCACTATCGCCTCAAGAGCAAGGACAATCTCCTCTTTTTTCATATTCATTGCATAGGCTATTTCTTCGACTGTCGGATCCCGTCCGAGCTTCACCACAAGCTTTTCCTTCTCCTGCATCGCATGATACGCCACATCCCTGACCGAGCGGCTGACTCTGAGCGAATTGTTATCCCTGAGATAGCGGCGGATTTCGCCTATTATCATCGGCACGGCGTAGGTCGAGAAGCGAACATTTTGGCTGACATCGAAATTATCTATCGCCTTTATAAGCCCTATACAGCCTACCTGAAAAAGATCATCGGGATTCTCTCCCCTGTTTGTAAAACGTTGAACGACACTCAGCACGAGCCGCAGATTGCCGCTGATAAGCTCATCACGAGCAGTCCTGTCACCGTCACGCATACGGTGCAGCAGCTCCGTCTTTTCCTTTTCCTTTAAAACTTTCAGCTTTGATGTATTAACTCCGCATATCTCAACCCTGTTGTACTGCATGGTGTGCCTCCCGACGGTTTTACGAGCTAAAAAAATTATTCCCACAGCGGAGTAAGTTAATACCGTTTTTTAATTTTTTTCGCCTGTTTAATTGACTATATTCTCGCAGCGTGTTACCATTATTAGGAACAAAAATTCAATTTACGGAGGAAAACAAAATGAAGCTCGGAATTTGTGTCGGACTTGACAAGGCCGCCGTTGCGGCAGAGATAGGATTTGAATATCTCGAAAGCAACCTCGGTCAGATTAAGAAAAGCGAGGTAAGCTGTCTCAGGGAACTGAGAAAGGCCGTTGATAACTTCGGCGTAAAGTTCGAGGCTACCAACTGCTTTTTCCCCGGTGACATACATATCGTCGGAGACAGTGCAAGCCTTGACGAGATAAGAGAATACACCTGCCGTGCATTTGACAACGCAAAAATTCTCGGCGTTGAGACCTGCGTACTCGGCAGTGGCCGCTCCCGTGAGATACCCGACGGCTACGACAGAGAAAAAGGCTACGCTCAGGCTCTTGATGCACTCAGAGTTATCGGCAAAGAAGCTAAACAGCGTGACATCAGAGTTGCCATAGAGCCACTCAACCACAAGGAGACCAATATTTTCAACACCGTGTGCGAGAGCACCGATGTTTGCCGCACACTCGGGCTTGACACCGTTTGCGTGCTTGCCGATATATATCACATGGTATTGGAGGACGAGGACTACTCTGCCCTCGCTTACGCCGGAGATAAGCTCATCCATGTGCATCTCTCCAATCCCCTGGGACTCGGTGACACCGGCACGGCAAAGCGCATATACCCTGCCGAGGGTGACGGATATGACTATGCACCGTTCATCGATGGATTGAAAGCGGCAAACTACGACGGCAGAATAAGCCTTGAGGCCGGCTGCAACTGCTTTGAGGAGGATGCTGCCAAGGGTCTTGCAATGATGAAGAAGCTTTTCAGATAATATTGCCATGAAACACGAATACAAAAAAATCAAAATATCGGCAATCGGCACAGATGCCGAAAAAGCCGCCGAGATATTCCGCAACGAGATAGAAGCAAGAACAGGGGTACGCCCTGAATTTTCGGAGAACGCACCCGACATACTCTTTGTCGCCGACAACGGCTCGCCTCGTGACGGATATATAATCGAGCAAAACGGCGAAAAGCTCACATTCAAAGCGTTTGGCATAAGAGGACTTATTTTCGCCACCGGTATGTTCCTGCGAAAAATCGAGGTGAGCAAAAACAAAATAACGCTCATCGAGAACATAGGCGGAGAGTACATCCCGGACAAACGTATAAGAGGACATCAGCTCGGCTACCGCCCGAAGCCCAACAGCTACGATGCGTGGACACTTGAGGACTACCGCAGATACTACCTTGATCTTATGTTCTTCGGTTGCAATACGGTTGAGCACATACCGTATGACGGCTTGAACGCCAAGCGCAACAGCCTGATGAAATACGACACGCAGGATTTTCTCGTTGAAGCATCAAAAATGGCTAACGAATATGACCTCGACGTGTCACTGTGGTATCCGAACGACAATGAGAGCATCAACGATGGCGTTGAGCGACGCAAGCGAGTGTTCGACAGAACACCGAGGATAGACGCCGTATTCCCTCCCGGGGGCGATCCGGGTGACTACCCTGCCGACGAGTTTATCAAGCGGTGCCGTGAATATTCCTCGCTATTAAAGGAATACCACCCCTCAGCTCAAATGTGGCCGTCCTCTCAGGCTCCGCACTCCGTCCCCAACTGGGGCGAGGGGCTTATCAAAGAGCTTGAAAAGCTCCCCGACGAAATTGACGGCATTATCATGGGGCCGAACCACGCCTTTGAATTGGATGAACTACGGCGCAGAGTTCCGCAAAAATATCCGCTGAGATTTTATCCCGATATAACGCACAACCTGCGCTGTGAATACCCCGTTCATTTTGACAGGAACGACTGGCACTACGCACTTGCGACAGGTCTGAGCAGAGAATGTACAAACCCACGCCCCTGCGAATATCGAGAGCTTCACAGGCGCACAAGAAGATATGTCATAGGCAGTGTCAGCTACTCCGAGGGCATAACGGACGATGTGAACAAGTGTGTTTGGAGCGACATGGACTTCTTCCCCGAGGTGGATGTAAGGGACACCTTGGAGGACTATTCACGCCTGTATTTCCCCTCTCTGCCTGCTCAAGAGGTCGCAGACAGAATACTCGGTCTTGAGCTCAACTGGCAGACAGACCCTGCCGAGAATCCGTGCATTGATGACAATCTCAAGGCTTGGGAAGCTCTTGCAAAGGCTCATCCCGATGTCCTCGAGAATTGGCGGTTCAACCAATGCCTTTTCCGAGCAAAATGTGACGCATACCTCCGTCACAAGCGCATAATGGAGCTGAAGGCCGTTAAAAAGGCTAAGAGTGAAATTCTCTCGGGCAGACTAAACAGCGCAAAAGAACTGCTGTTATCGGCTCATGACGAGCGTTCGAAGCAGCTTCGTGATGATATAGAACAGCTTGCAGAGAAGCTGTTTGAGCAGATAGGCTTGCAGACGGATGTTGAGCGATACGGTGCAGAAGGCTGGGAACGAGGTGCAGTGCTCGAAACGATAGACCTGCCCACCACCGACCGTGCATGGTTGCTCGGACGGCTTGAAAATGCCGAAAAGATGTCCCCCGATGACGGTGCAGACTATATGATACGCTCAGTCAGGCGAAATGAAGTTGAAAGTGACGAATACTATTTTTCCTTAGCGGAGCACGGATTAGGCGTTCTCGGCTGTGAACAGGTCGTGGGGCCTGAGGGAATATATATGAACTTCCAGGGCGACTGTCCGAGTGTCAACAACGGCACACTCCCCACCTGCCTTTTCAACGTATTCGACAATCAATCCTTCCGCTTTAAGCTCGGCGGATTCAGCTACGAAACAGACTACGAGCTGAAGGTCACATATAAGCAGAAGAAAAATGACAACATTGATGATCTCACCGTCACCGCAAACGGTACAACAGTCTACAGAGGAAAACAATTCGGAGATGAGGACGAGAGCTTCACCCGAGAAATGCTCCCCGACGGCTTCACCTGTGCCGTATATCAGCTCCCGAAAGAGGTTTTTGTAAACGGCTGTGTGGAGATAGTTATCTTTGAAGAACACGCAGGCGTTATGATAAGCGAGTTTCGGATCGTGAGGAAGTAAAAAATATGCACTCGTTTTTCAAGCGGGTGCATATTCATTTTGAATTGTTGAATTAGCGAGTGAAATATGTTAGTATATATACAAGGCACAACAAACGGAGGTCTTTCATGGAAGCCGCTTTAAAACCACACGCCGAAAAGCCGCTGTTCAGCGGCAAGGCACTGAAAAAGCTTATATTTCCGCTGGTCATAGAGCAGTTTCTCGCTATATCGGTCGGCTTTTGCGACACGGTAATGATCTCAGGACTCGGTGACGAGGCGATTTCCGGTGTTTCGCTTGTTGACATGATAATGACGCTGATAATCAATGTCTTTGCCGCTCTTGCAACGGGCGGTGCGGTCGTTGCGGCGCAATTCATCGGCGCAGGGAAGCTCAAAAAAGCTCGCAACAGCGCTTCCCAACTCATATTCATTGCATTTATAATTTCGCTGATACTAATGGGCTTGACTCTCACCTTCAAAAGACAACTGCTGACACTGTTTTTCAGCACGCTTGACGAGGGTGTTATGGAATCCGCACTGACATATTTTTGGATCTCCACCCTGTCATTCCCGTTTCTTGCGGTTTATAACTGCTGTGCGGCACTTTTCAGAGCTATGGGAAACTCAAAAATTTCGATGTTTGCTTCATTGATGACGAATGTTGCAAACATCATCGGCAACTCTGTCCTCATATACGGTGTGAAATGGGGCGTTGCAGGTGCGGCGGCATCATCTACCATCTCACGCTTTTTGGCTATGCTGTTACTGCTCATATTGATGTTCAAAAAGGATAATCCGCTTTACTTATCGTTCAAGGATAAGTTCAAGCCCAATTTCGGACTCATCAAAAATATTCTCGCCATAGGCGTGCCGAACAGCATTGAAAGCAGTCTGTTCCACCTCGGACGAATACTTGTTGTGAGCATAATATCCTCATTCGGTACAATTCAGATTGCGGCAAATGCAGTTGCCAACAACCTCGACGGTATCGGCTGTATTCCCGGTCAGGCAATGGGACTTGCGATGATAACGGTCATCGGTCAATGCGTTGGCGTCGGCAGCGAAGTTCAAGTTCGTATGCACGCCAAAAAGCTGATGAAGATAGCCTACCTTACCTCGGCAATATGGAATATTATCATCCTTTCCACCCTGCCGCTGACACTCAAAATGTACAGCATTTCACCCGAGGCATATTCGCTTGCGATGAAGCTTATTTTCATCCACAACGGCTGTGCGATACTCCTCTGGCCTGCGGCTTTCGTTATGCCGAATGTATTAAAATCCGCAAACGACGCTAAATATACCATGTGTATTTCTCTGTTTTCAATGTTTGCCTTCAGACTTCTGCTCAGCTACATAATCGGTTTAAAGCTCGGCTGGGGCGCACTCGGAGTATGGGCGGCAATGGTCGTTGACTGGATATTCCGTGCGATATTCTTCTGCGCGAGATACAAGGGCAAGCGTTGGCTCAAGCACAGCATATATAAGGACAAAAAAATCTAAGCGCAAAGCACTGCACCCCTCTGAAAACCAGAGGGGTGCATTAATTTAAACAGAAAGTAAAAAGCGGAGCAGTCTTTTGAACTGCTCCGCAATTTTGTTTGATTATTATTTGCCGGTCATCTTTGCGATTTCTTCAGCGTAGTTCTCCTCTTTCTTCTGGAGACCCTCGCCCTTTGCATAGCGGACAAAGCCGGTTGCCTTTATCGAAGCACCGATGCTCTTAGCGGAGTTGTCGATGAACTTGGCAACATTGATGTCGCCGTCCTTAACGAACTGCTGATCAAGCAGGCAGCTCTCCTTGCAGAACTTAGCGATCTTACCGTTGATGATGCCCTCGATAACCTTCTCGGGCTTATTAGCCATCTTCGGATCTTCCTTGATCTGAGCAAGGTTAATGCTCTTCTCATGCTCGATAACATCGGCAGGAACCTCGTCA
Organism: uncultured Clostridium sp.; assembly: GCA_964386035.1. Lineage (GTDB taxonomy): Bacteria > Bacillota > Clostridia > Oscillospirales > Acutalibacteraceae > CAG-177. Next base: position 183,187 of record CAYLQT010000001.1, on the reverse strand, counting down.
CGGCAGAGATAAAGCGGGCTCATAGCTGCAATCTGCATTGCAACATCCTTACCCATAGCCTTGAAAGCATCGTTTGCAGCGGTTGCATCGTCGGTATCAAAGAAAACCATAACACCGACCGAGCCGCCCATGTGGACATAAGTGGAAACTACGCCCTCATGTCTTACGAAACGGCGAATCTTGATATTCTCACCGATTGCGAGAACCTTGTCCTGAAGATTCTCCTGAACGGTTCTGTCAGAGCCTGCAAGCTTGACGTTAAGAAGAGCGTCAACATCTGCGGGATTCTCATTTACGATTGTCTTAGCTATATCAAGCACGAATGCCTGGAAAACCTCATTCTTAGCAACGAAGTCTGTCTCAGAGTTGACCTCGACGACAACGCCGATTTTCTTCTCCTCGTCATTGTAAGCGATGACTGCGCCCTCTGCTGCAATTCTTGCGGACTTCTTCATTGTGGCGGCAAGACCCTTCTCACGAAGGAAGTCAATTGCCTTATCCATATCACCGTCGGAAGCCTGGAGTGCCTTCTTGCAATCCATCATGCCAACGCCGGTCTTCTCTCTGAGTGCCTGTACATCTTTAGCAGTGAAGTTCATTATTTATCCTCCTCTGTCTCAACAGCCTCGGCCTCTGCTTCACCCTGCTCGCCCTGTCTGCCTTCGATAACAGCATCAGCCATTGCAGCAGAAATAAGGCGGACTGCACGGATAGCATCGTCATTGCCGGGGATAACATAATCTACCTCATCGGGATCGCAGTTGGTGTCAACGATAGCGATGATCGGAATACCGAGCTTGTGAGCCTCAAGAACAGCGATCTTCTCCTTGCGGGGATCGACTATGAACATAGCAGCAGGCTGCTTCTTCATCTTGGAGATACCGCCCATGAACTTCTCGAGCTTCTCTATCTCAAGCTGAAGCTTGATAACTTCCTTCTTGGGAAGCATATCGAAAGTGCCGTCAGCCTCCATATTCTTGAGCTGCTCAAGTCTCTTTATACGGCGCTGAATGGTGTTGAAGTTGGTGAGCATACCGCCGAGCCAACGAGCGTTGACATAAGGCATACCGCAACGCTCTGCCTCCTCACGGATGGAATCCTGAGCCTGCTTCTTGGTGCCGACGAAAAGGATCTCCTTGCCGTCTGCTGCGATGTCACGCACTGCCATATAGGCATCCTCAAGCTTCTTTACGGTCTTCTGAAGGTCGATGATGTAAATTCCGTTGCGCTCCGTAAAAATATAGGGAGCCATTTTGGGGTTCCATCTTCTGGTCTGGTGACCGAAGTGCACACCTGCTTCAAGCAGCTGCTTCATTGATACTACTGACATTTGTTTTTTCCTCCTTTGGTTTTTCCTCCGCAAAGCACGAAAACGCAACGGTGAAATTCACCGCACCGAACGCCTTCTTACAGCTTTGCGTGCGTAATGCTCGGATATTATATCACAACAGGTAATAAAAAGCAAGAGTTTTTTGAAAATTCACCTTATACCTTGTTATAGAGCTTATAATCAGCGATAATTTCGAGTGACACATAAAAAAGGCAAGAATTTGCACAAGCAAAAATCACCTTCGCATGAGCAAGCACACGAGGGTGATTTCAAATTCAGCTTCAACCGAGCATTTCGAGTATTGCGGCCTTGGGCTGCACGCCGACGGAGGTTTTGACAAGCTCGCCGTTTTTGAACACAAGCAGAGTCGGGATCGACTTGACACCGAAACGCCGTGCAAGCTCCTGCTCATCATCGACATTCGCCTTACAGACCTTAAACTCCGCACTTTCCTGTGCTATCTCGTCAACCACGGGTGAGAGCATGCGGCAGGGTGCACACCAGGATGCCCAAAAATCAACAAGCACCGGCTTTTCGCTCTGAAGCACCTCTTTATCAAAATTTTCATTTGTAAGCGTTATAACAGACATATGAAATTCCTTTCCTTGTGATTCTTAACAGTATTATGCGTCTTTTTCGCTGTTCTATTTAAGCGGTAACTGCTTCTTTTTCGGCAGATTTTTCCGTCTTTTTGCCGCCGAAAACATTGGTGAAATTGAGCAGGAAGAGCAGGATATACGCCGCCTGCATCGGAATGTTCTCGATTATTGCACTCTTGCCGACGGTTATGAGCAATATGAGCATAACAAGCAAAATCGCACAGAAAACTATCAGTCCGACAAGGAAGCTGCCCTTGAGTGTTCTCGCCTTGTTTATAAGCAGTAAAATCATCGGTGCGGCACAGCAGCCTGCAAAAATCAACGCACCTGCCCAATGTGCCATACAACGGGGTGAATCGAGGTGCATTTCCTCGCCCATCGAGGGGCAGTTTATTGTAATATATATTGCCGCACTGCCTATTGAGCCGAGTACAACACCGAGGCGGCTGTGATAGCCGTACTTGCGATAGGCATAAATCGTATTCGTGAACACTGTTGCGGAGGCAACGACTCCCCAGCCCCTGAAATGCCACGGGAAATCAAGGCCTATCATACTCGCCGTAATATACTTAACCTTTTCGATAAACGGTTGCTCACCGAAAAAGCCGTACCATGTGACATAGACACAGCCGAAAACAAGACCGACAAGGCAGAATATTTTCGCCGCCTTGCCCGGCTCCTTACCGTAAAGGAACACCTTTATATAGACAATAAACAACGCAAGGCAGATGCAAGAGACGACAACCCACACGGGGAAAAGCCACTCTCTGCCGAGCATACCGCTGATATTGGCATGGGTTATTCCATCCACCGTTCTCTGCTCAACTGTGGCATAGTTTTCGAGAATTATCTTCTTCATAAAGGCTATCATCCACACCGCATATGCCGCAACTATCGCTATCCACATTGCCGCATAGCCCTTGAATCTCGCCTGCTTGGTTTTGTTTGACATAAAAGACACCCCTTTCTCCCATATTATAAATTGTGACGGCATAAATTGTCAACATAAATCGAAAGCCTGCAACATCTTTGAGACATTGCAGGCTTGTTTTATTCTCTGTTTGCGATATAAGATACTTCCTTATACGGCTTACCGGACTTGAAATACACTCTCGGCACTCGCCTTGCGACATTGCAGACAAACTCATAATTAAAGCTTGCCGACATATCGCCTATCTCCTCGGCACTCACGGTGCAGTCGCCGTCTGTTCCCATGAGGATAACCTCGTCCTCAATATTTATATCGCCCTCAATATCGGTCACGTCTATCATAAACTGATCCATACAGACCCTGCCGATTATCGGGGCATACTGACCGTTGACTATTACTCTGCCCTTAGAGGAGAGTGCTCTCGGGTAGCCATCGGCGTAGCCTACGGGAATTGTCGCAATGCGTGTGGTTCTCCGAGTGACGAATGTATGTCCGTAGCTGACACCGCACCCCTCCGGAACTGTTTTTATATTTACTATCTTCGTTCTCAGCTCCATTGCCGGAATGAGGTCTACGCTCGATTTATCGACCTCGTCGGAGGGATAAAGTCCGTAAAGCGAAATGCCAAAACGCACCATATCATAATGCTTTTCAAGCTCCTCGACCGCCGCAGAATTGCTCAGGTGCTTAATCGGGATATTCACGCCTGCCTTTTCAAGCTTATCGATGAACAGGTCAAACCGCTCGGACTGGAGCAGGGCGGTAGTCTTATTCTGCTCATCCGCACGGGCGTAGTGGCTGAATATGCCCTCTATGACAAGATTCGGCAGAGCGGATATTTTTTTGATAATCTCCACGCTCTCCTCATTGTCCTGAAAGCCGACCCTTGACATACCCGTATCAAGTCCTATATGGCATTTGACGGTCTTTTCAAGCTCAACCGCCCTGTCAGACAGTCGCTTTGCCATATCATAGGTATAAATATTTTGAGTGATATCGTACTTAATAAGAAGATCGTCCTGCGAGGGTGAGGTATAGCCGAGAATGAGAATGGGCTTATCTATCCCTGCCCGGCGAAGCTCGACAGCTTCCTCTATAACTGCAACACCGAAATAATCCGCCTTATCTTCAAGCTGATGTGCAAGTTCAACGGCACCGTGGCCGTATCCGTCCGCCTTGATAACGCACAGCACCCTTGTACCCTCGGGTATGCGGCGGCGGCACTCGCCTAAATTATGGATTATTGCATCAATATCGATTTTTGCGTAAATGCGATGATATTGCACTTTTGTCCTTCCTTTCCGAAAGTCAAACTATATCGTTGAGCGGCACTGTCTCTATACCGTTTGCGGTAAGCTCTGCCCTGATACGCTTTGCAAATTCGACCGCCTTTATTCCGTCACCATGCAGGCACACGGAATCGGGCTTGAGTTCAACGGTCTTGCCGTTTATCGACTGCACCGTGCCATTTTTCACCATACCGATAACTCGGCTGACAGCCTCATCCTCATCGGTGATAACAGCACCCGGCTTGCCCCTTGCGACAAGTGAGCCGTCGTCCTCATAAGCTCTGTCCGCAAAGACCTCGCTCGCCGCTCTGAGGCCCACCTGCTTTGCCGCCGAAATCATCTTGCTGCCCGAAAGACACAGGAGAATCAGCTCGGGGTCAACCTCATACACAGCCTCGCACACGGCAAGCGCAAGCTTTTCATCCTTGCCTGCCATATTATAAAGCGCACCGTGCGGCTTAACATGACACAGTCTGCACCCTGCCGCAGAGCAGAAAGCGGAGAGTGCGCCTATCTGATACTGCACAATTACCTTGGCTTCCTCTGCGGAGATGTTCATATTTCTTCTGCCGAAGCCGACAAGATCCTGAAAGCCCGGATGTGCGCCGACTGAAACGCCGTTCGCTTTGGCAAGCGCCACGGTCTTTTGCATAACAAGCGGATCGGAGGCGTGAAAGCCGCAGGCTATATTGGCAGACGAAATATATTTTATAACCTCATCGTCAAGTCCCAGCTTATAATTGCCGAAGCTTTCACCGAGATCGCAGTTTAAATCTATTTTATTCATTCCGATCACCTTAGTCAATATTTAAGCTCAACATTTTTTATATCGGTTATAAGCATATGCCCGGGTGAATGGGTTATGGCTATGGGCGGTTTTGTGCTCATCAACGCCGACTGCGGAGTTACTCCGCACGGCCAAAACACGGGTACCTCGCCGTCATTCACCGTGACGGCATCACCGAAATCGGGCTTTGAAATATCTTTTATTCCGATAACGGACGGGTCACCGATATGTATCGGAGCACCATGAACCTTGGGCATTGCCGCTGTTGCCGCAACTGCGGTGACTATTTTATCATACGGCAACGGGCGCATACTGACGACCATTTTTCCGTGGAAAATTCCTGCCGGCTCGCACTCGATATTTGTAAGATACATCGGAACGTTTCTTCCCTGCTCGATATGCCTTATCGGGACATTGGCGGCGATAAGCTCCGACTCAAAGGAGAAGCTGCAGCCGATGAGAAAGCTGACAAAATCATCTCTCCACAGATGCTCAACGCTCGTGTATTCACCTGTCATAACACCGTTTTCATAGACTCTGTACTTCGGAATATCGTTTGCTATATCGGCACCGGGAGCGATTTTTTTGAGGAATCTCGAGCCGACATCGCTAACCTCAAGTATGGGGCACGGTCTCGGATTGCGCTGTGCAAAAAGCAAAAAATCATAAGCAAGCTCTTTGGGCAGCACGCAGAGATTCGCCTGTGCATAGCCGCCGCACATTCCCGAGGTGTTGCAGGTTATCTCACCCTGACGTATGAGCTGTCTTACCTCTTTTGGGTTCATGGAAGAATAGTCCATTTTATCCTCCTTAAAATGACTTTATCGCAGTATCCGCTCGAAGTATTTTGTACTGCAATTTTTTGAGAAGTCTGTTTTCCTCTTTTATTCGTTTCTTGGCATATTTCAGATTTGTCTGTTCAAATTTCAGCTTATCACCCGGACGAAGCTGTGCGAGCAAAGGCAAATCCGCCGAAATGACCGTAGCTATCTTTGCATAACCGCCGGTCGTCTGACGGTCGGAGAGCATAATTATCGGTTTTCCCGAGGACGGCACCTGAACCGAACCCGCGGCTATACCGTCGGATATAATATCAACGCCCGAAACGCTCTCTATCGGGGAGCCGTCAAGTTTTATACCCATTCTGTCGGAGTCGCCTGTGACAGTATAGGTCTCGGAATAAAATGTATTCTTGCCGTTTTGCGAAAAGTAATCATCCTGCGGCCCCGAGATAACATGAACTGTGGCAATGCCGCTGTGTGATTTAAGCTCAACGGTGCGTGCCGACATTCCGTAAAGCTTGCCTTGCGGCAGACGAAGCGGCAGAACATCGCCGCTCTTCAGCTTTCTGCCCTCAAAGCCGCCTATTTTACACTTGAGGTTAGTTGACATACTGCCCATGACGGGCGCAATATCAAAGCCGCCCGCCACAGCGAGATAACCTCTCATTCCGCTTTTTGCCGTGCCGCAGTCGAGCACATCGCCTTTTTTAACGCACACGGCGGTATTAAGCGGTATTTTAACCTTTTCGCCGCTGTCCGAGCAAGCTATTGTCGGCTCAAATTCGGCACCGGTGACGGCTATCACGTTATCCTCATCGAAATAAGCCCTAACACCCGTGACGGTCATTTCAAGCACTCCGTCCGATTCGCTGTTATCGAGCAGGATATTGGCGAGTCTCGCCGCAAAGCCGTCCATAGCGCCGCTTTGCGAAAATCCCGACGCCATATACCCTCTCCTGCCGAGATCCTGAACGGTGGTGAGCATACCGGAAGAAAGTATGTGCATACTCATTTCACTCATCCCCCTCGGTAATTTCGCACTCATATTCGCCCACGGAAACAAGTTTCTCTATACGGCGGTACTCATCGGCATCAACGGCGAAAAATCTGATATAGTCACCTGCTCTGTAGAGTATCGGTTCTTCCCTTGTCGGGTCGTAGGGCTTGACAGGCGTTCTGCCGATAAGCTGCCAGCCGCCAGGAGATGCAAGCGGATATATTCCCGTCTGCTCGCCACCTATGCCGACCGAGCCTGCAGGTATACTCGTTCTCGGGTTGGAAAGCCTCGGCGTGTGTAGTCTTTCATCCATATCACCGAGATATGCAAATCCGGGCATAAAGCCGAGCATAAATATCAGATAATCTCTACCTGTGTGAATATCTATGACCTCTTTTTCGGTAAGACCGGCATGAGATGCAACAAACGCTATATCCTCACCGAACTCGCCGCCATAGCAGACGGGAATACGAAAAACCCGTTTTTTGTCCGCAGAGGAAGAAGAAAGCGAATCGATTCGCTTTTTGAGCTTTCTTATCAAAGCCTCGCCGCCCGTCTGCAATGGGTCATAGCAGACAAGCAGAGAGCGAAAGGTGGGAATACATTCCGTCACGCCCTTTATCGGCTTGCGGCTCAGAGAATCAGACAGGCTGCGTATTTTTTTGTTTATTTGGGGGTCTATAGTTTTGCCGAATTCGACATTCACAGCCGAATCGCCCGCAAAAAGAAAGAGCGGTTCATTCATAGCCTTTACCCCTTTTTATTATTCGCTGAAATATCCTTTGTCTATCACATTGTCAAACCAGCTCTTGCAGGTCTCTTCAAGTCCCAAGGCGTAGCTGACACACTCACGCATGAGGTTGACAACGGTCATATTCATGCTCTTGCCGAAGCCGTCAATGGCAGGAATGCACCAGCCGTACATATCTATCATACCGTTTCTTGCGGCCGAAGTCATCACATCGCCCTCAAGCTCTGCTGTGTGCATAATTTCAAGGTTATTTTTAAGATAAGCGAGGGCGGCTATCATGGCATAGCAACCCCAATCCGAAACCGTTGCGGTGATTATATTATCGGTTTTTGTTCTGACGGCTATACCGCCGCCGCAGCCGCAGCTGCACTCACCCGAGGCGGCATACGGAATAAACTTGTCGAGCTGTTCGGCAATAGCACCCATACCTATTTCATTGCCGAGGTCGCCTATTGCGATATTCATTACGCCGATTTTTTGAAGCTTTTCAAAAAGGACATCCATCTTCGCCTCAAGGTCTGTGACATCAAAACCCTTGGCGTTGTGGTATCTGCCTATTGAATTTTCACCCGGTGCTTCTATGCTTATAACCGCCGAGGGAATCCCGTGGGACAAAAGCTCATCGGCACAGCTCTCCGCCTCCGACTTATCCTTTGTAAAAGGCACTACTGCCATTGCTATCGGATACTTTTTCAGCTCGTCTACAGATTCATATAAATGCAGGCCCACAACTGCCGCCATAGCCTTCACGGCAGAGACATTTTCCTGCTGGCAGACAATGACCGGCTTTGCACCGAAAGCAATGACAAGCGACCTTGCAAGCAGCACCGAGCTTATTACGCCGTCTGTCTCGGCACTTGCATGAGGCGGCAGGACAAAGCCTGTCATAATATACACAAGGTCTCCGTCCCCAACGGCTTCGCACAGCTTTTGCGCCGCATTGACCGACAGCGGTTTACCTGTAAAACTGCGTGCGGCAGGATAGAGAATACGGCACACGCCGTAGCCTCTCGGGTCGATATTTGAAATATTATCAAGGCTGTCTCCGAGATTTAAAAGGGTAAGCTCCTTTTGTGTCACTGTGTTCTCCCCCTCAGACGGTTGTTGCGTCTATAAACTCTTTGACAAGATACTTTTGAAGAATATCGATAAGCTCGGTCGCTTTGCCGCCGACAGGCTTGCCGTCAATTTCATTTGCCACAAGGCAGAACGAACCCGAGGAGGACACGATAACCTCATCGGCATCCATAAGCTCGGAAACGGTGAACGGAGTTTCGTCAACAGGAATATTGTTCGCCTTGCACGCTCTGATAAGATGTGCTCTTGCAATGCCGGGAAGGATATAATGATCGGTCGGGGCTGTTTTGAACACACCGTCCTTTATGATATGTACGTTGCTGTGGGCACACTCGGTAACTCTGTCTCCACGGTGGAAAACACTCTCGTCGCAACCTGCCTCAGCGGTTTTTTGAGCCGCCATGACGCTCGGGATGAGATTCAGAGTTTTGATATTGCAATGGAGGAATCTTGTGTCCTCAAGCGTTATAAGCTTAATCTTTCTTGAGAGATCCTGAACCTCGGCAGGCTTTATCATAACCCATATATTTGCCTTGCCCTCGGCGGGGAATGCGTGGTTGCGTATGCCCGTACCTCTCGTAGCCTGCCAATAGACAAAGTTATTGCCCGAATCAACACGGCTGACCATATCGTTGAGGATGTTCTTCATCTCGTCCTTGGTGCAGGGAAGCTCGATGCGGAGCAGACCTGCGCTGTTAAAGAAGCGATCGATGTGCTCATCAAGCGCAAAGATTACACCGTTGCGACTGTAGGTAGCGTCATAAACACCGTCACCGAAATAGCAAACTCTGTCATTCATCGGAACAGTCATTTCCTCAAGAGGGCCGAATTTGCCGTTGTAATAACCCAGATTTTCCATCAAATATCATCCTTCCCCTGCAAAATGCAGGAATAAATTACCGTTAATTCAAAAATCGCTTTTGCCATTTAAAGTGGCAGCTTGCTGATTTTAATGTTCACATTATACACACTATTAAATATAAAAGTAAATAGTACATTTGTGATTCAATAAATTTTGTTGAAATGAGGGATTTTATAAAAAATCTTTCGGCTAAAAGCGGAGGTATACAGACAAAAGTCGAGAATTGCAACAAAAAATCAAAAAGCGTCCCGAAAAAGCGGAACGCAGATTGATCTTTATTTATCAGCCGTTTTTGTCGGCCTTTATGCGGTCAAGGGTATCGTCGCACACGGACACGGCGTTCGCCAAAATGACCGAAGCCATACCGCCGACTGCAGAAAAGGTGAGAATATCTCCGTCAAGTGCCGAGAGAATCAGGACGACCACGCCCGTAAACACATACACGGCACAGCCTGCCGAACGGAACAGGAGTTTCAAATTGCCGAGAATAAAGGCAATAAGCTTCAGGAAAATGAAAGCGGCAGGTAAAATATAAACGATAAATCCGAGTATACCGTAATTGAACAGCACGGTTATCGGGTCGCTATGGACACGGGCTGCCGCTTTGACGGTATCGGTGCTGTCAAAAAGTGCGGCGTACTTCAAACCGAAAAGCTTTGTTTGCAGTCCGTAGGAAGTAAATTGCTTTGCATAATAAACCGTTCTGTCAATATTTATCGCACCGACTGTCGGCAAGGCGGGACTTTTAAGTGCGCCCATGCCTATTGCGGCAACGGGTGTTTCTCCGCCACCCTGCTCGGGGGCATCGGTCTCGGGAGGCGCAACCGTACCCGGCTCCTCGGTATCGGGAGCAGGTGTTGTTGACTGCGGCGGTGTAGTGGAGCTGGGCAGGGTCGGGATATACTGCGAAATCTGCGTGAGTATACTCTCAACATCGGACTGATTCGGTCTCGTCTGCCACCATTTGGTAGGCTCGGTGGCATCCGTGGATTCATCGGTAGAGCTTTCATCGCTCGTGCTCTCATCACCGGCAGGTTCGGAGCTTTCCTGAGTTTCGGATTCTTCCGTTGAATCGCTCGGCTTCACCTCGTCTTCGTCTGCCTTCGTGCTCTTGTCCTTATCGGTATTCTTTTCTTTGTCGTCATCTTTCCTGTCGCTTCCGGGCACATAGCCGGAATCGAGATTCGGGACATAGTCGCTGTCAACGTCCTCATCGTCTTCATCACCGAAAATCGGCTCGACATCGCCCTGCTCACTCGGTGCTATCTGCGGCCCGTTGTAGGTATAGAGCATATCTCTGAAGCTGAATGTACCGTCAAAGCTACTTTTAACGGGTGACAGGGGCAAAAGTGACAGCACAAGCACGCAGAAAAGCGCACTCGAAACAAACGCCTTGAGCATCGGGGGACGATTTTCAAGTCTGCCGTCTCTCCACGAAAGGAATGTCCAAATAAACAATCCTGCCGAGAAAATAACGCTGACAAACAGCACCGGCTTGGAATTTGACATAACTGCGCCGGCAAGCAGCACAACTATACCGACAATCGGTAAAAGCCACGACAAAGCGGTAGGCTCGGCAAAATCGTCATCCTCATCGCTCGTTCCGATATGCGAAATCAAAAAGGCAAGTGCAGTGGGAATAAGCAGAGCAAGTGCCACAGCAAACGAAGTGGAATAGCGGAAGTTTGTCGTTTTAAAGACATAATTCACAACTATCGTCAATGCATATATCATCGACGTAACGGCAATAACTATCGGGTGGACTCTGCGGCCAACCAGCTGTGCCGTCTCGAAAACGAGCATAAACATAAAGGCAAAGAAATAAGTATCTGCCATAAGTCCGACGATATAGAAAAGCGCTACATGGTCGCCCTTGACTGCACCCATAAGGCACATAATAACGAAATATGCCGCCGCAATTACGTTATACGCCTTGAAAGCACGGCTGTATTTTCCGTTATAAAACCCGAGGGTGAAGACGGAAACGGCTATTATAATCAACGCTCTGACTGCACCCGAAACGCTGATATAGCTCGACTTTCCGAGATTTATCACCACAGACGAAAGTATATCAAGCAGGGGCTGTATGGCAACGATTGCACAGGTTATCAGATAAATAAGCACGCTGCGGTCGCTGCTTGAGGTTTTGACAGTTTTGTTGCTGTTCATTTTTTACTGTCCTCCCCGATGTAATTTAACAAGAACATTATATCACACTGTAATAAATATATCAACTCACAGGGTGGTGACTTCCAATCCCCTGCTCTGCTTAAACTCGACAAACTCATCGTAGTTGCCTGAATGGTCTACTATACCGTCCTCGTATATTTCGATTATTCTGTTTGCAACGGTATTTACAATCTCATAGTCATGAGAGCAGAAAAGCACATTGCCCTTGAAATCGGAAAGTCCGTTATTAACTGCGGTTATCGACTCAAGGTCGAGGTGGTTGGTGGGCTGGTCGAGGATGAGAACATTCGAGCCGAAGAGCATCATTCTCGAGAGCATACATCTAACCTTTTCGCCGCCCGAAAGGACATTGACGGGCTTTTGAACCGCATCGCCCGAGAAGAGCATACGGCCGAGGAAGCCTCTGATATAGGTCTCCGTCTGATCCTTTGAGTACTGACGCATCCAGTCGATAAGATTGAGGTCGGTGTTGAAAAATGCGGAATTGTCGGCAGGGAAATACGAGCGTGAGGTGCTCAAGCCCCACTTAAAGCTACCGCTGTCAGGAGTCTCCTCTTCCATGAGGATCTTGAAAAGCAGGGTTATCGCCTGTTCACTCTTTGCAACAAAGGCGATTTTATCATTCTTGTGAACGGTGAAGCTGACATTGTTGAGAAGCTTCACTCCGTCAACCTCTTTCGTAAGGCCCTCAACTGTGAGAATATCCTTGCCAACCTCTCTGTCCATATCAAAGCCGACAAACGGATAGCGGCGGCTTGATGCAGGCAGTTCCTCTATCGTCAATTTATCAAGCAACTTCTTTCTCGAGGTTGCCTGACGGGACTTCGATTTATTTGCGGAGAAACGGGCAATGAACGCCTGAAGTTCCTTTGCTTTCTCCTCATTTTTCTTATTCTGCTGTTTGATAAGCTTCTGAATGAGCTGACTCGACTCATACCAGAACTCATAGTTACCGACATACATTTTAATCTCGGAGTAATCTATATCGACTATTCGTGTGCAAACATTATTGAGGAAGTGACGGTCATGCGAAACGACTATGACCGTGCCGAAATATTCACTCAAGAAGTCCTCGAGCCATTTGACAGCGGCAATATCGAGGTCATTCGTCGGCTCGTCGAGCAGAATTATATCGGGATTGCCGAAAAGTGCCTGTGCAAGGAGCACCTTGACCTTCTGCGAACCGGAAAGGGATGACATCTGCTCATACAGCAGGCTCTCCTCGAGTCCCAAGCCTTGAATGAGCTTTGACGCATCGGACTCAGCCTCCCAGCCGTCAAGCTCGGCAAACTCCTCCTCGAGAACTGCGGCACGCATACCGTCTTCCTCGCTGAAATCAGGTTTCTCATAGAGGGCATCCTTCTCTTTCATTATGTCATAAAGACGGCGGTTGCCCATTATCACAGTGTCAAGCACGGTATATTCATCAAAGGCATAGTGATCCTGACGAAGGACGGACATTCTGACTGTGGACGGAATTATTACCGCTCCGTGCGACGGCTCAAGCTCGCCGCAGAGTATTTTCAAAAAGGTAGATTTGCCCGCTCCGTTTGCGCCGATTATGCCGTAGCAGTTGCCGGGCGTAAACTTGAGGTCAACGCCTTTGAAGAGGGTCTGTGTGCCGAAATTAAAGCTGAGGTCTGATACTGTTATCATTTCATTCTCCCGTTTTATGGTAATAAATAGCTGCGGACAACCGTTCTTGTCCGCAGTTAAATATAATACCATATATATTAAAAATCTTCAAGTCGAAGAAAGCCGTTTTAAAGGCAAAATGAGTCACCGTGAGTTTAAGTTTCGCTCACGAAGTCTTCGAGCGTATCCTCGACCCGTGCACCCGAGGTCTCAAGTCTGGCACGGTCATGGTGGCCGCTCGTCAGGAGCAGACATTTCGAGCCTATCGCCTGTGCTACATCGCAGTCGTGCAGGAGGTCACCTATAACCACAGCACGCTTGGCAGATGCGCAATGCTCTTTTATGTATCTCTCGGCACGCTCAATTTTACTGCCTGCCAAAATATCCTCTGCACCGAGAACGGCATCGAAATATTCGGCAATACCGTAGTCCTCGAGGAGTCTTTCAAGCTGGCTCTGCTCGCTTGAGGACAAAACTATCTGCGGTATGCCCTGTTCCTTTGCCCTTTCGAGTGCCGAGTGGACAAACCTTGTAAGTCCGCAATCCTTGACATGAAGCTCATAGCCCTGCTGATACTCGAGTAGAATGTCATTATAGTCCTCTTTTTCAAGGTCGAGTACCTGCTCATAAAAATGCCTTATCGGCACATCTATATATTCACGGTACTGCGTCAAATTTATAAGCGGTTTGCCTCTTTTGTCAAGCATATCGTTGACGGAATCAAGCGCCGCTCCGACATCATCAAGCAGTGTCCCGTTAAAATCCCAAATTATAAGCGAATAATTTTTCATAACAGCTCCGAAATGTTGATTTTTTGATTGATAAAGCTCCGGAAGCGGAGTATAATGAGTTGAATAAAACAGAAAGCGTGAACAATATGAAAGAATATCTTTTTGAAATACACTCGCACTCGTCTCAGACAAGCCGATGCAGTGATATTTCCGCCGAGGACATCGTAAAGAGATACAAGGCACTCGGGTATGACGGCGTTGTTATAACCGACCACATGAATCCGGACACATTCAGAAATCTTGAAAATGAGCCGTGGGAGAAAAAAGCAGAGCATTTTCTTTCCGGTTACAGAGCCGCAAAAGCTCTCGAGGATGAAAATTTCAGCGTTTTGCTCGGCATGGAGATCCGTTTTTGCGAAAACAACAACGACTATCTCGTCTACGGCTTCAACGAGGATTTCATCTGCAATAATCCGAGGCTAAACGAGATTGAAAACCTCAAGGCATTCCGCCCCATTGCCGACAAAAACGATCTTCTCGTCATTCAGGCTCACCCGTTCAGGCAGGGAATGACCATAATGGACTACAAGCTTCTTGACGGAATCGAGGTCTACAACGGACATCCGGGACACAATTCGAGCAACGACATAGCTCTCGCCTGGGCAAAGAAGTATTCGTTTAAAATCATGACCTCCGGCTCCGATTTCCATGGAATACACAGCGAACACCCCGGCGGACTGTTCCTCGAGGAAAGACCTGCCTGCCCACGCTGTCTCATAAGACTTTTGAGAGAAAACAGATACAGGCTCCGCACCGACACCGTAACCGAATAACCTATATTCAAAGCACTGCCCCGAGTGAGGCAGTGCTTTTTTTAATTCTCAGCTTACGCTCTGTTTGCTTCACGCTCGGCTCTGCCCTCGTGGAACGAGGAGAACTGCGGAACAACGAACTTGATTCCCTTGGGTATCAGCTCAAACACGCAATCCGTAACAAACTCGCACTCGCCATCAATATTGACAGCCGCCGGAACATCGCTGTGAACCTCAAGGCGAGTTCCGTTGACATACTTTGTGATGGGAAGGTCAAGATGCTGACCCTTCTTATATATTTGAAGCAAGGGGAACAGGCGGATACGGCTGGTTGCGTTCTTGATAATAACAAAATCAAGCTTACCGTCATCGGGCCATGCTTTCGGTGCCGCCTGATAGCCGCCGCCGTACCAACGGGAATTGGCGGAGACACAGAACAGCACATCGTCTGTATAAGGCTCATTGTCATCGATCTTGATAGTGAATCTGTGACCCAAATGCTTAAACAGCGCACGGACAGCCGCAAGACCGTAAGCCATCTCGCCGTTGACGAGCAGAAGCTTCTTGAAATCAGCCTGCTTCGCACAGACCTCTGCATCCATACCCATTGAGCACTGGTTGACCGCTATCTTATCGCCGCACTTGATAACATCAAGCTCCACGGGGATACCGGTAACCTGCGCCTCGACATCGCAAAACTGCTCCTTTGTGCCGAACAGACGGATAAAGTCGTTGCCCGAGCCGAGAGGAATCGCGGCAAATTCACAGTTGGGATAGCCGAATATACCATTGGCGACCTCATAAATAGTACCGTCACCACCGCAAGCGTAGAAGCGGTAGCTCTCGCCTGTTTTGGCAAGCTCGTTGCAATGCTGCTGTGCATCGCCCTGACATTTGGTGACATAAATCTCGTAATCAATGCCTGCCTTATCACAATATGCTTCGATTTGCGGGCGGATAATACTTTCGGCGTTTCCGCTCTTACCTGCCGCAGGGTTTACAAGGAAAATATGTTTCATAAAAAATCCTCCTTCTCTTTCCTTCATTATTTAAAATACATAAATAACTGACACTTTATCATGCCGTTATATAATTTTCTGCGTTTATCGGCCTTTCTGCCGAACTCGGATTCAAAGGTATCGGATGGAGTAATTATGCTGTATGACCAGCCGCGACGGCGTTCAAACACTCGACCCATATCACGGTAAAGTGCATTTGCCTGCTCAATATCAAGCATACGCTCACCGTAGGGCGGATTGCAGATAAGCGTTCCCCTATCGGTCTGCGGCTCGAATTTTTTAACCTCGAGGCAGCGTACACTTATAAGATCGTCAACACCTGCCGCCTCGGCATTTGCGGCTGTGAGTGCCGCCGCTTCACGGCTTATATCCGAGCCGTAGGCAAAGAATCCGTTCGGCTCACGCTCGAGATCTCTCGCTCTTTCACGCTCGGTATACCAAACCTCACGGGGGATATTCTCCCAACGCTCGGCAGAGAAGTTTCGGTTGATTCCGGGGGCAATGTTTCTCGCCATCATTGCGCCCTCGATAAGTATTGTGCCCGAGCCGCACATCGGGTCATAAAGTGAATGATACGGGCGAAGGCGTGAAAACCAGCACAGCGATGCCGCAAGGGTCTCCTTTATTGGAGCGTCGTTGGCATTCTGCCTGTATCCACGCTTATGAAGTCCTGCTCCCGAGGTGTCAAGCATGAGCGAGACCTGATTTTTCATAATCGAGAACTGTATCTGATAAACGGGGCCGCTCTCCTCAAACCACTCGATAGAATACTTACTCTTGAGCCGCTCAACAACGGCCTTTTTGATTATCGACTGACAATCCCTAACGCTGAAAAGGTCGGAATCGATTGAATATCCCTTAACGGGGAAGGCATCCTGTGCTCCGATCCACTGCTCCCACGGGAGTGAACGTGTGCCCTGAAACAGCTCCTCAAAGCTATGCGCCTCGAAGGTGCCCAAAAGCACCAGAACACGCTCCGAAAATCGGGAACAGATATTTGCACGGGCGAGCATATTTTCATCGCCGCTGAAGAGGACACGGCCGTTTTCGGCACGGACATCCGACGCCTCCATATTTCTCAGCTCTTCGGCAATGGGTGCCTCGAGTCCTAACAGACAGGGTACTGCGAAATTGATATTCATCAAAACTACCTTTCAGCTTTACAAAAATGAGGGGACGCACCAGGGCGTCCCCTTGGAAAAGCAAATTTTTTAATTACTCGGCATCGGGCTCAAGCAGGCCGTAACCGCCGTCTGTGCGGCAATATACCACGCTGACAAGTCCTGTTGCTTCGTTTTCAAACATATAAAATTCATGACCGAGCATATTCATCTGAAGTATCGCTTCGTCAACCGTCTGCGGCTTAAGTGCAACGTGCTTCGACCTGACAAGCTCATACTCTTTTTCTTCCGCAACATCTGCTCCGTCATTAAGCTCATCAAACGACACGGCACGCATACGCTTCTCGAGCTTTGTCTTATTCTTGCGGATCTGGCGAACGAGCGAATCAACACAACGGTCAAGCGCATCGTTCATATTTTCCGCCCGCTCCTGCGAACGGAATATCATACCGTTGTTCGTAACGGTTATCTCAACTGTTTGACCGGATTTTTCAACGGTGGCGGTTATCTTCGCCTCCGCTTCATCACCGAAAAAGCGTTCGACCTTGGCAAGCTTTTTCTCCGCTCTCTCTTTGAAGGATTCTCTCGGCGAACACTTGCGTCCTGTAATGACTATTTTCATAATGTCAGCCCCTTAAATTTATTAGAGAACCTTGTCTCTGATTTTATTGTAGCACAAGTGCCTAAAAAAATAAATAGTAAAGAGCGACTTTTCTAAAAAATTTACAAATATTCTGAATTTATATGATAACAGTCTTGTGTCGAGTTACGTGACAGCCGATATTCACTGCCACGGGAAGACCTGCAATATGAGTCGGAGCGGCTTGAACCGCCGCACTGAGAACGGTCGTTTTGCCGCCGAAGCCCTGCGGCCCTATACCGAGAGCGTTGGATTTTTTGAGTATTCTTTGCTCGATATCGGCATAAAAATCATCGGGATTAGGCTCACTGACGGGGCGGCAGAGTGCTTTTTTGGCAAGCAGAGCACACTGCTCGAAATCGCCGCCGATACCGACACCTATCACCATAGGCGGACAGGGATTGCTTCCGGCACTTTCAACCACGCCGACAACATAATCTATTATGTCCTCAACCGTTGCGGAGGGCGTGAACATTTTCAGATCACTCATATTCTCGCTGCCGAAGCCCTTGGGTGCAACGGTCAACTCGACCTTATCGCCCTCGACGAGTTCAATATGCAAAACTGCCGGAGTGTTGTCACCGGTATTAACTCGTCTTAACGGATCTTTGACAACCGACTTTCTGAGATAGCCCTCGGTATAGCCCTTGGCGACACCGGCGTTGACCGCATCCCTAAAGCTTCCGCCGACAAAATGAACCTCCTGACCCACCTTGGCAAAGATGACCGCCATACCCGTATCCTGACACACGGGAATATCAAGCTCCTTTGCAGCGCAGATATTGTCACAAAGACGGCACATTATATCCTTGGGGACATCCTGTGTCTCTGCCTTTGCTCCGTCCTCGATGAGTGAAACCAGATCATTCGGCAGAATTTTATTGGCGCTTATACACGCTTGGCTGACAGCATCGGTGATAAGCTCAACATTTATTTCACGCATCGGCGTTGCCTCCTCGGAGCACCTCACCATTGCCTATAACAAGCAAAGGTTTGGCAGAAAGTGTCAACGGATCGCAATCAAAAAGGCTCATATCCGCATCCTTGCCGACCTCAAGTGAGCCGACACGGTCGGAAATGCCGCACATCTCGGCAGGGTTTATTGTTATGGCGCGAATGGCCTCATCGTGCTCCATACCCTCTCGCACGGCAAGTCCTGCACAAATTGCGAGATACTGTATCGGAATAACCGGATGGTCGGTGATAATAGCGGTCTTTACACCCGATTTACTCATAACTCCCGGAGTCGCCGGAGTGGAATCCTTAAGCTCCGGCTTGCAACGGTCACTGATAAGCGGACCGCTGAATGCCTTGACACCTGACTTTGCAAGCCTGTCGGCTATAATATGACCCTGCGTGCAGTGAACAACGCAGTAATCAAGCCCGAATTCCTCAGCAATACGCACGGCAGTAAAAATATCATCCGCACGGTGGGCGTGGATGTGCATCTGCATACCGCTCTCAAACAGAGGAGCAAGGGCATCGAGCTTTGCATCAAACTCACGCTTATCTTTATCCTTTTTTATATACTCACGAGTCTTGGTCAACTGCTCTCTGATTATTGCGGCAGTTGCCATTCTTGTGCTCGGAGCCATTTTCTTGTCATTATACACAGTCTTGGGATTCTCGCCCAAAGCAAATTTCATCGCCGCAGGAGCCTTGACCACCATATCGTCAACGCAGACACCGTAGGTTTTGATTGCGGCTATCTGTCCTGCTATCGGGTTCGCACTGCCGGGGCAGGTCAGCACGCAGGTGACACCTGCCGCCCTCGCCTCCTCGAAGCAGCGGTCGAGTGCATTGACGGCATCGAGTGCTCTGAGATTAGGAGTGACGGGGTCGGTCATCTCGTTGCAGTCCTCACCCTCAAAGGTCAGCGAATCCTCGGTTATACCGATATGCGTATGTGCGTCTATAAAGCCGGGATAGAGTGCCGCACCGTTGGCATCATAAGCCTCGCCCTCGGGACATTCGCTCATATCACCGAGCGAAATTATCTTCTCATCAAACTCGATATATCCGTTTTCTATCGTGCCGTTTGTAACGGTATGTATAACGGCGTTCTTGATTATCACAAAATCACATCCTGTATTTAGTCAAAAAAAGGTGGGCAATTCTGCCCACCCGGTACTTACTGCCTGCCGCCGCCTCGACGGGAATATCCGCCGCTGCGCTTTGAATCGGAGGATCTTTTTAAATCGGTCATCTTTTCATCGCTGACCTGCTTGAACTTTGCCATCATATCCTCAAAGGACTGGTTGCCCGAGGTCTCCTGAGAGACAACCTCCACGGGTCTGCTCTGCTGAGGCTGACGGCGAGGTGCGGATGACTGCTGATGAGGTCTGCCCCCCTGCGGCCTGTCTCCCGTGGGACGACTCCTGCGTGCCGGACGCTCGCTGTCTGCATTGAGCTTCTTGATCGAGAGAGCTATCTTACCCTCCGGACTTATCGAAATTACTTTTGCGGTAACTTCCTGATTCAACTGCAAATGCTCTTTTATATCCTTAACATATGAGGAGGAAACCTCGGAGATATGTATCATTCCCGTTTTTCCGCCCTCAAGCTCAACAAATGCACCGAAATCGGTAAGACCTGTTACCTTACCTTTAACAACGCTACCCTGCTCAATTTGCATTAACTGCTGCTCCCCTCTTACTTGTCCGCCGACTGCTGTTCATTGTAATATACTCGTTCATCGGGGAAGACATAGCCGAGCTCATCTCTTGCTATTTTTTCAACATATTCATCAAGATCGGAACTGTCAACGAGCTTTTTCAGCTCCTCGTTTTCAGCCTTCTTCTCAGCGAGCTGAGTGTTGAGCTGAGCGTAATACTTTTCCTGCGACTTGAGGTCGGAGCGCATGACAAAAAATGAAATAAGAAAATAGCACACTGCGACCGCCGCAACGATCATCAGTATGGTGCTATATCTTTTTTGGAGTCCGCGCTTTTTTCCCGACATTCTTCCGCTTTCCTTTGAATTTTGTTCTTCTTTCCCTTAGGTATATTAACCTATTAAAAGTATACAACATCTTTTGCCACTTTTTCAAGAGTAAATTCGGATTTTTTTCATTTTTATCGAACTTTGTTTTTCTTTTCTCGGCAGCAACCGACAATTCGGAGGATATTTTTGACTTTAGAAAGATAAACGGACGGGCTGCGAGTGCATATATGTTGTGAAAGAATTTGCAAAGCACAGATACAACATGCTCCCCCACACATCTCGCAACCGCTCCCACGCTCAGTCTGTGAGCCGTCCAGCCGATAAGCTGTGCCGCAACCGTATATATCATGGCACGCCCCTCGTTTATGACAAGCATAAAGCAAAACGAGCAAAAGGCGCAGATGACCGCATAAAGAATATCGGTCAAGAACATCACTCGTCTGCCGCCCGGCAGCAGGAATCGCACGGCACACATCACATCATAGATGACCGCAAAGAAAAAGCCTATTCCCAAAGAGTGCATAAAGACAGTGAGCTGTCCGTCTAAACCTTGAATATACTCCATCAGCGAAACACTCGGCTGAAAAATCCGCCGCCCTTCGGCTGTTCATCGGAATAGCTCAACGAATCCACCGTGCCCTCGATACTCAGCTCGCCCGTATCGACACTCAGATTAATTATATGCAGGTCGCTGCCCCTGACTGTCAGCTCACCCATTTGGGTGAAGATAATCACCGTCTGCTCATCAAAGCTGTCCACATCCGACACGCCCGAGACAGTCAAATGCTTGCGGCTCTCCATAATAAGATTGTGCGGCACTGCCGATTTGATTTCATCCGTCATATAAAAAACCTCCCGTCGTTAATTGATACTACGGGAGGTCACGGATTATACATGGGAATTATAAAATTTCATACATTGCGGCCGCATCTTCCTTGCGGACGGTCTCGGCTACATTCAGCACGCGGGCACGGGTGACATTCTGACCCATGGATATTTCGATAACATCGCCCACCTTGACATCGTAAGATGCACGGGCAACCTTGCCGTTGACCGAAACGTGCTTTGCATCGCACACCTCATTCGCCACGGTACGACGTTTTATCAGTCTTGATACCTTCAAATATTTATCGAGTCTCATTTTCTCTGCGGCAAAGCCGCATCCTTTCAAAAATTAAAAAATCAGGGGCATTACTGCCCCTGAAAATCCGAAATTACTCAGCAACCTTATCCTTGAGGCCCTTGCCTGCCTTGAATGCGGGAACCTTGCAAGCAGGAACATCGATGGTCTCACCGGTTCTGGGGTTACGGGCTGTCTTAGCCTTACGGTCTCTGACCTCGAAAGTGCCGAAGCCTGCGATCTGGATCTTGTCACCCGATGCGAGAGCATCACCGATGCAAGCGATAACAGCGTTGACAGCCTTCTCGGCAGTCTTCTTCTCAAGTCCTTCTTTTGCTGCAACGGCAGCGATAAACTCTGTCTTATTCATTACGCGTTCTCCTTTTGTTTTGATTTTAAAAGTTTTCTTTTATGCAATGCCCCGTTTAGGACACAGTCATCATTTATTTTCTGCTCTCCGCCTTTGCCTCATCCCAGAGCTTGTCAAGCTCTTCGAGCGAAGCGGAGCTCATATCTATATTACGCTCGGCGGCAAGCTGTTCAACCCTGACAAAGCGGCTGATAAACTTATCCGAAGCGGCGGTCAAAGCCTCCTCTGCATCACAATCGACAAAGCGTGATACGTTGACCACGGAAAAGAGCAGATCACCGAGCTCCTCTGAGATATTTTCCTTATCGTCATTTGCTATGGCCTCGGAAAGCTCTCGAGCCTCTTCGAGCACCTTTTCCTGAGCACCGGAAACATCGTCCCAATCAAAGCCGGCAATCGCCGCCTTTTTCTGTATCTTGGTCGCACGCATCAGAGCCGGAAGCTCTCTCGGGATGGTAAGCATGGGGACGCTGCCCTTCTTCTGCCCCTTTTTGCGACGTTTGATTGTGTCCCAATTATCGAGCACATCACTCACACTGTCAACTTCAACCTCACCGAAAACATGGGGATGGCGCTCAACAAGCTTTTTGCACACTCCGTCGGTAACATCACCGAAGTCGAAGTTGCCTGCCTCCTGCTCGATCTGTGAATGGAACACGACCTGCATAAGCACATCACCGAGCTCCTCGATCATAAGCTCCTTATCATCCTTGTTGATAGCCTCGATGACCTCATAGGTTTCTTCGATAAGGTTCTTGCGAATACTCTCATGAGTTTGCTCGGCATCCCACGGACAGCCGTCGGGAGAGCGAAGCAGACGCATAATCTCCAAAAGGTCGTCCATATTGTATTTTTCTTTAAACTTAAAATCAACCATAGTTTTACCCATTTTTATTGCTGAATAGTATTTTAACCTAAAAGCTTATATTTTTCAAGTACTTTTGCAATTTTTTCGCCCATCGGTAAAGATTCTACATCTTCACGCATAATTCCTTTCAGGACAAGCAACGACAAAGCGTAGACGACCACGGCAATTCCTATTGCGAAAATCAGTGCTATGCTCGAGCCGTGGCTGATACTTTTCAGGACAAAATCGTTGAGGATTCCGTATGCCGCCCATGCCGCAGCACCGCAGGCAACCGCCGAGATAAGAGGCTTCAGAATATCCGCCTTTATATTTATCTTGACATGAGTGACCCTTATAATAGCTATAATGTTCAAAACGACATTTATGACATAGAACAGCACTGTGCCGATGACCGCACCGATAATGTTGAGACTCGGTATGCCGACGAGAACAAAGTTGCAGATTATCTTGACTACCGCCGCTACGAGCATGGTCTTAACGGGAATATCCGTTCTGCCGACCGCCTGAAGAAGGTTTGTGAGCGGAGTTGATATTGACATGAACGCAGTGGTAAAGCCGAACACGGCTACTATAGGAGCGATAATCGCAATATCGTCCGCCATGTGTCCTCTACCGTAGATGAGAGTAAGTATGGGAGTTGCAAGCACACCCATGCCGATACCGGCAGGAAGAGCAATGAGCATACAGACACGAAGAACGGTATTTATCGAGCTGTTTATTGCCTTTTTATCCTTAACTACCCACGCCTCGGCAAGTGCCGGCAATGCGCTGACACCGAGAGAAACGGTTATCATCGGAACAAGATTCTTGAAATCGACCGATGTGTTATAAGCACTGTAAAGATAGGTCTTGAAGTCGGAGTGATTGGTTATATCCAAAAGCTGTTTTGCGGTATCCGCATCTATTGATGCCTTATACATATTATATATGACATCCGAGCCGTTCTCGATTGCGTGGAGCAGTCGGCTCTGAATGGTAACGGCATCAATAAGGTTTGTTGCATTGAGCACGAGCGAGCTTAAAAGTATCGGCACGGCAATGCTTATCATATGATGTGCTATCTCCGAATTTTTCGGAGGCTTGGGCGAATTGACAAGCTCAAGACGGGTTATGCCGTCACCCTTAACTCTGTGGCGGATGCCGAGATAAATAAGGCTGACAAGTGCGCCGAGGGTAACTCCGAGTATTGCTCCCGCCGCCGCCCAGGGATAGATGACACTGTAAGCCTCGGTAAGGGTCGAGACCTCTTTGCCGAACACAACGACCGTCGTCTGCCCTGCCTGTATGCCGCTGTTATACACATTCACGCCGTAGGACATGATGAGTTTTGCAAAAACAAGGCCGATAATAAGCTTGCCGAGAGCTTCGATTATCTGCGAAACTGCAGTGGGGATCATATTGCGAAGTCCCTCATAATAGCCTCTGTAAGCCGAGACATAGCAGCAAAGGAATATTGACGGAGAGACCGCCAAAAGTGCAGGCAGATTCTTGATATCGGAAATAAAGAGGGCATACGGCACCGCAATTATCATCATCAAAAGCGTGCCTGCCGTTCCGACAAGCAAGAATATCTTGCGTGCCGTTTTCAAGGTCATACGGGCCTCACGGTAGCGATTGAGTGCAACATCCTCCGCAACCATGCGTGAAACCGCTATGGGCAAGCCTGCCATAGAGATGGCATAGATGGGCGTGTAGATGACATAGACGGAATTGAAGTAGCCTATGCCGACAAGTCCGAGCATATTGCCCAGCGGCATTTTAAAGCACAGACCGATCACCTTGACCACCAATGTCGAGATGACAAGTATTATTGCACCGTTCAAGAGCGACTGTTTCTTTCTCTCAGCCAAGGGTAAACCTCCTTGATATTAGCTTATCAGCTTAATTATATAGCCTAACCGCCGCATTATCAACGGTTCGGCAAAAAATTTACCGTTTATTTATTTTATAAATTCATTGAGCAGTGAATTTTCGGGCACTGCATCTATCGGGATAGGCGAAAAAGCAGACAGCTTTTCGAGCATTGCTCGGGCATCGGAATACCAAACGCTGTCCTTCGAGACGGATTCGAGCATCGGCTCCGCAAGGGTGCGGAATACGCACGGCTCATAGGCATGAAGTGAATCTATCTTTATTCCGGCGAGCGTGCTGTAAGGAAAAATATATTTATCCTCTCCCCTTTGCACACCGCCCCACAGGTCGTAGGTGCGTTCAACACTGCTTGCACGGTGATAATAATCCCTGACAAGCCTACGCACAAAGCGGAGATTTCGCTTTGTCATGAGAATCTCGCCGTCGTCCGAAGCGATACGTGAGGATACACTCACATACAGCTTTGAAAGACTATCCTGCGGCAAGCTGTCCGTAATCTCGGGATTGAGAGCATGTATGCCCTCGACTATCAGCACATCATCCTCTCCGAGCGTTATCGGCTTGGAAAATCCGACCCTCTTGCCACTCACAAAGTCGAAGTACGGCATACGGGCGGAGCCTGTGTTTATTATATCTTCGAGGCACGAATCGATAAGCTCGACATCGAGAGCCTTGACAGATTCATAATCGGGCTTGCCGTCCTCACCCACGAGTGCATCACGCTGGTCGTGATAAAAGTCGTCGAGCGAGATGGTAAAGGCTTTTGCACCGAGGTACTCAAGGCGGCTTTTGATAAGCCCTGCCGTGGTGGTTTTACCCGATGCACTCGGCCCTGCGAGCATAACGATACGCTTTTTTCGGTCGTCAAATATACTTTTTGCCGCTCGGTCAAGCTGCTCGGCGTAGTGCCTTTCGGACTGCTCTATGAGCTTTTCGGGGCAGCTTTTCGCCATTTCGTTTATCCGTGACAAATATTCCAAAATATCAGTCCTTATTGACTAAAATCTCCGAATAGAACTCCGCTATACGCTTCTTGCGTTCCATGAGAGTATCAAATCGGGCATTATATTCATATGGATATTTGTAGTTAAAAATACGCTCGATGTAATTGGAATTGGGCTTTTTGAGTTTCGTCACCGCTCCTGCACCTGCGGCGAGGACGGTATGGGTCTCCTCCATCATAAAGACATTATACTTGCACTCCGTGCCCGACTTGCACCAGCCGACATTTTCAAGATTGCCGACACAGCGACTTTGACGGTACATATAGTAAGGTATATAACCGCCGTCAAACAGCACACGGTGAGAATATTCTATCATCTCCCCTGCCGTCTCGCCCTCGCTGACAGCGTGGCCGTGCTCGGCAAGGGTAGATGCGGACTTGAGTGCAAGCGAATGAACGGTGATATTCTCCGGCGAAAGTGCTGCAACGCCGTCCACGGAACGCTTGAAGCTCTCGAGAGTATCTGTCGGAAGTCCTGCGATAAGATCGACATTTATATTATCGAATCCGCACTCACGGGCAAGTGCAAATGCCGAATAAAAATCCTCGGAGGTATGCCGTCTGCCGACCGCCTCGAGCACACTGTCATTGAGCGTCTGGGTATTTATGCTGATTCTGTCAATACTATGCTTCTTGAGCACTGCCAGCTTTTCGGCGGTTACAGTCTCGGGTCTGCCCATCTCCACGGTATACTCACGAACAGTTGACATATCAAAGCTGCGTTCAACTGCCGAAGCGACCTTTTCAAGCTGTTCGGGCGAAAGTATGCCCGGCGTGCCGCCGCCGATATACACGCTCTCAAGCCGAAGTCCGATCTCACTTGCCGTTTCGCCTGTTATTTCAAGTTCTCGGCAGAGATTTTCAACATAAATCGGCAACATCTTTGCGGCGTTTGCATTCGTTATCGAATGTGAAACAAACGAGCAATAGCTGCACCTTGAGGGGCAAAAGGGAATCGAAATATAAAGGCTGAAGGAACGTTCATCGCCTATTGCGATTATGTCCCGTTCCGTTGCGGCGACGCTTTGAGCAAGGCGTGTTTTATCGTCGCTGACAAGAAGCTTATCGGTAAAATAGGCATATGCGCCCTGCTCACCGTATTTATCTATAAGCGAGAGCATGAGCTTTGAGGGTCTGACACCCGTGAGTATGCCCCACGGCGGAACATAGCCGCACACAGCACAGAGAGCAGAGAAAAGCTCCCTCGCCATCGCCCTCTCGCACTCGTCACGCTCGGGCTCGTCGGTCTTCGGCACGGGGGCTGTACGGCAGACCTTTTCGGCTCCGACACGCACCTCTACACGCACCTGAGAGCCGCAGTCCGTCTCATCAAGATAAGTCAGCACGGCTTCACCCTCGGGCAAATCGGGGGTAACTGTTATTTTTTCATTCGGGAAGAACACACGGCAGAGATTTTCCATCTCATAGTGAAAATCATGGCCGCTGATATACAAAAGCATAGGCGTTTTCCTTATAAATCCAAAGGTATTTTTCTTAAATATCTGTTTCTGACACGCTCATCGGAAAGCTTGGTGGAGCGATTATGGCCCGTATACACCGTATAGTCACCCTCGAGGGCGGCAAGGCGTTTGAGGCTTTCAACCATAGTATCCCAATCTCCGCCGGGCAGATCTGTTCTGCCAACGGTGCGGCAAAAGAGAGTATCTCCGGAGAAAATCACACGCTCACGCTCTTCAATATAGCATACACCGCCGAGAGTGTGACCCGGAGTATGGATAGCACGCAACACCGTCTCACCGAGTCTCGCTTCAAAGCCCTCCTGTGCAAGAAGATCGTAATCAACATACTGCTGAAGTCCGTTTTCAACATGGGTCGCAAGGCTTATCTGCTCGTTTTTAAGGCATGAGCTGTCATAAGGATGTATGGCAATCTTTGCCTCGGGGAAGTCCGCCTTGAGCGGTGCAACACCAAGAATGTGGTCATAATGGCCGTGAGTGAGCAGGATATATTTGAGCGTTTTGACCTCGTTTTTGATAAGTAATTTAAGTTCCTCGGTGTATTCGCCGGGGTCTATCACTGCGCCCTCTCCGCTCTGCTCATCGACAACGACATAGCAGTTTGCCTGCACAGGGCCTAACGGCAGGGTGTGTATTTTCATCATCTTATTTCCTCCAGATATCCGTATCTAACATTATGGTAACAGGGCCGTCGTTGGAAATTTCAACCGCCATATCTGCACCGAACACGCCCTTTTCAACCTTTTTTACTCCGTTTGCAGAGAGCTCTTCACAGAAAAGGTCATAAAGCCGTTTGGCTTCATCGGGATGAGCGGAGGATGTAAAGGATGGTCTGTTGCCCTTTTTGCAATCAGCACACAGAGTAAACTGTGATATGGCAAGTATTTCACCGTCTATATCGTTTACACTGAGATTCATCTTGCCGTTTTCATCCTCAAAAACACGCAGTCTTGCAATTTTGCCTGCAAGCACTCTCGCCTGCTCATCGGTATCGCCCTCGACTACGCCGAGCAGGACATTATAACCCCTGCCGACCTCACCGACAATTTTATTATCCACACTCACGCTCGAATGAGTGACACGCTGAACTACAGCTCTCATAATTCCTCCTTATTATGTGGCGGCTCTTTCCACGCTCAAAACGCCGTCAATACGCAAGAGCTTTGCAGAAACGCTGTTGAGGTGTTCGATTCCCGAGACCGTTATCGTCATCGAGATGCTCGTTCTGCCGTCCTTGAAATTGCGAGTATTTATATCATTTATCATAACGTGCATATTGGCAAGCTGAACCGACAAATCGGCAAGCATACCGACTCGGTTGAGGCAGGAAATCATAAGCGTTGCACGGAAATCCTCCTTAACTGAGCTATCCCAATACGCATTTATCCAACGCTCCTTATCGCCGCAGTTCTCGAGATCTTTCGGGACATTGCTGCAGTCTCTCGTATGGATGGACACACCGTGTCCCCTCGTGATGAAGCCGACTATAGCATCACCCGGGAGCGGATTACAGCAGCGTGAGAATTTGACAAGGCAGTTGTCAATTCCCTCAACGATGACACCCTCACTGCTCTTAACTCGCTTTTTGGGCTGAGTTATGACTATCTCGGGCGGAGCGGATGCTTTGACTATCTTATTATACTCATCCTTGATATGCGGCATCATACGGATAAGCGACACGCCGCCATAGCCTATTGCCGCATAAAAGTCCTCAACGGTATCAAAATGCTGTCTTTCCGCTATACGCTCAAGGAAGCTCTTCATCTCGTCATCGGGCAGGCGAATAAAGCTGCGTCTGAACTCTCGCTCAACCTCACTCCTGCCCTCGGCAACATTTTCCTCTCTGCGTTCCTTTTTGAACCAGTTGCGTATCTTACTGCGTGCCTCGCTGGTCTTGACTATCTTGAGCCAATCACGACTCGGGCCTTTGCTCTGCTGAGACGAGGTGAGAACATCGACTATCTCGCCCGTTTTGACCTGATAATCAAGCGGCACGATTCTTCCGTCCACCTTTGCACCAGTCATACGGTTGCCGATGGCGGAATGTATGGCATAAGCAAAGTCGATAACCGTTGCGCCAACGGGCAAATCTATAACATCGCCCTTGGGAGTGAACACAAAAACCTCCTCGGGCACGAGGTCGCTCTTGATAGTGCGTACAATATCCTCAACATCCTCCGAGTCGTTCTGACTCTCGAGCATCTGACGAATCCACGCAAGGCGTTTATCAAAGCTTGCACCGGCAGTGCCGCCGTCGAGCTTATATTTCCAATGCGCCGCAATACCGTATTCGGCAGTCTGGTGCATTTCCCATGTCCTTATCTGAACCTCGAAGGGTATACCCTCCTTGCCTATGACAGTGGTATGAAGCGACTGATACATATTCGGCTTGGGGGTCGAGATATAGTCCTTGAACCTGTTCGGGAGGGGTCGGAACATATCGTGGATAACGCCCAGACAGTTATAACAATCAATCACCGATTCGACTATTATTCTGACTGCGTAAATATCATATATCTCACCGAAATTTTTACCTCTGATATACATCTTACGGTAAATTCCGTGAACGCTCTTTATTCTGCCCTCGACCTTGCAGCCGGAGACAAGCGGAGCTACCCTCTCCTTGATTTTCTCTATAATATTATCAAGGAACTCTTTGCGTGACTCGCTCTGTGCATTCAAAGACTCGTCTATCTCCTTATATGCAACGGGGTCAAGACAGATTATGGCGAGATCCTCAAGTTCCTCCTTTATCGCTCGGATACCTAATCGGTGAGCGATGGGGGCGTAAATTTCGAGAGTTTCGAGTGCCGTTTCACGGCGTTTTTCCTCTCTGACATAGCCTATCGTTCGCATATTGTGAAGCCTGTCGGCAAGCTTGATGATTATGACCCTTATATCGTTCGACATGGCAAGGAGCATTTTTCTGATATTCTCAGCCTGTGCCTCTTCCTTTGTCTCTGTCGGAACCTTCGCAAGCTTTGTCACGCCGTCAACAAGCTGTGCTATCTCTTCACCGAAGTCATGTGCTATATCCTCTTTTGTGACATCGGTATCCTCTACTGTGTCGTGCAGCAGAGCGGCGGCGAGTGATTCGCTGTCCATACCGAGATCGGCAAGAATATTTGCAACCGCTATCGGATGAATTATATAAGGCTCGCCCGAGTGTCTGAGCTGGGTGCGGTGCTTATCCTTTGCGAGGGCATAGGCACGCTTTATAACCTCAAGCTCATCGTCACGGTACATAGTTTTGATTTTTTCCCACAGAGCGTCAAAGCCGTCATCAAACGACGAGCTTCCGTCCGAAAAATCCGACGGCTCGTTTTTCTTCTCCGGCTCTCCGTTTATTTTTTCTTCCCACGATCTCACACTGTCACTCCCCTTACAAAAAGCTCCTGATATGCTGCATCAACGGTGCTGTCTCAAGATTCACCTTGGGACTGCTTTCATTTATAACAACATTGCCTACGGGACTGCGGTTTATAACACCCGTCTGCACCATTATTTCAACCGCACACGCAACCTTGCATATATTTTCTTCCGAAAAGCCCGAGCGCATACACAAAAGCTCATACTCAGCACTCCATGATCCATGGCGTTTTATCTGAGTGTAAACCGCACCGCAGAGATTTCTGTCCGGCAGTGCCGCCGCCGCCTGCTCGGGGGTCAGCGGATCGCCGTGCATCACTTTGTCAAACAGTCTCATGCCCTCCAAAACCTTTATATCATCACTGCCGGAGGGGCGCATATTCCTGATGTAAACACCTATACGGACATTGCCCATATACTCGTTTTTCTCGAGATTCACGGCAAGGTCAACCGTATCTCCCACGCTGTAAAAGAAGGAGCGTTCGTTCATCCCAAAATACATGGCGAACAGCTTCGTCTCGCC
Organism: uncultured Clostridium sp.; assembly: GCA_964386035.1. Lineage (GTDB taxonomy): Bacteria > Bacillota > Clostridia > Oscillospirales > Acutalibacteraceae > CAG-177. The sequence continues at coordinate 152,088 of CAYLQT010000001.1, read as the reverse complement.
CTTGGTGACGGTAATACGCATATGCTTGCCGTTACCTACGGGCGAAAAGCCCTCTATCTTCATGCCGTAAAGTCCGAATATCGGCTGAGGATTGCCTGCGCCGAAAGGCTCGAGAGACGAAACCGCATCGAGTATATCCATTGATATATGAGCAGGATTCAGCTTCAAATCGATATTCTGAACGGGAAACGGTATCTCGGTATTGAGTGCATATTCGATTATCTCACGGCGAAGCTCGGGAACGTCCTCAGCAAGCAGTGAAAGTCCCGCCGCCTGAGTATGTCCGCCGAAATGCGTCAAAAGATGCTGTGAATTCTTTATAGCATCGTAAAGGGAGAAGCCCTCGGTGCTTCTGCCCGAGCCTCTTGCCGTACCGTCTGCACTTGAGCGTGAAATTATTATGCACGGCTTTGAATACTTCTCCTGTATTCTTGCGGCAACTATGCCGATAACGCCGTTGTGCCAATCCTCACCGTCCGCAATTATTACGGGAGCATATCGTATATCGGGACATTCGGCAAGCTGCTGCTCGACCTGCGCCAATATTTCCCCCTCTATCCTCTGCCGCTCTCGGTTCGCCTCGTGTATCATCTGAGCGAGATCGTTTGCGGTGTCGGGATCATCGCTCAAAAGAAGCTCAAGCGCACGGTTTGCCGAGCCCATTCTGCCTGCGGCATTTATCCGAGGTGAAACAGTGAATGCAACAGAGGAGGCGTTCATATATTTTCCGCCCATATCGGCAACATTCAAAAGCTCGTTTATACCGGCTCTCGAGCGGTTGTTTATACTTTTAAGTCCGGCTTTGACTATCGCACGGTTTTCACCAGTAAGGCTGACAACATCACTTATCGTACCTATTGCGGCGAGATCGGCAAAGTCCTCAATGACCGCCGTATCGTCCTCAAGCTCCATTGCACACGCAAGCTTAAACGCAACGCCTGCGCCGCAAAGCTCCTTGAACTGACTGTCACAGTCGGTACGGTGAAGATCGACTATCGCCTCGGCTCGGGGCATAACATCGGGCACCTTATGGTGGTCGGTTATAACAAGCTCCATACCGAGCTCATACGCACGCTCGGCGGCATCTGCCGCACTCACGCCGTTATCGACAGTGACTATGAGCTGTGCGCCCATCTCCTTCAATTTTTCAACCGCCGAAACGCTCAATCCGTAACCCTCGGTGAGCCTGTCGGGAATATACCAGAGCACATTTGCGCCCTTCGACTCGAGATATGTATACAAAAGTGCCGTCGATGTAACACCGTCGGCATCAAAATCACCGAAAATCGCTATGCACTCAAAATCATCTATGGCTCTCGTTATGCGTTCAACCGCCTTGTCCATATCGGGAAGCTCGAACGGGTCAAGGGTAAAGAACGGCTCGGGATCGAAGAAGTCCTCAATCTCCTCCTCGCCCTTGAGTCCTCTTATGACGGCAAGCAGCGCAGCCACGGGATTGAGGCTGTGAGTTTCGGCTATCTCTGCCGCCAGATCCTTGTCATATAAAGCTACCTGCCACCTTTTACGCATAGAGTTACCATTCCTTTCAATAATACTTAATTGTATCATTATATGGCAGTTTTATCAAGGAATTTCGGCAGAAAGTTGATGTGAAACGACTTTTAGAGCAAGAATCGGTAAAATATAAAAAATTTTAAAAAGGTGTTGACAACAGTAAATATTGTGATATGATATAACTGTGCTATGACAGATAGCACAGTTATACAGGGCATAGAAAGGAGAATCGTATTGATACTGATCGACAAGCATAGCCGAGTGCCGGCATATGAGCAGATTAAAAATCAGCTCCTGACGCTGATACTCGTCGGAGCATTCAAGCCGCACTCACAGCTGCCGTCAATTCGCTCCATTGCCGCAGATGCCGGAGTAAACATAAACACAGTCAAAAAATCATTCTCCGACCTTGAATCCTACGGCGCTATTTACACTGTACCGGGCAAGGGCAGCTTTGTCAGCGAAAAGGCTTTTCGTAACGACACGGTTCACGAAAGTGCAGTGTCCGACATCTCGGATGCACTTTCGGCGGCTCGTGCAAAGGGACTCAAGAAGCAGGAAATAATCAACATTCTAAACGAAATTTATACCGAGGAGGAATAACCATGATCGAGATAAACGGCGTAACAAAGCGATTTCAGGATTTCACAGCCATTCAGAACCTGTCACTGAAGGTTGACAAGTCCTCTGTCTACGGACTTGTCGGCTATAACGGAGCAGGCAAGACCACGCTGTTGAAAACCGTTGCAGGTGTCTACAAAGCAGACGAGGGCGAAGTCAAAATATTCGGAGAGAATGTTTTTGATAATGCAAAGGTGAAGCAGAGAATATTCTATGTTCCCGATGACATCTACTTTGAGCCGAACTCAACGATAGAGAGCATGGGAAAATTTTACGCAGGCTACTATCCCCGATTCAGCTTCGACACCATGCTCAAACTCTCCAAGGTCTTCGGACTTGATCCGAAGAAGAATATCCGAGGCTTTTCAAAGGGTATGCAGAGGCAGGCGGAGATAATCCTCGCAATGTCAACCATGCCCGAAGTAATACTTTTGGACGAGAGCTTCGACGGACTCGACCCGGCGAAACGCAATCTTATCAAAAATCTGCTGCTCGAATACATGGCAGAGGAGGAGTGTTCGGTCATAATCTCCTCGCACAACCTGCACGAGCTTGCCGATATGTGCGACCACATTGCACTGATAAACGGCAAAAACATTGTTATGGACTGCTCCGTAAACGACATCAGCGAATCCCGCTGCAAATTCAGGATGATATTCGACCGCGAAGTTGACGAGAGCGAGTTTAAAGATATTGACATAAAGCACTTTAGCCGTGACGGAAAGATAATCATCCTCTCCGCCGCCGGTGAAGCTGACGAAAACGAGGCAAAGCTTATGGAGATGAAGCCTCTGCTTCTGGAAAAGTTTCCGCTCACCCTCGAGGAAATTTTCCTTGAAGAAATGGAAGGCAGCGACTACAATTTTAAAGACATCTTTGGCAAAACCGAAGAGACTAAGTGAGGTGGCGTAACATGAAAAGCAAATACAAGAACACCTTTTGGTTCACAGTTGTTCACTCAATGAAGAAAAACTTCGTCATTCCGCTTTTAATTTTCGCATATGAAATGTACTTCTATCTCAACGGATTCTGCTGGAGTTTCATAGAAGAAAGCAAGAACAAAGCACAAATACTCGGCACGGATTTCAGAGAGATCATTCAAGACCACTACGAAATTTATCTGACAAAAGTAAATTACTCGAGTGGCATATACACCATAACCCCTTGGATCGTGATAGCATCTGCAATACTCGGCATAATGCTCTTTCGATTTGTCACGAACAAAAAGACCGTCAATGTCTACTACAGCTTAGGCATAAAGCGTTCGGAGCTTTACGGTGCAAAGCTGACAGCAGGAGCTATCATGATGCTTTTGGCGACACTTCTGCCGTTGGGTGTCAGCACCTGCCTGAACCTCTACGCTTTCGGCTCTTCCGTAGTTCTTTGGAAAGTCGTAACTTTCTATGCCATCCATTACGCTGTGTGCGTTTTGGCAGGACTCACTATAGCGGCAGCAGTTTCAAGCTGTGTCGGCACAACGGCTGAATCAGTCGGCTTTACCGCAGTGCTCATAGCTTTCCCGAGTGTTGCAACGCTCTGCCTCAACTACACTGTTCCCGCCCTGCTCTACGGCGCACCCAAAGGCTTCTTTTACCAAACATATCCCTCGGTATTCGGCAATGGCACATCACTGAGTATGTCAGATACGGTAGTCGGAAAAATCATCGCCACATTTGACCTTTTGCTTTTGAACAAAAACAATTTTGCAGAATACAGCTATGTCTATGCAATGGATGAAAAGGCGCTTAAAACTTTTGTTGCACCGTCCCTCACGCCCTATATTCTCTGGGCTGTCCTCATTGTATGCTTTGCCGTATTCGGTCTGATAATGTTCAACCGCAGGAAAGCCGAAATTTGCGGTTTCACCGGCAGAAGCATCGTGCTCAACTCCGTGCTCAGTGCAATAGTGACTCTCGGCAGTGCGGCTCTTTTGCTCGGTGCAGCCGCAGACAACGGGTTTGAGCACATATCCGTCACTGCTGCCATTGCAATAATCATTGTTGCAAGCTTTGCTATATTCCTTGTTATAGATACAGTGCTTCATCTGAACATAAAATCGATCAAGATAGATTGGAAGGTAGGCTTTATTCACGCTGCGGTAACGGCAGTGATACTCATATCGATTTCAACCGGCTTCTTCGGCTACAGCAGCCGCCTGCCGGAGGTTGACGAGGTAGCAAGCATATCCGTCACCGCACCCACCGCATTGCCCGGCAGCTACACACTCAACCAATCTCTTGGAACCCACTACAACTCCGTATCTATGAGTCAAGACCTTAATTACTACTATCTCGCCGAATACGGTTCAGCAGTCATAGAGGACTTCACGAGTAAAGAGGACATCACCGCAATCCGCAATTTCCACAAGAAGCTCATCGATGCCAATACACGCTCATATGTGTACTCGGACGACTACTCAAAGCGCACATTCAATCAGTCTTTTATGATTAAATACAAGCTTAAAAACGGCAAAGAGATAACAAGATACTACAGCTATATGCCTCTGACGCTCTTCCCCGAGCTTTACGATGCGATCGGAAGCTCCAACAACTGGAGCAACAAACTCAAGAACGAACTTCTCAACATCGAAAGTGAATCCATCATCCCCGTGATTTTCTCACAGCAGATGGATGAAAAATTCGCCGTTGACGAAGATTTGACCGCAGGACTTGCCGCTGCTATGTATAAAGACATAGTAGCCCTCGGTGTAAACAAAATCTATTCGAGCGACAAAGCACAGCTCGGCTCGATAGGTCTTCATGTAGTCGGTGATATATTCAGTGACGATGAAGAAGATGTCTTATACGAGGAGGACGGAATTATATACGCACAGGATCCTCATTTGTATGACGGCGAGGAAGAAGAACTCACCCGTCAGGAACAGGTAAACATGATGTGGACAAACGGCGAGGACACCGACACGCTCAGGGGTGCGCTCGGCAGAACAGCGATAGTCCCGATAACAGAAGAAATGACAAACACAATAACATATCTCAAGGCACATGGACTCTATGAAAAGCTCACCGACACCTCCCCCATAGTCAGCGCAAGAGTGGCACGCATAGACGACGCAACTTCAAATTCGGACAACTACTATTGGATAGGCTCTAGCAACCCCATATTCAATTCCTTCTGGGAGGACGGAACGCTCAGAGAATATACACCCTCAGCCTCCGGCGAAGATAACATCATCTACGACGACGAGCGCACCGGAATGTATATGCCGAAAAGCTCCATCACCGTCACCGACAAGGCAACTATCGACAAGCTCATTGCAAACGCCTACAGCTACAGGTTCGACTTAAACGGCGGCTACCTCGTAGAATTCAAGCGTGAAAACGGCCACAGAACGATAATGTTAGTCCCCTCGGACAGAGTAAACATGAAGCTCGGATGACGAGAAAAAACAGCTAAATCATTAATCCGATAAGCACAAAGAATACAGCGGGCATATTAACTTAAGCCCGCTGTATTCTTGACATATAAAGTAAATTGAATTACAATATATAGATAGCGAGTAGGTTGGGCGACTGCGGGGATCATTGATCCGTGAGGAAAGTCCGAGCTTCTCAGAGCAGGATAACGGCTAACGGCCGCCGAGGGTGACCTTAGGGACAGTGCAACAGAGATATACCGCCCGACTTGTCGGGTAAGGGTGGAAAGGCGAGGTAAGAGCTCACCGGCGTGCGGGGAACCGCATTGCCCTGCAAACCCTATCCGAAGCAACACCGACCGGAGAGGAGCTGACGCTCCGCGCTTGCTCGGCGTAACCCATCTCCAAAAGGTGGCTTGAGCGTATCGGCAACGGTACGCCTAGACAGATAGTTGCCTTAAATGACAAAACTCGGCTTACAGACCTACTCGCTTTCCCCTGTAACCCATTTCATCTTGCCTACATACGATATGGTGAGGTGATAAAAATGTTAGAGGGTGTACTTCTCGGCATCTTTGCTTCATTTGTACTCATAGGCGTTGTGAGCATATCGTATTACATACTGCTCAAGATTCTTCATCCACGCTCAAACGGAAAATATTTCGTCGTTATCCCTGCCCGTGCCGATATTCACGATGCGGCGAGCCGAGGCTATGCACAGCGGCTGCGCTCGGGTATGCTCGGAAACAAGGAAGCTGTGGTTATATACGACCTCGGAATGAGCGAAGACGAACGCAGAGAGTGTGAGAAAATGTGCAGAAGCTGCGAAGGGCTTTATCTTTGCGGCTCAGATGATTTTGAAAGCTTCGTTTTACGAAAGGATATATAAATGCAGGAACGAGAGAGGATACACATAAGCGGTGTGGTTGACTGTGTGAACTTCTCAAACCCCGAGAACGGTTTTACCGTGCTTGAGCTTGAGAGCGGTGATGAGCTGATAACCGCAGTCGGCATCATGCCGGAGCTTAGCGCCGGTGAGCTTCTTGAGCTTTCCGGCTATTGGGATTTCCACCCCTCTTTCGGCCGTCAATTCAAGGTTGAGCTATGCGAGCACAAGCTTCCTGTTGATGCAGGCGATATTTTGAGATACCTCTCGGCAGGCGGAATCAAAGGCATTGGGTCTGCTACGGCAGTCAAAATCGTTGACAGATTCGGAGCTGACTCGCTCGAGGTAATAAACAACGACCCCGAGCGATTAGCGCAGATAAAGGGTATTTCGCTTGACAAGGCGAAAAAAATCAGCGCCGAATACAAAAAGCAGTTTGCCGTACGTGAGGTTATGCTGTCACTCGAAAAATACGGCATGACAACTGCCGAATGTGTAAAGGCGTTCAACGCCTTCGGAGTGCGTGCGGCAGATATTATAAAGCGAAATCCATACGCCCTGTGCGGCGAGGGGGTCGGTTTCGGATTCGCAAGAGCCGAGACTATTGCGGAGCTGCTCCCCACTCCGCCCGACAGCGGCTACAGGCTTGAAGCAGGCATAATTCATGTGATGAGCCACAACCTCTCGAACGGACACACCTGCATACCCAGAGAAAAGATGTTCGAGCCGTGCGCCGAGCTGCTCTCGACAAACGCAGACACTGTAGACATCACCATTGACAAGCTTTTAGGCTCGGGCAGACTGATAAACGAGTTTATAAACGGCAAGGAATTCCTGTTTTTGCCGCATATTCACAAGGCGGAGGCATCAGCCGCCGCACACATAAAGCAGCTTATAAAATTCCCTCCGGCAGGCCATCCGACCGCCGACGGAGAAATTGATAAAATTGAAAAGCTAAACGGCATAAAATACGGCGAACTACAGCGCAAGGCCATAAAGACTGCCGTTGAAAAGGGTCTGCTCATACTGACCGGCGGCCCCGGAACGGGCAAGACGACCACCTTGAACGGTATCTTACAGATATTCGAGGATGACGGGCTGAAGGTCGCTCTCGCCGCACCCACAGGCAGAGCGGCAAAACGAATGAGCGAGGTCACGGGCAGGAACGCCAAAACCATCCACAGACTGTTGGAGGTTGAATGGGACAAAAACGACCGCCCGAAATTTTCACGCAACGCACGTAATCCGCTTGAGGCTCAAGCGGTTATTCTTGACGAGCTGTCGATGGTTGACATAACTTTATTCGCAAGCTTTCTCGATGCACTGCCGATAGGCTGTCGGCTTATCATGGTCGGTGACTCAGACCAGTTGCCGCCTGTCGGCGCAGGAAATGTACTGCACGACATGATAGCATCGGGCAACATTCCCGTGGTTGAGCTGTGCGACGTTTTCCGTCAGGCAATGGAAAGTCTGATAGTCGAAAACGCACACAAAATAGTAAACGGCGAAATGCCGAAGCTTGACAGCAAGGACAAGGACTTTTTCTGTATTCAAACCTCATCCCCCTACCTTGCCGCCAAAACGGTGTCGGAGCTTTGCTCGGTACGACTGCCCAGGGCATACGGGTTTTCCTCATTTGATGACATTCAGGTGCTCTGTCCCTCCAGAATGGGAGAGAGCGGTTCAAACAATATAAACAGAATCATGCAGGCGGCATTGAATCCGCCCGACCGGTCAAAGCCCGAGGTAACCGTCGGCGCTACCGTGTTCCGAACCGGAGACAAGGTGATGCAGACCAGGAACAACTACAACGTCGAATGGACGGGGCCGGACGGCGACGGAACGGGAATCTTCAACGGCGACATAGGGTTGCTCAGAAAGGTGGACACACGTTCACGCACTGTCGAAATAATGTTTGACGAGCGAAAGGCCGTTTTTCCGTTTGAATCCCTGCAGGAGCTTGAGCTTGCATATGCGGTGACGGTTCACAAAAGTCAGGGCAACGAATTTCCGGCGGTTGTTATGCCGATAATCGGCGTACCGCCCAAACTTGCTTACAGAAATCTTTTATACACCGGTGTCACGAGGGCAAAAAAAATACTTATACTTGTCGGCAGCAGCCAGCAGATCTACGCTATGGCGGCAAACGACAAAAAGGCGAGGCGCTATTCGGCGCTGAAATATTTTCTTGCGGAGAGCTGAGTATTGCCGCTTCCCCTGTACGAATATATTCTATATGCCTTCTTCCCACGCAGATGTCCGCTGTGCAATGCGGCACTGCCGCCGGATATGCCGATGTGTGAAAAATGTGAAAGTGATCTATATCAAATTGAGGACGATGTGTGCCGAAAATGTGCCAGGACAAAGGACGATTGCATTTGTGACAACCATCGAATATTTTTCGAGGCTCAGACTGCTCCGTTTTATTATCTCGGCTCGGCAAAACGTTCCGTTCGCAGTTTAAAATTTGAAAATAAAACCCAAAATGCTTACGGGCTCGGTAAACTAATGGCTGAGTGTGTCAAGAATCAATTCAATGACATAGAGTTCGACTTTGTTTGCTGTGTACCGCTGTCCGAGCAATCGTTTAAAACGAGGGGCTATAACCAAAGTGCCCTGCTCGCAAGAGAAGTTGCGAAAGGATTAAAGCTTCCGTTTGAAGAAAAATTGCTCTCAAGACCGTTTCACGGTAAGGAGCAGAAAAACTTAGGCGGTATCGAACGCTTCGGCGGCGTTATCGGCTCGTTTGATTGCAGACGGAGTAAAAAGCTCGAAAACGCCACTGTTCTACTGTGCGACGATATTTCCACAACGGGTGCCACCTTAAATGAATGTGCTAAAATGCTTTTGCTTCAAGGTGCAGACCGAGTTTACTGCATGAGTGCGGCTATAACTAAAAAGGAGGACTGAAAATGCTCGGAACAAACATCGGAATAGATCTCGGAACGACCTCGATACTGATTTTTGTTGAAGGCAAAGGTATTGTTGTATCCGAGCCGAATGCGGTCTCCTTTGATACCGACACGGGAAAGCTTTTGGCGATAGGTCAAAAGGCCGCTGATATGATAGGACGAAATCCCGATTCCATAACTGTGGTAAAGCCGATGAAAAGCGGAGTCATCTCCGACTTCACGGCAACGAAGGCTATTGTGCGAGTTCTCCTTTACAAGGTCTGCAAGAACATGGTTTTAAAGCCGAATGTAGTAGTATGTATGCCATCAACGGTGACAAACCTCGAAAAGCGAACCATACTCGACCTTGTAACTGCGGCGGGTGCAGGGCGTGCCTGCCTTATTGAAGAACCGCTTGCGGCGGCGCTCGGCGCAGGGCTTGACATTCGCAGGCCGATGGGCACAATGGTAGTTGACATCGGCGGCGGCACTGCCGACATTGCGGTGGTAACCATGGGCAGCATTTCAATTTCAAAGTCCGTCAAAATTGCCGGAAATATACTCGACGAGGACATAATCCGTTATCTTCGCCGTGAGCGAAATATTGTTATAGGAGAAAAGACTGCAGAGAATATAAAAAAGCAGATAGGCTGTGCCTACCTGCGTGATGTTGAGCTTGCGATTGAAATAAAGGGCAAGCACTATATAACCGGTATGCCCATGACGGCAGAGGTCAACACGACGGAGATATATCTCGCCATGCGTGAGCATCTCGAGACTATAGCCGAGGGAATACGCAGTGTGCTTGAGGTAACGCCTCCCGAGCTTGCCGGTGATATTTCCGAGACCGGCATACTTCTGACCGGCGGCGGTGCTCTGCTCGACGGCATGGATAAGCTCATTGAAGAAAAAACAGGTATTCATGTCATCGTCCCCGACTCCCCTCTTGAATGTGTCGCAAGAGGTACGGGATATGCGATTGAGCACATGGATATTCTCATAGACAACGACGGAGTATTTAAGACCCGTGAGGAAATCACGGGATTCAAGGACTGAGCAAAGTCCACTGTAAAACAGCATACGATATTATGCCGTCAATACAAAAACCACTCGAAAGCTTTATCGTCTTTCGAGTGGTTTTTTTATAGGGTTTTTCAGCGAGTTTTTATGTCCGTACCGCCGAGGATATTAAAATGCTTGATATGGACAAGCGGCATTGACAGATCGGTATTATTCGGCATTTTATTTTCGATGCCGCCGAGTAAGCTTGCACCGTCCGAGCACTCGACTCTGACATTCTCGGGCAGATAAACATCCACGCCGCCGAGAATTGCGGTGACGCTTATCGTTATCTCACCGTTTATCTGTGCACCGCTCAGGTCAACATCAAGACCGCCGAGCACAGCAAGAAAATGTCCGCCGAGGAGATTGCCGCAGGTGTTCTTGAAAACACCGCCGGAGCATATCGCCGTATAAGTCGGGTTGCCCTCCTGGGAAATCGGTATTCCGTTATCGTCAAGGCGTTTCTTCATACGCTTGCTCTTGACAGTGCTGAAAATCAGCCAGAAGCCGACTACGATGAGCACTATAGCCATGGCGAATTTGTTCATCTGCTCGGGAGGTATCCACTGCGGATTGCACTTCAAGAGCAGCCACACTCCAACCGAGAGCGTAACAACATTCATAATGCTGAAGCCGCTCGAAACTATACTGCCGATTGCCGGAACTATTATAAACACAGTCCACCAACCACTAAGCTCTTTTATCTCCCAGAAACCGAATGCGGAACCGAGAAAGATTATTCCCGCCGCCAAAACAGCTACGCCGAAAAATATCTTACTCAGATTCTTTTTCATTGCTTTCAGTCTCCTCCGTCTCCTGCTGTTCGCTGTTTTCGGGTGCTTTGTCTGTATCGGTATCAATCGGCTCGAGGGAGCCGCCGTTCATCACAGTCTCGAACTCCTCGCCGCTTATCTTCTCACGCTCAATAAGAGCGCTGGCAACTGCGTGGAGCTTATCCATATGCTCGCTGAGTATATTCTCGGTTCTCGCATAGGCGGTGGTGATAATACGGTTTATCTCGCTGTCTATCTCAGCGGCTGTCTCCTCGGAATAGTTCTTCAAATGCGAATAATCTCTGCCGAGGAAAACCTCATCGTTGCCCGAGCCGAAGGTTATCGGGCCGAGCTTTTCGCTCATACCGTAGCGAGTGACCATCTTTCTCGCCACTTCGGTGGCACGCTCGATATCGTTGGATGCACCTGTCGAAATATCACCCAGCACAAGTGCCTCCGCAACTCTGCCGCCCAAAAGGCTGACAAGGTTATCGAGCATCTCATTCTTGGACTCGTAGCTCTTATCCTCTGTGGGAAGATACATGGTATAGCCGCCCATCTGTCCTCTCGGAACTATCGAAACCTGATGCACGGGGTCACGGTGCTCAAGGTAGAAGGCGGAAACCGCATGGCCTGCCTCATGATAAGCGGTAAGGCGATTCTCCTTCTCGCTTATCTTGTGCGACTTCTTCTCGGGGCCTGCAACCACCTTTATCATAGCCTCTTCAATATCGGGCATGGTAATGGCTTTTTTATTGCGGCGTGCAGCGAGAAGTGCCGCCTCATTGAGAAGATTTTCAAGATCCGCACCGGTAAATCCGATTGTGGACTTCGCGATAACGGAGAGCTTAACATCGGGGGCGAGGGGCTTACCCTTGGCGTGAACCTTGAGTATGTCCTCACGACCCTTGAGGTCGGGATAGCCGACTGTCACCTGACGGTCAAATCTGCCGGGACGCAGAAGCGCCGGATCGAGAATATCGGGGCGGTTTGTAGCGGCGATAATGATAACGCCCTCATTTGCACCGAAGCCGTCCATCTCGACAAGCAACTGGTTGAGCGTCTGCTCTCTTTCATCGTGTCCGCCGCCCATGCCGGCACCTCTGTGGCGGCCGACGGCATCTATCTCATCGATAAAGATTATCGAGGGTGAATTTTTCTTTGCTTCATTGAAGAGGTCACGGACTCTCGATGCACCGACACCGACATACATCTCAACGAAATCCGAACCCGAAATCGAGAAAAACGGAACGCCTGCCTCACCTGCCACGGCTCTTGCAAGCAGGGTCTTTCCTGTACCGGGAGGGCCTACGAGCAAAACGCCCCTCGGAATCCTTGCGCCGAGTCTGTTAAAGTGATTCGGATCCTTTAAAAATTCAACTATCTCGCTGAGTTCCTCTTTCTCCTCATCCGCACCGGCAACATCGTCAAACGTTGTCTTACGCTTTTCATCCTTTGCCTTCTTGACACGAGCCTTGCCAAAGGAAAGTGTGCGGTTATTCTCGTTATTCATCGCCGTACTCATCTTACGCATCATAACAAACAGCAATACTCCGAGTGCGACGAACAAGAGCAGGGTCGGCACAATGTTTATGAGCAATGCGCCGGTTGAACCGGTCTCATACTCCGCCTTTATAGGCTCATCGGGATGCTCACGGTTATAAGCGATGACACCGTTGTGAATATCCTCCTGAAAAAGGCTGACATTGGGTACGGTGTAACGATATTCCTTGTTGCTGTCCTTGAGCTTGAACACGAGCGCACCACTCGACATATTCAGGCTGTATTCGCTGACCTTTTCATCATCGAAATACTGCACCACCTGATAATACTCAAGCTTCTCCTTTTTCTGCTGACCCGCATAGATAGACACACCCGAAATTATCATTATCGGGATGAGTATATAAGGTATGAGAGTCAACAGCTTTCTCGCACTGCTGCGGCTGTTATCGTTCTTTTTATCTTTCAATCGTCAAGTCACTCCTATTGCCTGAAATGATACGGTTACTATATGATTCAATCGGTGTTTTTCTCGTAAACAGAACGATCGAGAACACCGAGGAAAGGCACATTGCGATATTTTTCATCGTAGTCAAGTCCGTAACCGACAACAAACTCATCGGGAACCACAGTTCCGACATAGTCAGCCTGAAGCTCCTTGACAAGGCGGCGGTCGGGCTTATCAAGGAAAGTGCATATCCGAATGCTCGCAGGCTTGCGTGCCCTGAGCAGGTCGGTTATGTAATGGAGAGTTTTGCCCGAGTCGAGAATATCCTCAACTATCAGCAGATCGTAACCCTCTATGCGGCGGTCGAGATCCTTGATTATCTTGACCTCGCCGGAGGTTTTGGTATCCGAGCCGTAGCTCGACACTGCCATAAAATCTATCTCACAGGGAATACTTATGGCACGCATAAGGTCTGCCATGAACACTACAGAGCCTTTAAGAATACTGACCATAAGCAGCTTTTTGTCCTTGTAATCCTCGCTTATCTGAGCACCGAGACGGCTGACAAGCGCATTGATGTCATCTTCACTGAGCAATACCTTGGATATATCCTCTCTCATTGCTTTTCCCTCCGTATAATAAGTATATTTTCCGTATTTTCACTCACTCGACTTCGTTTATCCGCACCGAAGCCCTCGACCCACAATACTCCCTTTTCGTCACGCAGAACTGCCGTTTGACTGCGCTTTGATGTGGGAATACGAGCCTCATTGAAGAGCTTTTTAAGGCTCTTTGTGCAGCCCCTCTTTGCTAAAGTCAGCTTATCGCCCGACCTGCGGCTGCCGATTTGAACTTTGCCATATATTTTATCACAGTCAACAGAATAATCCAATATATCTTTGTTAACTTTCTGTGTATCAACAAAAACTTTTTTGTTAACTCTGTAAATATGAAAGCTCCCTCTGTGCTCACACAGACCGCTTATGCAATCTCCGTCAACATCCTCCGACCAATCCTCGCTCGGCTCTTCAGGAGAAAAAAAGCAAAGGCTGTCTCCCCTGCACTCGACAAAAAACGAAGAGGAAAGCTGAATTTTTCCGCCGACCGTCAAAATTTCAACAAGCGACGAGACGGTTTTACTGTCAGCAGAGTCAGGACAGCTTTGCTTCAAAAGACTCAACACAGCTCTGCGGCAGAGTGCCGGATGCGCCGAAAGCAACACATTTTTATTATAACCGTTTTCATCACGGGAACGGTCGATAAGCTCGGCAGTTTGGCTCTCCAAATATTCCTCGTCAAGCTCGGCATTTTGAGAAAAGCGAAGTGCGTTTTCTTCAAAGGCAGAATTGATCTGCTTTAAAACAGGCACTGCGATGTGACGAATCTTATTGCGGCTGTAATCACAGGAAAGATTTGTACTGTCAATAACAAATTCAAGCGAATTTTCCTTGCAGTATTTTTCAACATCCTCACGGGTGCAGAAAATCAGCGGTCTTATTATATTGCCCCGAACCGCAGGGATTCCGCATAGACCTCTGAGTGACGAGCCTCTCGCAAGATTGAAAAGCATGGTTTCCGCATTATCACTCGCCGTATGAGCCGTGGCTACCTTTGCACACGGGTCTATCGACTCAAAAAATTCATACCGTACTCGCCGTCCGCACTCCTCACAGCTCTCGCCGCTTTTCTCAGCAAGGGCGGCAATGTCGGCGTGCAGGACTTTGAACTCGAGTGAATTATTTTCGCAAAACTCACGCACATAGTTCTCATCACGCATCGCCTCATCGCCACGCAAACCGTGGTTGACATGGGCAACGGTGAGAGAGAGCGAGTATCTGTCGGCAACGCTCATCAAAAACATCAGCATTGCCATGGAATCCGCTCCGCCCGAGACTGCCGCTATGACATGATCGCCCCGAGAGAGCATATTATATTTTTCAACCGCCGACAGTGCTTTTTTAAGCATCGTGTATTCTCTCCACACCCATGAACAGCGTATGGTCCGCATCCCAGATGAAATCGACCGTCTCTGTGGGGCCGTGTCTGTTCTTGGCAACTATGACCTCGACCTTATTCGCCACGGGACCTTTCGGCTGCGGCTCATCAACATCATCGGGGTCGTCCTTTTCATTCTTATAGTATTCCTCACGGTAGAGCATAAGAACTATATCCGCATCCTGCTCGATAGAGCCCGATTCACGAAGGTCTGCAAGCTGGGGGCGGTGGGATTTTCCTCTGCCCTCTGTACCTCTGGAAAGCTGGGCGCAGCATATGACCGGGATATTCAGATCCTTTGCCATAAGCTTGAGGCTTCGGGTTATTTCCGTAACCTCCTGCACACGGTTTTCAACCTTTGTGCCCGAGCGGATAAGTCCAAGATAGTCGATTATGATACAATCGACATTTTTAAGCCGCCTTGCACGGGCTTTCATCTCGGCAACGGTTATTGTGCTCGTATCATCGAAATACAGCTCGCAATCATTGAGCGAGGAAGTGGCAAGTCCGAGACGAGTCCAATCGTCCGCATCGAGCTGACCCGTTCTCATTTTAGTCGAAAGCACTCTCGCCTCTGTGGACAGTATTCTCTGAGCCAACTGCTCCTTTGTCATTTCGAGCGAGAAGAACAGAACTCTCTTTTTCGCCTTGACTGCGACATTTCTCGCAATGTTCAGTGCAAAGCTCGTTTTACCCATTGCCGGTCGTGCGCCGATAAGTATAAGGTCGGATTTATTAAGTCCGGCAATAACCTTGTCAAGGTCACTGTAGCCCGTGGAGATTCCCTTAAAGGCATCCGCGCCCTCGGAACTGAGCTTCTGAAGCGTATCATAAACCTGATTGACGATAATATCACTCAGCTTGGACGGGCCCGAGCTTGTCTTGCCCTGGCGTATATCATAGATGCGCTGTTCCGCCGCATCAAGAAGAAGGTCGGCGCTGTCCGTCTGTGCAACGGCATTGTCAATCGTCTCCTGCGACACGGTGATGAGAGTTCGCATAAAGTACTTCTCACGCACTATTTTTGAATACGACTCAACATTGGAGGTCGAGGGTACACTCTGAGCGAGCTGGAAGAGATAATTCTTGCCTGCCGCTTCATCGTAAATGCCCTTTTGTTTTAAATTTTCGAGAATTATAAGAGGGTCTATCTTATTGCCCAGTGCATCAAGGCTAACCATTTCTCCGAATATCTCTCTGTGCTGAGGCAGATAAAAATACTCGGGTCGGAGATGGACAAGCACCTGCGGCATACAGTTCGGATCCATGAGCACGCATCCGAGTACCGCCTGCTCCGCCTCAAGACTGAACGGCATTTGATACCCCTCGGGGAGTGTCAGATTATTTGCATCCACTTTCGTTTCCCCCTGTCTTCGGGAATTTTTACGCTTATTCCTCGCCTACGCTGACATAAACCGTAGCGTTGACACCGTTATAAACCTTCACCTCGGCGCTGAATGTGCCAAAGGATTTAATATCATCCATAGACACCTTTCTCTTATCGACCGAGACGGCAAACTGGCGATTTATCAGCTCGGCAACTTCTTTTGCGGTGACCGAACCGAAAAGTCTGCCGCCCTGTCCTGCCTTGGCGGTGAGCTTGACGGTTTTGCCGTTTATCTTTGCGGCGACCTCTTTGGCATTTTTAAGCTCGGTCTCAAGTCTGTACTTCTCGGCAGACTCACGGTTTTTAAGCTCGTTCATTGCCTGTGCGTTTGCTTCAACGGCAAGCTTCCTCGGGAATAGGAAATTTCTCGCATATCCGTCCGAAGCGTTGACGAGTTCGCCCTTTTTGCCTAAGCTTTTAACATCCTGTGTAAGAATAACTTTCATTTATATACATCCTTTCAGGTTATTTACAAATTAAAAAGTAATCTGCGCCTGCGGAGGAACCGATGCCGACCGCAGGTGCAATTTTCGGTTGGATTTTCATTTCTCGGGGTACTTTGCATCTATTGCCTCGCAGAGCTTTGCCTTGGCAATATCCACCGTGACATCAGACAGCTGTGCCGCCGCCATGGTGCGGTGTCCGCCGCCGCCGAGCTGTTCCATTATTATTTGAACGTTCATATCGCCATAAGAGCGAGCGGATATGCTCACCCTGCTGTCTCCGCTGTCAAAAATAACGAACGAAGCCTTGACTCCACTGACCTCAAGCAGTTCATCAGCCGCCTGAGCACTGAGAAGCCGTGCATTCTCTGTACCCTCTGCGGTGCAGGCAATCGCGCAGTCTCGGTATATCTGTGCGCCCGAGATTATCTCACTGCGCTTGCGGTTACTCTCAATTGAATTTGAGAAAAGCCGCTTGACCGCCACAGTGTCCGCTCCCTTGCCCTTCAGGAACGCCGCCGCCTCAAAGGTGCGGACACCCGTCGAAAGGACAAATTCCTTTGTATCAAGCATTATTCCTGCGAGCATTGCCTGAGCCTCACAGGGGGAAAGTGCGGGAACAGGGGTTATATATCTCATCAGCTCCGTCACCATTTCACAAGTGGACGAGGCGTTGGGATCATGGAAGAATATGAGTGCGTCTGTGATATGATCGACCGATTTTCTGTGATGATCGATAACCACGGTCGCAGATGCCTTTTTATAAAGCAACGGGAAATCCACAAAGCTGCTCTTGTGCGTATCGACAACGACGAGCAGGGTCTTTCTCGTCATGAGCGAGAGTGCCTCGTCTACACCGATTATTCTGCCGTTCCAATTATCATCCTTGAGCATCCTGACCGCTTCTGCGGCAAAATGCTTCGACTCATCGAGAACGATATACGAATCTATCTCGAGTGCACGGGTTATACTCGAAACGCCTACAGCCGCTCCGAAAGCATCCATATCGGGGAACGAATGTCCCATTATCAGAACTCTGTCGCTTGCGCTGATAAGGCTCGAAAGCGAGGATGCGGCAACTCTTGTCTGGAACTTTGTTACCTTTTCAACGCTCTTTGACACGCCGCCGAAGAACTCATAGTCATCCTTCATCTTGACAGCCGCCTGATCGCCGCCTCTGCCGAGTGCCATATCAAGTGCCTGCTCCGCAGACTTTTCGCAATCGGTTATCGTCACGCCCGTGCCGACACCTATCGATATGGTTATGCCGAGCACCCTGTCCTTGTACTTATACTCTCTTATCTTATCGAGGACGCTGAACCTGTCCTCTCGCATCTGATCGAGGACATCGCTCTGTGCTATAACCATAAAGCGTTCCTCGGAGATCTTACGCATTATGCAGTTATATTCACCTGTCCAGTTCTCAACGACCTCTTCTATGCCGCCTCTTATAGCCGCACGCTCACTGTCTCTGTAATCGGCTTTTATATCGGCTATATCATCAGTCTGCATGAGCATAATGACGGGTCTGTTGTTTATGTAGGCGAGCTGGGCACGCCTCATCTCGCTTACATCGTTGAAATAGAAAACATATTCATTGCCGCCCTTGAACTCGAAGCTCGACGGGGTGACGGTATAATACGAATCGTTTATCTTCACAACACAGGTGCCGTTTTCAGCCGCCTGCTCCGGAGTCTGTCCGCCGAGGAACGGCTGTGCAAGCTTCATGGACAAAACAGCATCGTCCATAAAGGTGTGATAAAAGCTGCGGTTGAAAAACTCTATCATTCCGTCCCCGTCGCACACCAGAAGCGGCAAGGGGAAGCTGTTTGCGGCATCCTCTTTCGAGACATCGACGCTTTGGGTTATCATATCCTTTATCTTGATACCTCTGCTGCGGATGCTGAAAAACTTGAGGAGCTTAAAAACCGAGAAAGCAACAAGCAGAACAGAGCCTGCGAGAGCCACCCAACCGCTGTAGCGCAGGGCGATAACTATAAGAAAGACAGCCGCTGCAACAAAAGCAACTATCTCAACTATAAGCTCACGCAGGAAATCTTTCAAACTCATGCTTTAGACCTCCATAATTATGGGAAGTATCATGGGACTGCGCTTTGTACGCTCGTACATCAGATGGGATATACCGTCTCTGAGGCTCGATTTGATACTGTTCCAATCCATATATCCGCCGTATATCTGCGATTCCACGGCATCTATCGCCACCTCACGGGCAGCGTTTATAAGCTCCTCGGACTCCTTGACATAGACAAAGCCTCTTGTCACCACATCGGGGCCGGAGACTATTGTGCCGCTCTCACGGTCGATGCACACTGCGACTATAACAAGGCCGTCCTGTGCGAGATGCTTTCTGTCTCTCAAAACGACACTGCCGACATCTCCGACACCGTAGCCGTCAACAAACACTCTGCCTGCCGGCACGCTCGATGTGCATTTGAGTGCCTTTTGGGTCATCTCGGCAACTCTGCCGTTATCCGCAATGAGAATGTTTTCCTTGGGTATGCCCATGCTCAGTGCGAGACCTGCGTGCTTTCTCAGGTGCTTTAACTCGCCGTGAACAGGGATGAAATACTGCGGCTTCACAATGCCCATTATCATCTTGAGCTCTTCCTGGCAGGCGTGACCCGAGACATGAACCTCATACATCTTCTCATACACGACCTCTGCACCGAGCTTCATCAGCTCATTCACCACTCGGCTGACGGTCTTTTCATTGCCCGGGATGGGGGTTGCGGAAATGATAACATAGTCATTGGGATGTATCTCAACCTTGCGGTGATCCGAGAATGCCATCCTCGACAGTGCGCTCATCGGCTCGCCCTGACTGCCCGTGGTGATTATCACGAGCTTATCGGCAGGATAGCGGTTTATCATATTGATGTCGATAACCGTATTATCGGGAATATTGAGATAGCCCAGCTCCGCAGACACGCTCACGACATTTTCAAGGCTTCTGCCGACTAAGGCTACCTTTCTGCCGAGGCTTGCCGCCACATTCATTATCTGCTGCACACGGTGGATGTTCGACGAGAATGTTGCGACTATTATGCGGTTGTTGCCCGCCTTGCGAAAGAGAGTTTCAAACGACTCTCCGACTTTTCTCTCGCTCTCGGTAAAGCCGGGGCGTTCGGCATTGGTGGAGTCGGACATCAGGCACAGCACACCCTCCTGCCCTATTTCGGCAAGTCTGCCGAGATCCATCATACCGCCGTCAATGGGGGTTGTGTCTATTTTAAAGTCTCCCGTATGAACTATAGTTCCGCCGCCGCATCTTATCGCAAGAGCGAGGGCATCGGGAATCGAGTGGTTGACATGAATAGCCTCAACGCTAAAGCCGCCGAGGGTTATTTCATCACCGGGATTGATGACATTGAGCGTGGCGGAATTCAAAAGTCCGTGCTCACGCAGTTTGCCCTGAATCAAGCCTATCGTAAGCTTTGTGCCGTAGACAGGCACATTAAGCGTCTTGAGCAGATAAGGCAGACCGCCGATATGATCCTCATGGCCGTGGGTTATCACAACACCCTTTATCTTATCCGCATTGCGTTCAACATAGGTAAAATCGGGAATGACAAGATCAACTCCGAGCATATCTTGATCCGGAAACGCAAGTCCGCAATCGACAAGGAACATATCGTCCCCATACTCGAACAATGTCATATTTTTGCCTACTTCATTAAGTCCTCCCAAAAACGAGACTTTTATCGGCTTAGGCTCTGCCTTCGATCTTCCGGGCGCAGACTTTATCTTTCCGTAGCTTCTGTAGTTACGCTTGCCCGGTGCACTGTTTTCTTTTTTAGGCATGAAATTCTCCTTTTCTCTCAGTTTTGTGATTTAAGTAGATCCCCACCCTGCTCGGATGCGGGAATTAAAGCCTTGTTTTGTTATACTTGAGCTGTGTTTATAAAAAAACGAGACATACGCTATCAGGGATTATGTGTGCAGATATAATACCAAAATATCCCTATTGTTAATAATACTATAAATTGCCCTTAGTGTCAAGGAAAATCGACTGTCCGTGTGGGTTTTGGCATTCTTCCTTTTCCGCTCAAAATCCGTTGGATATCGGCGCAAAGTTCCTGTGCCGTCTCCTCGTTTACACTCTGCACGGTAAGGCGCACCTTATCTGCCGAAACGGGTGAAATATGTGCCTGTCCCCTTTTCTCTATGAGAACAAAGCCATTTCCGCCGTCACGGTCAAAGGAGAAATTTTCACCCTCAAATTCGCTCAGATATTCGGGCGGAACATCGAGATTTGCCACCGTGCTGTAGACGAAAAACGGCGGCAATTTTTCATAAAGTGTCGAAAAATCCACACATTTTTCTTCCATTATCGACATTATTTGAGCCGCAGTGAACAGTGCGTCCCGTGACCAGAACTGCCTTGCCGCAAGCCGCCTTGCGATGTTATCAGAGCCATCCGACGGA
Organism: uncultured Clostridium sp.; assembly: GCA_964386035.1. Lineage (GTDB taxonomy): Bacteria > Bacillota > Clostridia > Oscillospirales > Acutalibacteraceae > CAG-177. The sequence goes on along the minus strand of CAYLQT010000001.1, from coordinate 130,748 downwards.
GCAGACAGATACCTGTAAGCGGTTCTGCCGCAGCATCGGGCAAGCTCATCGAGAAACGCAGGCGCATCATACGGCACGGATATATCACTGCCGCTTTCAAGCTCATACATACCGCACATTGCCACAAGCTTCACAAAGGGCACAACCCCCGTCTTTTCACTGTAGGCAGTGAGGCTCGTGCCCCACCGGTTTATGCGAAAGGTAAGCCGTCTTTCGCTACCCGTGATACGCATACAGTCATCAGTCAGTGCGGTTATGAGAGGATTGGAACTTAAAACCGCACAGTCGGTCACGCAACGGGGCAGTCTGCGTGAAAGCTCATCTCTGTAAAGCATCGTCATAGCCGACATATCAAACGCACTGCCGCACACGGCAAATGTGCCGATTTTCGATTGCATAAGCTCTGTTGCCTTTTCACTCAGGGCAGTTGAAATACTCAAGCCGTTTTCACCGAACACGCTGACTGTCCCATCATCGGCGCTTATAAAAACACCTGCCTTGAGCGAACAAAACGGAACCAAAAACGAGAGCTGGGATTCAAACAGCACGCCGAAGTTCCACACATCGACCCCTGCCGTTCTCAGTCCGGCACTCACCGCATCGGCACAGGCATTCGACAGCTCACCCGAGCGGTACGCAATGCCCACCCTGCCATGACCCAACGCCTCACCGAGTGCTTCGCCGGCGCAGGCACACTCACGGGCACTCAAGCTCTCCGAGTGCTTCACAAATCCCGAAAATTCATTTTCAAACTGCATTTTGCCGCCCCCTCAGCCTCTATTATTGCCGAAGAAAAAGAGTTTTAAGCCTGCATCTTGTTTTTGTCGCTCGGCAGTGATAAAATAGCTTTATAAACTGTAAAATTTACGGAGACTGATTATGGGCAAACTCAAAAAAGTTGAGATTTTCACCGACGGTGCGTGCTCGGGAAACCCGGGGCCGGGCGGCTGGGGTGCTATACTCAGATACGGCGAGCACGAGGCGGAAATGTCGGGCGGCGACTCAAGCACCACCAACAACCGCATGGAGCTTATGGCTGTGATAAGTGCTCTCGAGCGACTCAAAGAACCGTGTGATTTGAAGATATACACCGACTCGCAATATGTGGCGAACGCATTTTTGAAGGGCTGGATATGGAACTGGAAGAAAAACGGATGGAAAAAATCCGACAAAAAGCCTGTTTTGAACCCCGACCTGTGGGAGCGACTGCTCAAGGCCATTTCGCCGCACGAATATGAATTCATTTGGCTCAAGGGTCACGCAGGGCATCCCGAAAACGAACGGTGCGACAGGCTCGCAGTAGCCCAGACCGAAAAATATTCAAAGGTAAAAAACACATAATTGTCCAATGGAGGTAATCATATGAAATATCTTATTGCAGGCGCAGGCAGGAGCGGCATCAATGCTGCCGAGCTGCTAATGAAGGTCGGTGAGAACTTCGTTATCTATGACGGCAACGAAGAGCTTGACACCAAAGCGGTATGCGAAAAAATCGGCAAGGATGACATTGAATTTATACTCGGTGATTTTTCAGAATTTGACTTTTCATCCGTCGACATCTGTGTGGTCAGCCCCGGCATTGCACTCGACAAGCCGATAATGCAGGCAGTCGCAGAGCACAATATACCGATATGGGGCGAAATAGAGCTTGCCTACAGATACGACAAAGGCACGGTCATAGGCATAACCGGCACAAACGGCAAGACCACCACCACCTCGCTGACCTACGACATTATAAGACGGCACGCAAAGAAGGCATTGCTTGTCGGAAACATAGAGATACCCTACACCGGCTACGCACTCGAGAGTGAAAGCGGCAGTGTGACGGTAGCCGAGATAAGCAGCTTTCAGCTCGAGACCATGGTAACCTTCAAGCCTCATGTCACTGCGATACTCAATATCACGCCCGACCATTTAGACAGACACAAGACGATAGAAAACTACATTGCGATAAAGGAATCGATAACGAAAAACCAGGGCGAAAACGACTTTTGCATCCTCAACTACAACGACCCCGTACTGCGTGAATTCGGCAAGGAAGCACCCTGCAAGGTGATATTTTTCAGCTCATCGGACGAACTCGAGAGCGGCGTTTTCCTGCGTGGCGACACAATGATAATCAGAGAAAACGGCGAGGATACCGAAGTATGCACGACGAAGGACACGAGCCTTGTCGGTATGCACAACTACGAGAACATCATGGCGGCGATTGCCATGACACACGCAATGGGCGTACCGCTCGAAACCATCCGCCGGAGCATAAAGGAATTCACCGCAGTTGAGCACAGAATCGAGTTTGTCGAGGAGATAAACGGCGTTAAATATTACAATGATTCCAAGGGCACCAACCCCGATGCGGCAATAAAGGCGGTTTGCGCCATGCCCTCGCCCACCGTGCTCATCGGCGGCGGATATGACAAAAAATCGAGCTATGATGAATGGGTGGCTACATTTGATGGCAGAGTAAAAGAGCTTCTGCTTATCGGCCAGACGAAGCATGACATTGCCGCCGCCTGCGACAAAGCCGGCTTCAAAGCATACCGATTCGTTGACACACTTGAAGAGGCTGTGACACTTGCCGCAAAATATGCCGAGAGCGGCGACTGCGTACTGCTCTCCCCCGCCTGTGCAAGCTGGGGTATGTTCAAATGCTATCAGCAGCGCGGCGAGATATTCAAGGAATGTGTAAGGGCATTGAAGGATAAGTAAAACAAAAAGCAGGGGTTCACTGAGTGTTCCCCTGCTTTCGATTTAGGATTCTGTTTTTATTACTTATGCTCTGCGAGGTACTTGTCCACTACGGACTCAACATAGTCGGGACAATCGGTGATGATACCGTCAACGCCGTTTTCGAGCATCTTGATTATATCCTGCTCCTCATCAACCGTCCACGCATTTACCTTCATACCGGCCTTATGTGCTCTCCTGACAAGGCTCTTGGTTGCAAACGCCTGATGTGGGTGCATGGCACTGCAGCCGATTTTCTTTGCAAGTCTGAGCGGCTGAATAAACCATCTTGTGAGTATCTGTGCATAAATCGGATAGAGATATGCCGTTTGGCAAGCAGGCTCGTATTTTTTAGCTTCGATAAGCATTTTGTAATCAAAGCTCGAGATGAGAAGTTTATCGAAAAGGCCGTGTGCCTTTACTGCATCTATCGTCTTTTTGACAATATCAGCTCTGTCATACTTGCTGGGCTTTATCTCGATGTTCATAATTTCGAGCTTGTCGCCCTTTTCCATACACTCGAGATATTCCTCAAGCGTCGGGAGCGGCGTGCCGGCAAATTCCGCCGAGAACTTACTACCGAAATCAAGCTTGCGAATGTCCTCGAGCGTATAGTCACCTATAGCACCGGTGCCGTTTGACATCTCGTCAACAGTGTCGTTATGGCAGATAACTATATATCCATCCTTTGTTGAATGGACATCGGTCTCCGTACCGTTTGCACCCAGCTCAAGAGCTTTTTCAAATGCCGGTATGGTGTTCTGAGGCGCATAGCGATTGGCACCTCTGTGGGCAATTATCTTCGGTTTTTTCACGATATTCACCTCTGCGTTATTTCTGCCTTTGATTATAGCACAAAAGGGCAAATATTTCAAGTAATATGTTGCCGCCGTGAAATTATTTATATAGCCGTCCGTTGCATTTTCGCTATTGCAATATGTTAGTATTTTTGGTACAATAGTAAAAGCTTTTATGCAATTTGTCTATTAAGTCCTCTCGCACATTGAGGCTATGAAGGAGAGTTGAAATGGCACAAAACAATCTCAAAGAAAAAGTCAGCTCGACCGTCAACAATGTCCTGCTGCATTGGAAAACACCGCCGCTCGGCAAATATGTCTCCTACAAGGAGATAATCGCCTACGGCATAGGCGGCATGGGCGTTCAGTTCGTCATATTCTTCTGTTCGCTTATCGCTCTGTCTGCCACAAGCTTCCTCGTCGGAAACACCATAGGCATAAAGCCGATGCACCTGCAATATATGGCTGTGGCATCGACAATTATCGGATTCGGCATCACGATCGGCCGCTCATACATAATCGACAGTGCGAAATTCAAATCCGGCAAATTTCGTCCGTGGCTTGCTATAACGGGAATTCCGACTGTAGTCCTCTCGGTCGTTTTCGTTTGGCTGCCGTATGAGACGATGTCCTATATGCAAAAGGTCATTTCGGTTTTTGTCTGCTACAATCTTTTACAGTGCTTCTATCCCTTCTTCCAGCAGGCATACACCGACCTTGCAAACGTTATTTCGCCAAACTCCCATGAGCGTACCGACATCGTTTCGGTTTCGTCTATAATCTATTCAATGGCTCCGTCGCTCACCGGCCTGTTTGTGCCGATGCTCTCAACTCTCACCGGCGGACTCAACTCAATCACCACCTACCGCATAATCCATCCGCTCGTGGCAATAGTCGGTCTGATTTTGTCCTATGTGGCATACGCAGGCACCCGTGAGCGAATCATAGTTGCGGAAAGTCATGTTACACAGTTCAAATTCAGCGACGCATTCCGTGCAGTTGCGAGAAACAAGTATTTCTGGATAACTTCACTCGCCGGCTGGCTCGGCTTCCTTGAAAGTGCTGTCGGCGTTATAATCGGTTGGACTTTCATCTACGCTTATCCCGACAGAATGGGGCTTTACGGCGTTGCAACCACACTTATAGGTAACGCCGCACTCTGGGCGATGCTCCTTTGTCCGATAGCCATAAGAGTCCTCGGCAAGAGAAATCTGCTCATCTGGTGCAATATTGCAAATGTCGTGCTCATAGGTCTGCTTTATCCGCTTTACAACAACCTTGCGGCACTGATAATACTCTATTACCTCAACGGATTCATAAACTCTTTCTCAATAGTCTACTCCCCCGGAATCAGTGCGGACATGCGTGACTATCAGCAATACTACACGGGTGAGAGAATTGACGGAATGTTCGGTGCAGTCGGCATAATCGGCAGCTTTGTCGGTATGTTCACCGGCATGGTGCTCCCGACCATTTATCAGATGCTCGGTCTTGAGGACAATTACGATGTGCTTGAGGTCGCCTCGTTCAGAGAGGATATGTTCGATGTTCTCATTATTGCGGCGGTCATCGGTGCGGCACTGAACTTCGTCCCCTACCTCTTCTACGATCTGACGGAGACAAAGCAAAGAGGCATAGTCAAGGTGCTCAAGATCCGTGCAATGTTCGAGGACTACGGAAACGGTATTCTGCGTGATGAGAGCATCGTTGAGGCTATTGACATAATCGACGAGGCAAATCTGCTCTATAAGGACAGAGCCGAGATGACCACCAAGGACGACATCAAAAAGGCGAAGCGTCTGCCCAAGAGAACTCCCGAGGAAAAGGAGTTCAGAAAGAGTGAGATCGCCCGTTTGAAGGCAGCCTACAAGGAGTTCAACAGACGCAACCGTGAAGACAAGCGTGCGAGAATAGCCGACGCCAAGGCTTCAACGGACGACAAAGCGGCTCGCAAGCAGGCTGTCAAGGCGGCAAAGAAGGAGAACAAAGAGTTCAACCGTCTCAACGCCGACATTTCCGTGTGCGATTTCATCATCGATGAGATGAACAAGTATAACACCCTGCGTATCCAAAAGCAGGTTGAGCGTTCCCGTGCACTTGTAAGTGCAGGCTACGATGGCATCTTCGGCTACGACTCCTCCGTTATGCGTGATGCCAAGGCTCTGCCGAAGAGCACTTATGAGGAGCGTGAGATAAGAAACGATGCGATAACCCTTGCACGCTCACTCAAGAACGCAAGGAAGGCACTCGTCAAGTTCTACGGCTCGCCCGAGAACATCGTTGAGCCGTCGGAGGATGCTTTCAAGGCTGCCGAGGCTCTGCCCGAGGACACCTTCTCGCATCAGCTTGAGAAAAAGAGAACCGTCAAGAAGCTTGTCAACGACAAGTCAAAGTATATCAGAAGCATAAAGCCTCTGCTTGACGCAAAGCGTCAGCTTACCGAAAAAGAAAACTATGCTCATCTTGACGACATCCGTGCAAGATACAGCGATGCAAAAGCCAACACCGACGCCGAATATGAAAAGCGCAAGCTTGAGATAGAGCGTCTTGAGGAGGAACGCAGAGCCGACCTCGAGCGCAGAAAGCAGGAGCGTATGGCGAAAAAGAGCGGAAAGAGAGGAGAAGAATGATGAAAAAATTCAGCAAAATATCTGCCCTCACAGCTCTTTTACTCGTCGTATGCCTCGCATTCACAGGCTGCAGCGGCTTCGGAAGTGCCGTTCTCTCCGCCCTCTCGCTCGATGTTACGGTCGATGACCCGGCGCTGGTAAAGGTTCAGGACGTTCTTGAAAAGACCGTCAAGACAGAGGGTATAAAAAGCGGCAACTACACCTACACACTCTACACCGACAACACCGCCTGCATCACGGCATACAGCGGCAAGAACACGGTTCTCACCATCCCTGCGGAGCTTGACGGCGTGGCTATAGTCGGCATTGAGAACAAAACCTTCAAGGATAACAAATCGATAAAAGAGATTGTGTTCCCCGACTCGATCGAGGCTATCGGCAACTATGCCGCCATGTACTGCGACTCGCTTCAAAAAGTAACCTTCGGCAAGAACATAAAGCACATCGGCATAAGCGCCTTTGAAGGCTCGCAGGAGAACTCCTACACCGGCAAAAGCAAGCTCACAACGCTCGTATTTGTCGGCGCACCCGAAACAATATCCGAAAAAGCGTTTTACTTCTGCTCGTCCCTCTCCGAAATAGTACTGCCCGAGGGCGTAAAGACTATAGGCGAATGGGCATTTGCAAAGTGCTTCAGCGCAAAGAGGATAATAATTCCGCAGGGCGTTGAACAGATAGGCGACCACGCATTCTTAAAGTGCTCGAGTGCCGTTGAGATAACCGTGCCCGGCTCGGTGAAGAACATTGATGTCAGCACATTCTATCAGTGCAAATCACTTGAAAAGCTGACACTCGGTGAGGGCATCGAGACGCTCGGCAAGGGTGCCTTTGAGGAATGTTCAAGTCTCAAAAGCGCAGTTCTCCCCAACAGCCTCACGCAGATAGGCAAATACGCCTTCTACAACTGCACGGGACTTGACGAGATAACAATTCATTCGGGTGTCAAGAGTTTCGGCGGAGAAATATTCAAATCGGTCGGCAAGCTCAAGGTGATAACCGAAATCGGCAGCGATGCCGCAGAATACGCAGAGTCAAACGGGTATGACGTGTTTTTCATTGAGCTTTCATCGGCATATACACCCGTCACGGAGGGATAATTTTGGGAACTGTAATTGCACTCGGCGGCGGCTGTTACACCGACGGCGAAGTAATACCGATATTTGAAAGAATTGTCAGCGAGGCTGACAAGGCACATCCACACGTCGTATTTCTGCCCACGGCGGGACACGATGACACCGAGGGCGATGAGCCTATATGGGAGAGCTTTGAGGCACTCGGCTGCACGGTTGAAACGCTCAAGCTGACTGACCCGAAGAACAGCCGTGAACACATATATGAAGTCATTACAGGTGCAGACATAATCTATGCCGGCGGCGGAAACCTCGAGTTTATGATGAACACCTTCAAGGCGACAGGTGCCGACGAGGCACTCAAAGAGGCCTACAGGCTCGGCAAGGTGCTCTCCGGACTCAGCTCGGGGGCAATGTGCTGGTTTAGTACGGGCTACGATGACTGCGGAGAAAACGGCAGCTTCGTGTTCATAGATTGCATGGGTATTCTCCCCTACTGCTACTGTCCGCATTTCGTCAGCGAGCGTTGGAGAAGCTTTGAAACTGCCGTAAAGGCTCTCGACATCTCGGGTGTAGGCGTTGAAGACGGTGCGGCACTTATCTTCAAAGACGGTCACTTTTCAACAATGTGCGGCAATGACGGCGGCGAGGTCTTCTTCTTTGACAAAGCTTCGGGCTTCGGCAAAAGCTGTATAACCTCCGACGCATCCGTGCTCGACATTCAATAACAAAAGCAAAGCCTCCGCATATCATGGTAACAAATGATATGCGGAGGAATTTTTATGCCCGATGTCTTTCTCAGCCCGTCTACACAGGAATACAACCCATACATAATCGGCGGCAGTGAGCGTTACTACATGAACAGACTTGCCGACGCTATGGAGCCGTTGCTTGCCTCAAGCGGCATAAGCTACGGCAGAAACAACCCGAATCTCGATGCCGCAGCCGCAGTTGCCATGGCAAACAGAGGGAACTACCGTCTCTATGTTGCACTGCACTCGAATGCCGCACCCGAAATATACGAAGGTCTGCTCAGAGGCCCCGATGTATATTACTATCCCACGAGCACCGAGGGACAGCGTGCGGCGGAAATTATCGCAAACGGACTGCGTGAAATTTACCCCGAGCCGGAGCTTGTCAACGTGCGCACATCATCACAGCTACTCGAGCTGAGACGGTCAAAGGCACCCACGGCATATTTGGAGCTTGCATACCACGACAACGAACAGGATGCACGGTGGATTGCGGACAACATCGACCTCATAGCTGAAAATCTTGTTATAAGCATTGCGGATTTTTTTGGCGTTCCGTTTTATCCGCCGATCTTTCCCGCTCGGGGCAGAGTGAGAATCCAAAGCGGCGTATTAAATGTGCGCCGTGCACCATCTGTCAACTCGCAGATAATCGGCTCGCTTCCAAACGGCACCTCCGTCAACATAACCGGAGCACGAAACGGTTGGTACGCAATAGATTTCCGCAACATGACAGGCTATGTTTTTGCACGCAATATCAGCAGAGAATAGTCTCCGTTACGCCTTGACTTTATTACTTTAAATTGACATTTTAATCTACTTATCTCTCTTTTTTCGACGGCGTTTGTATAAAATGCAGATTTTTCAACTTTTAGCTTGCTTTTATTCCCGTTTTGCCCTATACTATTGTTGTATTTTCAGTAGTATTTTCTGTAGGGAGGGTCATCGGATTGAAGCTGCTTGAGGAGCGTATAATCTCTGAGGGTAAAGTAATCGGAGACGATATTCTGAAGGTGGATATGTTTCTCAACCACCAGATCGACGTACATCTTCTGCAGGAGCTTGGCAAGGAGTTCAAGCGCCGTTTTGACGGGTGTAATATAACCAAAATTCTGACTATAGAGGCTTCGGGCATAGGGATTGCGTGCATTGCCGCGCAATATTTCTCTGTGCCTGTTGTTTTTGCAAAAAAAGGCTCGCACAGGAACGTCGGGGACAACCTCTATTCCTCCGTCGTCCATTCATTTACAAAGGGTACGGATTCCACGGTTTCCGTCTCTAAGGATTACCTTGATTCTAACGACAAGGTGCTTATCATTGACGATTTTCTCGCAAACGGTGCGGCGGCATCAGGTCTTATGGACATACTCGCACAGGCCGGAGCAGAGCTTGTCGGAATAGGAATAGTCATTGAAAAGGGCTTCCAGACCGGCAGAAAACTGCTCGAGGAAAAGGGGGCAAGAGTTGAGTCACTTGCCATTATAGACAAGATGGGCAACGGCTCAATAACCTTTGCAGAGCAGAATGACTGAGTTATTTTTTCGCACGGGAGACCGTCGAACGAATATAAAAAATTTTTGGAGGTAAGTCAAAAATGAAGAAATTCACAAGAGTACTTGCTATCGTGCTTGCACTTGCAACCATCTTCGGTTTCGCAGCTTGCTCGGGCCGCAAGGACAACAACGAAAAGATGAAGGTCGGCTTCATCTTCCTTCACGACGAGAACTCAACCTATGACAAGAACTTCATCATTGCTGCTGAAGAGGCTTGCGAGGCACTCGGCGTTGAGATGATCAAGAAGACCGGCATCGGTGAGAGCCAGGACTGCTTAGAGGCAGCCATTGACCTTGCCGACCAGGGCTGCTCCGTTATTTTCGCAGACAGCTTCGGTCATGAGAGCTTCATGATCCAGGCCGCTGAGAAGTATCCGGACGTTCAGTTCTGCCACGCAACCGGCACTCAGGCTCACACAAAGGGTCTCAAGAACTTCCACAATGCTTTTGCTTCCATCTATGAGGGCCGTTACCTTGCAGGTATCGCAGCAGGCATGAAGCTCAATGCTATGATAGCAGAGGGCAAGTTCACCGAAGCAGACGCTAAGATCGGCTATGTCGGCGCATACCCCTATGCAGAGGTTAAGTCCGGCTACACATCTTTCTTCCTCGGCGTAAGATCTGTTTGCCCGAGCGCTACCATGGAAGTCCAGTTCACAGGCTCCTGGTATGACGAGGCCAAGGAGAAGGAAGCTGCTGTCCTGCTCATCGGCAAAGGCTGCAAGCTCATCAGCCAGCACGCTGACTCCATGGGTGCTCCCACAGCTTGCGAGAACGCAGGCGTTCCCAACGTTTCCTACAACGGCTCCACCCTTGACGCTTGCCCGAACACCTTCATCGTTTCTTCCAGAATCAACTGGGTACCTTACATGAAGTACATGATCGAGTGCGTCAGAGACGGCAAGGAAATCGCCACCGACTGGTGCAAGGGTATTGCCGAGGGCGCTGTTGAGCTCACCGCTGTCAACGAGGCTGTTGCAGCTCCCGGCACCGCAGAGGCTATTGAGAACGCAAAGAAGGCTTTTGCCGACGGTTCTCTTCATGTTTTTGACACCTCCAAGTTCACTGTCGGCGGCAAGACTCTCGACAGCTACATGGCTGATGTCGATACCGATGACAAGTACACCCCCGACACCGAGGTTATTGCCAACGGCTACTTCCACGAGTCCGAGAAGCGTTCCGCTCCTTACTTCGATGTAAACATCGACGGCATCACTCTTCTCAACGAGGGCTAATCCAAATTAAATCCAAAATCAGGCGGGGCGGCTCTGCCGCTCCGTCTGAGCAGTTAATTTTAAGTTTGAAAAGCCGATTATTTTTTCTCTGTAATCGGCTTTTGAGATTTAAAAGAGGAGGATTTGTGAGCTTGAACGCAGCAATAGAACTGAAAAATATTACCAAGACCTTCGGTAGCACTGTTGCCAACAAGGATGTCTGCCTGACTGTCAACCGCGGCGAGATTCTCTCCGTGCTCGGTGAAAACGGTTCAGGTAAGACTACGCTGATGAACATGATCGCAGGTATTTATTTCCCCGACCACGGTCAGATCTTCATCGACGGCAACGAGGTTGTTATCCGTTCCCCCAAGGATGCTCTCAACTATAAGATAGGAATGGTGCATCAGCACTTTAAGCTTGTTGATGTGTTTTCCGCCACGGAGAATATCATTCTCGGTCTCGATGAGGGCAAGTTCAACATCAAAAAGTCCGCTGAACGCATAAAGAATATCAGCGAGCAGTACGGCTTTGAGATCGACCCCGAAAAGAAGATATACGAGATGTCCGTCTCCGAGAAGCAGACGGTTGAGATAATCAAGGTGCTCTACAGAGGTGCCGATATTCTCATTCTCGATGAGCCGACCGCCGTTCTCACTCCGCAGGAGACATTGAAGCTCTTCGATGTTCTGCGCCGTATGCGTGACGACGGAAAGGCTATCATAATCATCACCCACAAGCTCCACGAAGTGCTCTCCCTCTCCGACCGTGTTGCGGTTTTGAGAAAGGGCGAATATATCGGCACGGTGAACACCGCCGAGACAAACGAATCAGAGCTTACCGAGATGATGGTCGGCAAGAAGATAAGCCTCAACATCGACCGCAGTGAGCCTGTTGACCCCGTTGACAGACTTGTTGTCAATAACATAAACTGCATAAACCGTGAGGGCATAAAGCTCCTTGACAATATTTCGTTCACCGCCCGTTCGGGTGAGATACTCGGCATCGCCGGTATCGCCGGCAGCGGTCAGCGTGAGCTGCTTGAATCCATTGCAGGACTTCAGCACCTCAACGGCGGCGAGATAATCTACAACAATCCCAAAACCGGCGGCCACGACAATCTGCGCGACAAGACCCCGATGCAGATACGTGAGCTGGGCGTTCGCCTCTCCTTCGTTCCCGAGGACAGACTCGGCATGGGACTTGTCGGCAACATGGACATTGTTGACAACATGATGCTCCGCAGCTACCGCAGGGGCAAGAGTGCGTTCCTTGAGCGTAAAAAGCCCAAGACCCTCGCAGAGAAGGTCATCAGCGACCTTGAGGTTGTTACCCCGAGCGCCAACACTCCCGTTCGCCGTCTCTCGGGCGGTAACGTGCAGAAGGTGCTCGTAGGCCGTGAGATAGCCTCCTCCCCCACCGTTTTCATGGCGGCTTATCCCGTCAGAGGTCTTGACATCAACTCCTCATATCTTATATATAACCTGCTCAACGAACAAAAGGAAAAGGGCGTTGCCGTTATTTTCGTCGGTGAAGACCTCGATGTTCTGCTTGAGCTTTGCGACCGAATCCTTGTTATCAACTCCGGCAAGATAACCGGCGTTGTTGACGCACGCACCTCCACAAAGGAGGAGCTGGGTCTGCTTATGACCAAAACCGACGGAGGTGAAACCGATGAGTAAACAAAAAGATCAGCATCACGAGCCGCTTTTCCACATAGTCAAGCGCAGCACGATGCCCTCGTGGCAGGCGTGGCTGATAAGAATCGGTGCAGTCATTGCGGCACTGCTCATTTCTGCAATAGTCACCGTCGTCATCACCGGTCAGAACCCTGCCGAGGTTTACTCGGCAATGATATACGGCGCAATCGGTTCAAAGAGAAGAATCTGGTCTCTCTTGCAGAACCTCGCTATGCTCCTGTGCATCTCGCTGGCGGTAACTCCCGCATTCAAGATGAAATTCTGGAACATCGGTGCTGAGGGTCAGACCCTTATCGGCGGATTCGCAACCGCCGCCTGCATGATCCTCTTTGGAGACAAGCTCCCGATTTACATTCTTCTTCCCGTTATGATAATAGCGAGCGTTCTCGCAGGTGCTATTTGGGGCTTTATCCCCGCGTTCTTCAAGGCACATTGGAACACCAATGAAACTCTGTTCACCCTGATGATGAACTACATCGCCACTCAAATAGTCGCTTACTTCTGCTTCAAGTGGTCGAACCCCAAGGGTTCGGGTCACATCGGCATTATCAACAGCGTCAGCCACAGCGGTTGGCTTCCGACCCTCGGCAAATACGACTATCTGCTCAACATAATCATAGTCGCTCTGCTGACTGTATTTATGTACATCTACCTCAAATACAGCAAGCACGGATATGAAATTTCCGTTGTCGGTGAAAGTGAAAACACCGCAAGATATATCGGAATCAATGTCAAGAAGGTTATCATGAGAACCATGTTCCTCTCGGGTGCAATATGCGGTCTTGCAGGTCTACTGCTCGTCGCCGGCACCGATCACACCGTTGCCACCAACACCGTCAACGGCAGAGGCTTCACCGCCATAATGGTCTCATGGCTTGCAAAGTTCAACCCTGCTTATATGATACTCACATCTCTGCTGATAGTCTTCTTCCAGAAGGGTGCCATTCAGATTTCGACAAGCCTCGGACTCAACGACTCGTTCTCCGATATTATCACGGGCATCATCATCTTCTTCATCATCGGCAGCGAGTTCTTCATCAACTACTCCATCAAATTCCGTGAGAAAGACAAGGAGGCGAAGGCATAATGATTATCACATTCATTCAGCGTGCTATAATGCAGAGCATTCCTCTGCTCTTCGGCTCTACGGGTGAAACCATCACCGAAAAAGGCGGCAACCTCAACCTCGGAATCCCTGGCATAATGTATGTCGGCGGCATATCGGGCGTTATCGGCGCATTCTTCTATGAGAACAACGCCGCAGAGATAAATCCGTTTTTAGCTGTAATCATCCCCCTGCTTGCGTCCATCTTCGGCTCTGCGCTCATGGGTCTGCTCTACTGCTTCCTCACTGTTACCCTGCGTGCAAACCAGAATGTTACAGGTCTTGCAATGACCACCTTCGGCGTGGGCTTCGGCAACTTCTTCGGCGGCTCGCTGATAAAGATAACCGGCAGTGACGTTCCGTCAATAGCACTCAGCGCAACAAGCACATGCTTCAAGAAAACGCTCCCATTTGCGGACAAGCTCGGAGTTATAGGCGATATTTTCTTCTCCTACAGCTTTCTCGCCTATGCCGCAATAATCATTGCACTCATCACGGCTTATTTCTTCAAGCACACCCGTGCAGGACTTCAGCTTCGCTCGGTCGGTGAAAATCCGGCAACCTCCGATGCGGCAGGCATAAATGTCGAAAGGTACAAGTATCTTTCAACTACTGTCGGCAGCATTATCGCAGGTCTCGGCGGACTCTACTATGTCATGGACTACGCCAACGGCGTATGGTCAAACAACGGCTTCGGTGACAGAGGCTGGCTGGCTATCGCCCTGGTTATCTTCGCAGTCTGGAAGCCCGATCTCGGCATCCTCGGCTCATTCCTCTTCGGCGGACTTATGGTTGTTCACAACTACATTCCGAACCTCAGCTTCGGTGCTCAGGAGCTGTTCATGATGACTCCCTATGTTGTCACCATTGTTGTTCTCGTTGCCGTAAGTATGCGCCGCAAGCGTGAGAATCTGCCCCCCGCAAGTCTCGGACTTTCCTACTTCCGTGAGGACAGATAATATTGATTTTTTTACCGCTTAGGTATATAATAAAAAACACAAAACATTAGGAGGCTATTTATATGTTAGTTTCAGCAGCACAGATGCTCAAAGATGCAAAGGCCGGCAAGTATGCGGTCGGTCAGTTCAATATCAACAACCTTGAGTGGACAAAGGCAATCCTTCTCACCGCACAGGAGCTTAACTCCCCCGTTATCCTCGGCGTTTCCGAGGGCGCAGGCAAGTATATGTGCGGCTTCAAGACCGTTGTCGGCATGGTCAACGGCATGATAGACGAGCTTGGAATCACCGTTCCCGTAGCACTTCACCTCGACCACGGCTCCTACAACGGTGCTATGAACGCTATCGAGGCAGGCTTCTCCTCCGTAATGTTCGACGGCTCGCACTACGGCATTGACGAGAACATTGAGAAGACAAAGGAAATAATCGCTCTCGCTCATTCAAAGGGCATCTCGGTTGAGGCTGAGGTCGGCGCAATCGGCGGCGAAGAGGACGGCGTTGTCGGCGGCGGCGAAGTTGCAGACCCCGAGGAGTGCAAGATGATCGCTGATCTCGGCGTTGATATGCTTGCAGCAGGTATCGGCAACATCCACGGCAAATATCCCGAGAACTGGGCAGGTCTCAGATTCGACGTTCTTGCCAAGATTCAGGAGCTCACAGGCGTTATGCCCCTCGTTCTTCACGGCGGCACAGGCATTCCGGCAGACATGATAAAGGAAGCTATCTCCCTCGGCGTTTCCAAGATAAACGTCAACACCGAGTGCCAGCTTGCATTTGCAGAGGCTACAAGAAAGTATGTTGAGGCAGGCAAGGATCTTGAGGGCAAGGGCTTCGACCCCAGAAAGCTCCTCGCACCCGGCTTCGATGCTATCAAGGCTACCGTCAAGGAGAAGATGGAGCTGTTCGGCTCGATAAACAAGGCGTAAGACCGGTTGGATAAACAGTAAATCACCCCATCCGAACTGAGTTCGGGTGGGGTGATTTGTTAAGTTATCAGATACTGTTAATAATCTTTTGGCGTTCGCTATCGTAGTCCTCTTTGCTGATTTTACCGGAGTTGTAATCTTTGTTAAGTTTTTCGAGTAGCTCGTCCGCACCCCGTTCTCTTTTGAACACACCAAAAAAGAGAATGTATATTCGTGCTATTGCGAGCACATTAGAAATCAAACTACACACGGCAAAGATATTTAAATCAGAACTCGGACCAACAAAATAATTGTACAAAGACCAAACCGCATATAAAGCAATAATTAAAGGCAATGCGATCCTCGATACAGAAAAGACTTTTTTGTTTTCAACAAATATTCCAAGCAAAAGCAGAAAAAGAGCTAATAAACCATTGTATATAATTACGTCAAGAAAACTATCAATATGACCAATCAACAAATAAGTACAGCACAAAAACAGGCTCAAACATCCCGCCGTCAGGGCATATATCCTCAACAGTTTATTTGCCGCAAGGGCACGTTCGGGTTTGAATTTGTTATAAATAAAAACCGCTACACATATAAGTTCGGGTATAAATATCAGAAGCGTTGCAAGTAATGTAGAGAAAACAAATTCAACGCTTTCCTTAGTGCTTAAATATAAATCGTTTGACATTATATAGCTAATCTGATGTATGATCGGATTTATAACATCAACTATAATATTTATTAAAATCAGAATAGAGCACAGTTTTATATTTTTAGTGTCATAAA
>CAYLQT010000001.1:0-114441 GCA_964386035.1 uncultured Clostridium sp. | reverse complement strand
ATAATATTTATTAAAATCAGAATAGAGCACAGTTTTATATTTTTAGTGTCATAAATAAATTTATTTTTCATTTCCGTTCTCCAAATCCTCAAGCTTCTTGTTATACTCATCAGCGGTGATAAGTCCTCTCGCTTTCAAATCGTTGAGATTCGATATTCTTCTGTCTTTCTCCGTAAAAGCAGCCACGCCGTTGCTTTGAGCGGTTATTCTCTTTTCCGTTTTTCCTGCAATGATTGCACTATTTTCAATAAGTTCACCAAAGCCATAGAGAACAAACGATGACAGCCATGACAGCAGAGAACCACCAATCATTGTTGCAAATCCAAGCAGTATATATATTTCTTCGTTATACCAGGCTTCTCCGGAATAAGCAAGCAAAATTATTCCGCCCATAACGGACACACCTATACCAATCCAGCACATAAACGATGCAAGACCTTTAATTTTTGAACCGATGTTTTCAAACATTGAAATTTCTCCTTTTTCTCATCACTAATTTTCTAACCATATAAGGTTAGTTCACTTTTAATAATAAACCACATATGGTTAATCGTCAACCTAAACTAATCATATATGATACAATTTCAGCGAAAGATACAAAAGGGGTACGCTGAAATTATGCAAAAATGCTATTATCAAAGACTTCGTGACATTCGTGAGGATAAAGAAAAAACGCAAAAGGAGATCGCCGAGGTACTCAACACCACCTATCAATACTACAGTGCATACGAACGGGGTGTGCGAGACCTGCCCTGTCACCACCTGCGTACCCTTGCTCAGTTTTACAACGTTTCTGCCGATTACCTTTTGGGACTTATCGATGAGCCGAGAGAGCTAAAATAACAACCGTCAGCAATTTGTGCCGACGGTTATTTTTATTGACCGCAAAAGGTTCATACTGTATAATTTAACTAACTTAAACTCCACGGAGGTACGCTATGCTCACTATCAGAGACGGTGAATTTAAAATGGACGGCAAAAGCTTTCGTATATATTCGGGGGCGATGCACTATTTTCGTATTCTGCCCGAATATTGGGAGGACAGGCTCAAAAAGCTCAAGGCAGCAGGCTTCAACACGGTTGAAACTTATGTCTGCTGGAATATGCACGAGCCGAAAAAGGGTGAATTTGATTTCAGCGGCAGATTCGATATTCGGCGGTTTCTCAAAACAGCACAGGATGTCGGACTGTATGCAATAGTCAGACCCGGGCCGTACATCTGCGCCGAGTGGGACTTCGGCGGTCTGCCTGCATGGCTGTTGAAGGACAAAAATATGCGTTTGCGCTGTGCATATCCCGAATATCTCGGCCATGTCTCCGACTTCTATCACAGGCTCTTTGAGGAAATCGGTGACCTGCAACAGACAGAGGGCGGTAACATAATCGCCATGCAGATAGAAAACGAATACGGCAGCTACGGCAACGACAAGGAGTATCTCAGATACATTGAAAAGCTTATGCGTGACTGCGGTGCCGAGGTTCTGCTTTTCACCTCGGACGGCGAGGACAACAGTATGCTCTCGGGCGGCACTCTGCCGCACATTTTCAAAACCCTGAATTTCGGTTCAAGGGCATCAACCGCTTTCGACGCAATGGAGCGATTCAACGAAAAATCGCCTAAGATGTGTACCGAGTTCTGGTGCGGCTGGTTTGACCACTGGGGCGAAGATCATCACACCCGTCAATCCGACAGCGTTAAAGCGGAAATAGAAGATTTTCTCAGCATTGACGCAAGCTTTAACTTCTATATGTTCCACGGCGGCACTAATTTCGGCTTCACCGCCGGTGCAAACTGCTTTGACGAATATCAACCGACCGTGACGAGCTACGATTACTGTGCTCTGCTCAACGAATGGGGCGACTACACGCCTGCTTATTTTGCCGTGCGAGAGCTTCTGCTAAAGGCACAGGGTCTGCCCGAAACGGAGCTGCCCGAGTCTCCGAAGCTTCAAAGCATAGGCAAAATCGAGCTGACCGACTGCACATCACTGATGAACAACCTTGAAAATCTCGGAGAAAAGCACCGTGTTCCCCTGCCCGAAAGCATGGAATATTTTGGGCAAAACAGCGGCATGATCTACTACGAGACAAAAATGGAGGGCATATACAACCCGAGAGAGCTGAGAATTGTCGGCGTTCACGACAGGGCATATGCCTATATCGACGGCGAAAAGAAAGCTACTATTGACCGCCGTGACGAGAGGAAAGACGGCTACGGCAAGTTCCCGTTTGACGGCTGCACAGACGGCTGCACGGTAGGCATTCTCGTTGATGCCATGGGTCGTGTGAACTACGGCGACAAGCTTTACGACCGCAAGGGCATTGAGGCTGTCTACTACGGCTACCAGAATCTCATGGGATATGATGTTGTCACCCTACCGCTCGACAACACGGAAAAAATCGATTTTTCGCTCGGTGGAGACAAATATCCTATGTTCATGCGTGGGCATTTTGAGGCTGAGAGCAAAGACGACTGTTTTGTTCACCTTGACGGATTCAAGAAGGGCTGTGTATACATAAACGGCTTCAACCTCGGCAGATATTGGGAGATAGGCCCTCAGCGTGCGCTGTACCTGCCCGGTGTACTGCTCAAGGATGACAATGAGATAATCGTCCTCGAGCTTGAAGGCTGCGACAAAGCGGAAATAGAAATAAACGACAGAGCCGATTTGGGATAAAGAACGCCAAAAAAGAACTCAAGCTGTCATAATTCTACTCTTTTAAACAGGATTATTTGCCGCTTTCTTTCAGCTTCTTCGGCATTTTCTTTTAACAAAAAAGTGAAAGTAAAATCGAGGCTCCCCTGTGTAAGGAGAGCTGTCACCACAGGTGACTGAGAGGGTTGTTTCGGGGCGAGTAAATCAATAAACTTACTTTTTTCGCAGAAGTCAACCTAACTCATTCGGCATTTTCTTTTTGTTTGAAAAAGAAAACGCCGGCAAAAGAAAAGCAAAAATCTTCCTTGTTCAATCACAACAGACGGATTTGCTTTTACACAACGCTCCTACAAATTGCGATTGCGGTTTGTGGGGCGTTGTGCTTTGAATCAGCGTTCCGAAAATTCAACCGGATCGATTTCTAACTTTTGGCAGATTTTCATCACCACATCAAACGATGCCCCGCCTATATCTCTTGAGAACAGTGTCATCAGCGTGCTGTATGAAATATCCTCTTCTGCGGCAAAACGCCGCAGGCTCGTATATCTGTCGAGGATAAGATTTCTCAGTCTTTGTTCTCTGCTCATTTTGATTTCTCCGCAACCGTCACTCCTACTCCCTTTTCTTCCATTGCGGAAATCTGATCCTCTGCACAGTCCCAATCGGTGATGACAAAATCAAATTCTTCGACATCACAGACCTTCACAAAGGAGTCCGCACCGATTTTACTGCTCGGGATAATAAGGCACCTGTTTCGGCTGTTTTTGACAACCATGCGTTGAAATGCCGCCGTTTCATCGGTGCCGTTGGACAGTCCGAACTCCGCTGTCAGACCCGAGCCTGTGATCAAGCACAGGTCAAAATGAAGTCTTGAGACAAATTCCGTTGCCATACTGTCAACCACCGAGCCACTTTGACGCATCCTGCCGCCGACAAGATAGACATCAATATTGTCAAATGCTCTAAGCTCCCTGCCGAGGTCTATGGAATTCACAACAACGGTGTAATGAAAGTTTTTCGGCAGTAAAGAGACTATTATATGACCGAATGAGCCACCGGTGAGATATATTATATCGTTCTCTCTTATTTTTTCTGCGGCGAGGCGTGAGATTTGCCTGTAGTTTTCAAATATCGGCATATTGTCATAGTCTCTGTTCACGGGTGCTTTTACGCTGACCTGTCCCAACGATATGGCTCCACCGTGGGTTCTTTTGCACACGCCTTTTTGCTCGAGCAGACGCAGATCTCTGCGTGCTGATTCATCGGATATTTCGTATCTTGCCGTGATTTGCGAAACTGTGATTTTACCCTCCGACTTGATTATATCCGCTATTTCACTATGGCGTTCTTCAATAAACATAAGCTACCTCCGAATAAAATGTCTTATCGAATTCGACAGCTTCTTTTTACAACATATTCGGTAACAATTCAACAGTTTCGGTAATCGGATTTGCGTATATTTCCAACATAAAGCATCCCCACACAGATACTCTCCGTGTGGGGATGCTACACTTATTAAATCAAACCACCGCTATTTCATCCGTATATTCTGCGCCGCATGGGTTCGGGGTGGGCAGAGCGAGGGAGAAAATATCCGCCGCCCTCTCCTCTATCTGTGAGATTCGCTGCGCCCTCTCGCCCAGCTTTTTGACATCTGCCGCCCTCATCACTATGGGCAGCTTTGCGGTGGAGCGCATATTCCTCAGCTTCTCCCTGCCGATTGCATTAAAGCCGAGAACTCGGATATACGGCGGTATTCCGACACAATCGGACTTTTGCAGACCGAGCAAAAATGCCGTGACCGCACGGCGTATGCGTGCGTGGGAATAGCGTTTTGTTTTGGCAAGGGCATACAGCTCCTCAAGGCTCTTCGCCGTGCGTGATGCCGAATATATGCGGTTTTCAAGCCCCTCGGAAATATCCGGCACCGAGGCAATCTTATCGGGATCGGCAGATCTGAGAAGAGCCAGAACAGCCGTCTCAAGCCTTTTCATATCGGCAGGTGCTCTGCCCGATTCGATTTCACTCAAAAGTATCTCGGCGGCGGTTTCGGGCATCAGGTCTGTGAAGCTCTCGCCGTTTTTGACCCTCGTTCTTATAAGTGAGGCACTTGCAAATCCGTCGTTGACATCGCCGCTGTCATGACCTGTGCCCTCACGCTTTACGGCAAGAGGCACAATATCGCTCCTTAGCTGTTGCAAGGCTCTGATATACTCGAGCGCAAGCGTGTCATTCGGAGACGAGAGCACCGAGGCTATTCTTTCATCATAAACCTCAACAGCCTGCTGACGGGCGGTGGCAAAGCTGAGTCCCGACAAGAGATTGAGCTTCAACTCATCTAAAACAGAATCGTCCTCCACGGCATTTGCCGCACGGCGCAGAAGTTCAGTATCCGCACACTCACTGCCAAAACTCAATGTATCAACGCATCCCGTTGCATCAATAAGGCCCACTGCACCCATGGCGAAGGTCTGGGCCGTAGAGCACGCCCACGGAACAGGCAGGGATATGACGAGATCCGCACCGTTTAACAACGCCATGCGTGCTCGGGCGCTCGGGTGCATGAGAGCCGTCTCGCCACGCTGAACAAACCAACTGCTCATCACGCACACAACCGCATCCGCACCGTTCTTGCGTGTTGCCGCTATATGATGTGCATGACCGTTATGAAACGGATTATACTCCGCAACTATGCCGGCTGTACTCATTTTTTCGTGTCTCCTCCCCTGCAAAATACGACAAGATGTCAATTCTTTTGAATAAGAACTTGAAAAATCTCATTACAATATATATAATATATCAGTAAGCTGCTTGTTGCAAGCAAATCTTTATTTTTGGAGGCATTACTCTTGAAAATTCTTGTTATTAACGCCGGTAGCTCATCACTGAAGTATCAGCTTATTGATATGGACGGCGAACAGCTCATCGCAAAGGGCATCTGCGAGCGTATCGGTATCGACGGTAAGATCAGCGGCTCGACCGCAGACGGCAGAAAGTTCAAATACGATGTAACTCTCAACGACCACACCGCCGCTTTCCTCGAGGTCAAGAAGGCTCTTACCTCGGGCGACTGCAAGGTTATTGATGATCTCTCGGACATTTCCGCTGTCGGCCACCGCATAGTTCAGGGCGGTTCACTCTTCAAGGAGAGCGTACTCGTTGACGAGGATGTTATCGCAGGCATCGAGAGCCTGTGCGACCTCGCTCCCCTGCACAACCCCGCTCACATTCAGGGCATCCGTGCCTGCCGTGAGGTATTCGGTGAGGATGTTCCCGAGGTTGTTGTTTTCGACAACGCTTTCCATTCGACCATGCCCCCCGAGGCTTATCTTTTCCCCGTACCCTATGAGTACTATGAGAAGTATAAGGTTCGCCGCTATGGCTTCCACGGCACATCTCACCGCTTCGTAAGCGCACGCTGTGCAGAGGTTATGGGCGTTGATCTCAAAGACATTAAGCTTATCACCTGCCACCTTGGCAACGGTTCCTCCATCACTGCCATAAAGGACGGCAAGGTTATTGACACGAGCATGGGTCTTACTCCCCTTGACGGCTTCATCATGGGCACCCGCTGCGGCGCTGTTGACCCCTCTGTTATCACCTATCTTCAGGAGAAAGAGGGCTGGACTCCTGCCGAGACCTCCGAGATACTTAACAAGAAGTCCGGAGTACTCGGTATTTCCGGTCTTTCGAGCGACGACAGAGACGTTCTCGCCGCCGCTGAGGAGGGCAACGAGAGAGCCGCACTCGCAAGAAGCATTCAGCGTTATCAGATCCGCAAGGTCATCGGCTCCTATGTTGCCGCTATGGACGGCGTTGACGCTATAGTATTCACAGGCGGCATCGGTGAGAACACCTGCGACCTTCGTGAGGATGTCTGCAAGAATCTCAGCTACCTCGGCGTTAAGATCGACTGCGAGAAGAACCTCGAGCTTCGCAAGGGCAAGGAAGGCGAGCTTTCCACCCCCGATTCAAAGGTCAGAGTTTTCGTTCTGCCCACCAATGAGGAACTGCTCATCGCAAGAGACACCAAGGCTATTGCAGAAAAGCTTTGATGAACACATACATATTTGATAACAAACCCGAAAAGGAGCTTATCCCCATGTGCGGGATAAACTCCTTTCACTGGGAAAAAGACGGATATTCCCGTCCGAACAGCACTGTACGGTTTTGTGCGGTAAAGGGGATGGGCTTTTTCGCCTATCTCGAAACCAACGAAGAACCGATACTCGCACGCTATTTTGACCGTGACGATCCCGTTTATACAGACAGCTGTCTTGAAGTATTCCTCGCTCCCGTAAGCGGCAGAGACGAGTATATCAACTTCGAGATAAACCCGAACGGTGCCTATCTCTCACAATTCGGCAGGGAGCGAAACGGGCGTGTATTCATAAAAGAGCTGACGGACGAAGTGCCGCAGGTTCACACACAAAGACTTGAAAAAGGCTGGTGCGCCGAACTGTTTATTCCGGATGGGCTCATATCCGCACTTTACGGCTGTGATTTTTCAGTGAGTGCAGGTGAAATTCGAGGCAATTTCTACAAATGCGCCGACGATTCGCCCACGCCGCACTATGCCGCACTTTTTCCCGTTGACAGTGCCGCTTTGGGCTTCCACAATCCCGAAAGATTCGGTACGATAATAATAAACGAAAGGTGATTTCCATGCATACGCAAACTCCCTTTCCGCTTGAAGAAATAATCGAAAAATTCAATCTCTCCGGCGAATATGTCGGCTACCGCACCTCGAATGACGGTCATATCAACAACACCTTTGTCCTCAGCTTCAATCAGGATAAGGACGAAAAGAGCTATCTCATTCAGTTGATAAACACGAACGTGTTCAAAAATCCCGACGAGCTGATGGAAAACATCATGGGAGTCACCGACTACCTGAGAAATATCATCATTGCAAACGGCGGCGACTGTGAGCGTGAATGCTTGAAAGTGTTTATGACTGTTGACGGCAAGCCGTATTTCAAGGACGAAAAAGGTAATTGCTGGAGATGCTATAACTTCATCACCGATGCACACGCCTGTTCGACAATAGACAAGCCGCAGACGTTTTTCAATGCGGCAAAGGCATTCGGCACATTCCAGTGCCTGTTGGCGGATTATCCCAGCGAGACTCTGCACGAAACTATCCCGAATTTCCACAACACACGCTCACGCTTCGCAGACTTCAAGAAGGCTGTTGACGATGACCTCAAGGGGCGTGCCGCAGGAGTACAGGATGAGATAAACTTCGTGCTCGAAAGAGAGTGCGACACGGGTATTCTCGTCGATATGCTCGAGCGTGGCGAGCTGCCGCTTCGTGTTACTCACAACGACACAAAGCTCAACAACGTCATGTTTGACAACAGCACCGACGAGGGCATATGTGTCATAGACCTCGACACCGTTATGCCCGGTCTTTCGCTCTACGACTTCGGTGACAGCATCCGTTTCGGTGCGAACACCGCCGCAGAGGATGAGAAGGATCTTGACAAGGTGACTCTGAGTCTCGAGCTTTACAAGGCATACACCGAGGGTTATCTTTCTGCCGCAGGCAAGGCCTTGACGGAAAAAGAGGTTGAATATCTCCCCTTCTCCGCAAAGCTTATGACACTTGAATGCGGTATGCGCTTCCTTGGCGACTATTTGAACGGCGACACATATTTCCGCACGGCTTATCCGGAGCACAATCTGGTGCGTTGCCGCACACAGTTCAAGCTGGTTCGTGAAATCGAACAGCATTTGGACGAGATGAAGAAGATAACGCAGGATATATATTCACTCTGCAAATAAAAGGTATTGGAGGGTCTGAGCGTGAAACTGCTAAACGAACAGCAGCTCAGGCATCACCTTGCCATTTGGACAATGAAGAACAGCCGCTTTGCGCCGCAGCCGAAAAGCTGCGGTGAGGCGGCTTTTATTGAAAACTACAGAATACCGGAGACTCAATATAAATTTGTACGCTCCGCCATCGGAGCGAATGACAGAATAATATCAATATTCAAATCAGCCGTTTCACTCTCATCCTGGCAATCAAGAAGCGGCAAGGAATGTGCTATAGTCTTTTGCAAGGCGGTCGAGACCGATGTTGACAGTCTCGGAAACACGCTTGACAATGTGGTGGGCTACAGCATATTGAGTGAGTAAAGCAAATATGAATTTTCGTGCAGGATGCACTTTTTATAGAATAATTTTTCGGAGGACTGCTTAATGCAAGAGCTGATAAAAAGAAACACACCCGACATTGCCGACAGGTTTGTGCTCGAAATTGAGGACAGGCGTGAGGGCAAGGGCTTTTACGAAATCGAAGCCGCCGAGGACAAGATAGTTCTCAGAGGTGACTGCAAGATAAGCCTCGCCATGGCGTATTACCGCTATCTCAAGGATTATTGCCATGTCAACCTCGCCCACTGCGGAAACGACAAAATAAGGCCTCTGACCGAAGCTCCCCTGCCCGAGGGCAAGACCGTTCATATCATCGAGCAGGAAAAGCGTGCATATATGAACTACTGCACATTCTCATACTCTGCTCGCTGGTGGGACTGGGAGCGTTGGGAGCGTGAGATTGACTACATGGCGATGCGCGGTATAAATATGCCGCTGAGTATTGTCGGCTATGAGGCGGTGCTGTTTTATACCCTGCGTGACCTCGGATATACAGACGAGGGTGCAATGAATTTCATAAGCGGCCCTGCCTATCTGCCGTGGCAGCTCATGGGCAATCTCGACAGCTATTTCAGCCTGACCGACAAGGCATATATCGACAAGCGTCTCGAGCTTGGCAAAAAGATAATCGACCGTGAGCTTGAGCTTGGCATGACGCCGATACAGCAGGGCTGCTCGGGTCAGGTTCCCTCGACTATTCTGCGTGTACTGCCGCACACAAGTGCATACAATGTCCCCTCATGGTGTGGCTTCCCCGTCACCTATCAGATAGATCCGCTTGACAAGAATTTTAAGAAATTCGGTCTTGCACTGCTTGAAAAGCAGCGCCAACTGTTCGGCGCACATCACTACTACGCCTGCGATCCGTTCCACGAGAACAATCCCCCTGTCAAGGGTGACAAATATCTGCAAAATGTCGGCAAGGCTATCTCGGATATGTACACCTCGTTTGACTCACAGGCAGTTTGGGTCATGCAGGCATGGTCTCTGCGTGAACAGATAGTCAAGGCAGTTGACAAGGACAAGCTTCTCATCCTCGACATCGACGGCAGCAAATACGAGCAGACAGACGGCTTCTGGGGCTATAATTTCATCAGCGGCACACTCAACAACTTCGGAGACCGCAACACGCTCCATGGCTCGATAGATGCACTTGCGGACAATAAATTCACCGCCGCCCGTGAGAAGCACCCGAACATAGTCGGCACGGGACTGTTCATGGAGGGAATTTATCAAAATCCGCTGTATTTTGACCTCGCCTCCGATATGCTCACAAGAAGCGACCGTCCCGACCTTGACACATGGCTTAAGGAATATGCCCACCGCCGCTACAACAGCGACGAGGAATGTCTCGTTGAAGCGGTCAAAAAGCTGCACGAGACCTGCTACAGCAAGGACTGCACAGGTCGTGAGACCGCATCTATAATCTGTGCAAGACCTGCATATGAGCAGAGGCACACGGCTCCTAACGATGTTTTTGAGCTTCGATATGACAACAAGGTTCTGCTCGATGCTCTCGCCTGCCTGCTCAAAGCCGAAAAAGCGGACACAGACGGCTATCGCTTTGATGTCTGCGACATCACCCGTCAGGTGCTCAGCAACTATGCAAAGGAGCTTTACAAGCGCAGTATAAAAGCATACGACACCAAAAACATCGGCATATTTGAAAAGAGTGTCAACGCTTTTATAAGGGTTCTTGAGGATGTTGACAGACTGCTCATGACCCGACCCGAGCTTACCCTCGGTGAACACGTCCGCCAGGCTAACGCCGCCGCTTGCGTTGACAAGGAGCGTCAGAACTTTGAGCTAAACGAACTTTATATGCTCACACTCTGGGGCCCTGCCCGTTCGTCTCAGCTCTACGACTATGCGTGGAAGGAATGGGGCGGCATGATAAAGACCTTCTATATGCCCCGTTGGTACTCTTTCTTTGAGCAGATGGCGGTGAACTTCAAGAAGCGTAAATGCACATTCACAAAGACAAAGCGCCGCTACAACGACCGTGAGGACTTTGACGGCTCGTCCTTCTACAAGAGCGTAGAGAAGTTCGAGAACAACTGGCTTTCAACCTACAAGCCCGAGGCTCCGTCCGAGGAGGATACCCTGGAAGTTGCAAGAGAGCTGTTCAAATTCTATGAGCCGCTGATAAGAGGTGTCTCCATATGAGCGTTGAGCCTGACGAAAAAAGCGGCACAAAGCTCGACCTTTACAAAAGGCAGATAAACCTGCTTGACACATTTTTGGAGCACGGTGCTATTTCAAAGACACAGTATGACAAGAGCAAGGGTGACCTTAAACGCCTGATGTTCCCCGAGGGCTTACCCGAGGAATAAAAAGGTCAACAAAAAAATATCGGGATACGGTGCAGCTCGTAAGATGGGTTACGCCGTATCCCTTTTGAATTATGCTAAAGGCGGTGAGGTTCCCCTCACCGCCGTTGCTGTTTTATTAACTTTGCGTGACTGTTTTTATTGTATAACGCCTTTATTCTGCGGAATGTTTTTTTCTTTCTGCCGCAGGCGGTGGATTCACAATTGGAACTCATTTTCACGGCATTCTCGAATATTGTTGCAAAACAACCCGCTATTTTGGTAATAATCGTTATTCTATAATCCAATGTTGCGTGTGTTGAAATCGCTTATTCCTTTGTCAACACATTAGGATTATATTTCATAATAAACAGCTCCAAGGTCTCTTTTAACACAGTTATCTGCGACTTGAGATAGAACTCATCTTCAAACAATGCGTAATGCACGCAGACACGAATCAGGATGAAAATGAGCTGAGTCAGCTTTTCATGCGGTATACCGAGTGTGCCTTCCAAACGCTTCGCATATTCCGTATAACGCTTGTCAACG
Source organism: uncultured Clostridium sp. (assembly GCA_964386035.1). Lineage (GTDB taxonomy): Bacteria > Bacillota > Clostridia > Oscillospirales > Acutalibacteraceae > CAG-177. Next base: position 102,767 of record CAYLQT010000001.1, on the reverse strand, counting down.
CCGGCGAAGAACTCCTGACCGTACTTTCTGTACTTCGGGTGGGTGTATATCTGATACATCAGGCGATACCTCTTTCCGTGCTTCTCCGCTGTCCAATACGGTATCTCGTCAATGAACCGCCACAGAGCCTCAACATCCGTCGGAGCTTTCTCCATAAAATCGTCTTCCACTTTGGTCATACAATACTCGGTGGACTGAATGATCAAATCTTCAACATTCTCAAAACACACATAAAGATTGGCTGAGGTGCATCCGCAATACTGTGCCAACGCCTTCACTCCGGTTCCGTAAAAGCCGTTGTCAGCATAGCACTCAAAGCATTGCTGCATTATTTCTTCTTTTCTCGCCTGAATTTCTTCCTTGGTTATCGGTCTTTTTTTCACTATATTACTTCGTTTTCACTTAGCTGCAACTAAGCGTATGATAGCATAATTTTTTGAAAATCAACACTTTACTCATTGTAATTTAACAAAAGCTTTCATCTTTTAATTCTTTTTAGTAGAATGGATAACGAACAGTTTTTAATAATTTGCATCGCTGTTTTCGATTAAAAAAGACAGGGTAAAAAGCCTGTGCTCAATACCCTGTCTCTCCGATTTTCATTTCAAAACTTACTTTTTACTGCTATGTGAGCGTGAATGACTGCCGTAACCGTAGCCGTAGCCATATCCATAGCCCTTGCCGTAACCGTAGCCGTAATGCCTTCCATAGCCTCGGCGTGAACGTGAATATGAACCATAGCCGCTCTTGCTGCGATCGGTCGAAATATTGTAAACACAGCCTGCAAGATCCGTTCCGCCCTCTGTAAGGTCGCTGACCGCCTCGAGTATCGCAGGCACAGGGAACCTATCCTCACGGATAACAAATATGGACGAATCGGTATATTTTGCACAGATAGCCGCATCCGCAACTATGCCGACAGGCGGAGTGTCGATGATAATATAATCGAACTTCTCCTTGGCAACAGCGAGAAATTCGCCTGTCTTGGCGTTCGAGAGCACCTCGGTGGGATCCTGAATAGCCTCTGAACCGGCAAGAACGAATATCTTATATTTCTCAACATATTTTATAGCATCGCTCGAGCTTCTGACACCGCTGACCACATCCGCTATACCCTTGCCGCTGATGTTGGTAATTCCGAGCTTTTTGAGCACCGACGGCTTTCTGAGATCGGCATCGACAAGCAGCACCGAATAGCCGTTCTTCGCAAGGGCGAGTGCAATGTTGACAGAAACCGTCGTCTTGCCCTCATTGGAACCGGCACTCGATATAACAAAGCTCTTGAAGCCCTTTCTGCCGCTCAACAGTTCTATCTTGGTACGCATCGCCTTGTAGGTCTCAACAAACGCAAAGCCGCAGGATTTATCCGTTATCAACAGCTCACGCTCATCATCGTCGCTCTTTCTTCCGAGATTATCGGAAACACGCTGAGCAAAGGTTCGTCCTGAGGGAACCTGCGAAATTTCACCGATAACATTGAGCTGAAGCTTATTCTGAATGTCCTCCTGACTTCTGACCGTGTTTTTCATAGCGTCTTTAATTATAATGAAAACCACACAAAGCAGGACACCTGCCACCGCACCGATGATGCAGTTCCTCAAGGTGCTCACAGACTTATCGGGAACAGTCGCCAACTCCGGCTCATCACAAAGATGTATACTGCCGCCCGAATAGACCTCAACAACATCCTTATAGGTATCCTTGACAGCCTGTGCAAGCTCAAAGGCTTCCTCCGGAGTCGAGGCGGTAACAGCCATATCTATAATACTGCTATCCGTCTTTTTTGATGCGGAAATCATCTTTGCGACCTGATCGGCATCCTTCGGGAATGCTACGCAATTATCGGCTATAGCCTTGCACATTGTTCTGCCCGTCATAAGATGGACAAATGTATTTGCCATATAAGTTGATGCGGACATATCGCTATACGAAATCGAACCGTCAGCCGAAGATGACAGATCCTTTTCCGACCTGTTGTTGACTATAAAGGTCATTCTCGACGTATAGGTAGGCGCTTCAAGGGTCTTTGTAACTATCGCACTTGACGCTCCCACAACTGCCGCAACAAGTATCAAGAGCCACAGCTTTTTCAGAATCAAACCGATGATATACATCACGTTTATTTCGATTCCTTCACTCGCTGAGTCTCTTTTCACCATCTTGCTCAAATTTTCCACCCACTCCTATCAAAAATCTCATATCTATCTTTTCGTTGAAACTCAATGTGTTTCAAACGTTTTTTATTTTCTCCACCAACTGTCAAAGCCTAACGGCACTAATCGTCACTGTCATCAATATATCTTATCTTAGGCTCATCCTTAAATGCCACGGCACAAAAACACATTGTCAGCAATATCTGCACGCTGTAATTATAAAACGTTACCATTGCTATTTCGCCTACCATGTTGGTTATCAAAAGCAGGAACATCATAACGCAAAGCTTTTCACCCTTATATGCTCTGCGACCCAAAGCGATGAGCAAATACAGATAAAACCAATAATATGTGACAATGCCAACAATACCGAGGCCGGAAGCTATTTCAATATAATTATTGTGTGTATAAGTTGAAAATCCGTGAGCCAGCTTTATTAAATAATGTGCATTTCCGAGTCCGACACCTAATATCGGATTTTCATAAAACGCCTGCTTAGCTATATCGCCAAAACTTTCTCGGAGTGCAAGGCTGTTATCTCTTGTGACATCGTCATTGATGAAAAAGTCTATCATCTTCTCGATTCTGAAGCCAACAGCATCATATAAAACAGGAACTTTCATAAGAAGTATTATCACGCCGACGACCGCCACTACAAGAGCTAATATTTTCAAAACATAGAAACGTTTTTTTACATAGAAAACCGACATCATGAAAAGTATAATCAGAGACATGAGAAGTGCTTTTCTCGATCCGGTCAGAATCACCGTAAAAAACTCGAAAGCGGTAATCAGATAATATATCCTGTTTTTCATAAAATACGCACGGTAAAACGCTATTGCGATTCCGATAACGCAGATATACGCCGTTACATTGATGTTACTTCCCGCCACATAAAGCAACGAGGAAGTTCTGCCGAAAGCTCCGGTGAAAATATACTCATTGGGAGTGCGAATATAGATAGAAAATATCATTATCAGCACTGCGGCTGAAAAAATACTCATGAAGCGTTCGAGATCTTCTCTATCCCTGACATACAGCGTTATGCAATAGCATATTGCAAGCTCCTGAATCATTCGCGAAATATATTTCATTGTAAGGCTCACATCATATTTCGCCCACAAGGATGATACTACACACAGAAGAACGAAAAAAGCATACCAAATTGTCGGGAGCTTTATTCGAACAGTACTTTTACCGAGAATAAATTTCAAAAAAGTAAAACCGACAACCGCAAAAAAGGCTACATAGTAAGCGTAATTTTGCCCCTCATAAACAGCGGAAAATGCAAAGTTTACCACCAGGAGCAGAAAAAAAGACGCATCCAGCAACAGTTCGAAAGCAGAACGGTTCGTTTTGATATTAAGTTTTCCGTTTCCGAATGTTACCATCGTTTATCCCAAAATTCCGTTAATTTCTTAATATCGACACTTTCTGAGGACTCGCAACATATTATAGCATAACAGCGACATAAAAATCTATTGTTTTTTCGCAATATGCAGTAAAAATATCATCACAAGAGACCGCAAAGCCAAACTCAGTTTATAAACAGTTTATAGTCTTTTTTTTTAAAGTATTTTATTCGTGCATTTCTCGCAAAGATTAAGCCGTAATATCGCAAAGCTCGGCTCCGACAAAATCCGCAAGTGTCTGCGGCTCAAGGCAGAGCTGAAGTCCTCTCTGCCCTGCGCTGACATAAATTTTATCGAAATTCAAAGCGGTCTCACCGATAAAGGTCGGATATTTTTTCTTCATGCCTATCGGAGAACAGCCGCCTCGCATATAGCCCGTCAGCGAGATAAGCTCCTTGACATGAATCATCTCAAGGCTTTTGACACCGGCACACTTGGCACACTTTTTCAGATCCAGCTCCGCACCGACAGGGATGCAAAAAACAAACAATCCGCTCTTTCCGTTTCGGGTAACAAGGGTTTTGAATACCTGTTCGGGATTGAGTGACAGTGCTTCGGCGGCATGGACACCGCTGAGATCACTCTCATCGTAGTCATATTGATGGACTGTATATTCTATTTTCGCCTTGTCAAGCATTCGCATGGCGTTTGTCTTAGTCATTTTTTCACCCCAATAAAGTTATTGTCTGCTTTTGAAGTAATCGTCCGAAGCATCTCGGAGGAAGCTGTAAAGCGGAGCGAATTTTTGATATTTTTCACGCAGTATTTCTATTATCTCCTCGCCCTCAAGCGTTGCAAGGTCGGGGGAGGAAAAGACAAAGAAGAGGTACTTTGCATTATAGTATTCCTCAAGGTCTGCTGGACAATCGGGTTTCGGGCGTTTATAATGCTGTGCATCAAGGAATGCACCGGCACTCAGTGCCGAATCAACCGCACTCATAAATCTCTTTGGCTCCGCTCTCATACGCTCCCTGAATTTTTCCATATAGTCGGGGGCGGCGTCATAAGTGCCGACTCCGCATGACCAACCGTTCGGAGTGACCTCAAACCACATACACGGATAACCTCGCCACTCCTTTTTAGGGCGCATAAACATTATCCACATATTTTCCCTGTAGAGCCGCTTGTCGTGGGTATAGCGTGTATCCCTGCGTACTCGGGAGACCATTTTGGTGGGGATAGTGTTCATAAACTCATCAATCTCGAGCATATCCTCGCTCAGTGCGGCGGCTATTTGCCGCATCGGAACAGTCATTCCGCTCTTGATCTTCTCTTTGTTTTCCTCATAGAATGCCTTTGAATCGTTGAAGCGGTTTAACTGCATCAAAAACAGTGCATCCGCCTTTATTCCCGAATATGACATCAGATCACTCCCCTGTCGTGCATCGCCTGAGCGGCGAGCATAACACCCGCCTTGGCGCTGTGGAAGTTAAAGCCGCCCTGCATCCATGCGGCATAAGGCTCTCTGAGCGGTGCATCTGCGGAAAGCTCAATGGACGAGCCCATGGTAAACGCTCCTGCCGCCATAATAACCTGACTGTCATAGCCGGGCATATCCCACGGCTCGGGAACAACGAATGAATCGACAGGTGCGCCTGCCTGCATACCCTGACAAAAGGCAATGAGTGCCTCGGGAGTTCCGAGCTGAACGGTCTGAATTATATCAAAGCGTTCCTCGGCACTTGTCGGAGTGACGGCAAAGCCGAATTCCTCAAACAATGCCGCCGCAAAGACGGCAGTTTTAAGCGCCTCACCGACTATATGCGGAGAATTGAAGATTCCCATAAACAGCTCCCTGTTTTGGCCGAGGGTAGCTCCGACCTCTCTGCCGAGACCGGGCACCGTCATTCTGTAGGAGCACTTCTCGACAAGCTCCGCTTTACCTGCTATGTATCCGCCGTTTTTGGCGATTCCGCCGCCTGCATTCTTAATAAGCGAGCCTGCCATTATATCTGCGCCGACCTGCACCGGCTCTAGTCTCTGGACAAACTCACCGTAGCAGTTATCGACAAAAACGATTGCGTTTGAAACGCCCTTTACCGCCTTTGCTATCTCGGCTATCTTCTCGACCGAAAGGCTCGGACGCAATGTATATCCTCTTGAACGCTGAATATAAACAAGTGTCGGCTGCTTTTCTCTTGCCGCCTCGGTGATTGCAGGGATGTCCGGCTCACCGTTCTCGTCTAAATCGACCTGCTCATACTTCACGCCGAAATCCTTGAGCGAACCCATACCCTCTCCGTTTATACCGATAACGGGGTGGATAGTGTCATAAGGCTGACCCGTGACGCTGAGCATAATATCTCCCGGGCGAAGAAGACCGAAAAGGGCAACTCCGAGCGTGTGCGTGCCGCAGGCGAAGCTGTGGCGAACGAGGGCATCCTCCGCTCCGAATGCACTTGCGAAAACCTTATCAAGCGTTTCACGGCCTCTGTCGCCGTAGCCGTAGCCCGTAGTCTCCGTAAAGTGGCTCTCGCTGACTCTGTTTTCGATGAAAGCCGAGAGCACCTTCTGCTGATTATACTCGGTGTTTCTCTCTATTCTCGCAAAACTGTGCTCCGCACGCTCGAGTGCTCTGTCGGCGGCGTTCAATATTTTTTCGTCAAATTTAAAAAATGTCTGTTCCATTATCATTTTCCTATTCATTATCATATTCTGCCCATCTGCCGACGGGCGAAAAGCCTGACTTCTTATAAAAATCCACTATGCTTCCGTCTTTGCAAAACAGCTCGACTCGCTTGCCCTCACTCTTATATTTATCGGCAACGGTCAGCACCGCTTCACTGCCGAGTCCTCTGCCCCGAAGCGCTTCATCTGCGGCAACACAGCCTAAAAAAACCGCCGAATCCGTTATAAACAGCGCACAGGCACAGGCAACCGTAAGCTCCCCCTGCTCTATAACGCTCCACTGCGAGACTCCTCTGTTCATTCGGCGTGAAACATCGGCTATCCACTCGTTTTTTCCACCCAAACGGTCAAAGCCGGAACGGACAAGCAACTCGAAAACCTCACGAAGGTCGGGAAATCTCGGCAGTTTTGCCGCACCCGCAAGCGGCTTAGGCAGTCCGTTAAAACGCACTATATTGCCCGTGCGTGACGGTGTTAAACCGAGCCTTTCGCACACGCTCTGATCAAGTGACAGCGTGTAAAAACCTATCATTTTGAGGAACTCCTCGAGTTCTTCAAAGTCCGCAGAATCCGAGGCGGACAAGACGGCGGTGCCGTAGACCCGAGCAACTGCGGCGGTTATTTCACCGCCGTTTTCCTGCACCCAAAACTGAACCGACGAAGCATCGGACGGGTAAGCGAGACTGTAGCCGAGTATCTTTGTGCCGAACGCATCACGGAAGCAAAACTCACGAAGTGCCTCACTGTCCGCAGTTTTAAGCATTGGCAAGCACCTTCAAAAGCGCTGTTGCAAGGCGGTAAACCTCATCGCCGTCCGACAGCTTTATCACGCACGACGGGGAATGGAGATATCGGCACGGCAGTGACACGGCGATAGTCTTAACGCCGCCTGCACTCGAGTGAATGGTTCTCGCATCGTTGCCGCCTGCAACCATGGTTTTTGTCTGTATTTTTATGCCGTTTTGCTCGGCAGTTTTATACGTCAGATCATAGAGCGAACGGTCATAGATAGTGCCTCTGTCCATAAAGCCGACCACAGCACCCTCTCCGAGCGAGCAGACACGCTTCTCGCCCTCTACGCCGTAAATATCGGCGGCGGTGGTTGTCTCGACCACAACCGCATAATCGGGTCTGAGCGTAAACGCCGCAACGCCTGCGCCCCTTGTGCCTATTTCCTCCTGAACGCTGAAAGAAAAATCGGCATCATACTCAAGCTCACTCTGTATCATCTTTATCAGCACGGCACAGCCCATTCGGTCATCGAGTGCCCTACCCTGAAGGAATCCGTCTCCGAACTCGGTGACGGAGGAATCGAATATCACCATATCTCCGGGCGACACAAGCTTTTTCGCCTCATCACCCGAGCTTGCGCCGATATCGATATAAAGCTCATCACTTGAGGGCATATTCAGCTCATCATCCTTTGAGAGCATATGAATAGGCTTAACGCCGACAACGCCGGCAATACCGCTGTCTCCTACCTTGACTGCTCTGCCGAGGATAACTCTCGTATCGACACCGCCGACAGTTGAAAATTTGAGCATTCCGTCATCCGTAATATAAGTGACGATAAGGCCGACTTCATCCATATGAGCGTCAAACATAACCTTATTTTTTGCAGAGCTTCTGCCTTTTTTGTGAACAAGCAGATTGCCCAGAGGATCTGTTTCATAATCCGCATAAGCCTTTATTTCGTTAATTATCAGCTCACGAACCCTGTCCTCTCTGCCGGAAATACCGCCGACAGCACAGAGCTTTTTGACTGTTTCAAGCATTATGCACGCCCCCTTTCGATTATATAGGCCGCCATAAGCTCGGCCACCGACTCAATATCGTTAATATCGACTATCTCAACGGCGGTGTGCATATTTCTCTGCGGTATTGAGAGCAAACCGGTTTTAACTCCCCTGCCGGAGCGTTGAATATCATCGGCGTTAGTGCCTGTGTTACCACTCATTATCTCGGTAGAATAGGCTATGCCGTTTTCCTGTGCCAAACGCACAAAGGTGCGTGACATGGAGTAATCAAGCACGGGAGAAAAACCGATCATAACGCCCTTGCCCAGCTCGCCGCATTTTTCCTTTTTAAGTCCGGGTGCCATGGCAAAGCTGACATCCACCGAAATTGCCTCATCCGGTGAAACTGTAAAGCCGCCTGCCGCCGCTCCGCCGCCGCTGTTTTCCTCCTGCACGGAGAACAGCACGCTTATGCGGCAACCGTGATTTTTATTTTCGAGCAGCTCGAGGCAACGAAGCACCGCCGCTACTCCTGCACGGTCATCAAGTGCGGCACACGAAACTCTGGAATTCAACAGCTCCTTTGGAGTGCCGTTGACCGTGACACGCATACCGGGGCGAACCTTTTTCCTAACCTCGTCCGCCGAAAGTCCGACATCTATTGCAAGCTCATCAAAAGCCTTTGCCTTTTTCCGCTCATCACCTGCCGAGAGGTGCGGCGGAGTTGAAATAACAACGCCGAAAAGCGGCTCGTCCGCCCAAACCGTGACCTGCTCTGCGGCGAGCACTCTCGCATCCATACCGCCCACACGGGCAACCTTTATAAATCCGCTGTCATCAACGGCAGTAACGGCCAAGCCGATCCTGTCAATATGTGCTTCGAGCAGAATATGCGTACCCTCTCCCTCAGCCGTGCCGCAGACACTGCCAAGGGCATCTATATGTGCCGGCATATATTTTTTAAGCTTTTTGAGTGCGAGCGAAGCTATCTCCGTCTCATCGCCCGAGGTGCCGTTTGCGCCTGCAAGCTCGAGCACCAAAGGCTTCAATTCATCATTCTTTGACAAAACACATCTTCCTTTCAAAAAATAAAGTTGAAAATTGTAAAAAATGATAGTATTATATAAATATAGATTTGGTAAAACCGATTGGAGAGACAGCAATGAGTCATCATCATCACCATCATCACAAGAAGAAAAACACCAAAAAGAAGGTTCTGATAACCCTCGGTGTAATCCTGCTTGTTATTGCAATTCCGCTGACTGCCGGAATAATAACGGTAAATCATTACCTGAGCAAGATGAACTATGAAGAAGAAACAAAGGAAATAAATCCCGAGTTTGTTGAGGAAATTTCAGACCCCGAAGCCGACAAGGATATATCGGAAAATATCGACGACCCGAGAATGTGGTATAACGACGATATTATCAACATCCTGCTCATCGGCCGTGACCTCGGCAAAGGCTCAAAATATTATTCCCGTGCCGACTCTGTGATACTCGTCTCAATAAACAAGCTCAACAGCTCAATAAAGCTTGTCTCACTCTCGAGAGCTACATACGTCTCTATCCCCGGCCACGGAAACGCACGACTCAACGCCGCACACGCTTACGGCGGCCCCAAGCTGCTCATAGACACTATCGAGCAGAACTACAAGACAAGGATAGACCACTATATCAGCATAGACTTTGACGGTTTTATAAAAGCAATAGATGCACTCGGCGGAGTTGACATAAACCTGACTGCCGAGGAGGTAAACGCACTCGCTTATATTCTGCGTGCAAACGGCACGGTAATAAACGGTGCCGGCTCCTATCACCTCAACGGCAACGAGGCACTTGAATATGCCCGTCTCAGAGGTATCGACAGCGACCGTGACAGAACCGCAAGACAGAGGAATATACTCACCGCCATATTCGCAAAGTTCAAGAAAATGGCGACCACCGAAAGCTACTCAAGCCTTTTGAGCAATATTACCGGCTTCCTTGACGAGGTGCTTCCGCTTGTGAGCACCGACTTTGGCAAGAGCGAGATAATCAGCCATGCGGCAAGCTATGTCAGCTACCTCAGATGGCCTATTGAAGAAGCCATAATACCCAAAAACAAAGTGCCGCTGACAAACATCAACGGAACAGAAGTGCTTATAGTCAACTGGGCGAATGTGAAAAACGACATTCACGAAGTCCTTTATCCCGGCATAGAGCCCCAGGAAAGATCCTGAGGCTCACGGAAAACCGTTACAGCTCGATGCCGCCCACGGGGCGAACCGAGAGTATGTAGCACGAACCCGAACCGAATACGCCTTCCATCAGGTCTTTGTACTCATCGAGCTTATCGAGCGGTACAAAGGCCTGAATTGTTCCTGCGAAGCCGCCGCCGTGAACTCTCCATGCACCGCAACCGTCAAGCAGCTTCTCACTCAGCGAAAGAGCGAGTGACACAGGCTGTTCGGCGGATTTTTTGCACGAAAATACATTCTGGTTATACATATAGGAGGAGCGTCCGCTCTCTATTATATACTTCTTGAAAGAATCGAAATCGCCGCACTTGAGTGCCGCCGCCTGCTTATCCACACGGGCATTGTCGCCGTAAAAGTGTATGGCTCTGAGCACTGCTCTGTCGCCGCAGGCCGAACGGATATCGGCAATATTATTCATAAATTCAGTCTCATCGACCTCACGCAGTACGTTCTTTCCCAGGTGCTCCGCAACACTCTCCATCTCCTTGCGAACTGCGGCGTACTCATCGGTGAGATCGGAGTGGCTTCCGCCTGTATCGACTATGCAAAGGGCGTGACCGCTTGAGGCAAAGTCAAACTCGAGCTTTTCGATAACGGGCTTTGACGGGTCGTTGAAGTCTATCTTGACAAACGAGCCGACGGAACTTGTCATCTGATCAAGCAGGCCGCAGGGCTTGCCGAAGAACTTATTCTCAGCCGCCTGCGCTATCTGCGCTATTTCAACGGCGCTCACCTTGCCGTCATTGAACATATAGTTGAGTATTGTACCGAGGAGCACCTCAAAGGCGGCAGAGGACGAAAGTCCCGAGCCCGACAGGACGTTGGATGCGGTTGCAGCATCAAATGCACCTATCTTATAGCCACGGCTGACAAATTCGGCGCACACACCTCTGACGAGAGCCGAAGATCTGCCGAACTCGGACTCACGTGGTGAGAGATCGGTTATATCAACAGAATCCATGGGATAGCCCTCACTCTTGACATTGACGGTGTTGCCCTCACTCTTTGCCGCAACTGCTATTGCATCAAGGTCAACGCTCGCCGCAAGCACACAGCCGTGATTGTGATCGGTATGGTTGCCGCCTATCTCGGTTCTGCCGGGAGCACTGTAAAGTCCGGCAACACGGTTATTGCCGTAAAGCTCCTCGAACTCACTTATAACACGGCAGTAACGCTCCTTTTGCGACGAATCGCCGGGATAGAGCATTGCAAACTTTTCATCAAGCTCGCCGCCGTTAATTTTTGCTTTTAAAATGTCGGTAGTATACATAAGCTTACCTCGTTTTAAGATTTTTTATTTTTAGAGCCTGAAACGCTCTTTTCGACCAAAGACCAGATGAGGTTGACACTCAGCATGGATATTCCGCTTATAGACAGAGCCGCTATCAACGGCATAAGGAACGCCGCAGAGAGAGGGTCAAAGACATTAGTACCCATGAATGTATAGGACAACAACTTCGGCGCAAAGCCCAACGCAGAGAGCAGAAGAAACTGCCAATAAGAGAAGTTTATCGAGCCGTATATTTTGCTGACACTGCCGATAGGAAATCCCGGAATGAGCCTCAAGGCAAACAGCAGAGCTTTGTTGAACTTGCCCGAGCTTTCCATTATTCTGCGTGCCTGCTCGTTTCGGCTTATCAGCTTCCATGCGTTGCCGCTGCCGAACCTTGCACCCTCGAAATATTTTATACTCATCATTATGAGCACGCCCACAAAGTTCACGGGAAGTGCCCAATACGACGGCAAAACGGCACCCGTCAAAACGCACACAGCCGAAACCGAGAGCAAAGGAACGAAGGCACGGATGCAGAAAACGATGAGCATGGCAAGCACAAATTTCCAGCTTATTCCGAGTGACTGTATATACTGCTCGGCCTCGAGCAGATTTTTTTGATACACCTTATACCAAACCCAAAGTCTGTCATATCTGAGCAGATAGACGACTATTGAGAGTAGCACCGCCGCTACAAGCAGCGCCGCACCTGCGACATTCATAATGTCGCTGCGTGTCCAATGCTTTTTCAAGCCTTCACCTCAAGTTATTATTACAGTTGAGCCGCACTGTATAATTGTATAACATATTTCAAATCTTTTCAACACAAATGCAAATTTTAAGCGAAATAATCTTTCAAGATAAAGCGTTATATGATATAATGCAATTACTTTAAAGCCTTTCGGTGTGCTCGGTATTCACGCAGAGTGTGCCGACAGTTCAAGGGAGGAATCAGAATGGGCAAGAGGGCTGTTGTTTTGAGCGGCGGCGGAGCAAAAGGAGGCTACCAAATAGGCGTTTGGAAAGTTCTGCGCCAAGTGGGTTTTACTCCCGATATAGTCGTGGGCACTTCGGTAGGAGCACTCAACGGTGCACTTATGGCTCTTGACAATTTCACTGCGGCTCTCGATATTTGGGAAAACATGAGCATGGACAGCGTGTTCCAGAACTTCGTCAACATATCCGACGAGGAAAATCCCGAGCGTGATTCATATATAAAAGAGCTTGCAAAGGAAGTTATTTTCAACGGCGGAGCCGACTACACGCCGCTCCAGGAGCGTGTCAAGTCCCTGATGGACGAGGAAAAGCTACGCACCTCGCCTATCCGTTTCGGCCTTGTGACCACGATGTTCCCGAAGATAAAGCCGGTCGAGGTATTCATTGAGGATATCCCCGAGGGCAAGGCGGCGGACTATGTGCTCGCAAGTGCGGCGGCATTTCCGTTTATGAAATCATATAAAATCGGTGATACCTCGTTTGTGGACGGCGGATACTCCGATAATATGCCCGTCAAAATGGCTATAGAAGCCGGTGCGGACGAGATAGTGGTAATAAACATCGGCAAAAGTGCGGGTGCAGGCTACGGAGAGACCGACAATGTTTCGTTTAAATATATCAGCAGTAAAAAGCCGCTCAACGACGTTTTCGGCGGAATGTTGATGTTCGACGGCGACATCTCACGTTCAAACATACGTCAGGGCGAGCTGGACGCATACAAGGCCTTTGATCTGCTCGACGGTTATTACTATGCGTTCAAAAAGTATGAAAAATACAAAACAACCGCTTTTGAGCCGTACTGTGCGAAAAAATTCGACTCGATATTCTCGGGGCTTCCGAGCGCAGGCAGAATCGAAAAGGGCGGCAGAGACAGCGTTTTGAGCTTTCTGAGAGGCTACGAGGACAGACCGTTTGAGTTCAACTCCAACGTCCTCTACTGTGCGGAGACCGCCGCCGATATTTTCGGCATAGACTCGCGCAGAGAATACACCCTTGAGGAGCTTGACGAACTTATAAACGATACGGCTGTCACGCTCATCACCGAGGAATACGGCTCAAAAATCGACGAGCTGAGTGAAAGACTTGACAAGAGACTGAGCCTCGACCTGATAAAAATAGTAGCAAACAATTTTGATAAAAAGTTTTTGCTCGCATATACATTAAAACTGCTCCTTCGTGAGCGCATAGAATATGATGAAAAAAAACAGCTTTGGCTCATTGCGGACATTATGCCGCAAATATTCTGTGCGGCTCTCTACTGCTGTGCATCAATTCTCAAAGCAAAGGACAATGAAAAATGAAGATAGTAATTCTTGACGGCTATACCACCAACCCCGGAGATCTGTCGTGGGATTTTTTGGAGAAGTTCGGCACTTACACGGTCTATGACCGCACACCCGAGGATAAAATAGTTGATCGTGCCAAAGGCTGTGATGTAATAATCACAAACAAAACGCCCGTCCGTGCCGAGACCATAGCACAGCTCCCCGAGCTTAAATTCATAGCTCTTTTGAGCACCGGATACAATGTTGTTGATGTTGATTTTGCGGCAGAGAGAGGCATACCCGTATCAAACGTCCCCTGCTACAGCACCTCGGCGGTGGCACAGCTTGTATTCGCTTTCATTCTCGAATTCACAAACCGTGTTTCACTGCACAGCGAGGCTGTACATTCGGGCGAGTGGAGTAGCTGCCCCAACTTCTGCTTTTGGAAATCACCGCTCACAGAGCTACAGGGCAAGACCATAGGCATAATCGGATACGGCAAGATAGGCAAAGCGGTTGCGAATATTGCCGAGGCGTTCGGTATGTGCGTGCTCGCAAGCTCACGCTCTGCGGCAGTCGGCGGATATGACGGCAAGGTGAAGTTCGTCGCCGTTGACGAGCTGCTCGAAAAATCCGATTTTGTCACCCTCCACTGTCCTCTGACTCCGCAGACAACGGGTATGGTAAACGCCGAATTCATCTCAAAGATGAAAAATAGTGCTTATCTCATCAACACCTCAAGAGGCCCCGTTGTGGACGAAAACGCTCTCGCCGCCGCCCTCAAGAGCGGCAGACTGGCAGGTGCCGGCATCGATGTAATGACCGTGGAGCCGCCGAAAGCAGAAAATCCGCTCTTCGGATGCCGAAACTGCCTGATAACTCCGCACATCGCCTGGGCAGGCTTTGAGACGAGAACGAGGCTCATCGGCATTGTTGAAGAAAATCTCGGCGCATTCGCACAGGGCAAACCGATAAACACCGTAAACTGACCCGAAGCCGCACCGTCTGTTCAAACCTCGGTGCGGCATTAAATTTTTTGTGCAGACGAATATTTTAAATTTTATGACATAATTGTAAACTTTGGAAAAAGGTATTGATTTTTGATACAAATGGGTCTAAAATATGAATTAGCACTCAGGGGTATCGAGTGCCAAAAATATTTTTTTACTTTGTATTTCATAATTCAGGAGGAATCTATATGAACATTAAACCGCTTGCAGACAGAGTTGTTGTTAAGCCTGTCGAGGTTGAAGAGACCACGAGCAGCGGCATCATTCTCGCCGCTTCCGCTCAGGAGAAGCCTCAGTTTTCCGAGGTAGTCGCAGTAGGTCCCGGCGGACTTGTAGACGGCAAGGAAGTTGAGATGTACGTCAAGGTCGGCGACAAGGTAATCACCGGCAAGTATTCCGGCACCGAGGTAAAGCTAAACAAGGAAGAGTACACCATAGTCCGTCAGAGCGACATTCTCGCTATTGTAGAATAATCGGAGGTAATTCATCATGGCAAAACAGATAATTTACGGTGAGGAAGCAAGAAAGGCTCTCCAGGCCGGCATTGATAAGCTCGCTAACACTGTTAAAATAACGCTCGGCCCCAAAGGCAGAAACGTTGTGCTCGACAAGAAGTACGGCGCTCCGCTGATAACCAACGACGGCGTAACAATCGCTAAGGACGTTGAGCTTGAAGATCCCTTTGAGAACATGGGCGCACAGCTCATAAAGGAAGTCGCAACAAAGACAAACGACGTTGCAGGTGACGGCACAACCACCGCAACCCTGCTCGCTCAAGCACTCGTTCGTGAGGGCATGAAGAATGTTGTTGCAGGCGCAAACCCGATGGTCATAAAGAAGGGCATCCAGAAGGCTGTCGACGCAGCCATTGAGGCTGTTAAGTCTCACTCTCAGCCTGTCAAGGGTACAGAGGACATCGCAAGAATCGCCACCATCTCCTCCGCTGACGAGGACATCGGCAGAATCATTGCCGACGCTATGGAGAAGGTCACCTCCGACGGCGTTATCACCGTTGAGGAGTCTAAGATAGCTCAGACCGAGGCAGAGGTCGTTGAGGGTATGCAGTTTGACAGAGGCTACATCTCCCCCTACATGGTAACAGACACTGACAAGATGGAGGCTGTTATTGACGACGCTCTCATCCTCATCACAGACAAGAAGATCGCAAGCATTCAGGATCTTCTTCCCCTGCTCGAGCAGATCATGCACGCAGGCGGAAAGCTTATCATCATCGCAGAGGACATCGAGGGTGAGGCTCTTTCGACCATCCTTGTCAACAAGCTTCGCGGCGTATTCACATGCGTCGGCATCAAAGCTCCCGGCTTTGGTGACAGAAGAAAGGAAATGCTTCAGGATATCGCCATACTCACAGGCGGTAAGGTCATCACCTCCGAGCTTGGCCTCGAGCTTAAAGATACTCAGATCTCCGACCTCGGCCGTGCCCGTCAGGTCAAGGTCTCCAAGGAGAACACCATCATCGTTGACGGTGCAGGCGACAAGGACGAAATCAAGTCCAGAGTCAACCAGATCCGCACTCAGATCGACAACACCGCCTCCGATTATGACAGAGAGAAGCTTCAGGAGCGCCTTGCAAAGCTCGCAGGCGGCGTAGCAGTCATCAAGGTCGGCGCAGCCACCGAGACCGAGATGAAAGAGAAGAAGCTCCGCATCGAGGACGCTCTTGCCGCTACAAAGGCAGCAGTTGAAGAGGGTTCCGTTGCAGGCGGCGGCGTAGCACTGCTCAACGCTGTTCCTGCTGTTAAGGCTCTGCTCGACTCCACCGAGGATTCCGACGAGAAGACCGGTGTTAAGATAGTTCTCAAGGCTCTTGAGGAGCCTGTACGCCAGATCGCTTCCAACGCAGGTCTTGAGGGTTCGGTCATCATCAACCACATCATCGAGTCCGGCAAGGTAAGCTACGGCTACAACTTTGCAGACGACAGCTATGTTGATATGTTTGAGGCAGGCGTTGTTGACCCGACTAAGGTTACTCGCTCTGCTCTCCAGAACGCCGCTTCAGTCGCAGCAATGGTTCTCACCACCGAGAGCCTTGTCACCGACAAGCCCGATCCGGCTGCAGATGCCGCAAACGCTGCCGCAATGGCTGCACAGGCAGGCGGCGGAATGTATTAATCCGAATAGCTCCGAATAGAAAACACGGGAGACACTTCAAACGAAGCTGTCTCCCGTATTTTTATAATAAAGGGTTGTTGTCAGTTTTTAGAAACGCACTGCTGAATGATGCTCATAATGTAATCTATCGAGTCCCTGCAATCATCCTTTATCCACTCGTTTATAACAGACATTAGCCCGTGGATATAGAAGGACATAATATACCGCCTGTCCTGCTCGGGCACTCCGTAGCGGTCAAGAATAGGTGCTATGACAAAGCGAAACATTTTATTATAGCTTTCATCAAGCCGAAGTGCTTTGGCATTTTTCACCGCAGTGTTGAAAAGTCGCTTGTTTTCCCGAATAAACCTGAGATATGGTTCAAGGTACTCGGGCGTAATAAGATAAAGCTCATCAAGCGAAGAACATTCAATATCGGATATAAAATTCTGCTCGTTTCGATTCATATAGGCGGAGAACTGCGAGTTCATATATTCTACGCTTTCATTCAAAAGATCCTCGACAGTCTCATAATGAAGATAGAATGTCGAGCGGTGAACGCCCGCCTTCTCGCATATCTCCTTCACCGTGATATACGCAAAATCCTTCTTTTCAAGCAGTTTCAGAAAAGCCTCATCCATTTTGACGGCCGTGTTGAAATATTTGCTTTCACTTTTATTCATTCTAAAACTCCCTGTGACTTTCTGAGAACAAAAGAGCCGCCGCTGTTGTGCGATACAGCTAAGGCGGCTCCGCATATTACTCCTCGCTGATCTCCTTGGCAAGCTGAATTATCTCGAAAGCGTACTTCTGCTTGCCCTTGGTTAAAATTCTTTTGTAGATGGGATAGTTCACTCCCATGCCCACAAAACCCGTAACTCCTATAAAGATCCCCAATATCTCCATTATCAAGGTACCGCCGCCGATGACATTCATCGACAGGCACATACCTACCCCGGAGACCAGAGAAGCAATAATGCCGAAAGTATAAGCGAAAATATTCGCAGGCCTCTTTGCCTTTGAGTCCAGCTTGCGAAGAGCGACCACCTTTGAATCATCCTTGGGGGCATACTCGTTTGCAAGCTGTTCTGCGTAAATTTTATCTGTATCCATGTTGTTTGCCTCCTTGATTTTGTGACTTAATTATATCAAAGGCAAACCCAAAATCAAACGACACGAATTGCTCCTTGCGTTGTTTTAAAATTTTTCACCTGAACTGTGCGACAAATTCCAATGTTTCGCCGTCAAGTGCCACGACCTTTATTGAGCCGCCGTGTGCTTCGGATATACCTCTCGCCACAGACAGGCCTATTCCGAAGCCGCCCTCTCCCCCCGCCTTATCACCACGGTAAAAGTGATCAAAAAGCTTATCAAGCTCGAGCGTAGCCAACGAGTCGCACTTATTGGACAAGCAGAGTATCACGCCCCTCTTGCCCTTTTCGAGTCTGAAAACAACCGGTGACTGCTCTGAGGCAAACGTCCCGGTACGCCGTCTGCTGTGCGAGGATAGCATTGACGAGAGGATAACCGAGCTATTGGAACAGAAGCAACGGATTTTCGATGAATTTGCCGACAAATCGGTGGCAGCGGGAGCAGAGCGAGGCCATCGAAAAGGAAGCGGAGATTGACGAGAAGAATTTCGAACAGATAATCGGAGATGAAATCAATCGAATCAACGCACAAAGAGCCGCAGAAAAACAAGACATCGCTCAATAAAAAAACAAACTGCACCGATGCTAAGCCAATACAGCGGTGCAGTTTTCAATTATCAATCAAACGAGAGATTAACCTTCATATGAAGCTTCTTATACTGCTTTATCTTATACGGCTTTTTGAGTGTCGCTATTGCAGGGACATCACCGCCGACACCACGCTGTCTGCCGTCGATATTGACAGTGAGATTCGGCGTTCTGCCGAGTTCGCACGAATGTGCCGCATCATAGAGCATACGTTTTGTATACGGATGCACGCTCATCTCGAACGGCTCATCTGCCGCCCTGACAGTCACGCCCTTATCGCCGCCGACCTTGAGCCATCTGACATCGCAACGGTTCGCATTCTCCTGCGGGAACAGGTAATCGTGAATGAAGCTCTCTGCGTTTTGGAAGCGATAAACTCCGAGCTCGGCACCGCTCTTGCGGTCGCAATAATTCTCGTGCGGCCCTTTTCCGTAATACTCAATGCCGTCCACGCCATCCGTCAGCCCAAAAGTGAAGCCGTAACGGGGCATATCCACAGGGACTATGTTCCTGCAGGTGAGCTGTGCCGACACGGTACCGTCGGGGAAAACAAGATACTCGGTAACTATACCGGAGAGATACTTTGTGCGCCACTTGACAGTGAGCCTTGCACAGCTGCCGAACTGCTCCGCCTTTGCCGAAGACGGGCGCATCATTTTTTCGGCATTTTCAAATGCGTGCAGTCCTATGAGCGTTTTCGTCCACTCGAAGGGCACCTGTGCCATACGCTCGTTATCGGTATTTGCACGCCAGAACTGCGGACGGATACCGTCTTTTATTCGTTCAACACCATTTTTCTTATAGGAGCACAGCTCTCCCGAACGCTTATCGAGCTGCAGCTCAAAGCCTTCACCCGAGACCGTGTAGCACTTATCCCGCTTTGAATATTCGATTTTCACCTTTTTGCCATCCGCCTTGGGTACACAGGCGGAATAGTTATACTTCCCGAGCACGAACTGCTCACGAGCCACAATATGCCCCACCTCAAGCGACATAAAGTCACGGCGAAGCGAAAGAGTGCAGTCGAGAGTACGCTCAGCATCGGCACGGACATCAAAGGGAATTTCAACCGTAGCTTTTTCGAGATAACCGACATCGGGCAAACCAAGCTCCGCAGAGCTTATAAGCTTGCCCTGCTCACGAAGCGACAGATTAAGTTTAAAATTATCAAGCGAGGTGAACATAAAACGGTTGAGCAGAACTATCTTGCCGTTTTCCAGAGAAAAATCCACCTGCTGATAGCACTTCACAACCTCGTAATAATGCGGATTCGGACTGCGGTCGGCACGGAAAACGCCGTTGAAGGCGAAATTGGTGTCGTTCGGTTTATCTCCGAAGTCGCCGCCGTAGTTCCACTTATCCTTGCCGTCCGAGGTCTTTGTTCTTATGGACTGATCGGCAAAATCCCAAATGTAGCCGCCTGCGAGACGGTCATATTTTTTGAAATCCTCCCAATAATCGGCAAAGTTGCCCATGCTGTTGCCCATGGCGTGGGCATATTCGCACTCGATAAACGGCTTGTCGATATAATCGGAGGGTTTGAGATGATAACCGAGGCCGAGATTCCACAGCGCACGGCTGTGGACGTGCGGCTTATTCTCGCCTATCGCCTTCATATCCGTCTGCACGGTATACATCTCGCTGAAAAGATCGCTCGTTTTAAGCTTTGCGTCCGGCTCATAATGAACGGGACGGGTTTTGTCTATCTTCAAAACCTCTTTTTTCATCTCGGCAAATGCCTTGCCGTTGCCCGACTCATTGCCGAGCGACCAGAAAAGAATACAGGAATGGTTTTTAAAGCTGTTTACCATATTGCGTACACGGTAACAGCACTCGGCAGTCCAATGCGGATTACTGCGTGGGATGCGTGTTGCAAGTCCGTGAGTTTCAAGATTGTTCTCGCTCATGACAAGCAGGCCTATCTCATCGCACAGCTCATAAAAGCGGCGTGAGTTGGGGTAATGGCAGGTACGCACATTGGTGATATTACTGCGTTTTAACAGCTCGAGATCACTTCTTATTATACTCTCGGGCACTGCGTGGCCGTGATCGGGGTGGAAATCATGGCGGTTGACACCGCAAATTTTGAGCGGAACGCCGTTCAAAAGGATGAACGGCCCACGCTTTGTTTGACGGTCATAGGGCTGAATTTTAATCTCTCTGAAGCCGAATCTGTGCTCCCTGTAATCAGTATATTCGCCGCAGGTGAGTGTCAGCCTGACAGTATAGAGATAAGGGTCCTCGTGGCTCCACAGCTCAAAGCCGCTGACGGGTATCTCAACGGACACACATTCTCCCTCTCCGTCGGAAAGGGCGTTCACGCTCGCCTCTCCCTCAGCAAAAGGCTTGCCGTCGGCACGAACAAGCTCCACCTTGAGCCTACCGCACGAAGCGGCGGCACGGCGAGCCTTGACGGCACAATCGAGCTTGAAAGCGGCGGACTTAAAGTCCTCGCTCAGTTCGCTTCGCATATAGAAATCCTCAACAAACACTCGAGGCTCATAGACGAGCGTGACATCACGGAAAATTCCCGAGAGTCTCCACATATCCTGATCCTCAAGATAGCTGCCCGTGCAATAGCGGCGCACGGTGACGGCAAGACGGTTTGTGCCGGCATGAACAAAGTCCGTTATATCGTACTCGCACTCATCGAAGGTATCCTGCGAATAGCCGACAAAATTGCCGTTGACAAACACCTCTCCGCTCGAATTGATTCCGCCGAAGTGGATGAAAACATTGTCATCCGTATCCTGCACCTCAAAATCACGCACATACAGTCCGCATGAATTGCGTGCAGGGTCTATGTAGGGTATTTTAATGCTCGAAATCGCTCTCGGGTAGTTAATATTGGTATAAATGGGCGTGTCGTAGCCCTTTATCTGCCACTCGGACGGCACTTCAAGGTCATCAAAAGCACTCACATCAAAATCGGGAGCGTAATATCCCTCGATAATATCATTTACACTTTCGCAGTAGTGAAATTTCCACACACCGTTTAAGTTGACGGTCTTTTTCTCCCACTGAGAATTTCTCGGGAAGCCTGCAGCACTGCGCGGCTCGGCGTTGACGCAATAAACATCAATATCCTGCCACATTTCCTTTGTCTTAGCCATAATGGTATCCTCACAGTGAAAACTTTTGTACTATAGTATCATAAAAACAAACGGGCAGTCAAGCTATTCAAGCTTGTCATAGTCCGAAAGAAACTCCGCCAAAGCCTCGAGCATTTTATCCGTTCCGCCTGCGGAATTACTCTCACAATTCAGCACAAGAATCGGGTCGTGAACGCTCATACGAAGCAAGAACCAGCCGTCTCCGTTTTCGACATTTGTGTTTATTCTTATGCCCTCGTAGTTCGTCTGCTCCGCCTGCCAGCCGTCACGTTTTTCGGCAAGCTTTTCAAGGTCTGCAATAACCTTTTCACCATAGGGCTTGAAGTCCTCAAGCGCTATTTTATATCTGCGCTCGCACTCCTCCTTCGGCTCCTTGAGGTCTTTTATAAAGCTCTCAAGACTGCCGCCGCTCTTTTTGAGCAATGCCGCTTTGATTATAAGCTTCGTAACGAGATATGCGCCGTCATCGAGATAATAGTTCTCCTTGAACGCCGCATGGCCCGAAGTTTCTATCGCAAGAGGGCAATTTATCCCCTCTCGGTTTAATTCAATCTGCTTGTTGATGACATTCTTGTAGCCTCGCTTAAAGCGCAGGTGCTCGCCGCCGTGGGCGGTGATAAACTCGGTAAGACCCGACGAGGTGACGGAATCGGTGACTATCACCGCTCCCGGCTCATTTTCGAGAATGACTGCCGAAATCATCGCCACAAGACGGTTGCGATTCAGCTCCCTGCCGTCTGCGAGGATGCAGCCTGCTCTGTCAACATCGGTATCGAAAACTATGCCGAAATCGGCACCTGTATTTTTAACACGCTCGGCGGCGCTGTCTATCATCACAGAGGATTCTGGATTCGGTACATAGACAGGGAAATTGCCGTCGGGGGCAAGATTCATACTCGGTGAAACATCGGCACCGAGGGGTGAGAGCACCTGCGTTGCATAAAAGCCGCCTGCACCGTTGCCTGCGTCGACCATTATTTTCATGCCCTCAAGCGGCTTCGTCTCCTCTCCGACACCTATTCCGTTGCAGATAAGCCGTCTTAAATGTGCGGCATACTGTGTCATATGGTCACATTCTTCTATATCTGCCGCTCTTTCGCTCACCGTGATATTTTCCGCACGCTCGAGAATTTGCGCTATGTCTGCCGAATCCAGACCGCCGTTCGGGGTGAAGAATTTCAGACCGTTTCTGTCACCCGGGTGGTGGCTCGCCGTCATCTGAACCGAGCCGTCAAGAGAGAGGTCTAAAACAGCCATAAACATGGCAGGGGTCGAGCTTAAAGCACAATCGACGATGTGTACGCCTCTTGACGCAAGACCTCGCACAACCGCCGCACTGATTCGCTTTGCCGACAGGCGTGGGTCGTGACCGATCGCTATTTTGAGGCAGTCTGTGCTTCTGCCCGTGTTTTCGCTCAGGAAGTCCGCAAATGCGGCACTTGCTCGGGCAACAAATTCATCGCTCATATAAAGCGGTTCATCGCCCGTTCCTATGGCGACACCTCTTATATCCGTTCCACTTTTGAATTTTTTATAAATACCCGTCATATCAAATCCTCCAATGTGTCATTTTACGGTGATGCTGTCCTTGATTTTTTCATATGTCTTTTCGCCTATGCCGTCAACCTCGGTTATCTCCTCGGGGCAGATAAACTCGCCATGCTCACTACGGTATTCGACGATTTTCTTCGCTTTATCGTCCCCTATCCCACTTAGCTTCACAAGCTCCTCGGACGATGCGGAGTTGATATCCACGCCATGTGAATTATACTCGGTCAGCGGCGTTACAGCTCCCGACCGCTCGGGCAAGAAGGTGTCGAGGCATATTCCGCAGAGCAGCACCACGCCGAAAAGCAGAGCGAACGCTATGAGCAAAAGTTCATTTTTAGACCTGCTCACGGCGTTCACCTCCGAAAAATCAAAATTTTATTTCGTTCCCTTTAAAAGCTCATCGGTATCCTCGGGATTGATACGCTTTGAGACTATATATGTCTTATAGCCGCCGTCGGGATTGCGTTCACCGAATTTTCCGTAGGACGAGGTGACTGCCGTGCCGTCACCGAGCACGACATTGCCGCAATAGGCTGTGTCGGCATTTGCCGAGGGCTGCGGCTCGGTCTGTGAATCGAGATAGGTGTGGGCAACCTTTATCCTGTAATCGCCCTGAGTGCCGTTTTTGAGATCCTCATATCTGCCTATCCACGCTATCCAACCTTCGCTGTACCACGGCTCGCCGGGCGCATATTTGGCTATTTTTTCCTCATCACGCTCTATGGAGCGGAAGGTGATGAAGAGTCTGCCGTCCTTTAAATAGTCCGCCTTGTGGCGTTCGCCGTTGAGTGCTGACGGAGCATGGACGGGTGCAGACCAGCTTTTGCCCTCATCGGAGGAAAATGAAAGAAATGAATTTTCCGCCTTTGTGTTCGAGCGTGAGATGAGGCAAAGCTCGTCACCCTGTCCGCAATCACTGCGTATGACCTCGACCTCGCACATATTGGAGCGTTTTTCATCCTCCCTGTGGGCAGAAAAATATTTTTCAGGTTCGCTCCAGCAGACCTTTCCCTCGGGGGTGAAGGTCAGGATAGTCTTGTAATTGTAAAAATCGCCGTCGTGGAAAAAGCCCATCCACTTATCGACAAATTTGCCGTTTTCCTTGAGCCGTGTCAGCGAAGCCATGGCGACTATCGGGATAAGCTCGTAGCCGTCTGCCCTCGAATAGAAGGTCTCAAACTCGCTCCAGCTCTCGCCCTCGTCGCACGAGACGGAGCAATTAAATCCGCCGGGAGTATCAAGCCCCGGCCACTTGGAATTTGCCGAGATGAGTATGAGCTTATCGGGCGTGCCGTCCGAAAACTCAAGGCGGTAGACCGTCGGAGTTTCGAGCGAGCGCTTCCACGACTCCGGCGGAGAGCTTATCTCTCTCGAGTAGCTTTTGCCGCCGTCTGTGCTTATCTTGTTGAGCACTGCACCCTTGCCGTGACCGTGGGGATAGACGGTGAGTATATCGCCGTTTTTGAGCAAAACCGAATCCGGATGACCGAGATATTTCTCGCTGTCATCAACAACTGTTTGCTCGTAAAGATAGCTGTATTTCTCATCTGCAGTGCCGCCTGTGCTCAAGTCGAGCTGAGGGATCGTATAATTTCTGTTATCCATATTATTCATTTATCGCCTTTATTCTGAATGCTTTTACTCCGTGCGGCTCAACAAATGCGCCGAGAGTCGTGGTTATCTGCGAAATCTCCTTAGTCCACAGGTCATATGCCTCATAATGCTCTCTGAGCGGAGTTTTAATATATGAACGGCACACAATATCCTCCATACGCTGTTCCATATATTTCTGCTCACCGCTCTTATTGAAGAAGCAGACTGCCACATCGCCGTTTTCGAGCGGCTTTATAAGGGTATCGGAAACAAGGTTCGTCCTTATTCTTCTGCACTGCTCACCGAGAGCATCCTGATCTATCGCTATCATATCACGATCTGTGAGAAGCTTCAATATCTCATTTTCCGTGTCGGCAGTACCGTCCTCGAGAATAAATTTTCTCACATCGTTGCCGAGGATGAGCGGTGCCGCCATAAAGCACCAGAGGGTGAAATGGCTGCGGTTCTCCTCAAAGGTGAGGTTGCCGTTGCCGACCTCAAGCATATCGGGATCATTCCAATGCCCGACACTCGCATATTTGAAAAGATTGACATTGACCTCATATATGCCGACTATCGATGCCCAATTCGGCTGAATGTCGGGAGTGTTGCGCCAAAGGTTGCCTGCCGCCGCACCCCAACGCCACGGAAGATTCCTGCCCCATTCACAGATGGAGTAGACTATCGGGCGTTCCTCAACACCGTTTTTCTCGGCATATTCCGCAGTGGCTCGTTTAAGCTCCCTGCCCATGCCGGCATACTGCATAGCCGCACTGTCCTGACGGGAGGCAACAGGGTTCTTCAGCTCAATTTTTGTCTGTCCTTTTTTAAGGCTGACTTTAAGCTGATGTCTGCCGTCGGCGGTAAAGCTCGTTGTGGGCGGCACAAGAGTCGTGTACCTGTCAGTCTCATTTACCGTTATTTCGAGATACTTATAGCTGTTGCTCTTCTTTCTTATGCCGAGTGTGAGGGTATATTCACCATCCTCGGGTACATCAAAGATGAACAGCGCCGAACCTCTGTGAGCCGAAAGACCGGATATATATCTTCCGGAGTCGAGGCGGTCATCCTGCATGATGCACGCATCGCCCAAAAGCAATGCACCGTCAGCATTGATGCACTGCTCAAACGAGAGATCGGACGAGGTGACAGTGACTGACTCGACATACGGCGCACGGGTCGGAATAGGCACATTGTGACCGAAATCATACTTGAAATACTCCACGCCCCACTCGGCAAAGGTATCGGCATCTATCGCTTCATTGCCGAGACTTGCGGGAAGATCTTCGCAGGTTAAGGTGCCGTTTGAGGAATATATTCCGAGCTTCAAGCCCAATGCGTTGACACGCTCGACAAGGGTAGGTATACCGCTCGGGAAAGCGGTGAAATCGGTCTGAAGTCTACCGTTTTTATCTCTCGACGAGGACTGCCAGCAGTCATCGAGATTGACATAGCAATAGCCTGCGTCGGCAAGTCCGCTCGTTTTCATAGCCTCGGCAGTCTCTAAAATCAGCTTTTCGTCTATCTTATTTCTGAAAGTGTTCCAGCTCGACCAGCCCATAGGCGGAGTGAGCGCCGCACCGTTTGAATATTTTTCATCCGTCGGGAATGTGAGCTTCACACCGTTCATGGCACTTTTGGCAATGTCCTTTGCCTCATCCTTATCGGGCAGAACATTCGGCGCAAGCTTTTTGACCGCCGCAACTGCTCCTGCCGCCGCTCCTGCGAGTGCCGCCAGCTTGAAAAAAGAACCCATAATATCTTCCTTTCATGAATTTAGAATGTATCGTCAAAAATATATCTTTTTGCAAGGTTGTAAAGAACAAAAAACTGTGGTATCATTTAGATAACACAATAGGTATGTCTGTACAGTTAAAATATTATCATATATACGCATTTTGTCAAGGCAAAAAGCGGAGATACGGAGGAAATATTATGAGCACAGAAAGACTTGTGAAGTCGTTTTGCTCGCTTGTAAAAACAGGCAGTGAGACAGGTCATGAGCGTGAATTTTGCATTGAGCTTGAGAAGGCTCTTATCGAAGCAGGCTTCGAGGTTGAGCGTGACGAGGACGCCGGAAGCAAGTGCGAATCGGACGGCTTCAACATCTACGGCTATCTCCCCGGCGATGGTGAGGGCATACTGCTCTCCTGCCACACGGACACCGTAACACCCGGAAACAACATCATCCCCGTTGAGCGTGACGGCGTTATATATTCGCAGGGTGACACTATTTTAGGCTCCGATGACAAGTCGGGCATTGCTGAAATTATCGAGGCTGTTTTGAGACTGCGTGAAAGTGGCATGAAGCACAGACCCATTGAGGTGCTCTTCTCCCTCTCCGAAGAGGTCGGTATGCTCGGCTCACGCTACGCCGATTACGGCAAAATAAAGAGCAAATGCGCTCTCGTGCTCGACAGCGAGGACATAGGCGAGATTGTAAACTCCGCTGCGGCAAATATCGTTATGTCATTCACCTTCTCGGGCAGGACTGCTCACGCAGGTATCTGCCCCGAAAACGGCATACACGCACTCAAGGCGGCGATATATGCGGCAGACAAAATACCCGTAGGTCACGTGGACGAGATAAGCGTTCAGAATATCAGCAACTTCCTCTCCCCCGGTGCTACGAATATAGTTGCCGACAAAGCGAGCTTTGATATGGAATTTCGTTCATACGACGAGGACACTGTGCAAAAGCACATCGCAGACGCTCTCGCCGTGATGAAGGAGGCTTGCGAGAAGTTCGGCACAACATTTGAATACACAAGCGAACGCCATTCGGGAGCGTTCACGGTAGACCCCGAATCACAGTTTATCAAGGATGTTTTCTCAGCCTATGAGCGTGCCGGTATTCGCCCGTATCTCTCCAAAACGCTCGGCGGCTGTGACGCTTCAAACATTGCACTGCACGACATTGCTGTTGTTAACATCGGCACGGGTATGCGTGACGTTCACACAACAGACGAAAACATTTCAATCAAGGATATGGAGGACTCGACAAGATTCCTCTGCGAGCTTTTGAAAGCATAAGAAAGGAGTCATATTATGAAGCTGATAACGGCTGTCATAGGCAAAAAGGACTTAAATTCCGTATGTGATGCTCTCAGGGAAGCAGGCTATTATTTCACAAAGATACCCACCTCGGGCGGCTTCCTCAGGAGCAATAATATGACCCTCCTGCTCGGCGTAGATGACGACAAGCTCAGCGATGCGGTTGAGCTGATACACCGAAACTGTAAGAAGCACACCGAGCAAAACGACAACGGCAAGGTAACCGTCGGCGGTGCGACGGTGTTCGTAACCGATGTCGAAAGATTTGAAAAGATGTAAAAAAGCACATTGCCCTGTCAGCCGACAATGACTGACAGGGCAATTTTTATTTATTCTCGTTTTGAAGCTTCTGCATATCAGCCGCACGGATAGCAGTACGCATTATCTTGCCGCTGCTCGTCTTGGGCAGCTCCTCAACAAACTCCACCACTCTCGGATACTTATAGGGAGCTGTTGCGTGCTTGACATGGTTTTGGATCTCTTTTACAAGCTCGTCGCTCGGCTCATAGCCCTTGGCAAGGACTATCGTAGCCTTGACGACCTGACCTCTGTCGGGATGAGGCAGGGCGGTGACGGCACATTCAAGCACGGACGGGTGCTCCATAAGAGCACTCTCAACCTCGAACGGGCCTATACGGTAGCCCGAGCACTTGATAACATCGTCATTTCTGCCGACAAACCAATAGTACCCGTCCGCATCACGCCATGCGGTGTCGCCTGTGTTATAATAGCCGAACTTGAAGCTCTTTTCCATAGCTCCGTCATCTTTCCAGTAATCACGGAAAAGACCCGTGGGATGTCCCCTGTCAACTCTTATACATATCGAGCCGACGATACCATCCTCGCAGGGGTTGCCGTCCTCATCGAGCAGTTCTATGTCATAGCCGGGTGATGGCTTGCCCATTGAGCCGGGCTTTATCTCGACCCACGGATAGTTTGCAAGCAAAACGGAGGATTCACTCTGACCGAAGCCCTCGTAAATTCTCAATCCGGTCTGACGCTCTATCTGGTGGAAAACCTCGGGATTGAGCGGCTCACCTGCAAGGCAGGCGTGCTCAATATAGCTGAAATCATACCCAGAAAGATCCTCCTTTATCAGGAAGCGGTAAATCGTTGCCGGAGCACAGAAGGTGGTCGGGCGGATACGTTCCATAGCTTTGAGCATATCGATGGGATGAAATTTCTCTGTATCATAGGCACCGACTGCCGCACCGCATATCCACTGACCGTATATTTTGCCCCAGGCAAACTTTGCCCAGCCAGAATCGGTCTGAGTCATATGTATCTTATTCTCCTTGACACACTGCCAATATCTTGCGGTGGTTATCTGACCGAGGGCGGACGAAAAATCGTGGCGCACCATCTTGGGCATTCCGCTTGTTCCCGATGAGAAATAGAGCAGAGCCGTATCGGTGACAACTGTACGCTTTTCGGGGTCTGTGGGACGCTCAAACTCCGTGGAATAGCCGCCTATAACGCTGCGGTAATCAATAGCACCGTCAACGGGAGAGTCACCCACGGTGACATAATACTCAAGATTCGGGCACTCGGGCAGGGAATCTCTGACATGGTTGACAACATCCTCGTCACCGACAGTTATCAGCATCTTAACGCCTGCGGCATTTATGCGATAAACATAGTCCTTCTTCATGAGCTGGAACGATGCTGGAATAACTATTGCACCTATCTTATGAAGTGCGGTTATTATAAACCAAACCTCGGGACGCTGCTTCAAGACAAGCATAACTATATCGCCCTTTTTAACGCCCTTTTCGAGCAGGAAGTTCACCGCCCTGTTGCTGTTATCCTTAACATCCTTGAATGTAAAGCGTGCCATATCACCGGCATCGTTTGTCCAAACAAGGGCGAGCTTCTCCGGCTCTATATCCGCCCACGCATCAACAACATCGAAGCCGAAGTTGAAATCATCGGGCACATTTATTTTGAAATTCTGCTTCATGTCCTCATAACTGTCAAAATCATATCGAGGACAAAAGCGTTTTATAATCTCATCCATTTTACTGTTCCTTTCGGGTTGGTAAATCGTATCGTTTATTCGTTGATAACAGTGAGGAAGCGTGTCTTGCCCTCAACCGCCGCCTGTCCGTGCGGCTGGCTCGGATCGAAATAGATAGCATCGCCGGCGTTGAGTATAAAGGAATTCTTGCCGACAGTTACCTTGACCTTGCCCTCGAGCACGAGGTTGAACTCCTGTCCGCCGTGCATAACGAGTGCCGGCTCCTCATCCTGCTCCTCGAGAGTAACAAGCATCGGCTCCATCTGGCGGTTCTTGAAGTTGAAAGCGAGGCTTTCGATATAATAACCCGAATATCTGTCCACACGCACGCCGTCGCCACGCCTGACGATCGTATAGCTGTCCATTCTCGGGGATTCGCCTGTCATCAACACGGTGCAATCCGTGCCGAGCACTCCAGCTATCGCATAGAGCGTGCTGACGGGAATATCCCTCTCGCCTGACTCATATTTTGCGTATTCGTCGCAGGAGATATTTAGCTTCTGCGCCATCTCGGTTACGGGTATCTCAAGTATCTCCCTAAGCTCCTTGATTCGCTTAGGTATCTGTAAAAGCTCACTGTTCATATTCATTTTCCTTTCGGTTTGAAGGCTATTTATATATTTTACCCCATAGGAGACGGATTTTCAAGTATCGGCGGCATAAAACTCGCCATTCTCACAAAAAGAGCGAAAAAATAATTGCGTTTTGCCGTTTAGTGATAGTAAAAGGAACGTTAATATGCTATAATATCATCAGCAACCAAAAGGAGCGATAAAATGACAATAACAAAGGACATAAAATATATCGGAGTGAACGATCACAGCGTTGACCTGTTTGAGGGTCAGTACGCCGTGCCCAACGGAATGGCATACAACTCATATGTCATCCTCGATGAAAAAATTGCAGTTATGGACACCGTTGATGCAGGCTTCACGGGCGAATGGCTCGAAAACCTTGAAAATGCACTTGACGGCAGAACGCCCGACTATCTGATAGTTCAGCATATGGAGCCTGACCACTCGGCAGGCATAAGCTGCTTTTTTGAGAAGTACCCGAATGCCACGGCTGTCGGCAACGACAAGACCTTTTCCATGATGAGGGCATTTTACGGCGAGGACATTGCCAAAAACTGCCTCACAGTCAAAAACGCAGACACTCTCTCACTCGGCAGTCACGAGCTTCAGTTCATCTTTGCACCCATGGTTCACTGGCCCGAGGTCATGATGACCTATGACAGCACAGAAAAGGTTTTCTTCTCCGCAGACGGCTTCGGCAAGTTCGGAGCACTCGATGTTGATGAGGACTGGGCGTGCGAGGCGAGAAGATATTACTTCGGCATCGTCGGCAAATTCGGTCTGCCGGTTCAAACACTGCTCAAGAAAGCTGCGGCACTCGATATAGAAATCATCTGTCCCCTGCACGGCCCTGTACTGAGCGAAAATCTCGGCTATTACATCAACCTGTATGACATTTGGTCATCCTATTCGGTTGAGAGCGAGGGCGTTTGCATTGCCTACACCTCGGTTTACGGCAACACAAAAAAGGCTGCCGAATATCTCGCACAGAGCCTCAGGGACAACGGATGCCCGAAGGTTGCAATTAACGACCTCGCCCGTTGCGACATGGCGGAGGCAGTCGAAGATGCGTTCCGCTACGGCAAGCTGGTACTCGCAACAACGACCTACAACGGCGGTATCTTCCCCTTTATGCGTGAATTTATAGAGCATCTGACCGAGAGAGGATACCAAAAGCGCACCGTGGCATTGATTGAAAACGGCTCATGGGCACCCACCGCCGCAAAGACTATGGCGAAGCTTTTTGAGGGCAGCAAGGACATAGAGCTGCTCGAGAGCAAAGTCACCATCCGCTCGGCAATGACCGAGGAGAACAAAACAGAGCTTGACGCATTGGCAAAAGAACTTGCGTAAAAAACTGCCGAACCGGTTTAAGGTTCGGCAGTTCAATTATAAAGATAAGCCCCCGACAGTTTGTTGGGGGCTTTGTTCTGTGTTCTGTGATTCAGCGTTTTACACTGCTCTTTGTATTCTTGGCGTTTTTGACATTCTCTGCGCCGTGGACATAGGCATAGGTGTAATTATACTTGCCTCTGTAGGAATAGCCGCTACGCTCGGAGTCGATGCCGTTGAGGATAAAGCCGACTATCTTCGCATCCGCAAATTCGAGCTGACTCACAACGTTCATCAGTTCCTCCTTCTTGGTCGAGCCGGGACGGACGACGATGACGGAGCCGCTTGTGTGCTTGGCTATAATAGCCGCATCGATAACAGCCGCAACGGGAGGAGTATCGATAAAGATGTAATCGTACTTCTCCTTGAGTGTCTCCATAAGCTCTGCGAAAGCATCACTCGTGAGCAGCTCACTGGGGTTGGGCGGCAGATAACCTGCAAAAAGAACATCCAGATTGTAATCATCTATTCTGACTATCGCCTCATCAAGCGTGCAGGTGTTGACAAGAACGTTGGTAAGTCCTGGAGATGCTTTGCGTGCAAGAAGTCTGTTGATATTCGGGCGGCGCAGGTCGCAGTCGATGAGCAGAACCTTGGCGTTTGTCTCGGCAAAGGTTATTGCGGTGTTGAGAGTGTTTATACTCTTACCGTCACTCATTCCGCAGCTCGTAACCTCGATAACTCTGCATCCCCTGCCCGGGAGCGAGAAAACAATGTTACTTCTGAGGGTGTTATACGCCTCGTCAACAATAAAGCTCGTATTGTCACCGAGAATAAACTTTCTCTCGGAGGGAGAATGGTGGCTGCTTACTTTTCTTTTTCTTCTTATAAGCTTCATTTAGATGCGCCCCCTTTTCGTGCGAAAAAGCCTTTCTTTTCCTTGCTTTTATCATAGATATTAAAGTCGGGGATCTTGCCTATAACAGGTGCATCAAAGAGCTTTGTGATATCCTCTTCATCCTCAATGTAAGAGTTGAAGAGAACGAGCAGAACTATAACCATAAAGGTTATTCCCGCTCCGATAACGCAGCCGATAGCGGTAAGCTTATTATACGACGGATATGATATATTCTCGGGGATCCTTGCAAGGTCAACAAGCTTAACGGAGCTACCCTTGACAAGCTCCATTATCGCATCGGGAGCGACCTGAGCAATGGCGTTGACTATCTTCGCCGCCTCATCGGGATCATTGTCGCTGATGGATATTCTCAAAATAGGCGTGTCCTCTATCGCTTCAGCGGAGAACGAGGCACGGATAGCATCCACATCGTAATTCTCTCCGAGCTTCTCCTTAACCTGATTCAAAACATTGTCACTCGTTATGAGTCCCTGATATGTGGTAACAAGGTTCTGAGATGCACTCAAGTCGGAAGAATAGATTTTCTGATCGTTCGGGCCTTCATAGTTCTGAATATAGATAGTTGCGGTGGCCTTAAACTGCGGCGTGATGAAAAATTTGGCATACATAAATGCACTTGCTCCACAGATAACGCCAACAAGAATTATCAGCCACACACGCTTCAACACCTCGAAGAAAAGGCGTTTAAGGTCAACGTCAAAGGTCTTGAGTTTTTCCATGATCGATCTCCTCTGCAATATTCTTAGAGTTATACTTAAGCGATACAACTAATTACCCATACTGACAATTGGCAATATAATTATACATATCGCAATGTATTTTATCAAGATGTTTTTAATTTTTCTTACTTTACACCAAAGCGGTGCATCATATTCTTATATTTTTTTACATCTTCGACATCTGTGTTCTTTATATCCCTCATCCACGAGAGAACTCTGCGAAACTGTGTAAAAAATATTTTGACGGTTCGCACAACATATGCAAACGGCAGCAACAATGGGCATCTGTCAACCGCCTTACTGCGGCGGCGCATTTCATCGGCAGGCAAAAGCAACATTCCCCTGACGGTGCTCCAAAACGGGTTCCCACTGCCCGAGTCCTCATCGGCAAGGTACATCGCCACATTGGCGGTTCTGCCGTAGCTCCCCGACTCGAACACATACTCGCCCATTTCATCTATAAGCTCATTCTCCGGCTCATCACCGAACCAATGCAGTGCCAACGACTTGAGGTTGTTCATAACCTCGAGCACACCGCAACTGTCAAAGACCGAATTTATCCTGTCCCATTCAAGCTCGTCCGCATACTTTTTAATATACAGTGCCATATCGGCAAAAACTCTCACGCCGATTCCGCCCTGATGAAAATGCCCGAAAAGGTGACCCATGAGAAAAATATAGTTGTCGCTCAGGTCAAAATACCAGCTCACGGTATCGCCGTGAGCAAGCTTCCACGGAGGAACAAAATACTGCTCCAAACGGGTGTCACGCTGATGATCAAGCACGGACTCGTGAACCTCGACCGAGAGAAACGGGTCACGGTGAAAAACATCATGATGGCCCTTATGCCCCTCGAAGCTGTAACCGATATTCAGCAGAGCCGCTTTGACACGTTCATGTTCTTCAACATCGGCATAGACATCTATATCCGCCATTTCACGCATATCCTCCGACGGATAAAGCTCCGCCACATCCGCACCCTTGAGGAAAATATGTTCTATCCCCTGCTCGGAAAATATACGTTCGATCTCGGCACGTGCAAGCTTTTGATTTGCACATTTAAACAGCAGCATATTGTGGCTGCCTTGAAGCTCTGCCGTAACAGCGGTTGGGACATTTCTGTTATTCCGCAGTGCATACCATAGAATGTTCGTCATATTGTGCTCACGGGCAAGCTTCAAAAGAGCTGTGAAATCTCCGCTGAACTCATCGGCATTTTTGCCCTCAAGCGCACATCGAACAAGGGTTATATAATCTTCATAAATCTGTTTCACACAAGCCTCCGAAATCATTCAAGAACAGTCGAAGTTATCCTTTTGACTATTTTCTTATCCTCGAGCATACTGAATTTTCTGGCAAAGAGACAACCCGAATTCATCAGCTCATCATAATCCTCTGACTTAAATGTGTACGGATGACCTCTTTTCCAGTCGATACAGCGCATACAGGCGATGTGGTCATCGTCAAATTTCTTACTGTAAAGATTCTCGGCAAAGTCCGAATTTATCATCACCGTCTGAACAAAAAATTCATCGGGGATAAATGTATTTTTAAAATGCTTGAAGACAAAGGACTTTTGAGACACCAAATATTTTGCGAAGTCGCCTGTCACGCTGAACCACTGAGAACCTCGTTGAACCTTTAAAGTTTTAATTCTGTCAACCCCGAGAGCACGTTGAAGCACAGTCTCGAACTTTGTGGCAAGGCGATTAAAGAGGTTTCGCCTGCCCGATGCAAAATGATAATACCGCACACGCTCAAGCTCCGTTTCCGTTGGTTGCACGGAGGCAAAATGAACAAATTCCCTGCCTTGATTTTCATCAAAAAAGCGGTGTATCGCATCCTGATTTTTAAGCGGAAGATCCGCACCCGAAACGAGGTGGATATAGTCATAATGCCGTCCGCTCTCAAGAGCCGCTTCAAGCAACATATATTCACAGCGAACCATATCAAAGCCGCCCCATTTTATATGTATTCTCGGAGTGAACTCAACTCTTGAATTGCGTACAAGCTTCTCTATCCGCTCAGGCTCAAACGGCGCTTTTGAATCGACATGAAGATATATGTCATTTCGTTCATCATCGATACACTCGAGCAGTTTTTCGAGAAGGTCGAACTGGTCATGCGCTATTATCAGATATGCGTGCATATTTTTGCCCCCTTATTTGGCGTTTTCCTTTATCACCCGTTGGAGAAGCGCAATATATACAGGATGACAGAAATTATAAAGCAACAGCTTCAATTTACTCTTCTTCGGTACATTGGCTTTCAATATCTCCGGCAACCGTGCTCTCACCTTTTTGCGTACTGCTTTCTTATACCAATCACATCCGCAAGAATCCGTGCGTACACAGTCTTCGATGATAAACAGTATTTTTCTCGTATACGCTTTAAGCACTGTATCGTGAAGCTCGGGAGAGACTATTTCGTTTTCCCACATATATTCAATAACGTGAAGTCTGTCCTGCACCTTTTCTCTTGTGACTACATGGAGCGATTTTTCATCTTCCACTATGTCATAGCAATAAAACTTTTTTTCATTAAAAGTCTGCTTGTCGATTTTTCTGCTAATCTCATAGTTGAGCAGTGCATCCTCATAAACCGCAACGCTTTCATCAAAGCGTATATCCGAAAAAATTTCGGTGGCATATAGCGAACAGCAGGGAGAATCATATCCTCCCATAATGCTGCGTGCTATTGCTTCATTTTGAGTCAGCAACACCGTCTTGCTTTCCGTCTCGCTATTCTCCGAAGGAAAGAATAAGTTGCAGGTTGCTTTCATCACGCCGAACGTGCGTATATCCTCGAGCAGACTCGAATACATATCCGGTTTTATCCAGTCATCCGAATCGACAAATGCGATATAATCGCCCGTTGCCGCCGAAAGTCCTGCATTTCTCGCAGAGGATGCACCTGCGTTTTTCTTATGTATCACTTTCACACGGCTGTCTCGGCATGACCACGCATCACACAACGCCGGACAATTATCCGGTGAACCGTCATCGACAAGAATTATTTCCAGATTGCGGTAATTCTGACCGGCTATGCTTTCAACGCATCTGTCGAGAGTTTTCTCCGCCTTATAAACAGGCACTATCACGCTTATAAGAAAATCTTTCACATCAATGCTCCTTCTTTGCTTTCAGTATTCTTCCGGTAACGATGTTAAACGGATACGCCGCCAAAACCAGACGGGCAAACGAACGGACAAAAGCAGGCTTTCCGAATTTTTTATCAAGCCTACATATAGATCTGTAAAAGCTCATCGCCTGCCCGAATCGTTTATTAAAGGGCGAAATCTCAGTATTTAAAAGTATATTTATCATTATATCATAAGAATATCGACGAACTGCACTCACGGCGGAAGCTACTCCGTTTTGCGAAAAGAACTCGGCTTGCAGTGAGAATGCCTCAACAGCATCCAGTCTTTTTGCCTGATATGCCGACATTATGCTTCCCTCCCGCTGAACATAGGAATAAACCGCATCCTTGCAAAGAGACACGCTTCGGCATTTATCAAACACACGAAAATATGTAAATTCATCCTCGTTAAGCTTACCTTCGGGGAAGCGTAGATTTTCAAAAAGCTCGGACTTAAACAGCTTTCCGCAGGATATAACATACAGCCAAAAGCCTCGCTTGCCCACGCAGGAGAATACATCCTCCCTCGAAATGCACTTATCCTCGGTCACGACGGAGGGCTTGAGCTGTTCGCCCGACTCACTGACCTTCACAACATCACATACGGCAGCATCACTCTTATCGCTGAGAATCGCTCTGAAAAGAAGTTCAAGGCAATCCTCGGAAATATAATCGTCACTGTCCAAAAAGAAAATATACTCTCCGTCGGCTATATCAAGTCCCGCATTTCTTGCCGAGGACAATCCGCCGTTTTTCTTGTGGATAACCTTTATACGCTCATCACGGCGTGCCCAATTATCGCAGATTAACGGGCAACCGTCGGGCGAGCCGTCATCAACAAGGATTATCTCAAGCTCCGGATACGTCTGATTTATTACGCTCTCAACACATTTGTCGAGATATTTTTCAACCTTATATACGGGAATTATTACACTTATCATTACTTTTCACCTTCGAGCACAAGCTGTCTGAGCTCGTCATAATACGGCATAAGCAGGGTGTTGTCATATTCAAACTCCCTGCCCTTGACAGATTCAAAGAATCGACTCACATCATCAACCGTCTGTGCGTGGGATATATACTCAACATCTTTCAAGCACCAGTCATATACGCCCTTGACCTTATGGCTCCTGCTGTAAAACACGGCGCAGGGTGTGCCCGTGACTGCGGCGAATATCATACCGTGGAGTCTGTCCGTCACCACCAGCTCTGCGTGCCTGAATCTGTCAAACTGCTCATCTAATTGAGCGTTGCGGTTTTTCGGCAAAACTTTGTAAGCAACATTCATATCGGCACATACGGTCTTACTGAAATTATTATTCGCAAAAGCTTTTATGGCTTCTTCCAGCTCAGAGGACATCGTCTTTTCGCAATCCCCTCTGAGGCATAAGAGGATTCCCTCTCTCTTTATACCTTCGCCGCACTCATTGAGTGACAGCACCGCATCAGGAATGAGCTTTATTTTCGTTTCATCGTCCAAAAGCTGTTTCGCACGCTCGTATGAAGTCTTTTCCCTGACACATAAGGTCAGATTTTTGTGTGCGTTATAAACGGGGCGTGCCTTTTCGAGCCACGCTTCCCCATCTTCCTGTGAGAAAAAGACTGTATTGGGCAGGAGAACTATCCTGTTATTCTTAAAAAACTTGATGAGCTCGAGCAAAAAACTGTCACTCAGCGCCCAAATGGTTCCGATATATCCGCCGCCATGAAAAACGATGTCGCAGCTTCCGAACAGCAATCTCAAACCGAGAGTCGTATACTTGCGGATTTTAAAAATCCGGTTGAGCTCTCGTTCGGTCATCTCGAAAAAGCAGATATCGGGAAACAGCTTTTTCTCCGCTTTGGCTATTGCGTGATCACCCAGATTACCGTGCTCCGGAGTTATCAGCAAAAATTTGAACTTTTTGCCGTAAACGAGCTTTTTCGGTGCTGTTGAAATCACAAGAACCCAAATGTGCAGCAGGGTGTGAATATATTTCAGAACTTTACGCATCGTTTTTTCCTTTCAAATGTTTCAGGCAGTTTTATTGTTTCTCTTGAGCTTGCTTGAGAATAGATTTTTGATTCTTGCGAGCAGTTCTCGGAAATACGGATTCTTGAAATACAGGAGCAGATAAAGAGCGTTTGCCACAGCAAAGCAGACAACACCCTTGACAATAAAGCCCGGTATTCCTGTAATCGGGATAATCTGTGCAAGATACCTCAAACCGAAGCCCGCAAAGCAACTGATGAGAATTGTTGACGTTAAATTCACGAAAAAGTCCATGGGAGATTTTTCAAAATGGTCACGGAAAAGTATAACCGGCTCGTACCAAACATAGGTGAGCAACTTCGATATTGCGGAGGCGAAAAGTATTCCGGACATTCCGAGCCACTTACCCATCAGGATAGAGAGAACGATATTCAGCACTGCGGTTATGACCATAATATATTTCGTTTTGAGATATATTCCCGCCGCCTCACGGTAGACCCAAATTGGATAAAGCAGGCACGACAGCAGGAAATTGGCACAAATAGCGCAAACTGTGAGATTATCCGTCAAATAGCTCTCACCGAGCCAGACCACCATAAAATCATTTATCAACGCAAAGGTACACGAGCAGAGAACTATACCGAACCACGCCGAAAGTGACTGCAATATCTTAAACACACGATATTGCTTCTCTTTTCCGTCCGATACCATCATATTGCCGAGACTTGCGGTGAAAGAATAGAAGGCAATATTGGCATAGCCGTTGAGCATATTTATCGGCGTGAGATAGTTGGAATAATCACCGACGGCAACAGTGTTGACCATTTTTGAAATAAGCAGGTTGTCGGTACTGTTTATCAACACGGATGAGAGCTTATATAGGAATATCGAACCCATATTGTTGAATATTCCCTTTTTGTCCTCCCTCGAAAGCTCGTCGTGCGACTCCTTGATATAGGGATACAGCTTATCCGCCTTGCGTGAAACGACGATATTTGTCGCTATCGTGCCGGCGATACCGACGAGCAGGTAAGCGATATAATTCTTCGTGATATACATTATCGCTATCTGCACAGCAGTAGAAATCGTGCTTATTACGGCGGTGTATCTGGAGATTATATAGCCGTGCTGATGTGCATTTATAAGGGTCTGCTTATATGCAAACAGATATGAGCAAACGGTGTTTGAAACGGCGATTGCATAATAGAGATAAACGTGCTCTATCTCTCTGTCAAGATTTATAAACGAGTCAAGCATGGGGACAAAAGCCACGCCCGCTATCGCAACTGCCGCCGCAATAACAAGATAGATCTTGCCGTAAAATTTATTGAGTGCGGCTATCTTGCCCTTATCGTTCTCAGCGATAGGCTTATAGTAGCTGTAAGCCATTGCAGTGCCGAAGCCGAGATCCGCAAGACACAAAAGCGAAATTACATTCGCAAAAAGTCCGTTAAGTCCGAGCATCGCTCGCCCGAACACATGTATGAACGCCGTCCTTGAGACGAACGCAAGGAGCTTTGAGAGCGTAGAATTCAGAAAATTCGCCGCCGCAGTCCTTGTTGATTTTTCAGTTCGTGAATTTGCCAAAACCGATTCCTCCGAAAGCGTTATTTCTCCCTGTAGATGTAACGTCTTATTTCATCATAATACTTATCCGCAAAGGCGCTGTTATACTCATATCCGCGCTTGGACGAAATTTCTTTTATATCCTCGCACACCTTTGAGATGTCATCCTCAAACTTGATATAGGGCAAATGCTCGAGCCACGAATAGCTGCTCTTTATCTTGTGATTGTAATTGCCGAGAACAACGCACGGCGTTCCGGATATTGCGGAAAAAATCATGCCGTGCAGTCTGTCCGTTACAACACATTCGTATCTCTTGAACGTGTCGGTCTTTCTCTTGAATTCGTCGAATCTGTTCTCATCGGTTGCCGACACATATGCCTGCATATCCGTTGTATTCACAAAGTCAAACTCGCTCTCGATTTTTTTACGCATGACATCGATCTCACCGAAATCAAGACTTTGCTCAAAATCGTTTCTCAGGCACAGCAACACGCCGTTTCTCTCGCTCTGGCCCTCCGACATATTAAGGGACATAACCACATCCGGACAGAGGACGACACGGCTATTGAAGCCCTCGATGAGAATTTTATACGATTCCTCTTCCCTTGCGAAAATGCAAAGCTCTTTGTTCTTCGCATAGCTTTTTCTGCTGTGCTTCAGCATAAATCTGCCGAGCAGGCTGTTTGAATAAAATGCGGTTTGCGGAAATACAAAAAACCGCTTATTCTTGAAATATGCTATCGACTCGCATCTCAAAAGCTCAATATGGCGGTAGCCGTCACCGATATTTCCGCCGCCGTGGTAAGCTATGACATCATCCTTTGTCATATATTTCTTCATATATCTGCGATGATGGTAATAATCCGCCTCGGTGAGCACCACCGCAGTATAATCCGGGGCTATTCGCTTTAACAGCTCAAGCTCGGCTATAAGGATGGCCTGATCTCCGAGATTGTCGTGAGTCGGAGCGGAGAGAATGAATATTTTTTTGCTGTGATCGTTTTTATAAAACTTCTCGATCTCCCTGCGCTCCTCTTCGGGAACCAAGCGCAGTCTTATGCACCCCATAACAAGCCTGAAAAGCTTTGCAACAAACGCATTGCTGCGTGTGTAACGGTCTATTCTTGTTTTATGTTTAAGATAAAATGCACTGTCCGCCTTGACAAAACGCTTTATCTCTTTTTTGTCATTACTGATTGTAACAAATTTTCTTGCCGTGAGATACTCACGAATAATATCCGAATCGTATTTGCTCCTATATTCCTCGGGCAGTTCGTCAAACTGCGCCTTGTCGCTCGAGCGGCGATATACTCCGAATATATTTCCTATATACCTTGCAGATTCGCAGAGCCTCAAAAGGACATAAGACACTATCACATCGTCATTGACATTTAAAAGTGTCTCCTCGTTTCTCATCAAATCGGTCTTTATCAGCTTGCCCTTAAAGCCGCCGTCGAAAATCGTGCGTTTTTCAAACCAGTCCTCACCGGTGAGCGCATCGAGCTCAAGCATACGGGCTATCGCCTCATCCGATGTAAAGTCCCCTGTTCTGCGGTCGTTGGACTTTATCACGGTTCGGCTCGAATCGTTCAAATAATATCCGCATTGGACTATATCGACACCTGAATTTTTCACAAGCTCCTCAACGCAGTGGCGATATATATGCTCACATTCGGCAAGATATATCATATACTCGCCGTGGACACTTTTCAGTGCCGATGACATATCCTCGCTTTCAAGCACGGTTATTCTGCCGTCATCGGCGGCAAGTTCCCTGCATATTTGCAAGGTGTCTTGATTCTCTCGACTGCAAACAATGATAATTTCAAGCTCGGCATATGTCTGCTCAAGCACGCTCTTTACGCACTCACCGAGCTTATCCCCTTGAGCCGTTGCGGGGATGATTACACTTACAGGCATTTCTGTCATTTATATGCTTACGCACCTTTCGTATTGCTTTGTATTAACGGTCGAGCTATGCCCTGTTGAGATATATTTTCAAGAAATCGATATATCTCATGGTCAGGAAAACAGAACCTGAGCCGAGAGCCTTTGTGAGCAATTTTGTATGCAACGGCAGTCTGCTCATCTCAACTGCCGACGCCGCTTTTCTTATATCTCCGTTTGAAACAAGACGGTGCACTATTTCACGGCGTTCACTTTTGCTATGCGTATTCGCTTTTTTTGCTTCGTTCCTGATAAGGAAGTTCGTCATGTACATCAAATAATAGTCAAGCTGTGATGAAATATCAAACCGAGACAGCTCGTTTTTTTTCTTTAACTGTTCATACGGCAAAAGGATTATGTCCTTGAGCTTTTCGTCATATGCAGTTGACATCGACTGACCCGTTATGCGGTAATGATAAGTCGGAGTCTTTATGCAGGCGATGCTCTGAGCATCAAGCATACACGGATAGATAAACGCCGCATCCTCGCCCATTCTTATTCGCTCATTCACGGGATAGAGATTTTTCTCAATAAGCTCCCTTTTGACAAGCTTGCTCCAACAGTTGGGATTGACACC
Organism: uncultured Clostridium sp.; assembly: GCA_964386035.1. Taxonomy (GTDB): domain Bacteria; phylum Bacillota; class Clostridia; order Oscillospirales; family Acutalibacteraceae; genus CAG-177. Next base: position 60,126 of record CAYLQT010000001.1, on the reverse strand, counting down.
GAAACGGTAGAAATGGCCGTCGAACAACATTCGAGGAAATATTTCACTCTCAAGGCGCTCGCCCGTATACAGCCCCTCCTCAAACGACTGATTACTCGGCTCAACTCGGTCACCGAAGTCACAGAGAAAGTCGCTTATCACCATATCGGGAGAATACTCATCCAAAGCACGCTGCATATTTGCAAATGTTTCCGGCTCTACCCAGTCGTCGCCATCCACAAAGCCGATATATTCGCCCAAGGCCGCTCTAACTCCCGCCTTGCGAGCGCTGAGAAGTCCGCCGTTTTCCTTATGCACGACCTTAAAACGGCCGTCACGCTCGGCATATTCGTCGCAAATTTCGGGGCAACTGTCGGGCGAGCCGTCATTGACCAAAATGAACTCAATATTCTCTGCTGTCTGCGCTTCAAGGCTGTCCAGACACTGCTTGAGATATTGCTCCACTTTATATATCGGTACTATGACACTTATCATAAAAACACCTCTTAACTGAAATGAAGCCAAATAAGACTGCTTCCGTTGCAGGCATACCACATATGAATTACCGTATAAGCTATAAAGCAGAAATTTACTATAATTTCGTTTGAGGATAAACTGACACCGGATTTTATAATCGATTTATTCTTTCGACTGTCCAAAATCTCCTGCTTTTTATCGGAATTCGCCTGCATTCCGACCATAAATACCACGGATGCCATTGCAGGCACAACCCAACGGGCAAAGCGAAGGAATGCGAGACTGTAGGTTATAGAACCGAGCATAAACATCAGCATGAGCTGAACATACTGTTTATACTGCGAAAAGTCCTTATACTTTTCTCTGCCTCTGAGTATTGAAGAGCAATAAAAGAACAGCAGTACCACAACTACATAAACGGATATATTGACCAAATAAGCCGTGTTTGCACTGAAGGCACCCGCTTCGGCAGTTCCCTCCGCCTTCTCCGACAAAAGCGAAAAATACTCAATTCCGGTTATATCACCGATATAAGGAGCCACAGCACCGCCGACGATCATTAAAAACAGCACCGCAAAAGACATAAACCTGGTGTTTCTCTTGCCTGAGACAAAAAGTGCAATGCGTATGAGCAACATGAGTATGCCGCTTGAGTGCATAAGGCACATGGCTATATATCCTGCCCAACAGCCGGGCTTCCACTTTTTTTCAACAAGTTCGAGATACGCAAACAAGCAAAACAGAGTAAAGGTCAAGCCGTTTCGCACGCCGCTGCATATATCATAGAACCAATAGGTTGAGAGGATAAAGAACGACGAAAGGAATAGATACCACTTGCCGACCTTATAGCGTTCAGCTGCAAGCCAAAGCACCAAGAACATACTTCCGTAAGCCAAAAAGATAGTTGTCGCCGGCAACATTCCGTTTTCCGGAAACTTACTGATAAGGAAAAAGTATAGTCCGCAAACGGGCAGTGAATTCCAGTGGTCATAGCCCTCTTCGACCCTTTCAAAAAAGCGTCCCCAACCCTCGGGGCGCAATGTTTCAAGCTTTCTGAAATATTTCGCCAGGTCGTCCGTACTGTACGGTTCCACAAAAAAGGCCATAACTGACAAAGCAAGCACGAGTGCAACGAATAGCCATTTGATATGCTTTCTCGGTATCAACGGGTAAAGAAAACAAAATGTCACGACAATCGCAAGATATACCCACATATGCTTTCCTCCTTAGCCTTCGTATATTTTTTCGAGCTGTTTTACTACGCTTTGTGCAGAATATCTTTCCCTGAGCCGAGAAAGATCTATTGCCTGCCTGTCAAGTCTTGAAAGCTCTGCGATTTTATCCGCCCAAAGCTCTTCCGAGGCTTCGAGGGACAAAAACGCAAACGGCCCGGTTGCCTTTATCTCCGTCGGCACTCCCTCGGATGCAACGCACGCAAGCGATGCCGCCTGCGCCTCAATCGGTGCTATCGGCAATGCCTCAAACCTTGACGGAAAAACAAAAACATCAATTGCACAAAGCAAATCCGGAATGTCATCTCTGACCCCGAGCAGCATCACCCTGTCGGCAACATTCAGTTCCTGTGCCAAACGGCGAACCTCGCCGCCGTCACGTTCCTCGCCCACCAGCACAAGACGACTGTTCGGCACTCTCTCCGACAGCTTTGCAAAGACTCTGACAAGAAAAGTCTGATTCTTTATCCAATAAATCGAGCCTATGTGACCAACGACAAGCTCATCTGCCGATATACCGAGCTTTTCCCTCTGCTCGGCATATCGCTCGGGCGAAAATTCGTATTTCTCAAGTGCCACAAAATTCCGCAAGACCGTGCCTCGCTTATTAAACAGACCTTTTCCGCACATATATTCACCGGCTTTTTGACTGCAACCGATAAGGTCGGTTGCATATCTGCCGAGCCAGCAGCGCATAAGTTGCTGATAAATTGCCGCAACGGTTTTCCTGATTGCGTTCTGATGGCAGTTCGCCTCGGTGGCGTGGCTATGTGCTATCCTTTTTTTGACCCCGGCCTTGTATGCGGCACGCATGACAAGACCGTTATAAAACAGCAAATGCGAATGAACTATATCATAGCCGCCGGCTGAAAGGAACTGTTTAAAGAAACGGTAATCCTCAAGATAGCCGCTGACCCCGTCCGGCTTCACAACTATCTTGCCGCCGTTTTTCAGCATTTCGTCATGAAGTGCCTTATCGGTATCCTCGGCATTTCTCAAAAACAGGAACGTGCAATCGTACTTCGCCCGATCAAGCAGACTTTGAAAGCCGGATGCGGCTATCTCTATTCCGCCGCGACGCAGACTGTCAAGCACGATGAGAACCTTTTTTCTGTTGTTTGATTCGATCACTTTTTCCATATTATCTTCTGTAAAAACAATTTCAGCTTAATTATATTATCCGTACCAATAACAGCTCTGAGCCTTCCGCCTATGTATCGTTTCATCTTCCAAGGGATAGTTCGGTTGAGATTACATTCATCGCTCCACGAGCCTGCGGAATGATGGATGGCGTAGCTCTTTTTTGAGGGCTTATCGACTATTCTGCCTATTGTGTTGGGGCAAAAGTAGACGGGCGGATAAAGAGTGAAGCCCTCCACCGTCTGTTTCTTGCCGTTTTGCTTTAAGCCGTGCTTTAAGCAGGACTGAGTTATGACCACGGTGTTGGAGGTCATATCAACGGTTCCGTCCTCAAGAATGAGCTTGCGGTCGTCATAATCGTGCAAAAGCTCGCCCATGAACCGCTGGCCCTTGACAGAGCCCATTATTGCAGTGGGAACGGAATCCTTCGACTCAAAGCCGGAGAATGCCTCGCAGTCAAGAAATTCGTCAATCGGCTTTAATATCTCGACATCGGAATCAAGATAAACACCGCCGTAATTATACAGTGCATAAAGACGAACATAGTCTGTTATGAACGCCCATTTTTTGTTCTCATAAGCCTCTCTGACATAATCGTTGCAGTTTACGTCAAAGTTTTCCTCGCTCCATTTCACAACCTCATACTCGGGCAAATACTTCTCCCACGAATCCATGCACTTCTTTATAAGATCGGGATATTCGGCACCGCCGAACCAGCAAAAATGTATCACCTTAGGTATTTTAGGCATATTTTTCACCCTCCATAATAATCCGCAAGTTTACTTGCACAGTCGAATATATCCCATCCGCTGTTTTTGACTTTTTCGTATGCTCTCGGGCGGTCAATGGCAGGCATATCAGCCGCCTGCTTCGCCCAAACCGTCGGGTCAGCTTCAATCGACAGGCGTTTTATACCATCGGTTATGCAGACCTCATCCGTCACAGTGTCGGACATCAGAACGGGCAGTCCCGCTGCCTGCGCTTCTATAACCGAAACAGGCAAACCCTCATTAAAGGACGGGAAAAGTAAAATATCCATTGCACTGAGCAGCTCCGGCACATCGTTACGCCTGCCGAGAAAACGAACGCCGTCCTTGATGTTCAGCTCTTTTGAAAGCACTTCAAGTTCCTCTGTGGGTTCTGCTCCAACCAGAAGCAGAACCGCATCGGGGTTATTCTCACGAAGCTTTGCAAAAACACGGAGCACATACGGATGATTTTTGACCTGCATCTCGGTCATTCCGATATGTCCGACGGCAAGCTGAGTTTCACTCAGCAAAAGTTCATCTCGCTTTGACCTGCGTTTTTCCTCACTAAAGGCATATGCGGAGCAATCGATTGCATTTGGAACAACTGTAAAATCGCTGTTTTTGTACCAAAATCTGCCTGCGTTTTTTCCGCACGCAAAGAGCTTAGTCGCCATAAGCTTGGTGGGAATATTCAGCAGTCGGTTTCTCTGCGTATTGCTGCTTATCAGCGAATACACACTCGAATGGCAGTGAACGGCTATCTTTTTTATCCCATGCCGCTTCGCCTTCGGTGCTATGAACAGCGACATATAGGGCACATGAATATGCACCGCTTCATATTCGCCCTTATGTTCTTCAAAAAAACTGTCGATTTCGGGAGAAATGAGACTTTTTATTCCGAGCGGTGAGATTTTAAATACTCTGCCGCCGAGCGACTCGATGTCCGCTCTCCTGTCCTTTTCACAGTCCATGAAATACATAACATCGAATTTTATATCATCCGGCATCGCCTTGAAGTAATTGAGCACAACGCTCATCACCCCGTTTGCGACACCTATATCGGGCACGAAATGCAGTATCCTCATATTCGCACCTCAGACAAGTCCCAGCTCGCCGTAAATCGCAAGCAGTTCACGGTTTACACTCTCGGTGGAATATTCCTTTACCTTTTCAAGTCCGCTCTCACCGAAATCCTCGAGCTTCTTCGGGTCATCAATAAGCTTCAACATAGCCTGTGACATCTCCTCGGAGCTATCCATATCAACTATATAGCCGTTGACACCGTTCTCGACTATGTCGGTATTCCCTCGCACCCTCGTTGCAACTATCGGGTTGCCGACTGCCATTGCCTCAATCAGATTCACCGGCAAGCCCTCTCTGCGGCTCGAGGTGACTGAAATATCACTCATTGCGGCAAGCTTGTCTATATCACGGCGATAGCCGAGAAAATCAACGTATTTTTCTATTCCCTTTTGTGCAACGATTTGCTCATACGCCTCCTCTTCGGTTTTGAGACCGGGGAGGATAAGTTTTATATTACTGTGTATTTTCGAGACTTTTTCCACCGCATCAAAAAGCATCGGATGACCTTTTTCAAGCACAAGATTAGCCGGAAAAATCATAATAAAATCATCGTCGGAATAGCCGTATTCGGCACGCAGACGGGATTTTTGAGCACTGTCTGCCGCCTTGAAGCGGTCAAGTTCAACGCCCACGCCGTGAACCTTGCGTATCAGCTTTGCCTTAAAACCTCTTTCCTTTGCAAGCTCATAGTCCTCGCTGTTTATGGTGATAAGGCAGTCGGTATATTTTGAAAGATACTTTTCAATCGGATAGAACATGAGCCAATTCTTCTTTGACGCACCCTTGAAGAAATGGAATCCATGGGCGGTATAGATGACCTTTGTGCCCTTTTTGCGTGCTTTTCTCGCCGCAAGTCTTGCTATGACAGCACCCATCGGGGTATGGCAATGCACGGCATCGTAATCATTTTCATCAATTATCTTTTTGAGCACCTTATATGCCTTGATATTGGCAGGCTTTAACGGCTGACGCTCAAACGGAACCTCAAAAGTCTTATCTATTGCGGACAGATCCAATCCCGGCTTGTCCTCGGAATTATCCTTGAACGCCGCATGAACCTCCACGCCGTGTGCTTTGAGTTCACGGATAAACGGCATATGAAATTGACCGATATGGCTGCGAACGGTCGCAACGAACAACACCTTCATATTTTTCACCTTAATTCGGCATATTGCCGACTATTTCTTTCACTCGCTCTTTGAGTGCAGCCGAGTTTCTTTGAAGCTCCTCAGCCGACATTCGGGAGCACTGCAATTCAAAATTTCTGACAGCCTTTACACCATCGGTAAATATCCGTTCTATATTTCCAAGGTCGGTAACCTTTGAAGTGTCGCAAAAAGCTCTCGAAAGTATGGCACAGCTTGAGCCGAGCCTGTAATGCTCGGGGATTATCATTTCGGCAGGGAGAAGTCCCTTGCCCAGCGAAGCTATACCGCCGAAGCCGAAGTGTGCTGTTCCATGGGCTTTTATCCTCTCTGCAAGCTCATCCACAGTGCCGTCGGCAAGTTCCTCGAAAAGAAAGCGTTTGCCATGGGAGTGTGAGAGGTCGTTGAGACCGATATGTATCTCGTCTATTCCGCCGAGAGAAAGAATATCATCGAGCTTTTCCGCTGCTTCCTTTGTCTCAACGAGCAGGGAGGTTTTCGCTCTGCCGCCGACAAAATTCAAAAAGGTTTCGACCTCTTTCACCGTCTTAAAATACGGCAGCATAACGACATCGGGTGAATGGCTCAAAACGCCCTCTATCTCCTCCTCAAGGCCGTCAAAAACGGGGTCGGTACGCACAAGCAACTCTGCATTTTCAAGCACCGCTTTCACTCTCGGTATATCCGCTATGCTGTGCTTTGACTTGACGGAGTCCCAGTTAGCCTGCCGCTTCTGCTTGCCGTATTGCTCGAGGTCTATAAAAATCCTGTCAACCCCTGCCCTATCCGCTATTTTTGCGACCTCGGGGGAATTAGTTATGTACATCAGAGTCAGCATATGCATCCTCCTTTTTCTTCGCCGTCTCGCTCACATTTCCGTTATCCTTCATCATAAGGACATTGAGAACGGTCTTAAAAAGTATTTTGCAATCGAGCACAAGTGAAAGATTCTCAACATATTCAACATCATATTTGATTCGCTCATTCCACTCTATGGCTTTTCTGCCGTTTATCTGAGCAAGTCCCGTTATGCCGGGGCGAACATTAAAACGCTTGAGCTGAAAATCGCTGTATTCCTCAAGCGGCCACGGATGATAAGTAAGCGTCGGGCGAGGGCCGATAAAGCTCATATCACCCTTTAAAATATTAACAAACTGCGGCAGCTCATCGAGGCTCGTTGCCCTGATTATCCTGCCTACCTTTGTCACACGGCTGTCGCCCTTAAACGAATACTGACCCGTACCCATATGCTCTGCGCCGACACACATGGAGCGGAACTTATACATCTCGAAAACCTTGCCGTTCATACCGAGACGCTCCTGCTTGAAAATAGCGGGGCCTTTGGAGTCGAGCTTCACTGCAAGAGCGACTATGAGCAGAAGCGGTGAAGTTATTATCAAGCCCAAAAGCGAAAGAACTATGTCGAGCCCTCTTTTCAATGCCTTATACAAATCGATTCCCCCAATAACAAAATACAGTGCAAAAAGACACAATTATCTGATTATAATTATACCAATATATACAGCAAGTTTCAACTAATTTTACAAAGACTTTTTCCCCGGTAATTCAAATTACATATTTAACATAAAAACTCAGTTTATATTTTCCCGATGCGAGCCGTTTCAGCACTGGATTTCACACAAAAAAATACACTCCAAAGCATCAAAACGCTTTGGAGTGATTCTGTTTAGGTTGTTGCCGTTAAGGCATCGTCACTGTCGGACATAAGCTCGTCCGCCCGCTTCATAAATGTGACAGAGGGGGTATTCAAATCGGCCTCCCTGTAAGTTGCGACTATCTTCCTGACAGTTCTTCTGATATCCGCACTGTCATCATACATTATGCCTTTAAGTTCCTCAAGGCCGGAGAAAAACACCTCCTCATCAATATCCAACGGTTTGCCGATATGTATAAGGCTGTTGGCGGTAGCTTCGAGCCCCTCCTCGTCCATAAGCAACTCCTCATAGAGCTTCTCGCCCGGACGAAGTCCCGTGAACTTGATATCTATATCCTCATACGGAGTATAGCCGGACAGTCTTATCAGGTTCTCCGCAAGGTCAGCTATTTTGACAGGCTCGCCCATATCGAGAACGAAAATCTCGCCGCCCTTTGCCGAGGCACCTGCCTGCAACACAAGCGACACCGCCTCGGGGATGGTCATAAAGTAGCGGATAATGTCCTTGTGAGTAACGGTTACCGGGCCTCCGTGAGCTATCTGCTCCTTGAAAAGCGGAATAACAGAGCCGTTCGAGCCGAGAACATTGCCGAATCTGACGGCAACAAATTCGGTCTCGGAATGCTTGTTATAGGTCTGGATTATCATCTCGCAAATACGCTTGGTTGCACCCATGATATTGGTGGGATTGACCGCCTTATCGGTGGAGATGAGCACGAAGCGGTCTACACCGTATTTATCTGCGGCACGCACGGTTTTGAGAGTGCCGAAGACATTATTCTTAATTGCCTCGTTGGGGTTGTCCTCCATAAGCGGCACGTGCTTATGTGCTGCGGCATGATAGACGATATTCGGACGATAGCGTGAGAACACGGAGTCAAGCCTTTTGCTGTCTCTGACAGAGCCTATGAGAACCTTGACATCGACCTCGGGATGAGTTCGGAGCAATTCGTTCTGAATGGCATAGGCGTTGTTCTCGTAAATATCGAAAATTATCAGCTTGTGCGGAGCGTGCTCGGCTATCTGACGGCAAAGCTCACTTCCTATCGAACCGCCGCCGCCTGTGACAAGCACAGTCTTGCCGCTGACATAATCCATAACGGACTCAAGCTTAATCTTTATCGGCTCTCTGCCGAGCAGGTCTTCAATATCAACAGAGCGGACATTGGAAAGACCCACCTTATTGTCGATTATCTGATTTATTGCCGGCAAGGTTTTGACAACGCAGCCCGTTTTGGAGCAACGGCGAAGTATCTCCGCCTTACGCTCGGGAGATGCCGAGGGGATGGCGAATATTATTGTGTTGATTCCGTATTTTCTCACTGCTTCCTCTATGCAGTCGCAGTTGCCGACTATTTTCACTCCGTAAACTCGGCTAAAACGCTTTTCGGGCGAATCGTCAAGAATACAAACGGGATAATACTCCATGCTTGGGCTTGTCTTAATTTCATGAATAAGCAGGTTTGCCGCATCGCCCGCACCGATGACCATAGTGTTGTTTCGGTCGTCCTTCGGAGTAACCGCTTCCCACGGCTTGCGTCTGACAGTTCTGGTAATCATTCTGATTCCGACAACACCGGCACAGCAGATAAGTGATGCCATAACATAGACCGCCGAGCCGAAGAACGGCAACGAAAGTATCTGGCAAATGACTGCATAGAGCACCATTACGCCCATGGCACACGCACCTATCACGCACGCATCACGCAACGACGCATACTCCCAAAGCACCTGATAAGACTTTGAAAGTGTATAAACACAGGCATACATTGCCGCCAAAAGTATGATCGATGCCCAAAAGCCCGTGAGCTTCATCATATCTACCAGCGGCTTTATTTTAAAATCGTTTCGCATCCACGCCGAACAGAGAATAGAAGCAATAAGTACGCACACATCGGAAAAATACAGCAAAGTAACAAGCAAGCTGCGCTTTTTCAAATTGAATCCCTCCGTTTTATAAACCACCCATTTTATAGAACAATTATATGATGTCAAATGTGAACTGTCAATAAGCAAATACGACTATTGCAGCACTTGGTGCTTTTTTACAAAAGGAAAAGTGCCAAGCAAAATGTCGGCACTTTTAAAAAATCGATTAAAAATTCGAACCGTTCCAGCCCCAATGCTCCGCTTCCTCATATTTGACATAAATATTGGCAGAGCTGATTCCGAGAATGTCGGAAACTGCATCGCAAATCGCCGCAGTCAGGCGGTCATACACGCTGTCGGTCGTGCTGCCGAAAAGCTTCAGCTCGATATAAGCCATCGGCTCATCGGACTTGCCGGCAAAATACATCTCGTTTTTGTCGCTGAACGAGAGCATGAGCCAGCGCTCGGTCTTGCCGGGGACAATAGTGATTATCTCACCGTACTTCTTTGCAAGCTTATCCTGATTTTCCTTTGTAAGCTCAATGTTCACCTGTGTGCTGATATAAGGCATAATTATTCTCCTTAGTTTATTCTCAAAAAGTCCCCTGCGGGAACGGTTATACCGCTGACCGTGACATCGGAATCGGTGTAATTGACATATATCTTTGCACCGGTGTCGTATTCGGTGCAGAACACACCTGTTCTCACCTCACTGTGCGAGGTCATACGGGCACTCTGAACATCTCTGAGCGCCGAATCAGCACGCTCATAAAAATCCGCAGCGGAGGCTATCCAGTTTTCGTAATAAACGCCGCCGGATTTTTCGCCGTCCTCACCCTTGTTTTTCTTGTCTGTATACGATGCCGAATATGTCCACTCAAATGACGGATCCGCACCATATTCAATGCTTCGCAGGAAGGCGGTCTTTATATCGTCGCTGTAGTTAAGCGGTTCGCAGGAATATCCGACCATACCGTGCAGCACAAGCTGAACAAAGGGTATGCTGACATAAGCCGAGCGTTCCTCCGACACAGAGGTTGGCAGGTGCGAGATAAAGTTCACGCTCTTGACAATGCAGAAGTTGCCCGTATCGGTCATAAGCTTCATATTGGAGGTAAGCGATGGAAGCTGATCGGAAATTTCCCGTGCGCCCTCCTGACGGTTGAAGCCGTTTTTATAATCGGAATACAAAACACTGCCGACATCGTTCAGGCAAAGTCCGGAAAACTGCGTGAAGCGTGAATTGCTCAAAATTTCTATTATCGCCTTTTCGATATTGTTAAGCCCGAGCAGGCGTTTTTCATAGCTCTTTTCTCCAACGGAAGCGGAAGCCGTGTTTTTCTTGTTATATTCGGCCTTGTCGCCAAAAATGCTTCCGGCTGTTTTCGACGATGAGAACGCATCGCTCTTCGCCGCAGAGAAAAGGTCTATGTCGAGATATATCTCCATATTCTGCGCCTTGATATACTCGTAAAGCTCCTTGAAATCACTGCTTGAGCCGACTCGGCTGAGCACAGATGCCGACATTATATCCGACTGGTCTATGCCGCCCGTAATTGCTCCCTTGTAGCGCAGTTTTATTGAATTTATGCCCTTTGATTTCATTCGCATGAGCATATCAAGGGACTGTTCAAAGCTCGTGAAAGCCCGTGCGGTTCTCGGCTTGAGCTTGCTTATTGAGAAAAGAATGTCATCCGAAACACCGATAACGCTCAAGTCCAGGGGCAGGTATTCATCCTGCTTATAGGTCTTTGTCGAGAGAACACGCCCTCGTATCAGCTGCTCACGCACTGCTGCCGCCATGCCAGTATAAGTGGCGTTTGTTCCGTTGAGGAAACGAACGCAGAGACTTATTTCTCCGTCATAGGACTCGTCGCTGAGATAATATTTGTTTTTCTTCACGGCACAGGGAGTTGTATCAAAGAAAACTCCCACCTCATAAAAGTCGTTGTTAGCTCTGACCCTGTCGGCACACACGGTAGCAATGGCATCGCCGCCGTCGATTATCACTACAAAAGCGTTTTCGCCCTGTTTCATACCGTAGGCAGGCACTCGTGCCGCAATGGTATCCTCCTCGGTCTGCCCCGATGCCGGATCCACGCCGTAAACGGGGAACTGAAGCTCCGAGTCAAACGAATTGTCACTCGTGTCTGTTTTTATCAACGCTCCGCTTCCGTCCGGGACAAAAATGTAATCGCCGTTTTGCGGCCCGGTATAGGAGCCGAAGCTGTCAAGCAGATAAAGTCTTGTGAGCTTCGCCTTTGAGTTCTTTACAAGATTCTCATAGTTTGCGCTGACATACATACTGCCGTCCCTCAGCTCATAATTGATAACAAGCTTGAAGGCTATATCGTCCTTGCCGAATTCATTTTTTTGTGCGGTGACCTTATCGGCAACCACCGTGTAAGTGACCGTAATCGCATTGTCGGCAATTTCATACTCGGCCTTGCGGTATGACACGCTGTTATCCTGAGTGTTGAGCAGATAAAGCATATCACCGTTGACTATTTCGAGGGTTGCGGCGGCGGCAGAGGGATTTTCCTCAGACGGAAGGCTCGACCAGAACTTTTCACTTTCCTCATGAGAACGGTCTGCCACACACACGGAATATGTGCTCTCGTCAAACCACAGCTCAATAAGTCCCGATTCACCGACTTTTTGGAAATTATCCTGTGCTCCCACGGAGTGAAGAAGTGTGGATTCCGGCTGAGTTACCTGCTTGGGCTTCCCCTTTATCTTGCTGACCGAAACGGAGCTTGAGCAAGCACAAAGAGACAGAAGCATAGCCGCCGAAAGTAAAAACGACATCACTCTCGTTATATATTCAGTCTTGGAGTTTTTCATCATAATAAGATCTCCCAACAAATCAGCTTTCGATTATTATAACATTTTTCACAAGGTTATTCAACCTCGAGGTACTAAATGTTTACGCCTTATCAACATCGAACCAGAAGCGAACGCCGCCGTGTTCATTGACAACACCGCACTCCTTATCAAGCCGTTTCTGTATAGCGTGAACTATCGGCAGGCCGAGACCGAAATGGAAATCCTCGTTTTTACGCTTTTTGGAGGATTTATAGAAGCTGTACCAAATCTTGTCAAGCTCATCATCCGCTATCGGTTCTCCCGAATTGTATACGCTCACACGGTATACGCTCTCCCTCTCCTCAACGGTCAACTGAACTATCTTTTTGCCGCTGATATTCGACACGGCGTTTGAAAGAAAATTCTGCAGGACAAGCAGGACAGTGCGTTCATCCGAGTTCACCTCAAGTCCGTCCGGAATCCTGTTTTGAACTATTATGCCGTTGTCATTGAACATCATGGAGAAGGCGGCAAGCTGGCTTGCTATCATCTCGCTCAAATCAAACCGCTCGAGCGTAGGCTCATAAGAGCCGCTCTCGATTTTCTCGAGATTCAACAGCTCCATGACTATTCTGTTCATCTTATCCGTCTCTTCGAGGATTATATCACAGTATTCGCCGCTGCTCTCGGGGTCACTGTTTATGCCGAGCTTGAGCCCCTCGGCATAGCCCTGAATTATGGCTATCGGCGTTTTCAGCTCGTGAGAGACGTTTGCTATAAAGCTCTTTCTCGACTCATCTATCAGAGCACTGTGCTCGAGCTCCTCGGTGAGCTTTTCGTTTTTGTCCTGAAGCTCATCAAGCGTCTCACTCAGAGATGCCGACAATATATTTATATTCTTGCCCAGATTCTGAACATCCGTCTGGGGATAGTCATCACATTTTCTGGTAAAGTCAAGCTTTGCCATGGCCTCGGTTATCTCCGCCATCTCCGCAACGGGACGTGCTATACGCAAATTGGAATAAAGTATTATCACGCACGCAACGGCTCCCGCTATTATTGCAAACGCAGTGAGCAGAACCGAAGCTGTTCCGGCGTTTCGCTCGACCTGATAAAGCGGCAACCACATACGCAGTATGTCGCCGTTTTTCAGCTCGACACGGTAGCGGTAATATGATGAATATCCGTCGTCCGAATATTCGTAGAGGTCTATACTCATATCATCATCGAAGGTATTGTACACGCGAACCACCTTGCCCGATTCATACAGACCGCCTATTCCGTTGAGACTGTCGGAGTTGCCCGACACGCCGTCAAAGGAGAGAAATCCCTGCGGATTTGAGAAAATCGTATTGCCGTCGGGATCGAAAACCTCGATAAGATAGTAATTCTTCTCCGCAAAGTCCGAGAGCACCCGATAATACTCATAAGTAAACGGATCCTCATCGTCAAGCGAGTGGCGTATACTCTGCATATTGCTCATAATCTCCGTAAAGGCATAGACATAGTCAAGCACGCCCGAGCTGAACAGCACAAGCGTCAGTGCAATCGATATGACGATCGCAAGTATCTCGCATATCATGCGGCGATGCGATCTTTTTAATCTTTCATGCCCCTTTGCCGTTTTACGGTTCAAAAATCAGTTCACCTCTATTTTATAGCCGGCACCGTAGACCGTGTGCAGATGACGAGTTCCCCACTCGCCCAATTTACTGCGTAGGCGTGCCACATGGGAATCGACCGTTCTCGAATCGCCCAAAAAGTCAAAGCCCCATATATCATCGAGCAGCTGCTCTCGAGAGAACACTCTTTCCCGATTTGAGACAAGCTTGTTGAGTATTCCGTATTCCTTGTGAGTAAGCTCTATCTCCTGCCCGTCACAAACAACGGAATGTGCCACAACATCTATCACCAGTCCGTCAAGCACGATTTTTTCCGACGAAGCATCCGCTACACGCTTGAGCCTCGCCTCGATACGCTTGACGAGCACCGTGGGGCTGAACGGCTTTGTTATAAAATCATCCGCTCCGCACTCAAAACATTCAAGCTCATCAAACTCTTGACCTCTGGCTGTCAAAAATATAATCGGCACATCAGAAGTCTCCCGAATTTTTCGGCAGACCTCCCATCCGTTTAGCTCGGGCATCATTATATCGAGCACAACAAGATCAATATTCGGCGTGTTCACAAAGACCTCGACCGCCTGTGCGCCGTCCTCGGCTTCAACGGTGTCATAACCCTTCGCCGTCAAGAAGTCCTTGATTATGCGGCGTATCTTTCCCTCATCGTCCGCTATGAGTATTTTTTGCAAAACTGCTCCCCCTCCCAACCTCGGCAAAAGCCAAAATCAGACAATATCGGATATACTGTATTTAATTTTATCACATATCTCCAAATTTAACAAGCCGTCAAAAAAGCTCATATTGCTCCCCCTTTTTTCCGAAATTATCGCTCGGCTCTTGAAATCGGACGAATTAGTGAGTATAATGTATTACATAATTTAGAATTGGGGTATTTTTGAAATTCCCCAAAAAAGGGAGGGACTGACCTATGTTAGGTAAATTCGTAAGAGTTAAGATAACGAATCCGGTCGGCTCTCTGAACCGTCAGCACGGATACAAATATTCCCTGAATTTCGGCTCGCTCGAGGGCAGGCGGCAGTTTGACAACCGATTCGCCGGTGCCTATATTATGGGCGTGCATCACCCCGTCAGGCATTTTGACGGGCGTGCCATTGCCGTTCTTTACAGGGAGGGTGAACGCAAGGGTATACTTGTCGTTGCACCGAAAAATATGCGTTTTATCGGCTATCAGATAGCCGACGCTCTGGCTTTCGCTGAGCCTGAGGGAACATACCGCCTCGAATGTCTCTATGAACGCTCCTGCGGTGCGGTGGTTTGCCGCAAGATAAACGACGAAATTCGTCTCCTGCTCATCAAGAACAACCGCAGTGCACATTGGGGCTTCCCGAAGGGACACATGGAGAGGGGCGAATCTCCCGAGCAGACCGCTCGCCGTGAAGTGCTCGAGGAGACGGGTATGCACATAGAAATAATTCCCGACTTCACCGCAAAATCCGACTACACGATTCAGGGAAAGGTCGAAAAGACCGTTACCATCTTTCTCGCAAAAACCGAGGACACAAGAACCGTCATTCAGCAAGAGGAGATAGACGATTACATCTGGCTCACCTTTGACAGGGCTCTCGAAACTTTGAAGTTTGAAAACGACAAGGCTATACTCAAAAGCGCAAGGCGTTTTCTTGACAAGCACAAAATTTTTGAATCGGTTTGATTCATTCGGAAAGGATTGTCTATGACAGAAGAATTTGCCCGCGGACTTGTTGATTTTTTTCAAAACAAGATACCCAACGAACTGATAATCTTCATCATCTCGCTTCTGCCCGTACTCGAGCTGAGAGGCGGACTCATCGCCGCAAAGCTCCTCGGCGTGAGCTTTGCTCGTGCTTTCGTTATCTGCTACATCGGCAACATCGTGCCGATTCCGTTCATTCTGCTTTTCATACGCAAGATTTTTCAGTTCCTGCGTGACAAGCCGATCTTTTCAAAGATAATCGAAAAGCTCGAGATCCGCTCTATGCGAAACAGCGAGAAGGTCAAGAGATGGCGTGATTGGGGTCTGCTGCTATTTGTGGCTATTCCTCTGCCCGGCACGGGCGGCTGGACAGGTGCTCTCATCGCCGCACTGACCGATATGAGAATCAAAAAATCATTCCCGATAATTTCACTCGGCGTGCTTATCGCCGGAATAATAATGTCGGTCATAGCATATCTTGTGCCGTCGTTTTTCGGATTTTAATCGGAGGGAAATATTATGAAAAAGGCTGTTGCTTTTCTGCTCGCTCTTTTAATGCTCCTCGCCGTTCCCACTGCGGCATTTGCCGACAGCAGCCACTGTAGTTGCGGCAACGCTCCCGTGGTCATGGTCTACGGCTTCGGAAAGGAGCTGTTCACCGAGGACGGAAGTTCACTTTCAATAGGAGCAAAGGAAATCCTCTGTGCATTGCCGAGCATCGGCGGCTCTATTGCCGCTCTTTCGGCGGGCAACCACGAGCTTTTCAGAACCTTGCTCTCAAACGGACTTGAAACACTTCTGGGTGTTTTTGCCTGCGATGAGGACGGCACTCCGAAAACCGCCGCAGTCTCATACACAACGCCGACCGACAGCGACATTCACCGTCTCTATGACGGCAAAGAGGACAACGGCAGATACATATTCGGCTACGATTGGAGACTTGACCCTGCCGATAACGCAGACGCTCTTGCCGAATACATTGAAAAAGTAAAAACCGCAACACGCCACGACAAGGTTGTTCTCTGTGCCCACAGTGAGGGCACCTGCGTTGCGGCGGCCTACATATCGAATTACGGAAGCGAGAATGTTGAAAAGGTCGTTTTTTTAAGCGGTGCATTCCAGGGCATAACCTTAGTCGGTGAAATGTTCACGAAGAGCATCACTGTTGAGGGCAAAGCGGACGCATTTGAGCTGTTTATCGAGACTTTCCTCGGCGGCACAACAACAGGCGACCTTGTGAGCAGTCTCATCGGCGTGCTCAACGACGCATTTATACTCGATCTGCTTCTCTGCCTTGTCAACAGTCTGCTTGCCTCCGACCTCGATGCGCTCTATGACGAATGCTTGACAGAGCTTATCACCACCATGCCCGGCGTGTGGAGCTTTGTCCCCGAGGAATACTATGAGGATGCAAAGGATATTCTCTACTCGGGCACAGACGGCAAATACAGCAAGCTTATCAAAACCATTGACGGATACCACTACGGCGTTCAATGCTCCCTGGGCGAGAAGCTAAAGGCAGAGCAGAAGAAAGGGCTTGCCGTGTGCGTCTGCATGGGTTACGGCATAGCACCTATTCCCGTGTATGAAAACAGCATCGACCAGACCGATATGCTCATCGACACGAAGTTCGGCTCACTCGGTGCAACCTGTGCACCAGTCGGAGAAACGCTCGAGGCGGACAGTGGCAACAAATATCTCTCCGCAGACCTGCTTGCTGATGCCTCCACCTGTGCTTTCCCCGATTCGACATGGTTCGTGCGTGGGCAGGATCACAACGACTTCTGCGAGGCATACAGCGGCCTGATTTATTACCTCGTAAGCTTTGACGGTCAGCCCACTGTTTGGAGCAGCAGCGAGTATCCGCAGTTCACGGTGTGCAACAAAAACACGCACACTAAGCTATCCCCCGTTGACGGACTGCCCGAAAGGGATGAGCGTCCGAGCGTTGTTCGCTTGGGCGAAAGCATATACAAGCTGATAAAAGACGCTGTTCAAAGCAAATAAGCCTTATAAACAATCCCCCGATTGCAATGCAGTCGGGGGATTTGATATTAAGCTCGGTAATTTCTCGGCATCTTACGCCGCAGTAAACATTGAATTTGCTTTTTTCACGCCGACAAGCAGAAGTACAGACCCCGTAACAGCAAGATATTCCGATATATTCACACATTTCACCCCGTCTCAGACTATTTTTTAAAGAACGAAAAGCGTTTTTTCTCATAAGGCTCTGTGCTCATATCGAGAACCTTATAACCCGTCTGCTCTATCTCCGCCTTGAGCTTATCCCCGTCTATGGGGCTCTCCGTGATTATCTCGGTCACGCCCTTGGTATGCGAGGACTCCACCTTTTTCACATCAAAGCTTCTGCGTACTGTGTCATTGATATGCGACTCACACATTCCGCATCTCAGAGTTCATACACCGCCTGCACGATTGATAAAGGCTGTTAGTTAGCAAGAGCTAACTGACAGCCTTTTAAAAGCACCGACGGCTTATCGACAGTCGCAAGCTTTGGCCGCAAACTGTTATGCCTCGATGATCACAGGCACAGTATACTTGATTTATCACGGATAGTCAAGCATATTTTTTAAAAAATCGGTGCGGACATTTCCGCTTTCTGTCCGCACCCCGAAGAATCATTCCACCGTCACTGATTTTGCGAGATTTCTCGGCTTATCAACATCGCACCCACGCTCAACGGCGGTAAAATATGCCAAAAGCTGAAGCGGTATCACATCAAGCGACGGCATATATTCGGGCAAGGTCTCGGGAACCTCAAAAATCGCATCCGCCGTATCGTCGCACTGCGGACAGCTCTCGCCCACCACGGCGGCAACAAATGCACCTCGACTCTTTACCTCTTTGATGTTGACAAGTGTTTTTTCAAACAGCTCCGCTTGCGTCGCCACGGCTATGACAGGCGAATCCTGCTCGATGAGCGATATTGTTCCGTGCTTTAACTCTCCTGCCGCATAGGCCTCGGAATTTATATAGGATATTTCCTTGAGCTTCAGGGAACCTTCAAGCGACATTGCGTAGTCAAGTCCTCTGCCGATGAAGAATATACTCCGCTCATCCTTCAGCCGTTTTGCCAGCGGATAAAGCAAGCTTTCTCTTTTGAGTATACTCTCTATTTGCTCGGGCAGGCGTTCAAGTGCCTCGCAATGCAGTCTCTCATCGTCTTCGGTGAGCCTGCCGACACCTCGTGCAAGTCGCAATGCAAGCAGATACACCGCCGCAAGCTGTGCGGATAACGCCTTCGTGGTTGCCACCGCTATCTCCGGCCCTGCCGCCGTGTATATGACATCTCGGCTCTCTCTTGCTATCGTACTGCCAACCGCATTGACTATAGAGACAATGTGTGCCCCTCGCCTTTTCGCCTCTCTGAGTGCGGCAAGAGTATCGGCGGTCTCCCCCGACTGACTTATGACGACGCACAGATCGTTTTCTCCCACCGACGGATGCCTGTAGCGAAATTCACTCGCAGGCTCACATCCGCACAGTATGCCCGACGAGCGTTCGATTATATATTTTGCAACCATTCCCACATATCTTGCACTGCCGCAGGCACAGATGTGTACGGCTCGAAGGCTTTTAATTTGCTCATCGGACAGAGTAAATTCATCAAGCCGAACCCTGCCGCCCGATATTCTGCCCATGAGCGTATCACGAACCGCCCGTGGCTGTTCGACTATCTCCTTTTTCATGAAATGCCTGTAGCCGCCCTTTTCGGCACTCTCGGCATCCCAAGTGATGTACATAGTTTCCTTTTCGAGCTTACCGCCCGATGCATCGAAAAATTCCACCCCGTCTCTTTTAAGCAAAGCCATTTCGCCGTCGTCCATGGCAGTACACTCATGGGTATACTTGAGCAAGGCAGGAATATCCGAGGCAAGGAATTTGCAGTTTTCCCCGAATCCGACTATCAGCGGACTGTCCTTTTTTGCCGCCAGAATCTCATCGGGACGGTCAGACATGAGCACTGCCACTGCATATGACCCTCTCACCCGACGCATAACCTCTCGCATGGTGCCTATCGGGTCGCCGTCATAGAGGCTGTCGAAAATCTGAACCAGAACCTCGGTATCGGTCTGTGACACAAAGCAACGCCCCCGCCGCTCGAGCTCACTGCGCAGCTCGAGATAATTCTCGATAATACCATTGTGTACAAGCGTCACTCTGCCGCTCGAGCCGGAATGGGGATGGGCATTTTCATCGGTTGGTGCTCCGTGAGTCGCCCAGCGTGTATGTCCTATTCCTATGTCGCCCTCGGGAGTGCCGCCTGCCGCAAGCTTTTTTTCAAGCTCCGATATTCTTCCGCTCGTTTTGACGGTCGTTATTTTCCCCTCTCGGCACACGGCAATACCTGCCGAGTCGTAGCCTCTGTACTCGAGATTTTTAAGTCCTTCAAGCAAAACAGGCACCGCATCGGTTTCACCGACATATCCGATTATTCCGCACATAAAAAGTTTCCTTTATAAAGAATTTGTCTTGCCGAGATTATATTCACCGACAAAAAGAATAAGACCGACCCATATTTCAGAGTCGGTCTTATTATATGTTTTTAGTTTAAAATTACTGCTTGTCGCCCTTGTCTTTTTCGCTCTTTTCCCTGTCACGCTTCTTCTCAGTCGGAACGGGATCGCAAAGCTTCATGAAATCGACCTTGCCCATCTGAGTTCTGGGCAGCTCGTCGAGAATGATTATCTTAGTCGGGCGTGAGAATCGGGCGAGGTTGTTGCGGCAGAACTCGTCTATCTCCTCAACCTTTTTCTTCTTATTCTCGGGAACACTGTCAAGAGCCACATAGAGCTTGACTATCGGCTTTGAATCGAGATAGCCCTGAACGGCACACGCCTCCGTGATACCTGCAACGCCCATAACCTTTTCCTCGATATCCGAGGGATAGACATTGTAGCCGGAGATTATGATAAGTCGCTTCTTTCTTCCCGTGAAGAATACGAAGCCGTCCTCGTCTATATATCCGAGATCGCCCGTAAGTACCCAACGAATGCCGCTGTCATCCGTATAGATTCCGCTGGTTGCCTCGTTGAGATAGCCCTCCATAATCGTGGAGCCGGTTATTGCAATTTCACCCACGGTGTTCGCAGGCAGACGCTTTTTATCCTTATCCCAAATTTCGATACGCATACCGTAAAACGGCTTGCCGACCGAATTGCTCTTATTGTCCGCATAGGTATTGGCACAGCAGACGGAGCTGACCTCTGTTAATCCATAGCCTCTGAAAAGTCTGCCCTTGCCGCCCCATTTTGCTATGGTGGAATTGAACATATCAAGGAACTGCTCGGTTACTATATCGCCACCGCTGAAAAGCAGCTCGAGATTGCGAAGATGCTTGCCCTCGAAGTTCTTCTGCTCAAACATCTTTTTATACATATTCGGCACGCCGACTATGAACGACACTTTGTATTCACGGATAAGCTCATTTGCCTTGTGCGGCTTGAAGCGCGGCACGGGAATACAGCAAAAGCCCTCGCACATACTGAAGTGCATGGAAACACCGAGACCGAACGCATGAAAAAGAGGCAAAACTATCATAGAGCACTCGACACCGGGGGTGTTGTGATGCTCAACCTTGCCTGTCTTATACGCAAGCTCATTCAACGCCTTTGATGAGAGCTTTATCGTCTTGCTCTTGCCGGTGGTACCGCCGCCATGAAGATAAACGGCAACATCCGAGCCGTTATTCACAACGCCGTCCGACACAGGACTGCGGTGGAGAGCCGCCCTATATGTAAGCGAATTCATGATACCCTGCGACGCATGAGCCTTGACAAATTCAAAGCCTCTGAAAGCCGCATACACGGTAGGCGGCACATAATCGGAATTGGAGCAGACCACGCAGGGAATATTATGAAAGTTGAGCATATCGACATACGGCTTGGCCAGAACGTCCATTATCATAACGCCCTTTGAACCCGTTGAATCCATAGTCTCCTTTAAAAGATCGGGGGGAGTGAGCGGATGAACTATATTAGCTATTACGCCGATTTTATTCAGCGCATAAAATGCCACGAAGCTCTGCACGCAGGTGGGCAGGAATACCGTATAGACATCGCCTCGCCTGAGTCCGACGCTCTTGAAATACGCCGCAAGGCGGTCGATATCATTGAGAAGGGTCGAACGCTTTATTCTGTGTCCGTAGCTTATTGCGGCATCGTAATCACCGAAGGATGCTGTGTTATTTTTGAAATATTCATAGCAATTATAATTTTCGGTAGGTATCATTTCTCTCATCTCCCATTGTGTTAAGGCAAGACATATGCCTGAACTCGGCTTTATCTGCACATTAAAAACGAGCATACAAGCATATATTGTACATATATTCCGCAAAAAAGTCAAGATATACGAAGGATTTTTCACCCACAGGATTTTAAATGCCGTGTTTTTTAAGCTTTTCATCGCAAGGGCATAAAAAACAGCCCCCGAAAGGGCTGTTTATCACTCAATATTCAATCACAAGCTCGTCCATACGCACGAGGTCATCATCGCTGATATAATATCCGTCCTCATCCTCGACTACCTGAACCGATATTGTGACGGGATCAAGATAGCCTATATTCGCCATCTTCGCCTCCACCTCGGAGATTATGCCCTGCGCCCACAGCTCCTCAAGCTCGGAGTCGGACATATTGTCATACATTCCCCTGCTTGCGTTATCGGTATAGGAGCGTTCAAACTCGGCTATTCCGTCCTCAAGTGCTCTCGAGATAACATCCACGGGATAGACCGTGACGCTGACAAGGAATCTGTCGGAGCTTTTTGCGACTTCCCCTACCTCGTACCTGCAATTTTTATAAAGTGTCTCGATTATATTCACAATACGTTGCTGAGTCTCATCGGAAACCTCGGATATATCCATATAGCTTTTGAAATAATCGACCTCATTGAGGACATACTGCCTGTAATCCTCCTCGCACTCCTCGGTGGTGCTTCCGATCATTTCAAGATAATCCTCACTGTTTTGGTTGAGATAAAACGAATCCAAGGTACCCTTGACATAAGCCGCCGCTTCGGAGCGTGACATTGAACACGCACACAGCAGTACGGCAAGGCAGACCGCCAAAAGGCAGGACGATACTCTTTTTATCATATATCCATAACTCCTATATACAACCGACCGAGTGTCGGAAAACTTGCGGCGTTTCTCGCCAGCTGTAAGGATTTTATCACGGGAGGGCGGTTTCGTCAACACAAAGCAACAATTTTGCACATATTTTCGCCGTTTTTCAGCAAGTTTTTTAGTAAAACATAAATTCTTCATAAAAAATACGGGACAGCTCAAAACGAGAGCCGTCCCTATGTTGAATTTTATCTGCACTCAAACCAATTATCGCCCTTGACATATGTATTCTCAAGCGAATTTTCGGCGGCAAACGGCTGCGAACGTGTGACAAAGCGCAGAGTGTTCATCGCACTGCGGAACACCTCGCCCCTCGTTATGCCGTCCTCCCTGTCGAGGTTCGAAAGCAATGTCGGGTCATAAACGGGAGCACGGGAACCGGGGCCTGCGCCGGGCATAAGCACATCGACCTGAGCACGCACACGGTAAGCATTGTTTCTGACTCGCTTAAAATCGGGATCCTTAGCCATTCGCATCCACCAGTCAGTCATCACGCAGCCGTCATATCCCCATTCCTCACGGAGTATTCCCGTGCAGTTGCCGTAATGATAATGTCCCCATGCGCCGTTTATCTTGTTATAAGAGGTCATTATATTATACGGTCTTGCGGTTTTGACGCATATTTCAAAGCCCTTGAGATAAATTTCACGCAGTGCACGCTCGGAAAGGCGTGAGTCTGTAAAAATTCTCATCGTCTCCTGATTGTTGCAGGCAAAATGCTTCGGGCAGGCTGACACGCCCTTTGACTGTATACCCCTGACAAAAGCGGCACCTATTGTACCCGTGAGCAGAGGATCCTCCGAGAAATACTCAAAGTTTCTGCCGCACAGCGGATCTCTGTGTATATTCATTCCGGGTGCAAGCAGAACATCCGAGCCTTTTTTCACCATCTCATCACCGAGGCAGGCATAGAGCCGCTCGACAAGCTCGGGATTCCAAGTACACGCAAGCAATGTGCCTATCGGCAGGAGCGAAGCGTGGCAATGAAGTCGTATACCAGAGGGGCCGTCCGTTGCGCTGACGGGCGGTACGCCCTTTTGTCTGAGCGAATCCCTGATTCCGCCGTAAACCGCCGCATTGCCGGGTGTGCCGAGCTTGCTGTTCATAACATAGTCGCCGCGGCAAAGTGCTTCAAGCTCCCTGTTATCAAGCTGGGCGGTGAACTCCTCAAGCGTTGCTTTTGCGATGACTGTGTCTATAAGCTTTATGCCCTTATCGCCCGTAAATTCGGGAGCTGTCGGCAGTTTTTCGATTATCTCATCACGGCGTGAAACTGTTCTTGTGGGCACCGGCTCGTAGCGAAGTCCCACAGTACCGTCGGATTTTTCAAAAGCGGTCATTCTGTTAAAGGAATGTTTGGGTGCACAGTCGGCGTGACTGCTAAGACACTCCGTAACACGAAGCTGAGGCACGGCATACTCCCCTGCCTGTGCACACGAATGGGAATCCGTGCCGACATATATCGGATAGCTGCCCTCCTCGAGGACATAGCAAAAGGCATTGCCCGTCTTGCCCGAATCGTCATAGGACGCCATATGAGAAGCGGAGAAGGAGATTTCCACTGTCTGCGACTCGCCGGTGGCAAGTGTGCGTGTTTTCGCATATGCCGCAAGGCTCTTCGTTGCCTTGCCGAGCACGCCCTGCGGTGCGCCATAATAGACCTGAACGACCTCTTTGCCGCTGAAATTGCCGACATTTCCGACCGTTGTGCAAACGGTTATATTGTCGCCGTCAACAGTAACATATGTATCGGAAAGCTCAAAATTCGTATAGCTCAGACCGAAGCCGAACGGAAACATAACCTTTTCGGGAGCGAAGGTTTCAAAATATCTGTAGCCTACAAAAATATCCTCAGCATAATTATTATGATGTCTCGCTCCGAAGTTTGATGCGGCAGGATAGAATTTATGCTCTCTTGCAATCGTATCAGAGAGCTTGCCGCTCGGAGAAATTTTGCCCGAGAGCACATCGCCTATTGCGTTTCCGCTCTCCATGCCGCCCTGCCAGACATATAAAACCGCACCGATTTTATCACCGTAATTCTCGAGCCAGGACATATCTATTATATTGCCGCTGTTTATAAGCACGGTGACCTTATCAAATGCCGAAGTCACCTTGTCGAGCAGAGACTTTTCGGCTCTTGTCAGATAATAGCTGCCACGGCTGAGTGAATTTTCTCTGTCCTCTCCTGCGGAGCGGCCTATAACGACAACGGCATTATCACAGCGTGAAGCGGCATCCGCCACGGTCTGTGTGCTTATCTTCATCTCATCATAGTATCTCGGCCACATTCCCCATACACCGTCATCGGCAGGGTGGAGCTTGCTCCAA
Organism: uncultured Clostridium sp.; assembly: GCA_964386035.1. Classification (GTDB taxonomy): domain Bacteria; phylum Bacillota; class Clostridia; order Oscillospirales; family Acutalibacteraceae; genus CAG-177. Next base: position 35,179 of record CAYLQT010000001.1, on the reverse strand, counting down.
CGGGCATAGGTTTTGGCAAGCTGTTCATCAACCGATATGCCGGCGTTTTTCATGCCGTCAATGAGATTGACGCTGTAGGGCTTATTCACATCGCCGCCCGAGCCGTAGCCGACAAAGAAAAAATCTCTCTGCACTCTGCCGAAAACGGCTGTTGTGCCGTCTCCGAGCGGAAGAACGCCTTCATTTTTGAGCATCACTATGCCCTCTGCGGCAGCAAGGCGTGCAGTCTCCTTTATCGCATCGGACACCTCGGGGGAACCCAACTCGCCCTTGCTCATACCCTGCGCCGTTGCGCTCAAAAAGAGATTGATAATTTTTGAAATGATCTTTCTCAACAAACTCATACTTCTTCTCCTGTGGTTATTTTCGCTTCATGGAGCGTATTATTTCTTTATCCTCAACCGAGACACGGTAGGACTCGGTTATCTTTTGAAGTGCTTTATTAAATGTAAAATCGTCAAGCGAATTGTCATAAAGATAGTCCCATGTCTTTTCGGGAGCATGGACGAAGAATACGGAAACCGCCCACGCTATCGCCATCTTGACATAATAATCGTCATTTGAAACAGCATCGAATTTTTCAAATGCACGCTGTGCATACTCGGCCTGTGAAAAATGTGCAAGCGTTGAGACTACGGCAAAACGGATATAATACGGTTCATCGGACGCAAAATACGGCTGCAAAAATTCCCAGACGCACTCTCGGCTCTTCTTGAAAAATTTAAGGCTTGTAACAAAACTGTCACAGACTGACCAACAATCTATCTCGGGCACAAAATCGGCAACCGCTTTGAGCTGCTCCTCAAGCGGCAGCTTCGCCCCCGATATAACAAAACCGTGCAGCAGCTTCCCCTCGAGAGCCGTGCCATATTCAAGCTTCGGCAGACTGCCGCCGCTTTCCTTTAAAATACGCTTTGCAAGCACTCTTATCTCGGGCAGGCGGACACCTATCACCCGTTCCTTTGGGATATTCGGTATCAGAGCCGATGTAAAATCACGGTATTTTTCATCCGCAAGTGCCTCAAGCTCTCGCCTTATGTTCATAAAACCACCTTCGGTTTTCTTCTTTCGGTTTATACAATTTTAACATACAGCCAAAATATTTTCCATAGCTATGAAAAAAATCGTATAAAATTTTTGACTTTTGCGATTGGATATTGTATAATAACTCAGGTAACTATTGCTAACTGAAAGCAATTTATTAAAAAAGATAAAGGAGAAACGACATGAAACACAGTTATTTCAAGCGTGTACTCTCTCTCCTGCTCGCCGCTCTCATGTGCGTAGGCGCACTCCCCGTAGTGTTCGCACAGGGCGAAGATGCAACGGATATTGATTACACCATCACCAACCCTTACTCAACCGTTGATTGGTCAACCTACGGTCAGTACAAGGCAAGCCTTCATAACCACAGCATCGTGTCCGACGGTGACGACGACTTCAAGGATGTCATTGAGACATATTATTCAATGGATTATGATATTCTTTCCATCACCGACCACGGCACCGTTGACAGAAGCTGGACTGAGCCCAACTACGTTCCCGCTCTCCAGTGGGCACTCGGCTTCAGAAGAGACAGCTTTGCAAAGCCCACAGGTCTCACTCAGGAGCGTTATGATGAAATAACCTCCGGCTCCGACAGAGACGGCAGAGGTATGCTCCGTGTTCCCTTCGGCATTGAGAACAACCCCGTTTCCATCAACAACTCACACGTCAACTCCTGGTTCGTTGACTACGGCAACGGCGTTCTCGGCGGCACCAGCGACTACGAGACTCCCATCAAGAACGTTGACGAGCTTGGCGGTCTTTCCGTCATCAACCATCCCGGCGAGTACACCAATGCACGTGACGAGGATGACTTTGACAAGGCATACAACGAGGATTACGATTACTACATCAACAAGTTCGCAAGACTTCTCAAGAAGTATCCCTCCTGCCTCGGCGTTGATGTCAACAGCAAGGGTGACGGCCGTACACGTCACGACCGTAAGCTTTGGGATATACTCCTTCAGAAGGTCGTTCCCTCCGGCAGAAACGTCTTTGCACTCGCAAGCTCCGACGCTCACCGTTTCTCCGCTATGGACAGCGGCTGGACTGTTATGCTCATGCCTGAGAACACTGTTGACAACCTCAAGGCTTGCATGCAGCAGGGTGCTTTCTTCGCAGGAAGCAGAAACATCAGAAACACTCCCGAGCTTGAGCAGCTCAGCAAGGAAGTCGGCTATAACCTCGCTGACGAGAACGGCCAGTGGCACGCAGAGACAGGCACCGTTCAGCCTGTTATCACCAACATCGCCGTTGACGATAATGAGGACACCATCTCCATCACCGCTGAGAACGCTCTCACAGTTCACTGGATTGCAAACGGCAAGGTCATCCATGTCGGCAACACCATCGACCTCGATGATTATTCAGACGAAATCGGCAGCTATGTAAGAGCCGAGGTATTCGGTGAGGGTGCTATCCTCTATGTTCAGCCCTTCACTCTCGACTATGACGGCGCTCCCGAGGCTGAGAATAAGTTCTTCTTCGACTGGGGTAATGTAGTTAAGCTCTTTGCTGACTCCATCCTCTATGTCTGCGGCAAGAGCGATCTCTTCTGCAAGGTTTGGTTTGCTCTGACTCACAATGACGCTTTCAAGAAATAAGTAATTTTTCTCCCCTCTGTGTGACAGACTTCACACAGAGGGGATTTTTTATTTGTTTTTTGCTCACATTTGATATTGTCAGAATAAAATTTTCGTTGTATAATAGGCACAGGGAACGGATTTGTCAAAAAATGTCCGCTTGACAGGGGGCGTGTCAACGCAAAGTCCGTTTTATAGTACAACCGATTTATTATAATATATCCGCAAGACAAATAATCGGGAGGTATATTTATGCCGAAAAAGCCAAACCAGAAGATAAAGATTCTCTATCTGATGAAAATTCTGCTCGAACGCACCGACGAGGAGCACGGAATGACTATAGTCGAAATAGCCAACGCACTGAACGAATACGGAATCGAAGCGGAGAGAAAAACCCTCTACAACGATATTGAAACTCTCCAGAACTTTGGTTTTGACATCATACTGAACCGAAACAAGGGTGCAAGCTATCATGTTGTCAGCCGTGAATTCGAGTTGCCCGAGCTAAAGCTGCTTGTTGATGCGGTGCAGTCGTCAAGATTTATTACGCACAAAAAGAGTAATGAGCTGATTAAAAAGATAGAGGGCTTCGCAAGCCGCTACGATGCTCAAAAGCTCCAGCGGCAGGTGTTCATCTCAAACCGCATAAAGACCATGAACGAGAGCATATACTACACCGTCGACTACATACACGAGGCCATCAACAACAATGTCAAGGTGTCGTTTCAATACTTTTCATGGGACGAGCACAAGCGCAGAAAGCTACGCCACGGCGGAAAGCAATACGTCATCAGTCCGTGGGCGCTGACTTGGGACGACGAAAACTATTATATGATAGGCTACGACTCCGAGGATAAGCTTATAAAACACTACAGGGTTGACAAGATGGTGAACATCAACCCCACCGAGGAAAAGCGTGACGGCGGCGAGCTGTTCAAGGATTTTGACATGGCTCTGTACTCAAAGCAGACCTTCGGAATGTACGGCGGCAGAGAGGAGACGGTCACTCTGCGCTGTTCGAACGAACTTGCAGGCGTTATTATAGACCGTTTCGGTCAGGATGTGACCTTCACCAACATTACCGACACCCACTTTGACACACGCACGAGAGTTTTCATAAGTCCCGTTTTCCTGACATGGATAATGAACTTTGGGGACAAGATAACCGTCGTTTCTCCCGACAGCGTGCGCGATGATCTCATAGTGCTTGCACGCAAAGCACTCGAGCAATATGAATAACTCTTGACTTTTTCGGCACATTATTTATAATTGAACTGCCGGAAAGCTTTTCGGCAGAAAGGACTCTTGAAAATGTGGAAATATAAGTTAGCCATGAACGCCAGCCCGCAATTCTGTATTCCGATAGCCGATCAGATAAGACTCTATAAAAAGACTGGCTTTGAGGGCTTTTTCCTCGAGTATCAGCACACCGAGGAATGGCGTAAGAACATAGCGGAATGGCGTAAAATCGCTGACGAGGAAGGTATGATATTCCAGTCTATCCACGCCCCCTTCTCGCTCATGCGTGCCATTTGGAGCACCAACCCCGATGCAGACGAGGCTGTTGATCAGCTCATAGGCTGTGTACGCACCTGTGCGGAAAACAAGGTGCCGATAATGGTTGCACACACCTTCATAGGCTTTGACGACCACACTCCGACAGAAGTCGGTCTTGAAAACTTTGCAAAGATTGTTGCCGAAGCGGAAAAACTCGGTGTAAAGGTTGCATTCGAGAATGTCGAGGGTGAGGAATATCTCGCCGCTGTTATGGAGCGTTTTAAGGACAGTCAGGCTGTCGGCTTCTGCTGGGATACGGGTCACGAGATGTGCTACAACCACAGCAAGGATATGCTCGCACTCTATGGCGACCGTCTTATTGCAACGCACATCAACGACAACCTCGGTGTCCGCAACTTTGACGGCGTGATAACCTGGCGTGACGACCTGCACCTGCTGCCCTTTGACGGCATAGGAGATTGGCAGGACATTGCCTCAAGGCTTGACCACTGCGGATTCGATGACATAATGTCATTTGAGCTTAGCTGCTTCTCCAAGCCCGAGCGTATAGACAACAAGCAGTATGAGAACATCTCCTTTGAAGAGTATGTTGCCATGGCTTATGCCCGTGCCTGCCGTGTTGCCACACTCAGAAAGGGTTACAAAAAATAAACCGCACAAAAAACGACGCACCTCAAAAGCACTTGCCTTTGAGGTGCGTTTTTTATATTTGATTTTCAGCACTCGCCCAGAGAAAATGTGTCCGAGAGCCAATCGGTGCAGAGCTTGACCCACTGCGATGAGCGAGCATTATCCTTAACCGACTGCGGATCGGCACATACGCTCGGCGTACACAGTGAGCATCCGTGCCAACCGTCCGCAAAAATGTGAAGCTCGAACGGCACATTGTTTTTTGCAAGCGCTTCGGCATATTTGACGGAGTTTATTATCGGCACCGTTTTATCTTTCGCACTGCCGAAGATGAAAGTGGGCGGCGTTTTGCTGTCCACATACTCATCGACGGACGGCACCGGAAACGCCAAAATTCTGCTTATCTCCGAGAGTATGCAGGGATAGCCGAGAATACACGCCGAGGGTCTGACTTCACCCATAGTCGAGAGCGAGGCGGCAAGGTGTGCGCCTGCGGAAAAGCCAATAACTGCCACCTTGTCCTTTAACACACGCCACTCCTCTGCCTTTTCATATATGAGCGAAAGAGCCTCCCGTGCATCTGCAAGCGGCATATCAAAGCTGTTGCCCTCTCCCACCGTATAACGCAGAACGAAGGTATTATAGCCGTGTGTGGCGAACGCCATGGCTATCGGCTCCGCCTCCCTGTCCGAGCACATACGGTATGCACCGCCCGGGAGGACGAGAACCGCCGGACGATAGGACATATTCGGCATTTCGGGAGAATTATCGAGCAGATACGCTGTGAGTGTAACGCCCTTATTCTCTTTTAGCGAAAGCTTTTCAACCGTCATTTTTTATTCTCCTGTCAATATGTGACCTTAACGGTCTTTATCTCAAAGGGTCTGAAGGTAAGCTTTGCCGGAGCGAACTCATCGACACCGCACAGCTCCTCTTCGAGCATATTGGTTATCTTCACGCTCTTTGTGCCGTTGCAGAAGCTGACATTTGCATTTGTGTGTGTGCCCTCAGCCTCATACAAACGCACGATGTATGCACGCTCGGCATCCTCGCAGGGCTTGACAGTCTCAACGATAATATTATCGGCATCGACTTTGACAAGCTGCTCGGACTCATATTTACCTGCCGATACGGATACAGGCACATTCAGCTCGTAGGACGGGCGAATAACAGCCTCTGCGCTGAAGCCGCTGTCATGCGGCAGGAACGAGTAGACGCAATGGTGCACGCCTCTGTCGCCCTTGAAGTCGGGACGCAGGCCGCCCTTGTGCAGGGAAAGGCGCAGCTTGCCGCCCTCAACGCTGATGCCATACTTGCAGTCGTTAAGCATGGCAACGCCGAAACGAGTCTCGGAAAGGTCGGTATACTTGTGATTGAGCACCTCAAACTTAGCCTTCTCAATGCTGTTGTTGCGTGTGGTCGGGCGTTTGACATTGCCGAACTGAACCTCAAAACGGGCGAAGTCCTGCTTAACATTGGTATCAAAAGCGGTCTTGAGGAAGCGGTGATTATCCTGCCAATTCATAACGGTATCAAAGCGAACCTCTGCTGAATTTGCAAAGAAAATCATATCCTGCTCAACGGTGGACTTATCACTTATAGCATACTTGCTGCGGATAACAAGTGCAACAGGGCCATTTGAAACGATCTCACGGCTCACAAGCTTGGAAACATCTCTGTACTTGAGCTCAATATCGGCATCGACATCCCAGTTATCCCATGCGGTCGGGAAATCCTCTGCCATGAGGAAGGTGTTGAGTGCATAGCCATCGCCGCAAAGCTCACGGTCGGCTCGCTTATCAACAAAGGAGGTGACAGTGCCGTTGTCAGCAAACTTAACCGAAGCAAAGGGAGTCTCGAGGCTGTTTTGCTCGAGTGCAAACGGGCTTTCACCGTTCGGCTCGCCGTCAACCAGCTTCAATGTAACACTCGAGAATGCAGGAACGGTCAGTCCGAGCACCATAAGCTTACGCTTGCCCTCAATATCGGTATAAACCTGCTGTGCATAGTCGCCGTCAACTATCTTTCCATTGTAGTCAAGGACTATAACATCCGAGCGGTCAAATGAAAGCGTGTTTGTAACGGTTATGCAATCTGCTGTATCGTCATTTGTCATCTCACGAACAAGGTCGTTTGCACGCACGATAAGCGCAGTAGTCATTGCACGGGACTCCTCATGAGCACGGGGGACACAGGTGCCGGGAAGAATATCGTGGAACTGGTTGACAAGCAGCTTTTCATAAAGCGGCGCTATATCCGCACTGTCTGCCGGCTTATCGGACTTGACAGCTTCATTGACGGTGAATATTTCAAGATCTCTGAGTGCGAACTCGGCCTTACGGTTGTTACGCTTAATGGTATGCTGATTTGTAAGCGTACCTCTGTGAAGCTCAAGATAAAGCTCACCCGAATATGTATCGGGGTCTATCGCATTTGCCTCTATCTCCTTCATAGCCTCACCGACAAGCTTGTGCTCAACCTTGGGTGCGCCGTTGAGATCCTCAAGGCGCTTTGCGGACTCAATCATCTCAAACTGCGGTCCGCCGCCGCCGTCACCGTAGCCATAAGCAAGAACTCTTGTGTCGGTAACACGTCTGTCTCTCAGGCAGGCATCCTTCCTCTTCTCCGTACCCTCAACGCAGGTAACTGTATCCTGAACATCGGGCCAGAGATGGGTGCGGTTAAAGTGGGTGAACACCTTTGTGCCGTCAATACCCTCCCAATAGAATGTATCGAGCGGGAATTTGTTGGTATCGTTCCAGTCTATCTTGGTAGTCAGGAAATAATCAACGGAACAGCCCTTCATTATCTGAGGAATTGCCGCACTGTAACCGAAAGTATCGGGCAGCCAGAAGCAATTTGAAGTATAGTCGAAATATTTTCTCGTGAATCGCTGACCCCACAGAAACTGTCTAACCATCGACTCACCGGAGGTTATATTGCAGTCGCACTCGACCCACACACCGCCGTTGGGCTCATATCTGCCCTCCTTGACCTTTTCACGAATCCTTTCAAACAGCTCGGGATACTTGCGGCGCAGGAAATCGCTGTGGCAAGATGAGCTTTGAATAAACTTATACTCGGGATACTCATCCATGAGCGCAAGCTGATTTGCGGAGGTTCTCGCACATTTTTTGACAGTCTCGCCAACGTGCCAGAGCCATGCGGTATCCATATGCGAGTGTCCGATGACAGCCGCCTTGGGTGCACCGTCACCGTTCTTTGCGGAAAGTGCCTTTTTAAGATAGGGCTTAGCTCTGCCGAGAGCCGCAAAGAACTCATCACGGTCAACATCGTCGGGTGACTGATATATCTCTTTGAAAACATTGGTCAGCTCGTTTATCACCTGACCTCTTCTGAAAGAGGTCTCGGGCAGATGTTCGACAAGCTGATTGAGAGTACGAAGATCAAAATAAAAATCCTGAACCTCGTAATTCTTAACGCAGATGTCAATGCCGTCATACGAAAAATCATAGTCGAGCAGAGGATTGTTCTCCGTGGGGTGGCAACCCTTGTAGGAATGACCGGCATAGTACTCAATATCAATGGCGATCTTCTCGCCTGCTTTGGCGTTCTTTTTGAGCAGGTCGCAATAATGGTTGCCGTGACCCGTAAAGACTATCTTGGTGCTGAAATTGCCGTAGGGCACGCCGTCAACCCAAAGAAGTCCCTCATAGCCGGAAATATGCGGACGGATAAAAATATCCTTACCGTCAAGCTCCTCGGGAACCGTAAAATCGGTCTTGAACCAGCAGTATCCGAATTCCTCGCCCCACTTATAACCCTTTTCAATGGGGGCAAAGAGGCTGTCCTCGGGAATACTGTGGTGGCGTTCAAGCGTTGTGAATGCGCTGACAGCTCCCGTCTCACCGACTTTTTCAAAAATCATCGGCTCAATAATGTCTTCATAGCGTTTGAGCTTTGAAAGCATTCTGTCTGTCTGTTTAATATCCAGCATATACTTCTCTCCAATAATATATTTTCCGCTCTGCGGAACTTTACATAACAGGTACAGTATACCGCAACAATGCCTGCACTTCAAGTATTTTGAGGATAATCGATAAATTTTTCGGGAGATAAAAGCGGAGACGGGAGAAGTTCTTTTCGGCATTGTTTTTTCATTGTCCTCGCAAATCTGTATAAAAAATATTGAACTATATGAAGTATTATGTTAAAATTATTTAAAAAATATTGCTGAGGTGAAATCATGAAGAAAATCATATCAATCTTTCTTTGCACGGCTATGTTGTTTTCCTGCATGATATTTGCCGCTTCCGGAGTTTCGGCTTCCGCAACGGTATATTATGTTGACAGCATAAGCGGAGACGATTCAAACAGCGGAACCTCGGAATCACAGGCGTGGCGCACCATGGCACGTGCCTCCGAGCAGGAGTATCAAAGCGGAGACAGGCTTCTGTTTAAGGCCGGCGGCGTCTACACGGGTCGGTTCGTTGCACAAGGCAACGGAACCGCAGAACAGCCCATAGTCGTTTCTGCCTACGGCGACATAGAGAGAGACGGCAAGCCTCTGCTCTATAACAGAGGTCAGCACGAAATACTGTTTTACATCCACAATGTAAACGGATGGACGGTTGAAAATCTGGAGTTTACCGCTCCCGACAGCAGAGGTATGTCGATAATTGCGGACAATGGCTTCGGAATTATGAAGGATATCACCGTCAAGAACTGCACCTTCCATAATATCTGGTATCACGAAACCGAGCAATACGGCTCGGATCATGCGGCAATAAACATCCGCTCCTCGGGAAAATATACGAGAATAGAAAATGTTACGCTATGCGACCTCAACATCTACGACTGTGCATACGGAATCAACACGCACGGAAACACGCTCGAATGGAGCCGTGATATTTTCATCTCGCCCGAGGAATCCTATAACCAGAATTTCGTATTCGAGCGAATTTCTCTGAACAACATCTTCTATGATGCAATAATCATAGGTTCGATAAACCGACTTCATATAAATGACTGCTCGCTTATCAACACTTCGCTCAACACAGACCATTACACCGCCCCGATGTGGTCACATCACGCCAAAAATATGCTCATCGAAAACTGCGAGATAGCCGGTGCGACAAACTACAAGGACGGCATGGCGGTTGACTTTGACGGCTGGACTACTGACAGCACATATCAGTACATCTATTCACACGACAATATTCGTTTCATCAACAACTGTGTCTATGACGACCAGACGAAGAACGCCAACTGCACCGTCAGATATTGTCTCTCCGTCAACGACAACAAGGGTAACAACAGCTTTGCAAACCTACTCACCACACCTGCATATGACTACAGCATTGAAAACGACAAGCCCGTTTATATGGATAACTTCAAATTCTACAACAACACCATAATAAACGGCTCATCGTTTGACATAAAGGATGTCAGAAACTCCTATGTTGCAAACAACATCTTCTACGGCGACGATTTGTCGCAGGAGTTCAAAAGCAAGCGAGTTTCCACCCATGACGATACAGGTAAAAAATATCTGCGTGAATTTACAGGCGAGTTTACTAACAACTGCTTCTACGGCTGTTCTATACCCATGGCATCCAAAAATTCAACAACCGTCGATCCCAAGTTCGTCGGTGATGACCTGACGGATAAAAACAGCTTCATGCTGTCATCGGAATCAAAGCTCATCGGCAGAGGCATAAAAGTCGAGGACGATATGGGCGAACGAGACTTCTACGGCAATCCGCTCACAGACAGCCACAACATCGGCTGCTACGAGGGCAGCGGCATCGACGTTGAAGACAGCGGCATACAGCTTGCCAGATTCATCAAGCACGTCTTTCAGGTGATATTCGGCTATTTCGCCCACATCATCTCCGATATATCAAGGTCATTCTGAGATGAAAAGATTACTTTCACTTTTACTTTTGACCGCCTGCCTGCTCTGCCTTTGTGCCTGCGGGCAGGAGGATAGGGTTTTCGCCACCGTCAACGGCGAAAAAATAGTCAAAGATGAAATTGACTATTTCTCCAATCGGCTGCGTGCGGATGTGCTTTCCGACTATGTTCAAAGATACGATGTTTCCGACTTTTCGGACTTTTGGGACACCGAGTTTGACGGAACGACTCCCTCCGAAGCACTTGAGGAAAAGGCGTTTGATGAGGCGGTGCGTGCAAAAATCGTTCTCGTGCTCATGCGTGAAAACGGGATTTACAGCGACATTTCTTTTGACGCTTTGAAGAAAAAAGCGGAGGATTTCAACAGCGCAAACGCAGTCTCGGCAAAACCGATCGTCGGCATAAAGACAGTGGAGCTTGAGCAGTTTTACACCTACTACATCTCAACCGGCGAGATGGAGCTTAAAAATATTCTTGCCGAGAGCACACTGAAGCCTTCCGACTCTGAGCTTGCGCAGCGAAGAGCCGCTGCCGACGATGACATTTCAGATGAAATGCTCAAAGCAATCATCGTCAGCGAAAAATACGAAAGCTACATTTCCGAGCTTATCGACAAAGCCGAAATTGTGAAAAAAAGCTGAAGGATGTCGGCTGACTGTGCGAGGCTTTGCCGCACAGATTTTGCCGATTATATCATCTGCCGTTGTCAAAAACTCCGTTTTATGGTATCATCTTAGCAGGAGATGATCAAATGGATGTTGTCGAAAGATTTTTGAAATATGTAACCTTTGAGACCACTTCAAACGAAGAGAGCGACACTGTACCCTCGAGCGACAAGGAGCTTATTCTTGCCGATTATCTCGTTGAGGAGTTAAAGTCGGTCGGTGTGGCAGATGCCATGCGTGATTCGCTCGGCTATGTCTATGGGCATATTCCGGCAACCGACGGCTGTGAGGAGCTGCCGAAGATAGGTCTTATCGCACACATGGACACCTCGCCTGATGTCAGCGGTGCAAATGTCAAGCCGCAGATAATCACCTATGACGGCACAAACGCCCCAATGATAAGCGATAAATACATCGGCTGTCAGCTCATAGTCACCGACCACACCACCCTGCTCGGTGCAGACGACAAGGCCGGCGTTGCCGAGATTATCGGTGCGTGCGACATATTAAACAGCAGCGACCTTCGCCACGGCAAGGTGTGCATATGCTTTACTCCCGACGAAGAAATAGGCTGCGGTGCGGATCATTTTGATTATTCTCGCTTCGATGCGGACTTTGCGTATACCGTTGACGGCGACGAGGTTGGAAGTCTCGAATGTGAGAACTTCAACGCCGCCGCTGTAGATGTAACTGTACACGGTGTCAACACTCACCCCGGCTCCGCAAAAAATAAGATGAAAAACGCCGCACTCTATCTTGCGGAATTTATCGGTATGCTTCCCCCTGCCGAAGCGCCGTCTCACACCGAGGGGCGTGAGGGCTTCTACCATGTTGCGGACATAAGCGGAAATGAGACAGAGGCAAAGGCGCATATGCTCATAAGAGACCACGACAGAACGCTCTTTGAGAGCCGCAAGAAGTTCATCGCAAAAACCGTTGATTTCTTAAACGCAAAGTACGGCGAAGGCACTATAGAGGTCAGCATAAAGGACAGCTACTACAATATGATTGAGATAATCTCCGAGCACCCCGAAATAGTCGAGCGTGCAAAGGCCGCCATGCTCAAAGCCGAGGTTGAACCGAATATTGTTCCCATAAGAGGCGGAACTGACGGAGCCAGACTTTCATTTGAGGGTCTCCCCTGCCCGAATCTTTCAACGGGCGGCATGAACTTTCACAGCATATATGAAGCAATACCGGTTGACGCACTGCCGAAAATGGTTGAGATACTGATAAATATTGTTTCAGCCCAATAATAATCAAAGCTCGCAGTAGAGACACAAATCTACTGCGAGCTTTTTGTTCACTTTTCAGCAGTCACAGGGCTTGTTATTCTGAACAGTGTTTGCCGCATGGTGGGGCGGCGCATATACGGAAAACAGCTTGAGCGGCACATTAGAGCTGTTCGTCACATTGTGCCACGTTCCTGCCGGCACAAGTATTGCATTGCCGCTGTCGGCTTTCGAGACCGACCGCATATCACATTCGCAGTTGCCCGTGCTGACCGTTGCACAGCCCTGCGTTATGCAGAGAAGCTGATCCGCATCCTCGTGCAGCTCCGCACCGATGTCTCCGCCGACGGGAATACTCATCAGCGCCACTTGCAGATTTTCACCCGACCACACCGCTTTGCGAAAGCAGTTGTTCTCGCTTGCCATACACTCAAGATTCATCACGGTGAGCTGTTCGCCGTTATTACAGGATGAGCAGTTGTTATTTCTACCGTTATTCAAATCCGCACCTCCACGATGTTTTCCGTACATTATATGTGCGAGGGACGAAAAGTTGCATAAAAAAGAGCTGTTCCGTTTTTCGGGACAGCTCCTGTTATTTCATTATTCTTTTACATATGTATCAAATGTAAATGTATAGCCGTTGCTTTCCTGCGGCTCGGAGCGTTTGGCAAGTCTCCAGCCTGCTCGGTTGTCAAGGTCGGGGAAAAACTTTTCCGCCTCGCCGTCGGCATCAACTCTCGTGACATATGCCTCGTCGCAGAAGTCTATCATCTGCTCATAGACAGCCGCACCGCCTGTGAGAAAAACACTCTCATCATCGGCTATCTCACGCATCAGCTCATCGATGCTGTGAACCACCGTGATATTCTCAGCGGTGAAATCATCGTCGGCAAGCACAACATTCCTGCGTCCCGGCAACGCCTTCTGCCCGGGGAGCGAAAGGAAGGTTGCACGACCCATCACTATCGTACTGCCCATGGTCTTTTCCTTGAAAAATTTGAGGTCGGCTGGCACATGAAAGAGCATACCGTTGCCCTTGCCTATTCCCCAACGCTTATCTGCACAAACTATAGCTTTCATATTATCTCCTTAAATCGCAACGGGTATTTTTTCCTTGAATTCGTGGAACTTGTAGTCCTCAAAATGCACGCTGTCGGGCGTGAAGCTGTAAAAATCGGTAATCGACTTGTCGAGGACGAACTCGGGAGCCTCGTACGGCTCTTTCTTGATAAGCTCCTCGACTATCGGAACGTGTCTGTCATAGATATGTGCATCGGCTATGACATGGACAAGCTCGCCCACCTCGAGACCCGAGACCTGCGCCATCATATGCACAAGTGCGGCATACTGGCAAATATTCCAACTGTTTGCCGTGAGCATATCCTGCGAACGCTGATTGAGTATGGCATTGAGCTTATTGCCCGAAACATTAAATGTCATACTGTAGGCACAGGGATAGAGATTCATCTCGCTGAGATCCGCATGGACATAGATGTTAGTCATTATGCGGCGGCTCAAGGGGTTGTTTTTCAGGTCGTAGAGCACTCTGTCAACCTGATCGAAATCGCCCTCGGGATAGTGGTGCTTGACACCGAGCTGATAGCCGTATGCCTTGCCGATGCTGCCGCTCTCATCCGCCCACGAATCCCAAACATGGCTGTTCAGGTCGTTGACATTGTTCGACTTTTTCTGCCATATCCACAAAAGCTCATCAACGGCACTCTTGATAAAAGTCTTTCTGAGTGTCATTGCGGGAAATTCCTTTGAAAGGTCATATCTGTTGACAACGCCAAACTTCTTGATCGTATGTGCCTGTGTGCCGTCCTCCCAATGGGGACGAACATCGTAATCGGTATCCCAAACTCCGTTTTCGAGTATATCCTTGCAGTTTTTGATAAATATTTCGTCTGCGTAGCTCATTTTTTTACTCCTTTTATATTATTCCCGTCTGCCGCAGCAGCTCGGGTATCCCATGCTCAAAGTCAACGCCGTAGCGAAGATCCGTGCCTGCCTGCTTTGTACGGACGATACAGCCGTGAGTGTATTCAACCGCAATCTCCGCACTTCTTGCGAGGCTCAAGCCGTTCATATACGCACCGAGCAATGCACTTGCAAAAACGTCACCCGTGCCGTGAAAAAATCCGTCCACCGTGGCGGCAAGAGAATAGCTTATCTCGCCCGTATTGCTGTCATAAGAAGCTGAGCCTACCTGCTCGCCGTCAAACGCCACGCCGGTTAAAACAACATTTGATGGGCCTAATTCACAAAGGCGTTTGAGAATATCCTCGACATATGCCCTCTCATACGGCGGCTCTTTGTAATCTTCACCGAGCATAAATGCCGCCTCGGTGAAATTTGGCACTATAATATCCGCCTTTTTGCACAGGCGTTTCATGCTCAGGGCAAACGTCCTGTCAAAGGTCGCATACATCCTGCCGCCGTCTGCCATCGCAGGGTCAACGAGCACAACGGTATCGTCGCCCTTGAAGTCATCGATAAACTCAGAGACTATATCTATCTGCTCAACAGAGCCGAGAAAGCCGCTGTATATGGCATCGAAGCTTATCCCGAGACTCTTCCAATGCTCGGCAATCGGGCGCATATCCTGCGTCAAATCACGGTATGTAAAGTCGGGGAAGCCGCCCGTATGCGTGGAGAGCACGGCGGTCGGCACTGCGGCAACCTCTATCCCCATGGCGGAAATGACAGGCAACGCAACAGTCAGCGAGCATTTGCCGAAGCCCGATATATCGTTTATGGCGGCAACCCTTTTGAGCCTATCCATTTGCGTCACTCCTTAATAAAAATATATTAACATTTTAAAGTTTAAAAATCAATAGAAATGAAAAAGCCGACGCTTTTTATACGTCGGCTCTATCGTCTTTTTTGCGGTTTTCTTCTTTCGGCAACGCCTGTGCAATTTTCGGAAAAGAATTTTCTGTCTGCGAAGTCGGTTGAATATTATATGTGCCGTATTTATTGACCATATCAAACGAATCCATCGGTTCGGTCATAACCGGATCGGTGCTCGGAGTTGCACATTCGTTTTTGTTGAGCTTCTTGTTATTCATAGGAGCTGTTGCCGTCCTTTTCTCGGATTTTTTCTTTTTTATCTTCCCCTCAACTTGCCGAAAAATTTATTTTAATCAAAAAAATTTAGAAAAACTTTATATTCTTAAGCAATACTATTGCATTTTTTGGTATAGATATAGTATAATTTCGTATAAATTCGATACATTTTTACGAGGAGTGTCGCTTTTCATGAAAGAAGAACATCGGAAGTACGCCGAAGAGGTGTACGACATCATCAAACACGCCGCAAACAATATCGGCTCAAGGCTGCCCGGCTCGGACGGTGAGAAAAAATTTGCCGCATATATGGGCGACAAGCTCAGAGAGATAGGCATTGAGCCCGTGCGTGAGGAGTTTGCGGTATCACCCAAGGCCTCCATCGGCGGCATACCCTATGCAGGATATGTCGGACTCGCAATGAGCGTGCTCGTCTATTTCGCAATGGGAATACCCGTCATATGGTACGGCATGGCTCTCGGCTCAATAGTCTGCACGGTTTGGCTCGTTTGCAGCGTTTTCCTCTACAAGACATGGTTCGATA
Organism: uncultured Clostridium sp.; assembly: GCA_964386035.1. GTDB lineage: Bacteria > Bacillota > Clostridia > Oscillospirales > Acutalibacteraceae > CAG-177. The sequence goes on along the minus strand of CAYLQT010000001.1, from coordinate 19,014 downwards.
TGTTCTTCAAGCAGGAAATTTCGCAGAACACCTACGGTGAGCTTCTGCCCGAGGACGGCAAGTATGACTACACCATAATCCTCTCCGGTCACACCGACACGAGCTGGAACTTGAGACATTCCGAGCACGCATCCAAGTTTATGAAAACCAATCCGTCCCTCGGACTTGTCGCAACCTTTGCAAAGGTCGGCTTCGGTGCGCTGTGCTTTTTCTTCCTCGCAGGCACCTCCATTGCCGTTTCAACCATCTACACAGGCTACTATTTCGGTGCCGATTGGGCAAAAGATGTCATGTATTCTCCTGCATTCGTTGACTTCATGTTTGCCATGCGCTTTATGCCGATAGTCACCGCAATAGGCAGTGCATTCCTCATAATGTGGGCCGACCCCAATCCGAGAAATGCCAGCCGCGGCGCTATGGATAACGCATCGGGTTGCGCTATCAGCTACGAAGTGGTAAAATACTTCAAGGAGAACCCCGAGAAGATGCCCAAAAACTGCCGCATAATCGACTTCAACTGCGGCTCGGAGGAGGCAGGCCTCAGAGGTTCAACAGCCTTCACCCGTGCTCACAAGGGCGAGGAGATTCTGCAAAACGCATGGAATATCAACATAGATTCGGTTGCCGACAAGGACTTCTTCGAGGTCGTTATTCAGGACGACTGGCAGTTCTGCCGCTTTGACAAGGATCTTGAGGGTATGTTCAAGGATACCTTTGACGAGCTCGGCATTGAGAGCAAGACGAACGGCTGTATCCACAACCCCGTAGGCGGTTGCGACAGCACCCCGATGACCAAGGCGGGTATGAAATCCGTAACCTTTGCGGCGCAGGATCCCACGCTTACATATTACTATCACACCTGGCGTGATGTTCCCGAGCGTTTCAGCGTTGAGACTGTCGGTGACGGCTTTGATGTCATCCTTTCGGTCATTGACAAGATAGACAAATTCCAACAGGCAAACGGTTTCACCGGTCCGAGACAGTAACAAAGACCCGATTAAACGGCCGTCGGTAACCTGAAAAGCGGTATCCGACGGCTGTTATTTATTAAAGGAGGCAACAACAATGGATCTTCGGTCACTCATTGACAAGAAGAGCGATGCGGCAAAGTATATGGTGAGCGAAATAACTCACATATGCAAGGATTTTGAAAAGCGTGACCCCGGCTCAAAGGGCGAGCTTCAGGCGTGCGAATACATGGCTGATGTGCTCAAGGCTGACTGCGGCTGTGAACACGTTCAAATCGAGAGCTTCAAGGAAAATCCCGGCTCCTTCTTCGGCTGGATCTACTTTACTATAAGCTTTGTTTTGGCGGCTGTGGTTATTTCGTTTTTCTATCCCCTCGTCTCGGCAATACTTATCGTTGCAGGACTCGCAATACTCGTTTTGCAATTCGGCTTTTATCAGAAAATCGTTGACCGCTTCTTCCCCGAGAAAACCGGTCACAATGTCACGGCAATAAAGCACTGCACGGGCGAGGTCAAACGCAGAATATTCTTCAACGGACACCCCGATGCCTGCTGGGAATGGCCCGTGAACTACAAGCTCGGCGGCGTAGGCTTTGAGGCTCACGCTGTCATCTGCGTGCTCGGTGCTATCTATTACCTCGTCATTTCCATTCTTCTCATGCGTGAAAACGGACTTAGCTATGTACCGTTTGACGCTTCTCTCCTGCTCGGCAAGCTCCGCCTTATCGGACTCATTTTCGTGCCGTTCCAGATAGGCCTTTACTGGATGTGGAACGAAAACAGCATTGTTGACGGCGCAAACGACAACCTCACCGGCTGCTATATGGGCATTGCAATACTCAAGGCTCTCAAGGACGAGGGAATCGAGTTTGAGAATACCGAAGTCGGCGTTATCATCTCCGGCTCGGAGGAGGCAGGTCTCAGAGGCTCCAAGGCATGGTGCGAGGCTCACAAGGGCGAGTTTGACGATGTTCCGACCTTCATCTTCTCCTATGACACCATACACGACCCGAAATATCTCATGGCAAACTACCGTGACTTAAACGGTATGGTAAAGACCGACAAGGATGTTTCAGACCTGTTTATGGAGGCGGCAAAAGAGCTTGACATATCCTGCAAGAAGGGTTGGGTTCCCCCTCTCGGCGGCGCAACCGATTCAGCCGCATTCGCACAGGCAGGCTTCAGAGCAACAGGCATTACCGGACTCAACCACAAGCTTGAGGACTACTATCACACCAGAAGAGACACCTATGACAATTTGAATGAGCAGGGTCTCGCTGACTGCTACGCCGTGAGCGTAAAGGCTCTCGAAATGTTTGACGGCGGCGCAAAGCAGTAATAAAGATATTAATAAAACCACATCACCCCGAACCTCACGGCTCGGGGTGATATTGTCTGTTGACAGACGGATGCAAACACGCATTTTGCTCTTTCTATGCTTTTCACCGCAAACGCCGTATTGTTTGACTTTCCATACAGATTTATGTGTAATGACAAATAGGCTTTACAGACAACAAGCTCATAAAACAGCATACAAAATCTTATGTAAAGTAGATTATGCAATGAGCACTAAAAGAGAATAGAATTACGATTTATTGAGAGTAATTGCAATGCTGGCCGTAATTGTGATACATGTAAGTTCAATATGCTCAAGCTTATTGGAGAGCGGAACGATCGAAGGCGAAATATTGCATCTTTTTTCAGTGACATTATATAATACCATTACAAGGTTTGCTGTTCCCTGCTTTGTCATGCTCTCGGGAGCATTCATTATGGACAGCAACAAAACCGAGAATTACCGTGAATTTTATCAAAAGCAATTTTAAAAGATAGGTATACCAACACTCATTTTCAGCATCTTGTATATTCTGTACAGGATTCCGGTAAATGTTTTCGGTGCTGTATCGGGAACCGGCGACTTAAGCATACGCGAAAGCATGACAGTACTTATTCAAGATATAATAAAAGGCGAGCCTTTTTATCATATGTGGTATTTATTCATGCTGTTTGGGGTGTATCTCTTGGCTCCCATCGCCGTGAGGTTCAAAAACAGTATTTCTTACAGTTCATTCAGAAAGGTCGCATACATATTCTTGATATTGGCGAACTTTTCACTGATGATTTCAGGCGCAAGTTGGCTTAACTGGGATTTAGGACAATCATTTGAATATATGGGCTATTTTATGATAGGTTATGTACTGCGCAGAGATTCAAAGAAAAGCAACTGCAAAGGAGCTATCTTTCTATTTTTGGGATTTGCTGTATTCATATCAGTAACACTCATTAGATTTAAAAATCTGAGCACGACGGGAATTGATGTCAATGTGAGAATACTCAGAAATCCGTATTCCCCTCCGACAGTGCTTGCTTCACTGCTCATTTTTGCCGGATTTTCAATGTTGCAAATACCGTACAACAGAATAATTGAAAAATTATCGGACATGTCATTTGTTATCTATCTATTTCATGCCGGTGTATTACATTTTATTTCAAATCTAATAAAGGTTTTAAAAGGTGCAGACTTCATATTTCGACTTGACAGTTTATATTGGATACCGATTTTGTCGGAAATTGTATTTTTAGTTTCAACATTGCTGACCGTTTTCTACAACAAAGTAGAAACATTATTCCGACGCAAAATCGAGAAATAACTCAGTTTAAATAAAAGCCACAGTCCTGTGCAGCTTTGCACAGGACTGTGGCTTTTATACAAGATTTATTATTATTTATCGGGGTTGAAATTCTTATAGACATCCCACTGACCCATGGGCATCACTCTGCCGATGACCTTGCCCATGATATAGCGTTCATCAATAAAGCCGACCTGAGAGAATCGGGAATCCATGGAGTCGTTGCGGTTATCGCCCATCACGAACAGTCCGCCCTCGGGGACTGTGGTTGGGAAGGTTATGTTGCCCGTGGCAAAGGTAGGTTCAAGAGTATATTTTTCCTCGAGTGCGTCGCCGTCAACATAGACGATCCCCTGCTCAAAATCGATATCGACCGTCTGACCCTCTGTTGCTATGACACGCTTAATGAGCACCTTGTTCATGGTGTTCGGCTGGGCAACTATCACTATGTCCCCATATTCATAGCCGTCATGCTTGAAAGCGTTTATTGCAACCGTATCGCCGTTTTGGAGGGTTGGGAGCATTGAGCTGCCCGACACCACAAGCACTCTTGTGACAAATGTGAACACCACAGCTATGACCGCAACCGCCGACACTACGACGGAAACAAGGTCGTAAATATTGCCGACGAGCTTGCTGTTTTTCGGCTTTTTCTGCTCGCTTTCCATTTTAAGCTCATTATTTTCCTGCATCACATTCGCCTTCAATCATCAGTTAATTATGCCGATTTTATTTATTGGATAAAATCTGAAAACCACTTTACCCAATATATCGTTTTCATTCACAAGTCCTATCTCGGTGGAGCGTGAATCTATTGAATCATTTCTATTGTCACCCAGAACAAAAAGCCGCCCCTCGGGAACGACCAGCGGAAAAGTAACATCGTAGCGTACGACCGTCGGAGCTGTGACATACGGCTCAGTGAGTGCCTCACCGTTGACATAGACCGTGCCCGAATAAAAATCAATATCCACGCTGTCTCCGCCGACTGCAATGACACGCTTTATCACAGGCTCGCCGTACTTCGTAGCGTTGGAGATGATGACGACATCACCGTATTCATAGCCGTTAAAGCTATGCACGCACGCCACCTTGTCTCCGTTTGCAAACGTATTGAGCATAGAATTTCCGACTACTGCCGCAGGTCTGAACACAAGTGAAAAGATCAGCACGAGCAACGTCACCGCCGCTGCAAGGCTCGCCGCCGCATCGTATATCGCTATCCACCTGCGTGGCGCAGGCTCCTGCGTTCCCGATACGGGTTCGGGAACTTCAGCTTTATTCAAATATTCAAATTTGAACCAATACTCTTCTACCCTACGCATCGAGAAACTAAACCCCACCTGTGAAAAAAGGTGTAACACATAAATGTTACACCCTCATTCGCTTCAATTACAGAATTACTTAACCTGGCTCTTAACTCTTGCTGCCTTACCAACTCTGTCTCTGAGGTAATACAGCTTGCTTCTGCGAACCTTACCGCCTCTGACAAGCTCAACCTTGGCAACATTGGGTGAGTGAACCGGGAAAACTCTCTCCACGCCGACACCGTAAGAAACTCTGCGAACGGTGAAAGTCTCGGAAACGCCCGAACCCTTGCGTGCAATAACAGTGCCTTCAAAGACCTGAATTCTTTCTCTCTCGCCCTCACGGATCTTAACGGAAACCTTAACGGTATCACCGATATTGATCTGAGGGATGTCATCGCCGGTCTTGAGCGAATCCTGTGCAATTACTTTGAGTGCGTCCATTTTATATTCCTCCGTTGATTTCCAGACGTTCGTAACAAGCTAAGTGAAAGAGGAGCGCCCGCTTTAATGTTTTGGCATTAAACCCCGTCATCGAAGCTGTGACGGATAACAAATGCTTAGATATTTTAACATATAGAAAAGCTTATTGCAAGCTTTTTTTCAATTAAATTAAGATTTTTTGAATCATTTTTTATTTTCCTTGCTCTCACACTGTGCCGTACAGCTTGAACAGCAACCCGAACATCCCGCACAGCCGCCCTTCTTTTTCTGCTTGCGTATAGACCGCACCGCAAGCACCACGAGCACGGCGATCACCGCAATAATTACAACATCGGCAGGCTTCATATCAAAATGCTCCCCACGCTGTAAATTCCAAACGCCACAAGCCACGCAACAACGCACTGGAGAATGACTATACCGACTGTGGCGAGGGTTGAGTTCATCTCCCTTTTGATTGTTGCAACCGCCGCAACACAGGGTGTGTAGAGCAAGGTGAACGCCAAAAAGCTGACTGCGGTGAGCGGAGTGAACATTCCCGAAAGTGCCGCCGAGAGCTTAGACACGCTCGTATTGAGCAACACCGCCATGGTTGAGACGACCGCCTCCTTTGCACTGAAGCCCGAGATAAGCGCCGTAGCGATTCTCCAATCTCCGAAGCCGAGAGGCTTAAATATCGGGGCGATAAATCTGCCGATTGCGGCAAGCATACTGTCCGCACTGTCCTCAACGGGATTTATGCGTGTGTCAAAGCTTTGCAGAAACCAGATTATGATTGTTGCTACGAAAATGACAGTAAACGCACGCTGAAGAAAGTCCTTCGCCTTATCCCACAGCAGGAGTGCCACGCTCTTGGGCGAGGGCATACGGTAATTCGGCAGCTCCATAACAAACGGCACGGGATGACCCTTGAACGCCGTATTCTTTAATATCAACGCCAAAAGTATGGCGAGAACGATTCCCGAAAAATAGAGGCAGATCATCATCAATGCTCCCCTGCCAGGGAAGAACGCCGCAGAAAAGACCGAATATATCGGGATCTTCGCAGAACAGCTCATATAAGGCGTGAGCATTATTGTCATCTTGCGGTCACGGTCGGACGAGACCGTGCGTGTTGCCATTATTGCCGGCACGGAACAGCCGAAGCCTATGAGCATAGGCACGAAGCTTCTGCCCGAAAGACCGATCTTTCTAAGCGGTCTATCCATAACAAAGGCTATTCGAGCCATATAGCCCGTATCCTCGAGAATGGACAGGAAGAAGAACAGCGTTACGATTATCGGCAAAAACGAAAGCACGCTGCCGACACCGGCAAATATACCGTCGATTATCAGGCTATGTATGACAGGGTTTATGCCGTAGGCGGTGAGTCCCGAATCGACAAGTGCCGTCAGCTTATCTATACCGAGCATCAAAAGGTCGGACAAACCCGAGCCTATGACATTGAAGGTCAACCAGAACACAAGACACATTACGCCGACAAAGACGGGAATCGCCGTGTATTTGCCAGTGAGTACCTTATCGAGCATCATACTGCGGCGGTGTTCCTTGCTTTCATGGCATTTGACCACCGAGCTTTCAACGACCTTCTCTATAAACTCATAGCGCATCTCAGCCAACGCCGCATTGCGGTCAAGAGCCGTATCATTTTCCATCTCGACTATGCAGTGGTCAAGCAGCTCACGCTCGTTGCTGTCCAGCTCGAGCCTGTCTGCCATATTGTCATCGCCCTCAATGAGCTTCATCGTACAGAATCTGCACGGTAAGCCCTGGCGTGAGGTGTGATCCTCTATAAGGTGAACTATTGCGTGTATACAGCGGTGAACCGGAGAGCCGTCCGAGCAAAAATCCCAAACCTTCGGCAGGGTCTTGCTCCTCGCCACCTGCATGGCACGGTCGATAAGCTCCGACACACCCTCTCCCTTTACCGCACTAATCGGCACAACGGGTATACCGAGAGCCTCACTCATCTTCTGCACATCCACCGTGCCTCCGTTTGAGTGAACCTCATCCATCATATTGAGTGCAAGCACCATTGGCACACGCAGCTCAAGCAGTTGGAGCGTGAGATAAAGATTGCGTTCTATATTCGTTGCATCGACTATATTTATTATTCCGTCCGGCTTTTGATTGAGAATAAAGTCTCTCGAGACTATTTCCTCCTGCGTATACGGACGCAGAGAGTATATTCCCGGCAAATCGACAACGGAGCAGTCCTTGGCACCTTTTATTACGCCGATTTTCTGATCAACCGTAACGCCGGGGAAATTACCGACATGCTGATTGGAACCGGTCAAGGCATTGAACAAGGTCGTTTTGCCGCAATTCTGATTACCTGCAAGTGCAAAAATCATTTCTGACCATCCTCCGCCGTTACTTCGATTTTCTTTGCGTCCTCGATTCTGAGCGTCAGCTCATAACCTCTGACCATTATCTCTATCGGATCGCCCATGGGTGCAACCTTCTGCAAGGTTACACGGGTGTGCGGAATAAGCCCCATATCAAGCAGTCTGCAACGGAGCGCACCCTCACCGCCCACGGCGGTTATATATGCACTGTGACCTATCTTCATCTCATCAAGAGTCATAACATCCTCCTAAGGGTCTAAGTTAGCTTTATATAACTAAAATTTTACACCACATGGAGAGTGTTGTCAAGGAAAGTGCATATATTGTATCATTCGACCTCGATTGCAAAAAAAATCATAATAGAGATCCGCAGGCTCACCGTTTTCAAACACCAGAATACTGCCGTCATCAAGCAGAAGATTATCACCCGAATATCTCAAAATAAAATCCTTTGCATATCCGACCGCCGCCATCTCGTTTTCGGCATAAATAAAGCCGCAGATTGGGTTTATTGTCCCATTGCTGTCCCCGAGTGTTGCAAAATCTTTTCCAAGCTTTTTGTAACGACATTCAAGCATATACCTGTTCTCAACATCGGGAAGCAGGCTTCTGTAATCCTTTCCCATAATCTTGTCCCTTAATTCCTTACCTTTTTTGTTTTATACAAACCGCATACAGCACTGCCGCTTTGCGGCTTTCAACTAAAAAATAACGCCGACGGAGTATTACGCACGATTCTCCGTCGGCGGTTACGACTGCTATTAAAAAGGGCACTCACAGACGGGAGGGGATCCGCCTGTGAGTACAAAAAGATGAAAACAAGTAGTTGTCATACTAATGGGGGGTGCTCATCGGCAGGAGATGTGCCCCTGCCGTGAGCGTATATAGGAAGATAGGGGGTAGATTTCAGCATTTAAGGCTGCGGGGATTTTTATCCCGTTCGGCACGATTTTATCCTCGCCTTGATTACAGGTAAATGATACAACAAAAAATCGGTTCTGTCTTAAATATTGCAAAAACGTCGAAAAAAACGACAAAAAAAGATATTTTCACCTTGTTTTGAGCGAAAACAGAAGTATTTTTAGCGACAAGCGGCAAAGCGGCCTTGAGACTTTTTTGCCGTGATGTAATATTCAATGTCAAAAAAATTCTTTGCTTTTTCCGCACAATCAGCCTTTCGGGCACGCACTCAATCAGCTTTCGGACACAGCTTCGAGTCAAAGTTCAAAAAGTCAATACGGGAATAAAATCCTTTTCGTTTTTTTATTGAAAATCCACAGATAACCGAGTCTGCTTTTGTATAAACATACGAATAACTTTTTTAGCCTTGCTTTTTTACCGTGAGAGCATATATACTTATATATTGTACAACTATATGCTCGACAAAAATCAACAAAGGATGATAACATGACAAAGAAGCTTCCGAAAAGCAAAATGATCCGGTACTGCCTTTCCGACATCGCAAAAGGTCTGTTCAACGGAATGATAGGCAACTATCTGCTCTACTTTTTCCAGCCGACCGCAAAAAGCGGCATACCGATCCTTCTTCCGCAGAATACATTTCTCGGATTCCTCACCGTCATGGCTCTGCTGACAGGCTTGGGCAAGGTCATCGACGCAATCACCGACCCTTGGGTTGCAGGTCTCTCCGACAAATGCACTCACAAGGACGGACGCAGAATGCCGTTTTTGAAATACTCGGCAATCCCCTACGCCGTATCGGTGCTGCTGATATTCATGGCACCCTTTAAGCATGGCTCTGCGCTCAACGCAATTTGGGTCGGCGTATTCCTCATCATTTATTACACCGCCTACACCTTCTTCTTCATCCCGAGAAACGCCCTTATACCCGAGGTCATTCCGGATGCTAAGGACAGAGTAGGCTACTATGCTATCAGCACCGCTTTCTTCATGGGCTCAAGCTCGTTTATGTATGCGGCAACACTCTTCGTCAACATAATAAAGAATCTCGACGTAGAACCGCTGTGGTCATGGAGAATAGTTTTCACCGTTTTTGCGGCCATCGGTCTTGTGTGCGTACTGCTCGGTGCAACCGCATTCAAGGAGAAGGATTATGTTGAGGGCAACGTTAAGCCCAGGCAGTCACTTCTCGCTTCGGCTAAGACTATCTTCAAGAACAAAACCTTCGTCACCTTCTTCGCAGGCGACCTGTTCAGCTATATTTCAATGGCATTCTTCCAGACTGCCATGCTCTACTACATCACCATGCTCTTAAATGTTCCCGAGGAGCAGTCGTTCCTCGTTATGCTTGCGGCTATAGTCGTGGCTCTGTGCCTGTTCCCGATGATAGTAAATCTCAGCAAGAAATACGGCAAGAAGAGTATGCTCGTCATTGCAAGTGTTATCTTCACCGTCGTATTCGCTTTCATCTTCTTCGGAGACAAGATTTCCGCTTTCTTCAAGGGATATGAACTTCTGCTCGGTCTCGTCATGGGCGTCATTGTTTCGTTCCCGTTTGCGGCAATCAACATCCTGCCCCAGTCCGTTATGTCCGATATTATCCAGAAGGACAGCATTGAAAACGGTGTCAACCGTGAGGGCTTCTTCTCCGCTACAAAGACATTTATCGAAAAGATCGCCTATTCTCTTGCAATGGTGGTCGTCTCGAGCGTGCTCGCCATAGGCAAAACAGGCGATGAGGCTGTCGGCATGCTCGGCGTTAAGCTGACGGGCGTTTTTGCCGGTGTGTTCAGTCTCATTTCGCTCATCTGCTTTATACTGTATAACGAAAAGAATGTCACAAAATTCATCGAAGAGCACACGAAGGGAAGCAACGACTGATGAAAAAAACAAATTTAAAGACCGAGGCGGATCGCCGCACGGTATCGCCAGAGAGAAATGCTGAGTATGTAAAGGTTCTCTCCGAGATGATAAACTGCAAGACGGTTTGGACTCCCGAGGACACGAACAGAAGCGAGTATGACAAATTCTATGAGGTACTCGCAAAATCGTTCCCGAACATAATGGCAAAGGCAGAGAAGCTGACCTTCGGCGGCGGATGCTTTGTATACATCGTAAAGGGCAAGAATGCAAAGAAAAATGTTATGCTCATGTCCCACCACGATGTTGTGGACGGCAGTGCCGAGTGGGCAACAGACCCGTTCAACGCAACCGAGAAGGATGGCTATCTCTACGGCAGAGGAACCATCGACACCAAAACTCCGCTTTTCGCAGAGCTTATGGCCTGCGAGGAGCTGCTCGCAGAGGGCTATGACTTTGAAGGCATCAATCTCTACATAGGCTCCTCCAACAACGAGGAGGTCTGCGGAGACGGCATTGTTATGGCGGTCGAATACTTCAAGGAGCACGGCATCCACTTTGACACCGTGCTCGATGAGGGCGGTGCCGTTACCGAGGGACAGATCCCCGGCGTCACCTGCAAGAGTGCAATGGTAGCCGTTCACGAAAAGAGCAGACATCTTTACCGCTGCACCGCAACGGTCAGCTCCAAGGGTCACGGCGGCTTCGGCGGCTCGACCGACAGTGCGGTGGAGAGACTTTCAAGATTCATCACCGAGGTCAGCGACAAGAGCAAGATAATTTACAAGGCTAAATTCTATCCCGAAGTAAAGGCAACCTTTGAGCGACATATCCCCTATATGCCCGCAGTGATGAAGGTGCTCTTCGGCAACCTCAATCTGTTCGCTCCCCTGCTCAAGAAAATTATGATGGGCATCCCTGCGGCAAGCGCAATGCTCTCAACGGGGCTTAGCTTCACCGCTCTTGAGGCAAAGAGCGAATTCGGCCCGCAGGTCAAGGCAAAGACCGCCGAGACTACCATGTTCCTGCGCTGTGTGCGTGAGGACGACCTCAACGCAGGCCTTGAGAAGATAAAGGCAATCGCAGAGAAATACGGCGTTGAAATCGAGCTTATCGAGCGTGACTACTGCAAGCCCTCCGACTTCAATTCGGACGCTTTCAAGACCGTCGAAAAGGTTCTCAATGAGAACTATCCCGATGTTGCGGTTGCTCCGTTCCTGCTCACCGCCGGCACAGACGCAAGACGCTTCACAGATGTTGCGGACAACATCCTGCGCTTTGCTCCCATAGACCTTAACAAGGCACAGTTTGCGACTATTCACGCCGAGAATGAGCACATAGGCATAAAGAACATCGGTGAGTGTGTCGTATTCTACAAGGACTTTATTAAAAAGATATAAAGGAGAACCGAAAATGAGCAACGTAAAAAATGACCCCAAGTACAAGAATGTACTCCTTCAGGCTATCCGCGCACAGCTTGAGCACAGAGCCTTCTGGCTCTATCTGCTCTGCGACGAGGCTAAGAAGAGAGGCCTTGACCCGAGAGACTTCGGCAGTGACGCTGTCAGAAGATGCGGTCTTTCACAAGGCTCCGACCTTGTCAAAAAGGGCAAGACCGACAGCCTCAAGGGACTTCGCAAGACTCTGTTCACAAAGCCTGCACAGCTCGTATTTGAAATGGATATTCTTGAGTCCACCGACGACAAGCTTTCCATCGACTTCCACTACTGCCCTCTCGTGAAGGCATGGCAGAACGCCGGCTGCTCCGACGAGGAGATCGCAATGCTCTGCGACATCGCAATGTGCGGCGACCACGCAATCGGTGAGTGCTACGGCGGTGTGCTCGACCTGCCCAAGTGCATAGCAAAGGGCGACGATGTCTGCTCACTGCGTTATCACAAGGACTGATAAAAGCAAAACGATGAGCTATCCCAGAACGGATAGCTCATTTTTCTTTTTTGTCGGCGGTATTTGTGACTTATTTCGCCGTTTTGCCTTGTAAAAAATCCGCCCCGAGTGTATACTAAATTACAGGGAATACAGGAGACAGTTTATCGGAGGTGGATTTTTCATGACAAGACTTTTATGCCTGCTCAGCGGTATGAACGCAGGCGGTGCGGAAACCTTTTTAATGAAAATATACAGGCAGTTGGACAAGAGCAAATATCAGTTCGACTTTTGTATCAATGTGCCGGAGAAGTGCTTCTATGAAGATGAGATAATTTCGATGGGCGGAAAAATATACCGAATCCCATCAAAATCAGAGAATGTAAGTGAATTCAAACGACAGCTAACGCAGATAATCAAAGAAAACAACTACACTCATGTTCTGCGAATCACCTCCAACGCCATGGGATTTATGGAGATGAAGATAGCAAAACGTGCAGGGGCGAAGGTCTGTGCGGTACGCTCGAGCAACTCCAGCAACGGCGGCAGTCTCAAAACCGTAATCGCTCACCGTCTCGGCCGTCTGCTCTACGGCAAATATGTGGATGTAAAAATTGCCCCATCGGATCTCGCCGCCGAATATACTTTCGGCTCAAGCTATTCAAAGGGCGAAGTATTGCTACTCAAAAACGGGCTTGATTTAAATCTATACCGCTTTTCCGAATCGGAGAGGCAAAGAATCAGAACCGAACTAGGCATCTGCGAAAATCAGCTTGTCTTTTGTAATGTGGCTCGGTTCGCACCGCAAAAGAATCACAAGTTCCTGCTTGAAATATTCAAGAGTATTTTGGAAAAATCACCCGACAGCAAGCTGCTTTTAGTCAGCACGGGGCCGCTCGAGGAAGAAATCCGACAGCGGGCAAAGGAGCTGGGCATATATGAAAATATCATTTTTGCCGGCGTTCGCTCGGACATTCCGAGTGTTCTTTCCGCCATCGATGTTATAATCATGCCATCCTTCTATGAGGGTATGCCAAACGCAATCATCGAGGCTCAGGCAACGGGACTGCCCTGCCTTATCTCCGACACGATAACAAAAAGTGCAGACATAACGGGACTTGTCAAATTCTTCCCTCTCTCCGCCGCTTCGAGCGAGTGGGCAGACGAGGCGATAAGTATGTGCTCGCCCGTCCGTCAAGACACTTGTGCCGCCTGTATCCGAGCAGGCTACAGCATAGACGATGTGACGAAAAAATTTGTTGATGCGGTTTTTAAAGGTTAATAGCAAAACAAGGGACGGTTTAACCGTCCCTTGTTGCTTTATTCGGTAGTGGTTACTTCAAACTCAAAATGGGCGTTATCTTCATACCACAGCGGGAAGTTTGTACCCCAGACATTATTGCACAGCACATATGCCATGCCGTCCGTTATGCTCTCAAGTTTATTGTCATACTCGAGGATTTTGCCCCTGCCTATTGACACGAGCGGTGAATGGCGGTTTATAAAATCAAAACTGCCTGCATTGGTTTTTATCACAAGCTTCTCGACTGCACTGAGGTTTCTGCCGCCCATGGAGGCGACGCTGTTATAGTCTATCCGCTCCGAGAGCTTAACAAGCTCAAAGCTGTCACCCGTGGGATACATATGCAGAAAAATCGCCTCGGGCAGGCGGTTGGCATCCTTTCCGAACCACGATACGCCGACTTTCAGCCCCGTGCTCGTAAGAGTGTATATCACCTGCACGCTTCTCGGTGCGCCCAGCTCATCACAGAGTCTCTCGTCGCACTTGAGGGCGACATTCACGTTGGCACAGTCATCGGCTCTGTCAACCGTGATGCTCTCGGCTGTATAGAAGAACCTGCCCATTGGATATTTACCGTCGGCATATTTCAAAAGCGGCTTGCCGAAATCGGCATAACCCCACAAATAATTGATATCCATATTGCGTGAGTAGTGCTCAAACCAATAATCATAATCCGCCTTTGAGTATGAGCGATACTCCATGATCGGTTCACTGTTTGATTTGATTATCTCCTTGCCCTTGTAGGTAAGTCTGCCTATCGCACCGTGAACATTTACCGTCAATATGTAGTCACCGACAGCTATCGGCTCGGAATAAGGCTCACCGTCAAGGCTTTTTGCCTGCTGCGGACGCAATGTGCTTAAGGCCTTCTCCGCTTCGGCTCTGTGCTCGTCACCGAGAGTGCAGAGCGCCTTATCTATATACCCTCTCTGCTCCTGCCAGCTCTTTTCCATTGCGCTGTATCTGCCGTATGTTCTAATGGCGGAGGCTTCAATATTATAGGGATATTCCCAATCGGGATGCTTAGTCTCGACCTTATCCGCCGCCCTCGCCGCACGAAAATCGGGTTTGAGGTAGTTTTCATAGTCGGCAAGTCCCATTTTGGAATCCAATCCGCAGGTGTGTTCACCGATGCACAAAAGTGCATCGGCAAAGGCTTTGTATTCGTCGCCCATTCTCTGCATTGAGCCGTCTCTCAGCCATTTATTTTTCAGGCGCATAAGCTCCCTGAGTGATGCGGACTTGTACGGGTCGGCTGCACCGCCGTGAATCCATGTATCACCTATCTCGCCCTCAAATACGGGCAACTTGTCTCTGACTGCCCATATGCACTCGGCAAACTCATCCAATGTTCCGGCTGTAACCTCATAGTCGGGATATTCTTTTTGTATCTCTCCGAGCTTTTGGAGCACTCGCTCGGGCGACGGTGTGCCTCGGTTATCAACCGTGTGATCAAAATACAGCACTTCATCAATAAGCTCGCTCTTGAATGCTCCGCCGTAATCGCCCGAATAGACGACCACTATCTCCGTACCGGAGCATCTCCACAAAAAGCACTCGGGCAATTCCGGCACCGCCGACACTCCGTTGACACCGATATGCAAAAGCTTTATTCCGTGCTTGGCAAGCAGAGGCACTATCGCCCTTGTGTGACCCGGCACATCGGTCATCTTCGCCGCCACGGTCTTTTTGCCTCGCAGGGCATCTATGTCATCAACTATTGAAAGTCCAAAGTCGAAGGTATCCTTGTCAAACAGTTCGGAATGAAGTGTGAACGGCAAGCCGTGGGCAACTATATCGCCGTCCTTTATTGCACGGACAAGTTCTCTTTTCCGATTTTCGTCGGACTGCTCGAGTGCTTCCTTGATTATCCACGAGCCTGTAGTCCAAACAAATTTTTTGCACACGGCGGTATTGACCGTTTTCGCAAGCTCTATAGCTCCCGGGATGAACTCCTCCAAATATTTGCGTCTGATACTCTCGGCATAATCCGTGAAGCCCAAATCGAGATGTGTTTTTGAAACAACAATGACCTTTTTCATATTTTCGCTCACTTCCGTTTAAAGCTTAAACTCAATAGGATTATAGCATAAACGCCGCACATTTGCATCACATAAACAAAAAAAGGCTCACCACTTTGGGTGAGCCTCGAAAAAAATCGGGATTACATGAGAGACTTGTAAAGCTCCGTTATCTCCTCAACGCTTGTGTCACGGGGGTTGCCGGGTCTGCAAGCATCGTCATATGCGGACTGTGCAAGGAAATCAACATCCTCGGGCTTGACTATCTCCTTGAGGTCTGCGGGGATTCCGACATCTGCGGCAAGCTTCTTAACTGCATCGACAGCCGCCTTGCGGTATTCCTCGACACTCATATTCTCAGTACCCTCAACGCCCATTGCCTTTGCAATGTCACGGTACTTCTCGCCCGTTGCCGGAGCGTTGTATTCCATAACGGTCGGCAGGATGATAGCATTTGCAACGCCGTGCGGAGTGTCATAAAGTGCGCCGAGCGGATGAGCCATAGAGTGGACGATACCGAGACCGACATTCGAGAAGCCCATGCCTGCAACATACTGACCGAGTGCCATGCCCTCACGACCCTCGGGGGTATTATCAACTGCACCTCTGAGCGACTTCGAGATTATCTCGATAGCCTTGAGATGGAACATATCGCTCATCTCCCATGCGCCCTTGGTGATATAGCCCTCGATAGCGTGGGTGAGTGCGTCCATACCTGTAGCGGCGGTCAGTCCCTTGGGCATTGACGACATCATATCGGGATCCACAACTGCGACAACGGGAATGTCATGCACATCAACGCAGACCATCTTGCGGCTCTTCTGAGCATCGGTGATGACATAGTTGATCGTGACCTCTGCGGCTGTTCCTGCGGTGGTGGGAACTGCGATTATCGGCACGCTCTTGTGCTTTGTCGGGGCAACACCCTCAAGGCTTCTGACATCGGCAAACTCGGGATTCTCGATAATAATGCCGATAGCCTTTGCGGTGTCCATAGAGGAGCCGCCGCCGATAGCCACGATGCAATCCGCACCGCTTGCCTTGAATGCGGCAACGCCTGCCTGAACATTCTCGATAGTCGGGTTCGGCTTTATCTCACTGAACATCTCATAGGCAATGCCTGCCTCGTCAAGCACATCGGTGACCTTCTTCGATACACCAAACTTGATAAGGTCGGGGTCGGATGCGACAAGTGCCTTCTTGAAGCCTCTGGCGATTATCTCGTCAGCGACAGCCTTGACCGCACCTGCGCCGTGGTACGAAGTCTCGTTTAATACAAATCTGTTATACATAACTGTCCCTCCTCGGGTATTTTTTGATAAATTTATATTGATAATTTTTTATCGTTTACATCATACTATGTGAATATAAAAGCAGTATAAAGTATTTATGAACAAAGTATGAACAAAACATCGAAGAGGGTTGCTGTGCTTCTATTTCATATGTCGTAGCCGTAAAGCACATAGCTATACATTCTTTTTATTGTGGCTCTTGACCAAGCACACAGATTGTGGTATCCTTGCAATGGACGAAATACTACAAGACGGAGTGAGAATAAATGTCTGTAAACGCAAACGAAAGCAAAAAAATCATGAAACACATCGGCTTCCCCGAAGAAGCCGTTGAAACCATTACCGCCTGCACCGAAAGAGTTGAGAACAATGCCGAATTCAATGCCCTTGTCGATGAATTTATCTCGAATCCGAGTGAGCTTGACGCTATCATAGGACGCCTCAAGACCCTGAGCGAAGCTTTGGGCGAGAATCAGTACACGATGAACACGGCTTTTCTTCTCGGTGCCTGCCCTGCCCTTCGTGAGCAATACGCTCAAAAAGGAATCGACGAAGCGATTTTCTGGAAGAGCATAGAGGATCTCAAATGGAAGCTCATCGAATGTAAGAATTGCAGAGATATATGGGGCACCTTCGTTCCCGGCTGGTACAGGGGCTTCTTTGAGATGACAAGATTCGGTTTGGGCAGATTCCAATTTGAGGAAGTGGGCTTTGATGCCGATTCATATGAAAAGCTCGGCCACAAATTACAGCGTGGCGACAGGGTTATAAACTTCCACATCCCATCCGCAGGCCCGCTGACCGACGAAAAG
The DNA here is from genome assembly GCA_964386035.1 of uncultured Clostridium sp. GTDB lineage: Bacteria > Bacillota > Clostridia > Oscillospirales > Acutalibacteraceae > CAG-177. Next base: position 1,224 of record CAYLQT010000001.1, on the reverse strand, counting down.
CGTATTGAGTCCTACAAGCTCGCATATAAATTCTTCGGAGGAAAGGACGGCGAGGTTATGCCGTTCGTGTGCGGTTCGTGGCTGCTCTATAAGGGTCACGAGGAATTTTTGCCCGAAAACAGCAACATCCTCCGATTCATGCACGATTTTGACATAATCAGAAGTGAGGACAAGGAGAAGTTCTCCGATTCGTGGCGAGTGTTCGCAAAATACAGCGACGGCCCTATTGACGACCTGCCCGAGGACACATCCATTAGGCGTGCCTTCAAACGCAGATTGCAGGAGGGCAAGCCCACCGGCAGCGGTTACGGCGTGTTCTTCTTCGACGGAGAAAAGATACTGTAAAAACACACATAAAATTTAAAAAAATCATTGACAACTGCGTTATAATTTGGTATCATATTTGCTGTCGCACAGGAGTGTGACTATTGGGGCCATTAGCTCAGTTGGTTAGAGCACTCGGCTCATAACCGAATGGTCCGGGGTTCGAGTCCCTGATGGCCCACCAAGAAGCGCCGATTTCGGCGCTTCAAATATAGGGGTATAGCTCAGTTGGTAGAGCAGCGGTCTCCAAAACCGCGTGCCGAGGGTTCAAGTCCTTCTGCCCCTGCCACTTCAAAAGCCTTGAAATCCTTGATATGTAAGGGTTTTAAGGCTTTGTTCTTTTTTAGAAATCAGCGTATTTTTACGCATTTTTGCGTAGAAATACTAAAAAATGTCAGTCAAATGTCAGTCAAAACTTTTGTTCTTTTAGCCTTAAATAGCAATAGCCCCGACAAGGACAATTTTCCTCGTCGGGGCTATCTTTCTACCTATTTAATTGTATAACAACGTAAAAATCGGGCTTTTTTACATTGTTGCGGCGGTTTTCGGCTCAAAGTGTGCCGAAAATCTTAAGTATGGCCACTATTGCTGCCGCTCCGTACAGTCCGAGCATCTGCATAAGGTTATAAAGTATCGCAATAATCATTACTCTGCCTCCTCGGTGTAACCGCTGTCCTCGATTGCAGTGCCCTGTGCGTGCAGATATTCATCTGCCTCCTGTGCTGCCTTGGTAAAGCTGTTGTTCTTCCAGTAACTTGCTATGCCGACCGCTACTGAGAGCACTATGCTGACAAGAGCATATACTTCCTCGTACTGCACGCTGACAGGTGCTTTTCCGAGTGCGACAAGTGCCATGTTGACAAGGGAGATCATCATAAGGATGAGTCTCACCCAAGTGCC